>PNBD01000042.1 GCA_003135855.1 Deltaproteobacteria bacterium
GTCGCAAATGTTTCAGCAAGCGCCATGGATCGGCGGCCCGGGCCGGGAAGACGAAGGTCAAGAAGTAGATCAGTCAAGTCGATGACAGGGGCTGGGCTCGGAAGGAAGCTCGGCCCCTGAGCATTCGCGCAACGCAATTCTCAACCTGAACATAAGCACGTTAGATATACCAAAAAGAAATATAGTTCCTTCGACAGTGCCGAGTGACGCCTCAACCGCGGTCGCCGTAATCGCCCAACCGTGAATGATCGAGATCGGAGCCGAGAGATAGTCTAAATTGCATCATGAGTGGGGCGCGCAAATCGTAGCCGGCGTATCAATTAGTTTCCAAGGAACCGCCCCGTGAGACCTCAACCAATGGCTGCCAAAACTGCGGTGTCATTCATTGCAATGAATCATCGCTCTCCACGAGTCAGGAATTCAGTAGGCTGCTGTTTCCCTTGAAGGTATAGCTGATCTCGCAAGGTCACGATCCGTAGCATATCTTTCTCCAGCATTCCGAGTGATAAGAGTCAGCTCCCGTGTCCGAGTAAGTCGTACCCTCGGGAATCAGATTGCCGCACTTTGCGCAGCGCTTGTTGAAGAGTTGTCGTCGGTAGAGCTCCGTCAGTTTCTCTCCGGTGTGCTGGAGTGTTCCAAGCCATTGCTGAACCTGCTCGACCGAAGTATCCAGCTCTACCGCGATCGTTTCGACCGGCACGCCTTGGCGGGACCGCATCTGGGCGCACTCCATTTTGATCCAGGTAAGGGCCGCGGGTTCCATCTCGTTCTGGTTCATCCAGGCCAAAGCCTGCGAGTCGAATCAGCCTGGTCGTCATACTTTGATCCCGGAAAGGTTGTGAGTTCATGAAGATAGCTTGCGAGCCACGGAGCTTCGCTCGGCAGATAGACAAAACCGTTCTCGATGGTTGCAGTCTGTGCGTGGAGCCGCATGGTCTTATCGCCTTCGGGCTTTACAGGTTTGACGATTCGGAGACTGTCATTGACGATTTCCTCTGTACTACCTGATCGAAGCGATCAGGCAGTTCTTTTACGGTATACGTTCGGAATCAGGCCGACTTTACGAGGCCACCGTCCAGCGGCGAGGCGCTTGCTGGTATTGACCGGCAAAACTGTATTCACCGATGGTAGCGCAGATGCGAGCGAGTACGTCGAGAGGTTCACGCTCGTGGTGAAGCGCCTCGCCGGTTCGTCGTGTGAATCGCCTGCGGCCGTAGATGCTATCGATCTGATAGTCTTCGTCTTGTTCGGCGATTGCCGGGAATGAGAGAACCTCCCACTCCTCGCGCTCGAGCACATGGCCGACTAAGTCATCTTCGTGCAGGCGCTGCATGATGATTATTATGCAGCCGGTGCGCTTGTCGTTGAGGCGGCTGTATAGTGTGTGGTCGTACCAGTCGTTGGCGTTCCGGCGAAGCGAGTCAGACAGCGCTTCGTTCGGCTTGATCGGATCATCGATAATGAGGAAATCGGCGCCGCGGCCGGTCAACACTCCACCCACCGACGTCGCCATGCGGTAACCGCCGGCGGGGGTCACGAATTCCTGCACCGACTGCTTCTGCGTCGAGAGCCGTGTCGGAAACAGCCGCTGGTATCATCTGCTGCTCATCACCGACCGGCATTGGCGCGCAAGGTTGTCGGCCAGATCCTGAGCGTAGCTTACGCAGATGATCTGGCTCGTCGGATTGTGGCCCAGCGTCCACGCCGGCAGTGCGACTGAAGCGCATAGTGACTTAAGACTCCGCGGAGGAACATTGATGATCAGGCGCTTGAGCTTGCCGCGGCGGCAGGCTTCGAGCCTTCCGGCCATAACTTCGATGTGTCCGTTCCTCAGGAATGGGGTCTGTGTATTCAGCTGATGAAAGCAACGCTCCACGAACGTATAGGGGTCTTCGCGAGTAATCGCGTCGATTATCTCCGCTGTCAGAAGTGATTTATTCACCGCCACTTTTCTCACCTCCGTCCGATATGTTTGTCGTCCTGATTCGTTCGAATACGCCCTCGATCATTTCTTCATAGGCCGCCTCCGGACTGCTTTCCTGCGGTGCTAACGCTTCGCGCCTTAACTCGCTTTGTTGGAGCAAGGCGACGAGAAGCTGGATCGATTTGTGATCGCCTGACGCGGCCTTGTTGACGAGCTGCTTGAGCATCGCCTCCTGCTTGGTAATTTTCTTGCGGTTGTCACCTTCCTTGATCGTGACCTTCTCCTTCAGCGCATGGTCCATCAGCGTCGAGAGGTTTTTCGATCCACGCGGGCGGCCCCGCGGATTTCCCGAGTGTCCTCTCCGACAACGCCCCGGAATTGGCGGCTTTCCGTATCCGATCTCGTAGTCATCGCGGTTATCTCTGCTCATCGCTGCTCCCTCTTTCAGCTGCAATTTCGGCGAAAATACGGCCGGTGGCGGCGTGCTTTGCCTTGTCCCGCGTGAATACCTGCCATCGACGTACTATCGTGTCGACGTAAATCGGGTCGATTTCGAGTCCGTAGCAGCGACGGCCGGTGCGCTCGGCGGCGATCACCGTGGTACCGCTGCCGAGGAACGGATCGAGTACGATGTCGCCGCGCGCTGACACGTCCATGATCGCGTCGGCAACCATTGCGACCGGCTTCACGGTCGGATGAAGGGCAACCAGGTTACCTTCGTCAGAGGAACGGAGTCCGATTGCGCCAGGGTAGCTCCACAGGTTCGTTCGATTGCGTCCGAAGCGGCCTAGTTCAACGTTGTTGCGGTGTCTCTCGCGGCCGTGTTTGAAAACGAAAATCAGTTCGTGCTGCGAGCGGTAGAGCGACCCCATTCCGGCCGTTTCCTTTGCCCACACGCAAAGTTGTAGATGACGAAGCCCCGCACTGCGGCCGGCGTCCAGGAGTTCTCCTAGGTGCCGCCAATCCATGCAATAGAAATGAATGGAGCCCGGGTGGGTGTAACGTTTGGAGGCTCGCATCACAGCGCTTAGAAAATCGGTGAACTCGTCTTCGCTCATTTCGCCGGATGCCATTGCGAAATCGCGATGCTGAATTGAACCAAAGCCACTAACGTTGCCGGCAATCGGAATATTGTAGGGCGCGTCTGTGAAAACAATCGCCGCCTTTTCGCAGTCTAGAAGTTCGGCGTATGAGGCGGTGACTAGGGCGTCATTGCAAGAGACGCGATGCGTTCCAAGTAGCCAAAGATCACCAGCTCTGCTGATGGTGGGTTGATCCGCCGCGTCCGGAATCGCGTCCGCCGCGTCCCGTTCAGCTTCCGAATTAAGGGCTTCTATTCGTAGATCTATCTCGCCCGTATCGAATCCGGTGATTTCGACGCTCGCGCGAGTTTTCGAATCTGTGATTTGTTGTGCCGGAAAGGATGATTCAGATGACTAGGCGAGCATCATCCAGATCAGCGAGAGCGGCCGAATCTTCGCTCCCGGAGCTACCGGTCGGTTGCCAGAAACGACGGACGGAATTCTTCACGATTGGTTAAACGTCGAGCAGTTTGGAGGCGTGACTTTCTATTGCGCCCCGAAAACACTGACGTTCCCAGCCCCCAAATTCGATGCTGAAGACAACATTTCAATGCAAGAGCTCTCAATTGAAATAGAGCCTGGCACTTTTCTTCCTTTCGAGACTGTCGACAAACAGAACCAGAAGGTCTCGATATTCTGGCCACCCGAAGGGTCCCCAGCACCTATATCACTGGATGCCGAGAGCGCCGCCCGCTGCTCTTCCCAGAAAGCAGATGCCGACCATGGAATCGTCGTGACAAATGAAGGGCAGAGCGCGTTTCACGTTTTGTGTAGTTGGCCAAAATCCTTGAACGACCTGATGCCGCTGCTAGGCGGAGCTGACGATTTGCTCTCTTATGCAAAAATGGCTCGGCTCGCCAAGATGAGCGAGAACAATCTTCCCCAAGCGTTTAGAGAAGCAACCCTTGCAAGTACCGAATACCAATTTGATGGTTACGCCACCGTTGAGCACAGTTGGTTGAGGCCCGCGTTGGAGGAACGCGGTCCTGCGTACGTCATATTCAAAGCCGAAGATCGGGCATGAGGATTCCCGATGCATTGCGCACGGATCCGGATAAGTGGAATCGGGAATCTCTAAACCACCTGCTTAAGGAGGAAGCATGGCGCGCTGAGCTAGGTCAGCCTGTGCCGATCCTTCGCGTGTGGGGAGCAACGGGACTTTTTTGGGCGCTGCTCGTCGATCGTCTGGAGCAGAGCCGACGTTTTAGCCTCTTGTGGGAATTGCGGCCGGATTCTCCATAGTCTGAACGGGAGGCGGTATTGCCACCAGCTTGACGACTCCGATTGCTACAAGCGTCGGCGAGCAAATGATCAACGCCGCTCGCGCTCAAACCGCCAGAGAGCGCCGAAGTTTACTTGATCATCTTTTTTTAATTCGATTCGCGGCGAGTCGGCCCTGGGTCAGTGGCATGCTTTACCATGCAAAAGGCGGCATGTGATCTGCTGCAACTGACATCGCGCCCAACCACCGTGCCAACTCCCATGAGCTGGTCGACCACGTGAAGAGTGCGGCGAAGCCTGGCGCTCTTGAATTACATCTCTCGAAGGCTCGCAGAAAATTGCTAGCAAATGTGCAGTTGAGCGGGCTCTAATGTAGTTCGCGGTTGACAGGCGCAGAGTGCACGGTGTAATCCGCAGTTACTCATCCAATGTAACGATTTGTTTAAAAACTTGCCCCAAGAGTTTCCTTGGGCCGGTTTGCGGAGAAGTACCGAGTGAGCATTCACGCGATAGTCGTCGTCGCCGTGATTTTTCTGCTGGTGCTGCTGGTCGGTATTGTGATCGGGTGGCGGTTGGGCGCAGTGAGCAAGCGCCCGCCCAGTCCGCCCGGACCTCCTCCTCCGCCCCACAAAATCCCCGACATCTTTGATGAGGTCGCGCTCTCCTCCGCTCTAGCGGTGCGGCTCGCGGGAACGCCCGCCAACGGCGCGCGCATACCCGCAAATCAAAGCAACGCGTCTGTCATCTGGGTCGACGGCGGCGACGAGGTTCTCGTGCACTTGAACAGCGCGACCGTGCGGATCATGGATCGGATGCTGCTCGTATCCGTCGATCTCGAGACCGATCAGACAGGACGCACATCGCTGGTCGTAGCGCTGGCAGTCTCGGGTGAAGGCGAGCCCGCCGGTTTGGTCGCGACCACCGACGAGTTCCCGCGCGGCAATGCTCTGCTCGCGGCGCGATGGGGCCGCGCATTGCACGCGGCGGTTTGGGCGTCCGTGCTTGCGCTTGCGAGCGAACATGCGACCGAGCGCGCGATGGCTCCGCTTGGGATCAGTGCCGCCACCGGCAGACTACGGCTCCAGGCCGGAAATCCACTTCAGGCGGAGGTTTAAACCATCATGATTTCGGGCCAGGACCTCGGCGCCGAAGTGCTCGACCTCGGCAAGGCGATCGGTCTTTTCGATAGCGGCGGCAATCTCGACGCGAGCTGGTTCGGCGATCCGCTCCAGCGCCTTGAATCCGTTCTATCGAACCAGACACAGCGCGACGCATTGCTCGACCTCCTCGATGCGGTGGCCGAATCGCAGGCCCTGTCAGGAATTTCGGCCGGTGAAAAATGGCATCCCTTGCTGGGAGAACAGCCGCGCGGCAATGCCTATCTGACGGTCAGGAACGGCGGGCCCAATGCTTTGCTCGGACTCGCTGGCACCTACAGCACGCCCGAGGGTTCGACTCCCGCGGCCGAACTACGCGTTCATCTGCCACTCGTCAGCTCTGACGGGACCAATGTGACCGCGGTCGCTGGAACCGTTAACGGCGCGTTCAAGCTCGAACTGCGAGTGCATTTGGGGTGGACGCGTCCGGCGCAATCCATCGGCCTCGATGCGATCTCACTCTCGGCGACGCTCAGCTTCCTGCCGCCGCAGAACGCCGCCGCGAGCTTCTCGGTCTTACTGGAAAAACTCCAGCTTGACGATCAGAGCCCGCCACAAGACACGGTACTCGATCCGCAAAACATCGAGACCGAGGCGATCAAGCTGATCATCGGTTTCATTCACGAGAACCTGAGCCGTATAGCGGCACCCGCGGGGGAAGTGGCCGCGGTGGCAAATCACCTGGTTCCGCTGCTCGGCTATGGCGGAGACGGCATCCCGAATTTTCCGTTCCTCGATATGGTGCAGAATCCGCTCGCAGTCCGCTCGTGGTTTGCTTCGATGCTGCACGGCGGCGGCACGCCCTTTATCGCGACGTGGTTGTCTCATCTAGGTGGTCTCTTCGGATCAGCGGACACCACAGTATCAGGCACCGGTACGCCGTCAGATCCATGGCGTGTCGGCGTGATTTCACTCGGGGGTCCGGGCTCTGGAATCGACGTTACGCTCGCCACCTCGACCGAGGCCGGGATTACGTCGCTGCTAACCGGTGTCGAGTTGATACTGGTCCCCGCTGGAGGATCGCCGCCGGCGCGGATAGAGGCGCAAGCGACACTGGCTTCGATTCCGTTATCCGGCACCGGGCCGGTCGCCGTATTGCCATCGCTATCGATCGCGATGCGTGCGCCGGGGTCGCCTGGAGCCCCCGCCCTGGTCAATGCCGCGCAGATCACCGTGAACTCGGCTCGCGCCGGACTGATGTGGAATGGCACGAGCGTCCAGCCGCTGCTGCAGCTCGAGCAAGTCACACTCGCAGGCACCAGCTATCCGCGTCTCGACTTGACCAATGCGGACAGCGTGGTCTCGGCCGTGAGCGGCGCGGTACGCGACCAGGTCAGGAATGCGCTGGGCAACGGGCCGGGACGGCATCTGGCGGTGCTCGCAGGCATCGCTCCGCCGGCTGACGATCCAAGCTCGACGCATCTTATCGATCCAGCGCTTCTGGTTACGAGTCCGGCGCGCGCTATCGCAGCCGTGCATCGGGCGGTGCTGCTCGACAACGCTCACTCCTGGTCGCATATGCTTTCCGAGATCGCGGCGATCGCGGGCGTGAACACGCCGGTTACCGGGACCGGTATCGCTGCTGACCCGTGGCGCGTCGCGCTGGATAGCGTGGGTCCGCTCGCGATCAACCTCGTCGCGTGGAACGCAGCCCAGGGCGGCAATCCGGCCGACCCGCAAAAGCTGCGCCTCGGAGTGGCGATTACGGCCGCGGCGGCGCCGATCCAATTCTCGTGGATCGCGGAGCTTTTCGCGTTCGATCTGCCGCAGAGCGGCGACGGTTCCGTTTCGATGATGGCGGGGCAGCATGCGTCGCTGATGATACAGCCGCTGCCGGCGCCCCCACCGATCGCGGGAATGAGTGTCGGCGCGGATTCCTTCGGCGTGAAGATGGATTGGTCGCCCGGTTCGCCGATTGCCTTCAACGCCGGATTGAACAATCTGACCGTCACTGGCGGCGCGAATTCGGTTGTGGTCCCGATGCTGAGCATTCCGCCGCCGGGCGGAATCGATTTCAGCAATCCGGCGGCGACCGCGGCGGGCCTAGGGCTCAGCGTGCCGAATCTCGAATTGGTCCTGCGGATGGTGCTGGCACGCGCCGCGCTTTCATGGGGCGGGATGCCCGCCTATACGCTCGCGGGACTGTTCGGAATCCACGGCAATCTTGTTGGCTTTCAGAACGATTGGCCGACGCTCGGAGATCCTGCGGCGCCCGGGTCGCTGTTCACGGATCCGTTCGCTGCGCTGCGGGATTGGCTCGGCCATGTCGCGATCGATGTCTCCGCGGATGGGAGCGCATTTCTGCCGCAGGGACTCGCGTGGTTGCGGGCGCTGATAAGCGGCGCCCTGCCCGACGTGGCCGATGCCGCACCGCCGATCGGAATAGGC
This sequence comes from Deltaproteobacteria bacterium, assembly GCA_003135855.1. Lineage (GTDB taxonomy): Bacteria > Desulfobacterota > Binatia > Binatales > Binataceae > Binatus. Next base: position 7,773 of record PNBD01000042.1, read on the forward strand.
GGTTCAGGCACTTACGACGATCCCTGGGCGCTCGCGCCAGATCGCGGAAATACGCTGCAGGCGCTGTTCTGGATTGAACCGGCGGGACCGCCGCCGCTATGGGCAGCGCCGCTGGCTGGCCGCGCCAACGCCGCCTCTGATTTCCCGTCGTTGTTTGCGGTGCTTTGGGCGCTGAGGCCATTCATGCCGGTGTTGGCCGACGCGTTGGCGCTGGCCGATCTTGACCAGATCGCGTCATCGCTCGGCAACCTCGATCAGTACCTGCAAGCTGGCGACGGGGTCGTCCCGGTCGCATCGCAAATTCCGACCGGCGGGAACTGGATGGCCGGAACGCCGATTGCCGCCCCGCACCATCTGCAGCCGAGCGATCCGTCGGCGATCACGCAGATCCTCACGCAGATCGACAATTGGGCTGGTGGCGCAATTGGGCAGCGCGCCGTGCTGCTCCTGGGTCCCGCATTTAGCGATCACTCGATCTGGAACGATCTGCTCGCCAGTCCGAATCGGCACGGCTCGACCGATCTATCCGCCAATTTCAATTTGCGCGTTCCCGGCGTTCAGCCGGCCGCGGTAGATCTGACGGGCGTTACCGCGGTCGTCGACTACTACACCGCCGATCTCAATGACGATGGAAGCGGCGACCTCACCGGTCTCACCGCGCAGATCGCGCGCCTCGTCGCGCGCGTCGGCCAGCTTCGTCCGGGCGTCCCGATCACGCTGGTCGCGCATTCTACCGCAGGCGTGCCCGCGCGCGCATTCACGGCTGGGCCGGCGGGATCGGCGATTCGCGGACTGGTTACGCTGGGTACGCCGCACTTGGGCGCGCCGCTTCCGTTCATGACCGATAGCGGCGTCGCTGACGCGGTCAGAATGATCCAGGCGATCGTGCCATCCGCGCCCGGCACCGATCCGATTCTCAATGCACTCGCTCACATAGTCGCGGCGATGGACGGTATGAAGCCGGCGTCCGCGCCCGGTGCACTTCCTTCCACCGCGCCGTATCCGGTCGGATCGTTCAATTTTGCGGGGAGTTCGACCGACACCGGCGGACGTCCGGCTCTGGCTCTGGGAGGTACTCTGACTGGCCGTCTTCTCGACGCGATCAAGACCGCGACCGCGGCCCTCGCCACGACCGCCGCCAACCCGGTCGCGCCGCCGCCCGCACCTACTCACATCGGAGTTGGCGTGCGCGCGGCGCTCCCCTTGCCGTCGCCCTCACCGGCCGACCTGACAGTGGACGCGTCGGCGCGCGCCGATGTTTTCCGAATCAAGCTGCACGACGGCGTCGCCGATCCGCCGCGCCCCGCTCACGCATTGCGCGTCCGAACGCGGTTGAGCAGGCCGGGCGGATGGCTGGCCGGGGGTGCGAGTTCGTATGTCGGTCCCGGACTTCCGACCCTTGACACGCGGGTTCGATGGGCGGAACTCGGTGTCAATATCAACACCGATGGCGGTCTGCACGTAGATCCGGTCGCCCAGTTTCACCAGGCGTCGTTGCATTCTCCGATGGCCGCGACGGTACGCCTGGCGGACACTCAGGCGCAGGCGCTGCTCGGCGAGACTCTGCGCGCGATCTCCAATGCGCGGACGGGCTCGCCAGTCGCGATCCTGCTCGAGTGGCTGCAGGGCATCGGTATCGCGGTGCCGGATCCTCACGGCGGTATCGGGTTATCCGCCGACGCCTTCAACGCGATCAGCGTGGACGCCGCCGGATTTCTTGGACCGCGGCTTGGTGCTGCGCTCGATGCTGCCGGTGGGATCGGCGGGTTTACTGGTCCCGCGGGCGGACCATGGACGATGTCGATCGGGAGCTTGCCGCTTGAAGCGTACCTATCGGCAAATCCGTGGCGCGCCGGCCTTCGCACCACACCACCGGGGACCGGATATTTTCCCATCGCGCAAAATCTTTCAGTTACTTTCGACGCCGGCGTCAGCATCCCCGATTTCGCCCCTTCTCTAGATGCGTCGATAAATCTCGGCGCCCTCAGCCTCGCCTGGTCGCAACAGGCCAGCCAGCTTACCTTACAGGCGCAACCCTGGCTCGCGCCGCTCGTGCTGATGCCGAAGCCGGACGGCGCGGCGCTCAAGGCGGCGCTCGACGACGCGCTGCCCCGGCTGCTTTTCTCCGGTGCGGCCAGCGCTCTGCTCGAATCGTTGATGGGACCGGGGTTCAACGTCGGACCGCTCGACGCGTTCTTCTCATCGCCGGGGACTTCGATCGCCGGTGGCTCGGCTATCGGTAACGGCAGCGGCGGGCTCGATGCGGCAAAGCTCACCGCCGTATTGCAGGCGATCAATGGCGCACTCGGGCTTCCCGCTGGACCGGGACTGAGTCTGCCCGCCAGCTTGCAAGTCACGGCCTCGGGCACCGGCACTGATCTCGATCCGGTGGTGATCGCGCTTGGAACACGCGCTCCGATCGCCGGTGTGATCGGGATCCAGGCCGGCCTCGCCTTCGATAGCCATCTGCACGTCAGCCCTAACGCCAACATATCCGTCACGATTTCACCGCTGCCCGGCGGTGTAGGATGGACCGGGGTAGTGGTCGCATTCGGCGCCTCGCCGGCGGGCGTGACCCTGAGTGTAACACCGCAGCCTGATTCGCCGATCCAGATTCTGCCGAGCTTCAGCGGTTTGGGCGCGCTCGCAGGCGCACTGGAAGCGCTGTTGCCGCGCGCACTCGATGAACTTGTCGCCGCGCTGAGTTCCGGTGGCACGCCGCCCCTGTTGGCACTAGTTCTAGATGTCGTAACGGCGCTCAACCTGTACGACAACGCGGGGAAATTCGCCGCGCACGCCGATCAGCTCAAGCCGCTGCTGGCCACGAATTGGACCAGCGGTCTTGGCCTGACACCGGCGGCGCAGAACCAGGTCGCAACCGCGATCGCCAACCTGTTCGGCGGAGGTTCCCCGCTGAGTGGCGCGATTCCCGATTCGATAACTGCAAGTGGACCGGCGGTGACGTGGAGCTACGATCTCGCGGCGCACGGACTGGGCGCCGGAACGATCTCCGCGACGGTGGGATGGGACAATCACGGACCCACCGCGAAGCTCGGGCTCGCCGGAGTGAAACTCGATGCGGGCGCGATCAGTATCGATCTGAACGCCGGTTACGCTGCGGCTGCGCTGCAGATGGACTCGGCCATCGCCGCGCATCTCCAGCAGAGCCTTGGGCTGGACCTCACGCCCAAGCTGGGCATGAGCCTCAGCGGCTCGGATCTTCACCTGCAATTTCTGCCGCTCGCGTCCAACGCGAACGACGGTCCGCTGACGATCGACGTTGCTCCAAACCTGCAAGTGAATTTCGGTGCGGGTACGCCCGAGGCGCTGGTCGAAGGGTGGCTCCTCCCGCTGGTTATCGATCTGTTGTTCAACGCAACCAAGGCTCACCTCGGAGATTCTCTGTTCGCGGGTGGGCCGACGCTCGAAACGGTCCTGGTCAGCGCCCAGCTAATCAACAAGGGCGCCAACCCGTCGCTCGATACGATAAAGACCCCGACGCCCGATTTGCCGACCATCGTGACCGGCGCCGCTGCCGCACTCGCCACCGGCGTCTCGGTCGCCGTGACCGACACGCTCACGATGGGACTAGTAGACGATGGCGGCCGGCTCGGTGTCCGGCTGTCGGGGCATGAAGATTTCGCGGCCGGCTCGCTTGAGCTGAGCCTTCGGCTGGGAGCGCCTTCGGATTGGGGCGGTGGAGTCGACGAGGGGCTGGTTTTGTATGTCTTCCAGACCGGTACCCCGATTTCCTTCAGACCCGGCCTGCACGTCGTAGGAGTGGGTCTGGGAATCTCGGGCCAAGGCGACTCGGCACTGATCAACACCGAGCAATTCCGCCTCGGCGGTGCGCGCGGCTACTTGTTCTTCGATTACGATTTTCAGGGCAGCCCCAGCAGCTTCGGCGGCGGGCTGGAACTCGACGCGATCGGTCTGCCGCTTGGACAGGCGACCGGCGGCGGCGTAGGCGGCAATCCGATCGCGGCAAGCCTGCTCAAGTCGAACGGCGGCGCGAGCGGCGATTCGCATCCGGTCAATCCTGGAATCGACGTCGCGGCGTGGCTGTGGTCCGGGCCGGATGGCGACGGTCAGTTTCACGTCAAGTTTAACGGCAAGGACGACCCCAAGATCTGGATCGGCGTCCATGCCGGCTTCGGCCCGATCTACATCGATCAGATCGGAGTCGAGATCACGGACGACCCCGGTATCGCGCTGCTGATCGACGGCAGCGTGAAGGTGGACGGACTCACCGCGCAGGCGGACGAACTGGGAGTCAGGATCCCGTTCAACGCAATCGCCTCGCCCGATCACTGGAGCCTCGACCTCAAGGGACTCGGAATCGGATTCTCCTCAGCGGCCGTGACGATCGCCGGCGGAATGCTCAAGAACGACGGTCCGCCGATCGAGTACGACGGCATGCTGCTGATCCAGATCGCCGAGTTCGGCTTCATCGCGGTCGGAGCCTATTCGACGCCGACCGAGGGCGGCGACACCTACACCTCGCTGTTCGTCCTGCTCGATGTGTTCATCACAATCGGAATCCCGCCGGTCATCGACATCACCGGATTCGGCCTGGGCGTGGGCTACAACCGCGAGCTGCTCGTCCCGACGATCGACCAGGTACCGAATTTCATCCTGGTCTCCGCACTCGACGATCCCCAGAACTTCGCCAACGATCCGATGGGCGAGCTGATGCAGATACGCAGCTCGCTCCCGGCCAAGCGCGGCAGCTTCTGGCTCGCGGTCGGCTTGCGCGGCCAGACCTTCGTCGTGGTTCAGATCACTGCGGTGGTGTACGTCGTGCTCGATCGCGGCGTCGAGATCGGAGTGCTCGGCGTGGCCCGGATGGAGCTGCCAAGTGATGACAGCGCGCTGGTGAGTGTCGAGCTCGCGCTGAAGGCGCGCTACAGCAGCTCCGAAGGCATCCTGTCGATCCAGGCGCAGCTCACGGACAACTCATGGCTGCTCAGCCGCGATTGCCAGCTCACCGGCGGCTTCGCCTATTTCATGTGGTTTCCGGAGTCGCAGTTCGTGCTGACTCTCGGCGGATACCATCCCGCATTCGCCAAGCCACCGCAGTTTCCCGACGTTCCGCGCCTGGGATACCGATGGTCGCTGCTCGGCGTAATCAACATCAAGGGCGAGTCGTACTTCGCGTTGACCAACACCTGCGTGATGGCGGGGACGCGGATGGACACGACTTACGGGCCGGACTGGATTCACGTCTGGTACACCGCCTATGCCGATTTCCTGATCTCGTGGGACCCGTTCCACTACGACGTCGACGTCGGAATCCAGATCGGCGTGGCGCTTTCGGTCAAGATTTGCTTTTTCGGATGCGTCACGATCGGCATCACCCTGTCGCTGGGCGCGACCCTGCATGTGATCGGTCCGCCGCTGCACGGCGAGGTGAAGATCGACATCGCGGTCGCGTCGGTAACGATCCGGTTCGGGCCCGATCCCAATCCGGCGCCGAACTACATCGATTGGAATCCGTTCACGCTCAAGTATTTGTACGGTGGCGACCCCAATGGGTACGCGGTCGCATCGCACGTTCTGACCGGCCTGATTCCGCCGGAGCCATCGGGCGCGCAGCCTTCGCCAGGGAGCCAGGATCAGCCGTGGCGGCTGACGAGTGAATTTTCGTTCCAGACTGAGACCCGGATGCCGGCCAACCAGTACATCGATTTCATCAGCGGCGATTCGGGATTACTCGCGAGCACGCACAGCGTCGATGCGGCGCCGATGAACAAGGAGAACGTCGGCAGCGTCCACAGCGTCGTAATCGAGGGATGGAACGCGCAAGCGAACACCTGGTCCGCGGTCAGTCCGAGCGCATCGGAACTGATGTTCACGGTGGACGGGGATCATTTCACAATAACGCCCGTGATCGGGCAGGTGTCGGAAGCGACCTGGCACTGGACCGATCCTTCGAGCGTTCCCGCCGCGGCGCGCACCCTGCCAACGCTGGTCGGCGTGACAATCGTGGGCAAGGCACTGGCGACGGGTCAGAGCGCGCTGATTCCGATCGGCAAGCTGGTCGATGACGGACTGAGCCGGCCACTGCCGTTCGCTTTCGATATCGACGTGATGCTCCTCAAGCAACTCGGCGCAACCGCCGAAGCAATCGCGCAGATCGCTGCGAGTGCGGGAAGCTCGACGACCATAGCTGCCGCGTCCAGCCTGCTCTCGGGCAGCGGTTTCTTCGCTCAGGCGCGCGCAAGCGCCGGCCTGCCCCCGCCCGGCCTGGATTCATTTGCGGTGCGTGCGCTGACTCGTGCGCGGTCATCGCCCCCGACGATCGCGCCGATCACGACGGGGCTCACGATGAAGCCGGTCGGCTTGCCCGCGCCGCCGCAAATCAAATCGATATTGCCGGTTGGCTTGGTGGCGCTCACGAATCCGCGTCTGCGCGCGGTGATGCAGGGGCGGCCACAACCCGCCAAAGATGCGCCGCCCAGTGTGCGCACGACGGTGTCGAAGATAGCGCCCAAAGGCGTACTGCGGATGACGGCGCCGAAGCTCGAGGCAGTCGCGGGGGCGCGGCTGGATTTTGTCCCGGCGCCGAACGGTCCACGTCCGACGGCGATCGCACGCAGCGGCCGAACCATGCGAAATCCCGAACTGGGATGGGCTTCGGGTCGCGCGCATAGTGCGGACATCGAGAAGGCGAACGCGGCGGTGGCCGGCCAAGGCGTGACCCTCAGCTCCGGAACCACACACATCTGGGACCTGCCGATTTCCGAGGGCACGATTGCAGTTCGCGGAGTCGGTGCCGCGCGGATCGCGTTGCTGACCCGAGGAGGCGCGGTGTTGAGCGATCGGGAACTGGTGGTCGCGCGAGAGATTTCGATCCCGATTCCCGCGGGATGCGCGATGGTGGCGATTACCGCGTTAGGCAAGGTGCCAGCAGGCGCAGCGACACTACCCGGCTTCGGATCGGTGAGTATGCACGCGGCGCCGCAAGGCGGGATGCCGGTCGTCGGATGGCAGGCCGCCGATCTGTTGACCCAGGCGGGTCCGACGACATTGTTGGCGCGCGGCGCCTCCGTCAATATGGCGCGGCACGCCACGCCCAGGCGCAAGAACCAGAAGATCAGCCAGGCCGCAGTCCGCGCCACCGAAGGGATCGGGACCCAGGTCGGTGTGGAAACCTGGCTGCCGCCGCAAATTGAAGTCGTGGCGGTGATGCTCGATCAGCAGGATGCGAGCGCGGCCGAGGATGGCGACCTGGCTATCGCGGTGACCGGCGCGAAGCTGTCCTCGAGTCCGATGCGCGTCGTCGGTGGCCGGCACAAGGCGCTGATCTATGACGTAACCGAGCGCAGCCGCGATGCCGATCATATCGTGGTGGCGGTTGCCAGCCGCGCCGGATGGCGGCTGGCCGGCGTCGTCGGACTGCCGGGCAACGCGCAGGAATGGGCGGTGCGAATGAACGGTAACGTGCCCGAGCAGCTTGTCCCCGAAGGTCCGTTGACCCCCGATGGCGAAATCACCGTGACTCTATCGCAGCCCGTGAGAGGTGCCGCATGAGCGATCCGGCTCCGCCCGGCGTTGGGCAGATGTACCTGTTCGATGAGATGACTCCGCCACTGGTGGACAACTCGTATCGGATCACGGTCAACACCGCGGTCACGATCGACGGCGGGGCGCAGCCGCTGCCGAATTCCCAGCGCTTCTTCAATATCGAAGGTCCGCGTTTCACGCTGGCTTCGAGCGAGGTCGCGGCAGTGTTTCCGCCGCGCAACGGGCATGGGCCGTTCGATGAGGCAATCCCGCACATCGCGCTGGGGCGGCGCACTCTGCCGTGGGAGCGCGAACTCGATCCCGCCAGCCGCATCGGCACGCTGACGCGCAAACCGTCCGACCCGCCGCCACCCAATCCGCAGCCGCCCGGAAGCGCGCACCAGTACGGCCCGCCGCCGTGGCTCGCGTTGATGCTTTTCGAAGAGGGTGAGTACACGATTCATCAGAACGTCCAGCTCGAAAATGCGATCCCTCAGCAGATCTTCGAAGATCTCGGCCGGCCGCAAGGAATCACCTGCGACACCGTCGAGGCCAGCGCGGACCTGGTCGCCTCGCTGATGCCCTCGGTCGAGGAGCTGATGCTGCTCAGCCATGTACGCCTCGTGAACGTGGACGATCGCGAGCTTAGCGCGGGGAGCAGCAATGGTTGGTTCGCAGTCGTGATGGCGAATAGGCTGCCGCGGCCTAATGCGAAATGCCGCGCGTGCCTGGTGTCGGTCGAGGCTCGCTCCGACCTGGTCCCGGCGGACCCGCCGCCGGTTGCGCTCACCTTCGGCCACATCATCGCTATCGAAGAACAGCCGGTCATAGATCGCGGCGTCGAGAGCGCACGACCCGCGGCGGCCGCGAACGGCAACAGAGTGCCGGCCCCGGCCGCGCGCGCGCTCACTGCCGGTGCGCTGCAGCCGCGTCCGCGACCGGTGGGCAATCTCGCAGTCGATGCGAACCAATTTTTTCCCGGCACGGTGCAGCTCGTCCTCTTGCATAGCTGGCAATTCGATTGCACCGACATGGGAACGTTCCGCGATCTGATGCAGGGCCTGGATGTCGCGATGATCGGCACGGTCGCCGTTCCGGGCCATCCGCCGATCACGGACACCGGGCATCTGAAGCTCGAACTCAGCGACCGCGCCGGCGTCGCAGAACAAGTTTGGTACCGGGGGCCGCTCGTTCCATTCGAATTGACGCGCGACCCGCTGGGGCCGTATCACAGCGCCGATCAATGCCGGCGCGCCACGCCGGAGACCGGCGCTGAGGACGTCTCGTATGCCGCGGCGTTCGAAGTCGGCCGCCTGCTTGCGGCTGCGGACGGGCGCCTGGCGCAGGAACTGATGCGCTGGCGGCGGGAGGCATTCAAACAATCGAATCGGCGCGACGTGCTGAAATCCGTCGCCCAGAAGATTGCGCTTGCGCAGGCGCTGGACATTCATGAGCCGGTGGCGCCGGTGGTGGCTGCGAGCGCAACCGCCCACATCGTCGCGGGCGCCGGACCGTACGCTGACACCTACGGATTGACCGCGGCTTCGCGCGCGATCGGGATGAATCCCGCAGCGCTGCAAAAGGCGTGGAATCTCGGATCGGTAGCCGAGGCGGCCGTGATTTTGGGCGCCGACCCCGGCACGCTCGGCGCGCAGGTCACCGTCCCGCCGCAAACGCCTCGGAGCGAGGTCACACTCGACCAGGTCGCCGCCGATTCCGCCTCGCTCGAGCGCCTGGCGCAGAGCCGCGACCGAATCTTGATTAACACGCGAACCAAGCTGGAGGGCGGCAAATGAGATCGGCGTGGATCAACGCCACCGAAGCGCTGCGCGAACGGATGATGCAGCCGGCGCAGGTCGAGAGTACCGACGCTGAAGCGGAGATGCCCCCGTACATGGAGTCGTTCCTCGCGCATCTGCGGCTGCTGGTCGGCGTTCCATTCGACAACCTTATCCCCGACGCGCGCCTGCTGCCCGACGAATCCATCCGCTTCTTCTACATGGATCGCTCATGGACCGATCGCGTGGTCGATGGCGCCGTGGCGGTGGGAAAGATCGGAACGCGCGAGCAGTCGCATCATCAGGCCCACGAGCCTGCGGTGCGCCAGCAACTCGACCTGAGCGAGCGGATCGTGCGCCCTCTGCAGCGGCGGCTCGACTCCTTCCAAAATCTGAAATCCGGCAACGATCAAGTCAGAAAATCCGCCGATACGATCACGGGGTTCCTGCTGCGTTCCGCGGCGGTGAGCGGATGGCCGCACATGGATGTCCGAGCTTACGATCGGATATTCGAGGAACCCTTCGAGCCTTCAAATCCCAAAGTCAAATCGCATCAGCTGGAGACCTTGCGCCTCGAGCGGCTGTCGCCTGCGGTGTTGTTTGCGCTCTTCCAGGGAATCCCGCAGATGGTCATCGTCGAGGAACCCCATCATGGAGTCCAGTTCGGGGTGCATCAGTCCAGGACGGGATGGGGCATCGATCTGCGGCAAAGCGACGGTCACCAGATTCTCGATGCCGCGCACAATCCCAAATCGATCACGGTGCCGGTGCGCGCCGCCAACAACCGCGTGATAGCGGTGGCCGAGTTGCGGAGGCGCCTGTACCAGGCGCAGCAGAGCGAGCCCACGATGGCGCAGCAGACCGGCAGCGCGAACTTTGCGGTCGAGGTGCTGAATNNCGTGCTGAATCCGCCGTGGCGCCAGCACTTCGAGGGCACTCGCGACAACGCGCACAACCCGACCGCGAAATCCGGCGGTTTCGTTTCCGGGATTGCCGTGGCCAAGCGGATAGCCGACGAACAGGTCAAGACTGAGGTGCTGAATTTGGTGAAGTTCCATGGCGGGGTTTGACCAGCGTATCGGGCGGATCACGAATCCGTCCGCATTTTCAATCGCATCCGCGCACGGCATCACGCCCCGCGTGATCGCAACCTGGAATCCGCTGCTGCCGCGCACTCCGCGCGTGCTCGTGCCGATTCAAGTTGACGCGCTGGTCGTGCGCGAAAGCGGCGGCCCCTGGGCGGACTGTGCGATGCGCGAGCCGGCGGCCGGCGCCAAGGATCTGAGCCGGCTCGACTTGCTGCCCGCTCCCTTCACCAACCTCGCGAATCCGCGCGCGCCGGGAGTTTACCTGCATTGGGCGCTGCCCGACGCCTTGACGCATGGCGAGCAGAGCGGTGATTCGGCGACCTTCCCCGCCATCCCGGATCGATGGCTCGTCCTGCGCTTGTATCCGTCGCGCTTCGGCGAGGAGCGCCGCGCGGTGCGCGGATGGGTTCTCCGCGCGGGCGACAAGACTCCGAGCGTTGTCCCGCTCGATCAATGGACCGAGACGGGCGCGCAGGGCGAGACGCCGGAAAATCCTCTGACTGCGATGGGACACGGCGATCCTGCGTGGGCCGCCTACTACGACAACGCGGTTAATCGGCTCGGATTCTACGACGACCTGAGCGACATCACGTCGGGTCCGATCGCATACCTCGTATGCGGGTGGTACTCGGACGCCACGCTGGATCCGCTCGGCGACGCGCAGATCAAATCGCTTACCGGCTTCGACGCCAAGATGAATTCGCTGCAATGGGAACTCGCCACCGGCGAATTCCACGAGGCAGTGTCGTATGCGCGCAGATTCATCAAGTCGGCCGCGATGCTGGGGCTCGCGACCAGGGAAGCAGTCCCGGCCGGCAATTACAGCATAGACGCGCAGGCATCCTCCGCGGCCAGCAACCCGGCGCCCGATGCGAGTATCGGCGCGGCGCCCTCGCCGCTCGATTCGTCGGGTTTTCCGGTCGAAGGATCATATACCAGTGACGGCTCATGGTGGCCGCAGCATTCGCTCTACCACGGCTCCGTCGTCGCGATCGGCTGGCCCGGGAGTGGATGGCCAGGAAATGAGAACGGTCTGCTCGCCGGCGACGTCGGAGGACCGCCGCCCGCCGACTCGATTCGCGTCGTCATCGGCGAGACGATGGGCGAGGCGCTTTGCGCGGCGGTTGCCGAGGAAAATCATGCGCCCGACGAAGCGCAGATGCTCGAGGCTTTCGTGCTCGGCGCCTTGCCGGAACTGGACAAGCCCGATGGCCGCGCGCAGATCGATTCGCTCCTGCAGGCCAGCGCTTTCGGTTCGCTCGATGGCGGCTTCACAACAGAGACCATCATGCAGCAGGGCACTCCTGTGCCCGCGACCTTGCCGGCCGGCCCGGTCACGGCGCAGCCCGGAATTTTCAAAGATCCCGGCGCGATCGTTCCCGGCCCCGAAATCACGCTCGCCAGCGCCAAGCAGGCGGCAATCAGCGAGATCAGAACCATCGAGACGCGCCCGTCGATCTCGCCCGAGCGCCTGAGCGAAACCAGCATCATCGCAGGCCGCCTGCACGACGCAATCGCGGGCGCGGCTCCGGTGGTTCCGCCCGCACCATCGCCGCCGCGTGCCGTCGAGGTCAGACGCGCTTTACCGCGGCTGTTCCGTCCCGCCGATCCGGTGATCCTGCTGCAAGGCGGCGCGCGCTCGTTCAAGCATGGCGGCGACGGCCGCTTCAGCGACAACGGATTCCTGGTCTGCAGGCTGACGGGCTTTTGCGTTACCGCACTGAGTTGCTCGTCGATTACGGGCAACGAAATCCGCCCCGCCGTTCGCGGCGACGACATTCTTGAACGCGGAGTTGAAAACGGCAGCGTCCCGCCCGATTGCGAAGACCTGCTTCATGAATTGGTGGTGCTCGATCCTGGCGGTGCGGTGGCGGCGGCGCGAATCGCGTTGGCGCCTCCTTCGGTAGCGCGGGCCGGTGCGGTCACCGCGCCTGGAATCAGCGAAGCCGACGTACAAGGGCAGGCGCGCAACTTCATGGTCGAGCAGACCGCATGGTGGGCGACGCGCGATCCGCGTGTTGATCACGCGCCGCTGATCGCCCAAAGCGGCATCTCCGGGATGCTGCCTTCCACTATCGCGGTCAGTCCCCCGGTGCATCCATGGAACCCGATCCATCTCGACTGGCGGATCCGTTACATCCCGTCCGATGGCGGCGTGAAGGCGTGGTCGCTCGGCGAGATCGACTATCAGCCTGATCCCGACAAGCTCCCGCCGCAGGAGGATTCGAAGCTGGGGTTCGTGATCGAAGGACGCGCCCATCTGACCGGCGGCGCGGCGGCGACAGTAGCCGCATCGATCAGGACGGCGCTCAAGCAGGCGGCGACGACCGGCGGAACCGCTCCGCTCACGCCTGGAGTCATCGAGCGGTTTCCCTCGAAGTTCGCGCAGGCGATGGTGACGTATTTTGGCGACATCGCAATCGCCAATGCCGCCGGCAATGGCGCTGGAGGCAACGGTGTGCCCGCGATCGATCGGTCGGCACTTGACGATNNCCAGCGCGCTCGAGAGCATGGACGTTCTCTCGGGCGCGCTCGACAATTTTCACACGCGGCTGCGCGGCGGATACACCGGCGACGGCGTTTCGGTTCCGTCCAAGAACAGCCCAGCGCCTTCACCGTTCGTCCCGATTCGCGCGGGCTTCATGAGCATCATCCGCCTGCGGCTGGTGGACTGCTTCGGGCAGGTCGTGGATCTCGCGAGATCTGGCGAAAACGCCGATGCGGACCCGAAGCAGATCCTAAAAGCGTCGTCGATGCGAGTTGACACGCGCCCCGACCTCGAAGCGCTGCCAGTGCGGTTCACTTCACCAGCGCGGTTGTGGTTCCGCTTCATAGCGGGCGACGGCAGCAGTACCGAGGCAGGCCAGGGAGTGAGCCCGGTATCCGGGTACCTGCTGCCAAATCACCTTGACGGCGATTTGGAGATATTCGACGCCGACGGATCGAACCTGGGCTTCGTGCGTCCCGATCCGGCAGCCGGGATAGTGTGGGAGGATGCTCCCGGCCGTCCATCCACGGTCGGTCAGACGCCGGCCCGTGCGATCCCGAATCAGTTCGTCGCGGGCATCGCCCAAGGGCTGCTCGATTGGGGAACCGCGGACGCTGAATTGAACGGCGGGCGCGAGGACGCGCTCAGTGCCCTGCTGCGGATTATCGATTCCACCCTGTGGTCTGTCGATCCGTTCGGGCATACCGGCGATGAGCACCTCGCGCTCCTCATCGGGCATCCGGTCGCGGTGCTGCGCGCGCGAGTGCGGCTTGAGGTTCAGGAGCCGATCGACCCAACAGACGTAAACACAACTGCGGTGCCATTGCGGCTCGGTGCATTGACTCATTGGCAGGACGGGCTGCTGGGCTATTTCGTCAATGACGATTACCGCACGCTGTACTGCGCCGATGCGGCGGTGGCGGGGTTCGCGCGCGAAGTGGGTCCGAATCGCGGCTTTCTCCAGCAGGCCAACCTGGTACCGGACTACTACCAGACCTTCGCCGACGACCTGGGCGGCAACGCGCCGAAGGGCAAGAATCCCGTGGCGCACCCATATGTCGACACCTCAGGGGTATTGTGGATCGTTCCGGGACAGGAATATCTGCTGACGCTGATGGTTGAGCCGCACGCCGTGGTGCATGCGACGATGGGGCTGTTGCCGCGCAAGGAGATCGGGATGCGCCGCGAATGGATCGTCGATGCGCTGAAGCGGATTTCGCCGACTTTCCGTTTCGGCCCCGTTCTGATCGATCCGAAACACATCCGCATGCCCGTCGCGAATGAATTGCAGGGCTCATGGAGCTGGGACCATCGCACCGATCTAACGAAGTGGGCCGAGGATCCGATCGTGAACGCGACCGGCGATGCTTCGCTGTCGCCGGACCCGGCCGCGGGAATGGAAGGATGGTTGAGGATCGTGCCGCCCAAGGATTCTGGCGGCAGCGGCTCGCCCGGCACTGGTGGATGATCAACACGGAGCAACGTGTGCAATGGCGGATGAACCAATCAGGCTTGAGGATATCCCTACTCACGGATCGCCGGACTACCTGAAGCGGCATACCGATCGCGCCGGAGTGCCGCGTCCGGATCTGTGGCAGCAAGCGATGGGCGATTTCGGGATGCTCGACATCGCCGCGGATGGAGTGTGGGAGCAAGCGGGGCCCGAGCCACTAACCATCGATAAAGAGCAGCTGTATCAGGGAGACGGTTCCGTATCGGGCGAGGTTACCGACATCGTAATCGATCCTTCGGGGAACAGCGACGATCGGCTGTACCTCGCCACCAATGACGGTGGAATCTGGCGCATAACTCAATCGCTCGCAGCGAAGGACGCCGCATCGGATGCGATGAGTTCGCTGTCGATGGGGGCGGTTGCGCTCGACCCGGGTAACCCGCAGATCGTTTATGCCGGAACCGGCAACCTGTTCGACGGCGGCAGCCTTTTCACCAAGGGCATCGGGCTGTACAAGTCGGTCGACGGCGGCGCCAGCTGGACGATGCTCGACGGCGGTCCGTATGCGACGGTGTTCGCCGCCCTTGGAATCATCGATATCGTGGCGCCCGCGCCCGGCACGTTGATGGTCGCGACCAACAAGGGGCTGTATCGGTCGGAGGACGGCGGCGATAACTTCGGTAACAATCTCCCCTTCTGCAACAACGGAAATCCCGTGTTTGTCGGCGGCGGCAACGACAAACGGATCAGCGGACTATCGCTCGACCCGCTCCAGCCCACGACCGTATACGCCTGCGTCTCGGGAGTCGGGATCTTCATCTCGACCGATTCGGGCGCGAGCTTCAGTGGCCAAAATATTTTCGACACGCCGCGGGTGTTCGACGCCACCACGCATCCGTTCGATCCGACGCCTTTCACCGATCTAATCCTGTCCCAGTCCAGCCATCGCAACGGCAGCCCTGATAACAGCACGATGTTCGTCAGCGTCCAGCACTCCCCGGGATACTCTTTTTGGGGCAGCTCGCAGTATCCGATCTATCGCGGCCTGTTCAAGTCGACTGACGCGGGGCAGACCTGGCATCTCAAGCCCGAGGGCGCCGCGCGCGCGAACCAGGACGGCGCCAAGCAAACCAATTACGACCTGACCTTGGGAGTTGATCCACAGGATCCGGATTGCGTCTATCTCGGTTTCCAGCAACTGTGGCGCTCGGACGACGGCGGTGACACTTTCAGCACCCTCACGAATGTCGCCAACAATACCGACGGCAGCACTACGCGTATCCCAGTGTCTTGCACTTATTCCCAGGTGCACTGGGATCACCATTCGATCGCATTCAGCCCGAGTAGTCACTGGGCCGCGATACCGCCCCTGACCCCGCCGCGAACGCGGATCTATGTCGGCACCGATGGCGGCATCGCGCACAGCGAGGACGGCGGCAATAAATGGAAACAGGACCTTAACCAAGGCATCTCGACCAACCTGTTCGTCGGCATCGATAGCGGACGTGGCGCCGGCAGCGGCTATATCTATGGCGGATGCCAGGATACTGGCACGAGCCAGCATGGCGCGGGCAGTCCCGATCGGGAATGGCATGCAGGGATCGACGGCGATGGCGGTCCGATCGCGGTCGATCCCTCGCAGCCGCTCAATGCTTACGGCTCGGATGACGGTGGGCTGATCGTCACCAGTACCGGCGGTAACAACTGGCTCCAGAATCCGAATGTCGGGATTGGCCTCCCCATTCCGGGAGATGATCGCGCGACCTGGCTCCGCCACATTGCGATCGATCCGAATCATCCCAACGTTATCTATGCGACGGTCGGGAGTGAGCTGTACCAAAGCTCGGATTCCGCGGTGCACTTCACCAAGCGCAAATCTTTTTCCGCGGAAATCACTGTGATCAGCGTTACGCGCCAATACTCGGAGCGGATCTGGATTGGATTGGCGGACGGAACCGTGCACATAAGTTCGGATGCCGGCATCTCATGGGACCACGGCTCTTTCAAGTCCGAGCCCGGCGGCACGGGCGCGATCGGAGCAATCGCGATCGACTCCGCCGCGCTGGCTACGACCAGCCGGGTCGCGGTCGGATACACGGGGCATTCGGGAATAAATCCGACCTATCGCACGCAGCACGTTTATCTCACCTCCGATAGCGGGAATAGCTGGCGCGACATCAGTGGCACTGACGGCAGCGGTCCTACCGGCAATTTGCCCGACCTCTCGATCAATGCCGCCGTGTTCGACCCAAACACACACACCAATGCCACGCCGTCGACGCTGATCGTCGCGTGCGACGCAGGCGTGATGCGCACCAAGGACGACGGCGCGACGTGGCAGGTGCTCGGCGCGGGGCTGCCGTCTGTCGAATGCACCTCGCTCAGCATCGATGACAGCGTGAACCCTGCGCTGATCCGCGTGGGCACATACGGCCGCAGTTGCTTTGAGCTGAAACATCCGGCGGGTCCGCGCATGGTGGTCTCCGCAAATCTCGGCTTCGGGCAGGTCGTAACCGGACAAACCGCGACGATTCAGTTCCAAGTGTTCAATGCGGGCTCGGCGGATTTGCAGATCGCTTCCGTCGATCACACGGGGGACGCCGCGTTCAGCGTCGCGTCACCACCTGCTTTTCCAGTCGTTGTTCACGCGGGCGCCAAGACTCCCTTCACCATCCAGTTCCAGCCAACCGGCGCGAGTACCCAATTCGCGATATTCCAGGTCGTCTCAGACGACGCCTCGCATTCCCCGTTCCCGCTGCTCGCCAGCGGTACCGGCGTCGCTTCGGGCTCGCAGCCACGGATTGCCGTCTACAAGAGAGCGCTTGGGTTCGGCAGCGTATCTAAGGGAAATAGCAGGGCGCTGACGGTCAGAGTCGCCAATACCGGCGGTTCCGATCTCGAAGTACAGAGCTTCACCCGCAACAGCGGCAGCGTCGAATTCACTCTCGATCCGGCTCCTCCGCTACCAGCCACCCTTCATCCCCGCGACGAACTCGACTTCACGGTGCACTACACGCCAAGCAGTCACGGAGACAGCGCGGCGACACTCGAAATCGCGAGCAACGATCCGCGGCTCGACGCATCCACTCACAACGGCAACCGAATCCTCAACGCTACCGGCACCCCGGTTGGCTTCATCAATCCATGGCTGGTGGTCGGCTTGGTGGTGCTCGGGGTAGCGGTTACGGCTGCGGGCGTGTACGGCGCGATCAAGTTGGCGCAAGCACTCGAGCATTGATAGTCGCTACTAGAAACTCCATCTGAACCGGAATTTGAGCGGCTGCGACAATTGCTATCGAATTGGTGCGCTCAAAATGAGACGGGCTGCGATCCGAACCATCAGCGGCTGAGCTTTGATCGAGATCGAAAAGCCCTCCGACGCATGGATCTTCAAACGACCGCGTACGGGCCGCCGCGCAAAGATTGGTGAGCAGGAATCCGGGACAAATCAGGCGGCCAGACGTTCGTAGCGATGATGCAAGCCACCGACTTTTGGTATCGCGACGACTCTTCCGACGCTGCGATGCTGAATCGGGCGGGAGTCGGGGCAATCCTTATCGAGCGAAAGATGCGTGCGGGTGCGTTGGTAGTAGTCGACATACGAGGACAAGACGCGGCGAAGATGGCGTTCGTTGAAGATCACGATGTGATCTAAACACTCGCGACGTATCGAGCCGATCACGTGCTCGACATATGCGTTCTGCCAGGGTGAGCGTGGCGCCGTGATGACTTCCGTAATGCCCATCGCTTCGACCCGGCTCCGAAACTCCGAGCCATACGACGCGTCGCGATCGCGCAGCAGATAGTGCGGAGCGGTGTCCCACGGGGAACGCTTCGGTTACCTGGCGCGAGAGCCAGGTTGCGGTCGGGTGCTCGGTGACATCTGTGCGTATGATCTTCCTGCGATCGTGGGTCAGAATGATCAAGCGGTCGAAAGTAAACAGACGCAGCCGACCCGGCCGCTGCCGGCGAAGAACGTGCAGCTGGTGACGGAGGGCGAGGTTCTCTAGTTCAACAGCTGCCCGACTTCGGAATCGGCATACGAGCCGAGAAACGATTGATCGCACGAGCTTAAGCATGCCGGCGATATTGCGTCGTTGAATACAAAAGCTCCAGACTTTTCGGCGCATCTGAAATTTTTAGTAGCCACAGGGGTCGATGCCTACCGAGCACGCGTACGATTACGCGCGATCTCATGGACTCTGCGGCAAGGATGTCGACTAGCTAGATAATTCGACGAGCAAGGTAGACACTCTCTTCCAAAGTGATCGCGTTGCCTCCTTCCTTCGCGATCGCGTCTACAGTCGCCCTTAGGCCAACTAGTTCGACGACATCGCCCAGTTGCGGGCGTCCTCTCCCGGTGAGTAACCGATGATGCTTTGAGAAGGATTGCGATTGACGAGCGGCCGCAAATATAGCGGATGCTTCATGCTGCGAACTTCGTGCTCGATGGTAAACAACACTTTGCCGTCGTCAGGATCGATAATATCCTGGAATCGATACTGATGCTGATCGCTCTCCTGGCTGATCAGGCCCTTCGCAGCCAGCCGGCGATGGGGACCTGAGAAATCATTAATGTAGATTTGAATATGATGCTGATCGTAGGGCTGAGTTAGCCGGTCAGTTTCCCGGAAAAAAAGATTTTGCCCAGTCCCGGCGGTGACGCAGGCAAAGCGGCCCTGCGCGTCCTCCAGCGGTGCTACTTGCGCGCCTAGAATCTGCGAGTAAAAACGCGCGATTCCGTCAGCTGTTCCAACCGGCACGTCAAACTCGACGTAGGGGATACCAACCGCCATGGGGCCGAAGCGCTGATTTGGAGCAAAGCAACGGATCCGGTTGCCCCACGGACAAAGCGCTTCTATGTATCCTTCACGTTCATGGCATTTGAATCGCGTGTCGGCGAGCGACTCACGTACGCGGCTCAGGCGCTGCGGCAGGGCGTCATAGTCCGAGACAACCACCCCGATATGACCGCGCAAGACCTGGGGTTTGCTGGTAGGTAGATGAAATTGCTGACGGCCCGCATTAACCCACATATTGGCCGGACCGGTCATCATGTAGGGGTCACGCGTCAAACCCAGTCCGTTGATATAAAACAACGCCGCCTTCTCTTGATCGGGAACAGTGACGTTAACATGCTCGAGGGCAACGATATTGCCGAGGTCTTCAGCTGCGCGATCATAGGTTTTGCCGGTCTCCATCAACCTGGCGATGGCGCCGGGCGCGTCAAGGCCGGCGTCCCCTAACAGCTTGCGAACTCGGGCGGGTCGCGGTGATGACGCAGCCTGTGAGCCGTCGCCATTGCCAGCTGCTCCGCACAGCGCGTCCATCTGCTGTGTAAGCGTCTCCTGCGAGATGAGTCCGTTGCGATAGGCCTTGAATATTTGTTGTACCTCGAAGTCTTTGCTAGCCATTACCTTGCTCGCCTCCGAAGCCGACAGTTTCTTGATCGACCGGGATTTTCTTTTTAACTTCCCCATTTCAACTCCTTGCATAGATTAAACGGCTATCCACTGCAAGGTTTTAAGCCGCACAGCATAGGCCTCCTGTGACCAAACGTTAGTTGCACGCCTGCCGTCGTGCTCACCTCCCGTCGTGCTCAACCTGAAACGATCGCGGCGGTCGAGCACGGAACTTCCGATGCGGAGCTAGTCGAGAATCAGATCGCAGAAGTTGGTGCGGAAGAAACGATCGCGGGTTTGCTGCGAGTGATTGGCAAGGCTGGTTTCAAATCGCGCGATTGGATCGCGCCCGCCTTCGGCGTGCGGATAGTCCGTCGAGAACATGTAGAGCCGGTCACTTGAGAAGTTGATCAACTCGCCCACGTCTTCGAACGGATACGGCGTGAAGCGCAGTTGCGCTTCCATTTGCTCGGATGGCAGGCGGTGCATCGCGCGCAGATGAGGCTCGGACTTGGACCAGATTTTTACAATGTGATCGAGCCGGCGGCGCATTGCCGGAACCCATCCCGCGCCCAGCTCGATGCATCCACAGCGCAGGTTCGGAAAGCGCTCGAGCACGCCGTCGAGAATCAGCACGGAGAGGAAGCGCTCGGCGCTGTGAAAGATCGAGGTCATGTCCTTCGAGCCGACCACCTCGGCGCCGCCGCGCGCACTGCTCCGCTCCCGATGGCCGTCGTTCATCCAATCGGGATCGATTGACAGCTTGCTGCTGCCTACGTGAAGGACGAAAGCGCCGCGCGCTTCTTCCAAGCGCGCCCAAATCGGATCGTGATCGACATGACCCGGCGAGCGCCCCGGCGAATCCGAGGGCAGCATGAAGACGCGCAGGCCGTCACGCAGCGCGAGGTCGAGTTCGCGCGCGGTACGTGCGGGATCGTCGAGGACCAGCAGGCCTACGCCGACCAGCCGCGAGTCGCCGGCGACAAAATTCTTGATCGCGCGATTGAACGCGCGGACGCCGCCGTAGCGCAGATCCCGATCCGTCCACTGCGTTAGCGAAGCTGCAGCGAACGACGAGAACACGATCTGGCGCCGGATACCGAGCAGGTCGAGCACGATTCCGCGTTCAGCGCAGTTGAATGCGCCGAGCGCCGCGTACCATTTCGGTCCGGTGAGAATGCGACTGCCGAGCGCTTTAAGTTGCGCGACGCGCTCGACCGGATGCGCCGTGACTCCCGGGAGAGGCATACCATCGACCGTTGCGTTGTCGCCGCCCGGCAAAATCGCAGGCAGACGATCGCGCACGTCAGGATCCGCGCAAGCGGTGAGAAAATCCGGCAGCTCCATGATGTGGCTGTCAGCGTCGTTGAGGTAGTTCGATGTCATCGCTCGGGCACCAAGTCTAAGCGAATGCGACTATGGATTCTAACCGTTCCGATATTCAGCTCAGCGCCGGCTTTACGCAGCTGATCGTTCTTCTCGGCTGAATAACCCAGCAACTTCGACAATACGGCATCCGTGTCAGCGCCTCTGACGGGTCCTGGCGACGCAATCCTGCACGGCTTACCGCCAAGCGTCCACGGGATTCCTACATGCGTTCGCTGTCCGACCTCGGGATGCTCGAGCCGCACAAGGTATCCACGTTCGCGCAGATGCTCGTTGGTCGCGAGATCCTTGTTACTCATCGAAGGAAAGGCGGCAACACCTGCGTTCTGCAAAGCTTCGGTGACCTCCCATCGATCGCGAGTCCTGGACCATTCGCTGATAACACGATCGAGTTCATCTTCGTTTTGCTTGCGCGCCGGCAGCTTCGAGAATCGCGGATCCTGAGCCAACTCCGGCGTTGATGGGTGTGAAGATTCAGAGCGCGTCCAAGGAACGGGTGGTTGCTGAGATGATGGTTCGCGATGATCTATGCTCGGTACCCGCGGTTCATCGCGGGAGGCGCACGATGGTTTGGCAGACCCGCATCACGGCGGAAAACGGCAAGCTGCTGGCGCTCGTCACCCAGACTCAGATGGTGCTCGAACCGCGCCCCTGAACGGCCGTCCGTTTGCGTCAGAACGGCTGGTCGGCGAGCTCGCGCATCTGCCGGGATTCCAGCGGGTGTTCGGCAAATCCCTATTTTCCGATACCCTTCAGTTTGACGCGATGTGGTGAGGCCGTAGTGTTGTCGTGAATCATCAACGAGGCGGCTTTCTGGCCGCGCGATTGTGGACGGAAGATCACGCCGACTCGGCACTTTTCTCCCGGAGCCAGTGTTCGCGCGCACAGATTCACCAGCGAGAATTCTGGCGCATCGATTGATTCTGTTTGGATGACAACCGCCAGCGCGTTACTCCTCTTCGGGTTCTTGATCGTCACGATCTTCTGACGACTCGTGCCGTGCATCGCTACTTTTCCGAAGTTCAGCGCCTTTGGAGAGACCGAAAGCGCTGCAGCTACGGGCGTCGCGGTTGGCGTCGGGGTAGGCGTGCGAGTTGGTGTAGGCGTTGGAGTCCGGGTCGCGACCGGGGTCGGCTGCAAGGGGTGATCGAACGCAAGCACCCTGTTGTTCGACGTGTCGGCCACGTAGAGGCTGCCTTGTTGATCCAGCGCAACCGAATTTGGACCCAGCATGTTGGACGCACTCGCGAGGCTCGAGCCGTCGTTGGTTCCCAGGAAGTCCAACTGACCGTAAACGCGATCCGGGATCGAATCCGCTCCAGCGCCGGCAATCGGATTGTCGTACTCAAGCACCCGATTATTGAACTCGTCGGCCACATACAAATTGCCCGAGTGGTCGAACCCGAACCCGGTTGGCCGGATGAGCGAACTCCCCGGCGGTGTCGCGGGATCAACGAACTTGATTACAACTTGCGGCGGAGGCGGCGTCCCGCCTGAAAGTGGCGCGTGGAATCGAAGCACGCGACCGTTCCCAAAGTCGCCAACCCAGAGGTCATCGGCGGCGTCTACCGCTATCGCGCCGCCCAGCATCGGCGGAATCTCGAGGTCTCTAGCGTCGAGAAATATGAAGTTGCTGAATGTCCGGTCGGCAGCAGTATCGGCGCTCAGCGGCGCATCGTACTCAAGAACGCGATTCGTGCCTCCGTCGGCCACGTAGGCGTTACTGTGGGAATCAACCGCTACTGAAATCGGTATGCAAAGCGCGTTCGGTCCCGGCGGCGGGTCGCCACCGATGCCGTCGGCGCACGCGAACGATGACATATCCGGCTGCCCCAGAACCAATCGAGCCTGGAAGCCACTCGCCTCGCCGGAATCGAATGGCCGATCGAATTCGAGCACTCGGTTATTCCAGGTATCAGCCACCCAAACATTGCCCTGCGAATCGACCGTGACCGAGGCCGGAAGACAGAGCGACGCCGCGCTCGGATCCGCACAATAGGATTTTGGCGTATTGACGCTCGAGAAATCCGGTTGTCCAATCACGAGGTCCGCAGCCGCACCGGTTGTCAACGAGTGCGCATCGCGATAGCCCAGTATCCGGTTGTTGGCGGTATCCGCAACATAGAGACGGTTGGGAAACGCGCTGTGATCCAGCGTTACTGACCCCGTGTACCAGAAGAAGCCGCCAGCAAGGACCACGGGGTCCAAGCGAGGTATTTGCAGTGTTGGCGAAAACTGGAAGCCCAGCGCGTCAACATGGTTTTCGATGCAAGTAGCGAAGTTTTCCTGGCCGGCGACCAGGTCAGCGACCTCGTCGCCCGACCCGGGCTGCGCGGTCGCCTGGTACGGCGTGAAGTACTCGAGAACCCGGTGATTCGCAAAGTCCGCAACGTACAAGTTTCCGGATGAGTCCACGGCTACACCGGTGGGGTACGCGAGACTGGCGGCACTGACGCCTCCGTGATTCGCGTCATGGGTGTCGAAGCTTCCGGACTGACCGAACACAAGATCCGGAGGCGCGTAGCTCGCCACGGTGGAAAAGCCAAGCACCCGGTTGAAGTTGCTATCGGCGATGTAAATCGTTCCAGAATCAGCCACTGCAACGGCTACAGGACTGTCGGCTCCGGCGAGGACCATGTCGGGCTCCTGACCGTCGAAGATTGGTGTGCTGTATCTGAGTACGGCGCCGTAGAAAGTGTCGGTCATCCACAGGTTGTCTACTGCATCCACCGCGATCTGATGAAGATCCAAAAACGGTAACAAATGCGGAGACCTCAGAAGAGCGTCCGGCAGCGTGTCCCCCGAGCCCGGCAGGCCGCTGACGTATAGCGGCGAATAGTATTCGTATATGACGAGGTTGCCGCGGTCGGCGACATAGAGGTTGCCCTTGGAGTCTGTAGCGACGCCGGCCGGATCGGAAAAAAAACCGGACCCATGCGACACGAAGTCCGGCTGTCCAAATACCAAAGTGGCAGCTTCGCCCGCGGTCACTCCTGAATTGAAGGGTTGCGGGAACATCAGGACGCGACTGTTCGTTCCGTCGGCGACGTACAGGTTCCCCTCGCTGTCGACAGCAAGCGCCTCCGGCCCGCATAGATTTCTGGCGGTCGGCTGGAAAGCGCCATTGTCCCAAGGATAGTCGCAGCCGATTGAACTCATGTCGGGCTGTCCGATGACGATATCGGCCGGCGCATGCGCCGCGAACTCATCGACGCTCGACCAGCCAAGAACGCGCGAGTTCCACGAATCAGCCACATAAATGTGGTTGGGCATGACATTGCGATCTATCGCTAGCGCAATCGGATACTTGAAGCCGAGGCCGTCTGGATGGTTGCGACCAGGATAAATGAACCCAACTTCACCCAAGACGCGATCCGCGACGTATCCGCCAACCGAGTGTGTCTCGAGAGCCCACGCGGCGGCCGCAATCAGGGCGCATGACAGAATCACGAACGGTAGGTACTTACCCTTCATGAATGGTTGTCTGGGGCTTGCCGAACTCCTTGCGCGCGTCAACGCAGACAATCCCGCGCGCGTCCACATCACGCTCCAAGAGGTCTACCACACGCGCATCTTTGCTGACATCGAGTTGCCGAGGCAAAACTTACCCTCTGCGAGACTTGTTTGAGTCAGATCTGATGGCTCCCTCTAGCTGTAGCTCGAGCATCTGGCGCAATGAAGGCCGTCGCGTCTCCGGCGACGGCTCCCCGCTACCAAGCCAGAGCATCATGAATGTGAAATAGAGTGCGAAAAGGTTGCCACTGAGCAGCGCGGAATTAACATCTCCAGCAACTTCCCCGCGATCCTTCACAGATTCGATCAGCCCGTCTAGCTTCTGGAAGAGGTTTCTCATCACAACGTCGACGGCCTGACGCTCCCCTCGTACAAAAGCGAGTTCCTTGACGAAGACTCGGGCCAGACCGAGGTTACGCTGGTTCTGTTTCAGCATCACGTCAAATACGTGCATCAACTGATCGATGAGCGGTGCCTTAGGGACGCGAGCAAAAGCGCGTTCGACTGCTTGGCCTACGTCTTCCTGGAACATCATTACCAGGAGCGCCTCTTTTGACTTGGCATGGAAGAAGAGCGTCCCCTTGCCCACATCTGCCAGCTCGGCGATCTCAGCGGTCGTAGTGGCGGCGAATCCCTTGGTCTGGAACAGGCGGCGAGCGGCCCGGATGAGGCGTTCGCGTTTCTAGCGTTTGCTGCGTTCGGCGCGCCTGAATTCAACTACTTCCGCTGATGCTCTCATCTTGCTGATCCGCTCGCGTCTCCCACGAACCGGCAGGAGATGGAGCCAAGCGGGCCGTAGTCGACATGGAAAGTATCGCTGGCACGCGCGGGTACTGTTCTGGTGAAGGAACCGGCGAGAACCAGATGCCCAGCTTCGAGACCCTGATCATGCAGTGCCAGCTTATTAGCAAGCCATGCGATTCCATTGGCGGGATGGTTCAGAACGGCGGCGGCGATTCCTGACTCTTCGATAATCCCATTGCGATAGCAGAGCGCCCCGACCCATCGCAGATCGACGTCGAGGGGGCGAATCGGCCGCCCGCCAACCACCAGTGCGGCGTTGGCCGCATTGTCCGCGATACTGTCGACTACGCGCCGCCGCGCTTTGGTATCGGGATCGTCCAACCGCGTGCGCAGGTCGACGATTTCCAAAGCGGGAGTAACGTACTCAGTCGCATTCAGAACATCGAAGATCGAACAGTTTGGACCTCGCAGAGGCTTGCCGAGGATAAATGCCAACTCATTCTCGAGCATCGGCGTGATAAAACGGTTGGCGGGAATTTCCGCGCCGGACTGATAAAGCATATCGTCCAGAAGTACGCCGTAGTCGGGTTCGTCGATGTTCGCCATCGACTGCATCGCTCGCGAGGTCAAGCCGATTTTATGTCCGATGATTCTGCGGCCTTCGGCAAGCTTTATGTCGACCCAGGCGCGCTGAATCGCGTACGAATCTGGAATTGTGATCTCAGGATGCTGCGCGGACAGAAATCGTATTACCTTTCTGTTTCTCTCAGCTTCGTGAAGATCTTTGGCCAATCGAGAAATTGTTGCCGCATCCATTACTAATCGCCCTCGCTAACTGGTTCTGAAGTCTCAAATCAGAGCGGGATAAGAACCACCATCGACGTGGATGTTCTGACCCGAGATGTATCCGGCAAGCGCGCTGCACAAGAACGCGCAAATCGCGCCAAACTCCTTCGGATCACCCATCCGCTTCGCAGCAACCATTGATTTGGTCAGCGCGAGCCGAAGAAAATCCAGAACCGCGCGGTTGTGTTCTTCGTAGTGTTCGAACTGTGCCCAGTGGCCCGTATTGGATGCACAATGATACCGGGCGCCCGGGATCATCGATGCGAGGCGTTGCCCCACCTCCGAACCTGGCCGATTCTTCTCGCCCCAGTAGACCAGCGTAGGACGAGTTACCTGCCGCGCGAGCGTATCGGTGATCGAATACCGAACGGGGCCTTCTCCGACGAGGTAGTTGCGCATCACCTCCCGAAGAACGCGGTTTACTCCGGGATCCCGATAGATTGGCCAGTGCACGATCGAGTTCCATCTCTCTAAACCGCAATTACTGACCAGAGTCAATGTCGACTCAAGTCACAATATTGGTGCGTTTTGTAGAAATGCTGAGACTGACGGGCATCCACTCTGCCACGACCCACGTAACGGCAGCGGCGGATATATCGGCCAGCGACAGACCCATAGCTACGAAGGCTGCGGCTTTTGAACTGCCACAACACTTGTCAATTCGCCCGAATAGTGGCATAGCTTCCGTTCGACATGAGAACAACTGCAGGCATCGTTCAGGCTCCTCATAACGGGCATCGGATTCAACGGAGATGACCGCGAGAGAATCGATCCGGCGTGCGCGCACCGCGCGAGGACTCACGCAGATCGACGTTCCCGGTTGCGGAATGCTGGAACGCGCCGCGCGGCACCGGGCCGCCGTTTCGACCTTCCTTTCCCCTGAGGAGATCGATGCAACCCTGCTCATCGCGGGATGTGATCCTGCCGCCGCACTCCTTGCAGACTGGCTCGCCCGCGAAGTGAGCCAACAGTGTGGCTGCGACACGGAGCGGATGGGACGCGTGGTCGATCGTCTCAACACAGGAGAATCGGCCGAAACGCAGGAGCTATCAGAATGTTGAAAACAAAATACGACTCTTTTGGGGGTGGGTGGTGACGAGACACCTGCGAACCACCGGGTTGACTATACTCATAGTCATTGTTTCCATTGCAGGGCCGTGCCGCGCGCAAAGTACTTCGTCGTTTGGGAGTGCGATCGAGGACTATTTCGTAAACTGGTTTCCGCGTGTCACTAAAATCCAGAGTGAGCAGCCTCACTGGGTAACTCCGCTAGTGACCGTTACGCCTCGTTTGGAAGAGGAATACCGGTACGATCAGTCCTGGCAAGCCAACCCCCACGGTATCGCGACCGATAGCTTCGGTGGCGGCAAGGGATTGGAGCTCATTCCTTTTCAAAATACCGAAATCATACTTGGAGTTCCGGCCTGGATTGCGCACAGCGGGCACATCGTACATTCGACCTCGAAAAAAGATGTCGCAACCGACGGCTGGGCGGACGAGACATTTCTGATCAAATACCGGCTGCTTTCAGCTAACGAGGGAAACGGCAACTATATCGTGACCGCTTTCATGGGTTTCAGTGCTCCCACCGGCGTTCGTGGCAACAGTGCCGGACACGCGCTGTTCACTCCAACACTTGCCGCAGGCAAGGGCTTTGGCAATTTCGACGTTCAATCGACGGTCGGTGTGATGTTTCCGAATGGAGGAGAAGATCGACTGGGATGGCCGCTCGCCTGGAATACCGCCTTCCAGTATCGCATCTACAAATATTTCTGGCCCGAAATCGAAACCAACTATACCTGGTTTGCTCAGGGCGCGCGTACAGGTCAGAACCAGTTATACCTGACGCCCGGACTTCTATTAGGACGCTTTCCCATTCATGGCCGCGTTGGACTCACTATCGGGGCTGGCTATCAGGTTGCGGTAACGCATCATCCGTCTTACAACAACGCCGTCATCTTGAGCGCGCGCATTCCATTCTAGGATACGTCGCGGCGCAGGCGGCGCTCTCACCGTGGGTTGACACCTCCCGAGTCTGATCGCATCGCGCATCCTGTTTCGGGCGAGGAGTCGCCGCGACCGGCGGAGCCTCCTTGATTTCACTACTTTCCCATCAGTCCCATCACGCGCGCATATCTGGACTTCAAGTTCGCACCTAGGGATGACTTTCTGATGCGAGTGACGCCGAACGTGTACACGACGATCGGAACACCTGGCTCGAGATCCATGGTGTCAGCGCCGTACAACGATATCCCCAAAGCTGCTCCTCCCAGTCAAGCAGCGGGTTCTGCTCCTGGCCAAAGGTGAATTTGCCATCGGCAGAACGATCGGCGACGTATTGATTCGGCGCTGCTCAGCGAGAGGGTCTTGACTTCGATCGGGTGCGGGATGATCTTGGAAAAAGAAGTGTTCACCAACTTATCCAAATTGAGTGCGCGCACGTTCACCACGATTTGCCGCGCGGCATTATGCGTCGTCGGCGTCGCTATGTTGGTCTCGTTCCCAGCCAACAACGTTCGTCGATTCGATGATCATTTCCGCGCACCCGAGGTACGCCGGTCGATCGAGCGACACACCTTCTTTGCTCAGCCTGAACTCACTGGAGCGGAGCAGATTGCTCACGCCGAGGTCGCTCCGACAGTTCTGATTCCGGTGACTAGGCCGGATTTCTCCAAGCCGCTCGCGAACTTTCGGATAGTTTCGGAAATTCCACTCACACGATTACTGTTACGCCTCAAGCTCGGGCCTGCACGCTCGGGCGGATCAGACCCACTGAGTTAGCCCTCACATTCGGCGATTGAGTTCGGTGCGCGCGCACATGTGCGCTGCGGCCGGCTGCTATCGACTTGTTGCCGGAGACCCGTTCCGGCCCGAATCGCACGAGGTCTGGTTAGTGCCTGGTTTCTCATTGCGCAATCCTCACGCGGTAATTGTGGGTGCGCTACTCACGATCATTCTTGGCGTCGCCGCGTTTCTGACGATGCCCGTGGATGCCTTCCCGAAGTTGGACATCCCGGTTGCAGTGGTCGCCACCTTCTATCCCGGTATGCCGCCGCTCGACATCGAGGCCGACATCACCACCCGCTTTGAACGTTTCTTCACGCTCGGCAGCGATATCGATCACATGGAGTCACGGTCGCTGCCGGGGGTGAGCATCATCAAGGTGTTCTTCCAGCCGGGGGTGGATCTCAGCGCTGCAACCGCGACGCTTGGCAACCTCGCGATGGCGGATCTGCGCCATCTGCCGCCGGGAACCTTACCGCCGCTGATTCTTAAATCCGGCGCGTCGTCGTTGCCGGTCACGCTCGTGACGGTGTCTGGCAAAGGATTCAGCGAAGCGCAGCTGCGCGATCAGGCCCAGTACAACATCCGCAACTGGATCGCGACGGTACCGGGCACCTCGGTCCCTCCGCCATTTGGCGGCAAGTACCGGCAGATAATGGCCTACGTCAATCGCGACGCGCTGGAGGCGCGCGGACTCACCCTGATGGACGTGGTCCATTCGCTCGACGACGCCAACCTGATCATTCCCGCGGGCGACGCGAAAATCGGATCGACGGATTACTTCGTTTACAGCAACAGCATGATCGAAGATCCGTCCGAGATTAATCAGGTGCCGATCAAGATAGGTCACGGCGAGGCACCGGTATTCGTCGGCGATGTGGGTCACGTCGAGGATGCCGCGCAGATTCAACAGAACATCGTCCGCATCAATGGTCAGCGCTCCGTGTATATCCCGGTGATGAAACAGGGCAACGCCAACACGATCGCGGTCGTGGATGGAGTCAAACAGGCGATCAAGCAGATCGCGGGCTTACCCGAAGGGATCAAGGTCAACGCGATCTTTGGTCAGGACTCATACGTGCGCGCGGCGATCGAGAGCCTCGAGCATGAAGCAATCTCGGGCGCAGTGCTAGCTTCATTGATGATCCTGATTTTCCTCGGCAGCTTTCGCTCGACAGTCGCGATTTTCTTGTCAATTCCGCTGTCGATTCTCGCAGGCGCCTGCGGCCTCAGAATGAGCGGCTCGACGATCAATGTCATGACACTCGGCGGTTTCGCGCTGGCGATCGGGCGGCTGGTCGACGACTCGACGGTGGTGCTGGAAAACATCAACCGCCATCTCGCCGAGGGAAAAGCACCCGCAGAAGCTGCATGCGATGGAGCCAATGAGGTTGCGCTGGCAGTACTCGCATCCACGATCACGACGATCATCGTTTTCTCGCCGGTGATGTTTCTGTTCGGAGTCGCGAAATCTCTGTTCAGCGCGTTGTCTTGGGCGGTCGTGCTTTCGATGCTCGCATCGTATGTGGTCGCGATGACTGTGATCCCGGTTTATTGTGCGCGGTTTCTCACCAATGAATCGGGACGGGAAGCGGAACAGGGCACGGGACGCGGCTTTTTGGCCGCATTCATTCGCAGTTACGACCGATTCGCGGAGCGCTATGAACGCGCGCTCGAATGGTCGTTGGATCACAAGGGCACCGTAATCGGCGCTGCTTCGATTCTCTTTGTGGTAAGCATCGCGGCCTTCCCGTTGATTGGAACCGAGTTGTTTCCGAGAACCGATGCCGGGCAATTTGTCATCCAGTTTCGGGCGCCGCTGGGAACGCGCATTGAGCTGACCGAGAAGTTGGCCGAACGCCTGGAACAGTCGATTCGCGAAGTTATACCGCACGACGAACTTTCGACTGTCGTCTCGAACATCGGATTGGCGCCGGGATTTTCGTCGATCTACTCGTCGAACGCGGCGAGCGACTCGGGCTTCGTCATGGTTGCGCTCGCACCTGACCATCGGGTCTCGACGTGGAACTATGTCGCGAAACTCAAACAGCTTCTGCCGCGGCGAATACCCGAAATCCGCACCTTCTTTTCGTCGGGAAGCATCATCGATTCCGTCCTCAACTTCGGACTTGCGGCCCCAATCGACATTCAGTTGAGCGGTCGCCGTTATGCCGAGCTGTTCGATCTCTCGCGTAAGGTCGATGCGCGCGTGAATAACCTGCCGGAGGTGGCTGGCACCTTTGTCCCCGAGGAATCGAACTACCCGACACTTAGAATCAACGTTGATCGAGTGAAGGCGGCGCGCTTGGGACTCACCCAGCGCGACGTGGTCACGAACGTAATTACCGCGCTCACCTCAAATCAGATGATCGCGCCGTCGATTTGGATCGATCCAAAATCCGGCAACGACTACTTTCTGACCGCGCAATACTCGGAAGATCAAATTGACTCACTCGATACCTTGCGCAATATCCCGGTGCGCAGTAGCGATGGCAACCATTCGCGCGCCGATGCGATGCTTTTGCGCGACGTCGCCACCATAGCCCGCGAGCAGCATCCGGCCGAGGCCGATCATTACAACATCCAGCGCGTAGTCGATGTGCTCGTCGCTCCTGGCACCGACGACATGGGTGGTGCGCTCAAAGCCGTGCGAAAGGCGCTGGCCGGCCTCAAGTTACCGTCCGGTGTAGGAATCGCGTTTCGCGGTTCGGTGGACTCGATGGAGCGATCGTTCTCGAGCTTTGGCTACGGACTGGCGATGGCGGTGGTGCTGCTATACCTCGTGATGGTCGCGCAGTTCCGCTCCTTCCTGGACCCCTTTATCATCATGTTCTCGGTGCCGATGGGAATGATCGGCGTTACCTGGACCCTGCTGCTCACCGGCACGACCCTTAACATCGAATCGTTCATGGGGATCATCGCAATGGTCGGGATCGTGGTGTCCAACGCGATCCTGCTGGTTGACTTCGCGAACCAACGTTACCGGGCCGGCCAGGATTTGCGTCGCGCGATCGTAGAGTCGGCGCAGATCAGGATGCGCCCGATCCTGATGACGACGCTGGCAACAGTCGTCGGTTTGATGCCGATGGCGCTAAAGCTGGGCGCGGGCTCCGAGGCGTCCGCACCGCTCGCACGAGCCGCCGCCGGCGGCCTCGCGGTCTCGACTGCGCTCACGCTTTTCCTGGTGCCCGCGCTCTACGAAATTTTCTACGGCCGCACTTCAAAGGTAACGAAATGAAGAGTCCCATAGTTTTGGTGGCGGTCGTATGGGTCTCGCTTGTTCTGGTGGGTTGCTCGCATGCAAACGGCGATACTGCAACCGACCTGCGGCCGACCGTCACTGTGATTCGGCCGCAACGCGGCGACATGGTCCGTACGATCACGCTGCCCGGCGACCTGGTCGGTCTTTATCAATCGACTCTCTACGCTAAGGTTACGGGCTACTTGAAAAGCATCTCAGTCGACAAGGGCGACTGGGTCAAGAAGGGTCAAATCCTGGCCGAGATCGAGGTGCCCGAACTTCAACAGCGCTTCGCGCGCGCAAAGGCGAACCTCGAAATACAGCGCCTAACATACGAGCGTCTCTCACAAGTATGGAAAAGCGATTCACGGCTGATCGCTCGCCAGGATGTCGACATCGCGCAGGGCAAGTACCTGGAATCGAAGGCTCAGTTAGATGAGCTCGAAGCGATGATCTCCTACACAAAGATTGTCGCACCTTTTGACGGCGTCATCACCGGGCGCTTCGTCGATCCCGGCGCACTTATCAAGGCTGGTGGCGACCAAACCTCGACCGCTCCGGACGAGGGATCCGCTCAAGCCACGGGCGGCGTGTCGCCGGTCGTGAGTCTCGCGTTGATCGACACCATGCGCGCCTATGTCTATGTACCGCAAGCCGAAGTCGGTTTCGTCAAGCGCGGGATGCCAGCCAGTCTCTCGCTGCAAGATCTGGCGGGACGGACATTCAATGGTCAAGTGACTCGCTTCGCGAATTCCCTGGATCTGGGGACCCGCACGATGCTGGCCGAGATCGATCTGCAAAACCACAACCATGATCTGTACCCGGGAATGTACGCGAACGTAACGATCGAATTGCAGCGGCATCGCGACGCCCTGAAGTTACCCGAGTCGGCCATCGGCGATTCGCCCGAGGGGCGATACGTGATGATCGCGGAAGGTGGCAAGCTAAGACGACAACGCATCAGCGTCGGAATCAGCAACGGCACCTATAGTGAAGTAACCAAAGGACTAGGCGGCGACGAAGAGGTTGTCGCAGCTCTGGACCCGTCACTGGTACAAGGCGAAGCGGTCAAAGCTGTGATCACAAACACCGAATCAAATGAGGGGACCGGCTATGCCCGAAGGACACAGTGAGTACCCAAGGATGCATGTACTGAGTAGCCGGACTGCCTTAGTAATGGTTGGCATGGTGGCCGTGCTGGCCGTCCCGCGCGTCGCGACAGCTTTCGAAAACTTGCAGTCAGGCGAGAAGCTGACTCTAAATCACGCGATCGAGCTGACACTGCGTAACCATCCGCGCGGAATGGAAATGCGTTCGATCGCGGCCGCGGCTCACGAGCGAGTTGGTGAAGCCAACTCCGCGCTGCTGCCACAGGTGTACGGCGCCGCGGAATACCTGCGTTCTACCGACAACCCGATCGGCAACACTACTTATCTAAATCCCGGCTTCGTCCCTCGCATCACCGGAACGCTGCACGGCGGGACGCCCGAGGCGGGACAAAGCTTCTCGACTACAGACAATTTTCTTGGCGGCGTCGGCGTGCAGCAGTATCTCTTTGATTTCGGCCGCGTGCGCGGACGGATCGAGAAGCGCACAGCGGAAGCAGAGGCTGCGGCAGACGAGTCAAGGATGGCCGACCTCGATCTGATTTACGAGGTGACCCAGCGCTACTTCGCGTTACTGGCGGCGGCACAAAAGGAAAAGGTATTCGAGAAGGCCGTTCAACAACGCACAGAACAGCAGCATGCGGCACAGGTGAAAGCTGCTGCAGCACTTACATCCGGAATCGACGTCCTGACCGCGAAGGCGGCGCTCGCGCGTGCGCGAACCGACCTCCTCGAGGCGTCTAACGAGAAGGCTGTATCCAGGGTTGCTCTCGACAACTCGATGGCGGTGAGCCCGGACGCGCCGTCATACGAGGTCGTGGACGTTCTCACCTACCAGCCGATCGCCGGAGATGTGCGCTCATACTTCCAGTCGGCTACGAAGTTACGCCCTGACCTCCAGACGCTGGAGGCCGAAGCACGTGCAGCGGGCGCGCAAATCGCCGAAGTGCGAAGCGACTTTTGGCCAACATTTCAGGCGGTCGCGGGCTATAGCGCGATGGGAACGGGGCTTCCGGCCGCGAACAACTTCAACGCGGGCATCGTGGTCACGTGGCCAATCTTCAACGGCTTTCTCACAGAGCACGAAGTTGCCGAAGCAAGAGCAAGGCGCGACGCCATCCGTTATTCGCTCGCCGATCTGGAACTTCGCATCTGGCTCGAAGTAAAGACAGCTTACCTCGAGCTCCAAACCGGGCTGCAAGCGATACGACAGGCTGAAGAAACCCTGGCAGCGTCGTCGGGTCAACTGGAACTCGCCGACAAGCGATACAACGCAGGTCTCGGCAACATCATCGAACTAACCGACGCCGAACGTTTCTACATCCAGGACGACGCCGCGTACGTCGATGCGCTTTACGCCTATTCGGTGGCAAAGGCGAAGCTGGATCGCGCGACCGGCGCGTCATTAGCGCAGGCCGGCCAAAGGTGAGTAACCGATATGACTATCAACCGAGGTCCGCCGCTCCGTCTAAGATACTGACTAGGACGTCGTTCAGCAATTGGCGAATGACAATTCATTTCGGCTTTACGCGTACCGCCAAACCCATGATCGAAGTTTTCAGGATGACAGGCGATCAAAGCTGGATCAATTACGTGAGGCGTTCATCAACCTGGTGGGCAAAGACAATTCCTATGATCACCTGGATGCATGAATGACCGGCAGTCCAGTACCCCAGTCCTTGAAATGGATTCTTGTTCCGTCTTTGGTGGTGATAGTGTCCATATGACTTTCTCCTTGTTACTAGCAGCCGAGTGTCACTCACCTGAGGTAGAGGCGCGAACTATAGGAATCAGTTCACCACGCTGATCACGAAGGTGTAATGGCCGCACCAATCAGAAACAGGCATGCTAGCTGGCCTTGATCTAGCGATACGAAGTCGCGGTTTGATCAGAGTTCATTGCCCGAACTACGCGCCGACTCGACGAGTGTTTGGTACTGAGGCTTGTAGAGATGCTGCCGGATGAATATTTCGATATCAGCCGGACGATCAGCGCGGGCCAGGTTGCGCTTGAAGATCACTTCCGCCACGCGCTGAGCGGCGTACAACTCCGTCTTTAGTATCTCCGACTGGGGAGGATAAATAAGCTCTACGTCCAACTCGGCCTTGGTCACTTGCTCCGCAACTGCGTGGGCGTCGGCGATGAACATCTCATCGGTGACTCGCTTTGCACCCGTCGCATAGACCGCCATTCCGATGGCCGGAAAGATGTACGCATTGTTTCCTTGTCCCGGCACCAGGGTCCGGTCACCCAAGCGCACGGGAGGAAATGGGCTCCCACTCGCAAAGACTGCACGGCCTTCCGACCAGCGATAAGCTTCCTCGGCGGTGCACTCCGAGCGCGAGGTCGGATTTGAGTAAGGGAAAATAATGGGGCGTTGGTTGATCCGAGCCATCGCCTCGATACCAGGCTGATTGAACGCCTTGGCGACCGTGCTAACGCCGATGATCGCGGTTGGTTGAATCGATTCAATCGTGTCGACAAAATCTTTCAGCGGCGCGTGCTGATGTGCGTAAGGCTTCTGGAATTCAGCCAGATCATTGCGGGTTGACTCCAGCAAGCCGTGCACGTCGAACATCCAGGTTCGAGCGCGGGCCCGTTCGGGGCTGAGGCCATCGAACACGAGAGATTCCGTCAGCAGGTTTGCGATGCCGATGCCGGCTGAACCCGCACCCAGGAACAGGAAAGTCTGTTTTGAAAGCTCTCCGCCGGTGATGCGAAGCGCTCCGAGAATTCCGGCAAGAGCGACTGCTGCGGTGCCTTGGATGTCGTCGTTGAAGCAGCAAATCCGGTCGCGGTAGCGAGCAAGCAGCCGGATAGCGTCGACCGCCGCCCAGTCCTCGAATTGGATGCAGCGGTTGGGGAACTCAGCTTGGACAGCGGTAATGAATTCCTCGGCAAACTCGTCCAACTGCGGAATTTGCGGACGCGTCTGGCGCAGGCCGAGGTAGAGCGGATCGCGCAGGAGCGTCTCATTGTTAGTGCCACAGTCGAGAAGGATGGGTAGCACCTGAACAAGTCGACTGCTTTCACTGATGGATGGATCGGTTTGCGCCCGGCGTGACCCGCGGTGAGATCGTCCAGCTCTTTGCGCGCAGCGCGATAATGACGCAGCGCTTTGTCGAGGAAGGTGTGGTCACTCTTCTGTCGCAGGCGCGGAAGCAGCGCTGCGATCGTGCCTCTGAACGTCGCCGACCAAACCCATCGCCAGCGGCGCACGATTGCCGAGTTTTTCGCCGCGGATATCTACCTGCACGATCTTCGCGTCGGTCGGATAGAACTGCCTGTAAGGAAAGTCGGTGCCCAGCATCAGAAGGACATCGCAGCCAAGCATTGCGTAATAACCGGAAGAGAACCCAATCAGCCCGGTCATCCCAACGTCATAGGGATTGTCATACTCGACGTACTCCTTGCCGCGTAGCGCATGTACCATCGGCGCCTTGAGCAGTTCGCCGAGTTTCAACAATTCGTCGTGAGCACCAGCGCAGCCGCTACCGCATAATAATGTGATCCGATTTGACTCGTTCAGCAGTTCCGCGAGGCGGTCGAGATCCCGATCGAATGGTCGGATCAGAGGCTGCACCGGTTTTTGATAGGTAGCAATGGCGCTCAGATGCTCGCCGGACTGGAGTGCCACGTCGCCGGACAGGACGATCACCGCAACTCCGCGGCGCGCGATCGCGGTAGTCATCGCAGTCTCCAACGCACGCGGCATCTGGGCGGGAGTCGAGACCAACTGACAGCAATAGCTGCAGTCTTTGAACAGAGATTCGGGATGGGTCTCCTGGAAATAGTCGGACCCGATCTCGCTGCTTGGAATTTGTGCCGCTATTGCGAGAACCGGCACGGAGCTTCGATGGCAATCGAACAGCCCGTTGATCAGATGAAGGTTGCCGGGACCGCAACTTCCGGCGCAGACCGCAAGCTCGCCGGTAACGTGCGCATCGGCGCCCGCGGCGAAGGCCGCCACTTCCTCGTGGCGGACGTGGACCCATTCGATGGTATTCTGTCGGCGCATCGCGTCGGTGATCCCGTTGAGCGAATCGCCGACTACTCCATAGATTCTCTTGACCCCCGCCGTGGCCAGAGTCTTAACGAGGCTTTCTGCGACTGTTGACATAGTGCTCCTCCTACAACGTGCTGATGGCAGACTCAGTGCGCGTCCTCGTGAGATGGATGTTGCTTGACGCCCGCAATAACCAATGGCTCGCGATAACGATGCCACGCTGAGCGAATCAGGTCGCGGTTCATCCTTCCGATGAACTCAAGCGGTATTTCTTTGGAGCACGCCGCTTCACACTCGCCATGGTTCGTGCAGCTGCCAAAGGTTTCGGCTGCCATCGCAGCCACCATGCCGACGGTTCGATTGTCGCGCTGAGGCTGACCTTGTGGAACGCGTTTAGATCGGTGAGTTTGGCGGAGGTGAAGAGCATGGCGGCTGCGTTCGGACAGGCGGCAACGCACGCGCCACAGCCGATGCAAGCGGCTGCGTCGAAGGCCGTATCCGCAGCTTCCTTTGCTACCATAATCGCGTTGGCATCGGGAGCGTTTCCCGTGGGCGCACTAATAAAGCCTCCCGCTTGAATAATTTGGTCGAACGCCGAGCGGTTAACTATCAGGTCTCGGATCAACGGGAAGGCCTGAGCGCGCCACGGCCCCAGGGTGAGCGTGTCATCGTCCTTGAAAATGCGCATCGACAGTTGGCATACCGTCGTGCCCCGATGGCCGCCATGTGCTACCCCGTTGATCAGGAAGCCGCATGAGCCGCAGATGCCCTCCCGGCAGTCGTGTTCAAAGGCGACGGGAGGCTCTCCCCCGGTTGAGAAGGTCCTCGTTGAGACTGTCGAGCATCTCTAGAAATGACATGTCCCTCGTCACATCTCTCACTTGGTAGTGACGAACTTCCCCATGGTGTCCGGATTTAGCTGCCGCCATATTTTGAGCGTTAGATTCGTGGCAACATGGCTAGCCTGTTAGTCGTCAATGCCACAGAACGCTATGTTGCTTGTTAAGTCATGGCTTGCTCGAAGGTATAAGCGCGACCTACTTTCCGGCTATGTAGGGCCTGACCATCTTGGCAGGATCGACGACGCGGTCGAACAACTCCTCTGTCACGAAGCCGAGTTTCAGCGCCGCAGTCTTCAGCGTGAGATCGTTATCCATCGCGTAGTGCGCAATTTGTGACGCTTTGTCGTAGCCAATTACCGGCGAGAGCGCCGTCACCAGCATCAGCGAGCGATCCACATACTCCTTGATCTTTCTTAGATTCGGCTTGGTCGCCTCGATCAGGAACTTGCGGAAGTTCGTGCAACCGTCGGTCATGATTGAGATTGAGTGAGTAAGATTAAAAATCATCAGCGGCTTGTAGACGGTCATCTCCAGGTAACCGCCGGCGCCACCAAAGCCGACCGCCACGTCGTTAGCCATCACCTGTGAGCCGTGTCGTCGAGCCGTCCGCCTGCGTGGTTGACGTTGGCTGCCGCCTTTTTCAGCGTTGCGTAAGCGGTGATCATTTCCTGCGGGATCAGATCCTGGCCGATGCTGAAATGCTCGAGCGAGCGTTGCGTCTGCGCTCCCCACAACTTGTCGGCAGGGACGTTTACTACTCCCAGACTGTCGGTTTCGCTTCGAAAATCGGTCATGGAACTACTCCGTCAAATACGACACCCATGAGGCGTGAAAAGTGACGGCTCAACGATGGGGCGCTCGGTTGTCACTGGTGTATAAGCAGAACCGAACTTCTCTGTAAATCGCCAATTCTTGCGGAACGCCCAAGGAAATTCCGATGCCACGCGAGACTCGGAGCGCCACCCCTCCCCCGACCGGCTTGCGCGACGCAGCAAATGATTCCCGTCGCGCAGAAAATGGGATTTTCCGCAAAGAGGGCGAATATTGGACGATTGGATACCGCAATAGAGCCTTTCGGCTCAAAGATACGAAAGGATTCGCCTACCTCACCCATCTACCCCGGCATCCTGGGATCGAATTTCACGTGCTCGATCTGGTCGGAGGAATCGCGGCTTACGGCAACGAGGACGAAACGAATCAGCCCATGGCGGGAGCGCTCCGCCGCGATAGCGAACTCGAAACGGCGGGCATAAGTGTCACCGGGCACGGAGATGCTGGATGAGCAGGCCAAGTTGGCCTATCGACGCCGGCTTTCCCACTTGTGCGAAGAACTGGAAGAAGCCAAAGAGCTCGGAAACGTCGAGCGGGCTGAGCAGTCGGAACAGGAGATCGATGCGCTGACCAGAGAGCTCTCGCGCGCAGTGGGGCTTGATGGACGCAATCGGAGGGCGATGTCGGCTTCGGAACGAGCCCGGCAGAGCGTCGCCAAGACGATAAAGTCGGCACTCGAAAGAATCGCGCAGAGCGATCCTGCGTTGGGGGATATCTTTTCGAGATGCATCAAGATGGGGAACTTCTGTTCGTACCAGCCTGACCGCAATTTCTTGATCGCTTGGGAATTCGCCGCGACGACCTCAGAAATGACGCCGTCACCTGCCCCGGTCGCCGATCATGCTGCGGTGGATACCGATCTACAGCCCTCGTTGGCGCAAACCTGGCCGGTGGTGCTGGAGGTTTCTCCGTTTTCGCTCGCGGAACGAACCGCGTTTGTGGGTCGGGAATCTGAACGCAGCTCAATTCGCGCGGTCATCGATCGTGCGCGAACCGGCCACGGATCGATTGTCATGCTCTGGGATGGACCCGGCGTGGGTAAGACCCGCCTGGCCATGGAGATGGCGGAGTACGCGTCGCGCATTGGCTTCCGATCCTGCGTCGGGCACTCCTACGAAAGAGATGAACCTTTCCCCTACCTTCCGTTCGCCGAGATCATCGAAAGTAATCTCGCGCAAGGCGGCGAGCCTCGATGACTACCGTGGGCAGATGGGGCTCTACGCAGCGGAAATGGCTCAGATCGCGCCAAGCCTTCGGCGAGTTTTTCCCGATCTTCCGAAACCGCTGGAACTTCCGGCTGCGCAACAGCGCGGCTATCTTTTCCAAAGCTTTGCGAGGCGCTGGCCCGGGCGGCTCGAACACGGCCGACCATGTACCTGCTTGAGGACCTTCATTGGGCCGACGAGTCCACGCTGGCGCTTTTGATGTATCTGGCCCGTCGCATCGCCCAGCTCCCGGTCGCGATCGTCGGGACCTACCGCGGCGGGTATTCGGACGAGAATCCGGCCTTGGCGCCGTTAACCAGCACGCCAGCGAGATTGCTGACCATCTGCTCAAGGCAAAATCCTTCGCCAACGGGAGCGACTGGTCCGCTATTTGATATTGGCAGGCAGGAGCGCACTCCACGCCGCAGCATTTGAGGAAGCGCAGCGGAATTTCAAAACTGCGCTGCCGCTTCAAGGCGCAGATGATTCGGCAGAACGGGCTAACTCCTTGGCGAATCTTGCGCAGGCGGAGCGAGGTCTCGAGCGGCGGGACGAAACAATTTCTCATCTCCGTGAAGCGCTCGAAATTTACCTCAAACTCGATGATCACGAGTTGGTTGGGGAGAACTTTGCAGAGTTGATCGATGTCCTTCTCTGTATTTAGGACAGTTTGAAGAGGCGGCGAGAATCGCGGGCCAACTGGAACCCGTAGCGCGAACGATGGGGCAATCCTACTCGGTCGCCCTCTGCATCAGCACGCGGGCCTGGGTGGAATTTGGCAAAGCGCGTGACCTGACCAAACTCGAAACTGCCTTCCAGCAGGCCTCGAACTACGCCCAAAAGGCGCCGTTTGCGTTCTGGGAAGTCCTTTCCGTGGTACAATTGCGGGCGAATATCGGACAGCTTGAGCGGGGGCTGAAGATCGCTGACGGCGGTAAGGAAAAAATGGTGCCATCGGGCCGAATCGACATCACAGCGGAAGATCAAAAGGGCAGTACTGTGATAATCGAGCTAAAGGCGGGAACTGCCGACCGCGACGCCATCGGCCAACTTCTATCCTACATAGGTGACATGGCAACAGACGCAAAGCAGGTCCGAGGCATTCTGGTTGCGGGCGACTTCACGTCTCGCGCGGTCTCTGCGGCGCGCGCCGTTCCCACTATCGCGCTCAAGAAATACAACTTTCGATTTTCATTCAATGCGGTTTTCTAAGTGGCCCAACAGTCCAAAAGCGTACACTTCCGCCCTCAGAAACAAACCGGTGATGGACGATTAGCTCGCGTGCCGGGACAACGTAGGACGCGGTGTCAGGAGTGTAGAAAATGGTAACGTCACGGGTATAGCAATATCCCAATATCGGCAGGAGGGCGCGCAGAAAGAGTGCCAGCCCCAATACCAACCAGATGTTGAGGCGGCCAATATTGACGGCGTTTTTGCTCATGCGCGGTGGCGGGTCGGCGACTTTCACATGATTCGCTCTTCGTGCGTGTGGTTAATAACCAATTCTAATCAACCGACCCCGCGTCGTCCCGGTGCGCAGATGCCCCGGACAATCGCGTGAAGTGAGCCCGTCAAGGGAACAGCGGAGGCGCTCGGAAACCGGGCTTCGGCTCTGACTGACGGCCAGAGTATGAGACGTCCGGAGTATCAAAAGAGGGAGAACCAGGGTTGAGATTGCACGCGCTCCGGGCATAGCTGTTTTCCAGGCAAACCGAGCCGCCAGCGAGCGGATCGCAAATTTGTTGTCCACCGGTGTGCAAGTGCGGTGCCAGAGTAGCGAAGCGTTCGCAGGCCAACTCTGTGAAGCGAACGAACGTTATTGTCACGCTATGTTACTAACTCGGCCAATACATGTTCGAATTTTCGGACACCGTGTCCAATTTCTCGAACACACACCCGAAACGCGACCACGTGGGATCGCGATCTCCGCCTTACCCTTAACCACAGACTAATCGGCCGATTGAAGAGCGACTTTCGCGTAATCGTCGAGGATGGCGATCGCCGCGCTATCAAACCTAGCGGGACCACCTGATTCCGCGATGACTCTCCACCGGCCAGCTGACACACGTCCTTACGAACATCGTTGGCTGCCCTCCGCCTGATTCATCTGCTGCCGATACTCCGCTACCGAAATGATACGCTGTGCGCGCGTGTCCCAAAGAATGTATTTCAAGGCTTTGTGAATGTGAGATAACTTCACGCGGGTCACATCCGAAAAGAGATCGCGATGTTCGTTGTGGCATCCGATCAAACAATAGTTTGGAATTCTGGCGGATAAATGATGAATGTGGTGATAGGCAATATTGGCGGTAAACCAGTTTAACCAGCGAGGCAAAATCAGAAAACTCGATCCCTCAATCGCGCCGGCGTCGTAGTCCCAATGTCTGCCGTCGCTCGCATAGGAGTGCTCAAAATTGTGCTGAACGGTGAACAAAACAATTCCCGCTCCGCTGGCAAGCGATGCGCTAATTAAATAAATCGTAAAGAACAGCACCGTACCGAATGCCCAGCACATCGATACCCAGATGCCGAGTAACACGGCATTGTTCCAGAACATGTGCCAGTACTCTTTGTTCGATTTCCAGTAGCGCGTTTCAAAACTGGCGGCGTGCGCCCTGATCGACAGGTTGGGCTGCGCGACTTTCTTTTTAACAATATGGCTCAGCAGGCTGATACTGCCCTTGAGCCAGGTAAAGCGCGGGTTAAAAATTACATATATAAGGCCGGCAAAAGGAGCGGTCGCGATGCTGCACTTGCGTCGATACATGCGCTGCTGCGCGTCGGTCATCGCCGCGTATTCATCGACTGACAGCGTGGTGTACAGTCCGCGGTATTTTTCCCAATTGCCGTTGTTGGCGTGGTGAAAATTATGATGCTGTGACCACACGTACTGCGGCATGCCAGAAATGACGCCCAGGATAAAACCGAATGCGCGATTGAGCCACTGGGTGCGAAACAAGCTGCCATGGCCACATTCGTGCATCAGCGCAAAAGCGCGCAAAGTGAACAAGCTGATCAGCAGAACCAGAGCGACGGTGAGCCAGTAGGAAACGTGGACACTCAGCAGAGCGGCCCACCAAAGAAGCGCAATCGACGCCAACGTCGTCAGAACTTGCGTTAATGCCTTAACATTATCGGCCTGCGCATGCCGACTAATAATATCATGCTTCTGTTCCTTTATGCGGGGGAGCGACGACACAATCGGGCACCTCGGTTTCGAGTTATCATTTGTGGCCAGACGCAGGGGAGAAATCTGCCGGACCAACTATCTACGGTACCAAGAGGGTGACAGATCACGCCGTCAATACAACCCGTCAACTGATTAAATCGGACCGGCTTACCGCCGACACGCGTCGCGCGCTGCCTTCAGAGTTCGCGCGAGACCCACGACGTTTACGCTATACGTTACGAGAGCGCGGAAGGTTTCGAACCGATGGCGGAGTTGAGTGATCACTATAGTTCGGCCTGACAAATCGATCCCCGCCAAAACATCGCCCGCCGTCGATCTAGGCCGAAAGGCGCGATGCTTTCGGAAATTGGAGGATGATCCATCGG
The DNA here is from genome assembly GCA_003135855.1 of Deltaproteobacteria bacterium. Classification (GTDB taxonomy): domain Bacteria; phylum Desulfobacterota; class Binatia; order Binatales; family Binataceae; genus Binatus. Next base: position 51,547 of record PNBD01000042.1, read on the forward strand.
AAATTGGCGGATGATCCAAAGGTTGTAATCGGAGCAGTGTCGCTTCGTGGACGTACGCAGCCCGCGGGCCACGATATCAGCGCTGGCGTAGGTAGAGGTCCACCATCCGCCTGCAGTTCCGGTTTTGAGAAGGTCGTTCTGATTGATGTTGTCACGTCGATTGAGCCACTAGTGCCCTGACAGACGGCCTGTGACTTGACCCAGTCAGGAGCTGTCAGACCACCCCAGACGCGCAATTTTACTAGCAGGTGTGTGTTGGGATTTTTGCTGTTGTAGAGCTCTACCGCCTGTAAGGCTTGATCGATTGGATTGTTCCGCGCCAGCGGCGCTCCTTCAACCGGCTGGAGTTGCGCCCAACTCGCGTTGATCACAATACCGGCAAACGAGCGGGCGAATAGTTGCACCTCCGACGGGTCATTAGTCGGAACCGCGCTCGGAGAGGTGTAAAAGCTGATGTCACCCATGTCCAGCAACCCTCGCATCGGCCCCTTGGTCGGAGTCGACCTTGGTGTCTGTCCATTGCCACTGCAGGCCAAGATGGCCATTGCAGCGGCGACCACAAGCGGCAGCAAAGTTAAGCGACGCGGCACCTTCAAACGATCTTCGGCAATCATCATCTCCTGTCGAGGTTCGACTTAGCATTTCGGCAAGCCCACTTTTATACCGCTCGACGATCGACAAGCCGACGAGGCAAAGACTACAGTGGCGGACCGTCGCGGGGTAAAATGCCGGTATTTCGCGCACTCATGCGGGGACGGCGAAAAGACGCTGAGATGGACGCAATGCGCACCGACTTAGCCGCGGGCGGAGAGAAATCCGACGACTTCCGCGACCATACCGGCAATTGGCGATTCTTCAGTCCCCTTTGACTACCGTGAAGCCGCGCACACGCGCGATTTTCGCGCATTCCTACGGAGAATGCCCAACATCGAGGACTTGATGGCGGATGACGCAAGTCCGATGCGAACTCCTCTCTAGAACCTAGCATGTACCCTCCCCGCAAGCTCTTGACATGGGCGATCTGCTCGCCGCTGGGCGCGAGGTGTATGGCGAACTGAAAAATCTCCGCGTATGGGTCAAAGACAACGCCGGGATGGGATCGTTCTACAGAAGCCAGCACGAGCTGGTCTTCGTGTTCATCGCTATTTAGTCTATTTTACTTACGTCCATCGACAAATGAGATTTCGCCGGCGCAGTTAAAAGACCGCCGCGCTCAGAGTGGAAGACTTAGATAAACACAACGCGGAAAAGAGATTTTCCGGATTCGAAGTTAAGCGTCTACTGCTTGCAGAACAATTCGCGCGAACCCCATGACCAAGAAAAGAATCACATCTTTTCGCGTTTCATTGAATCGCACGTCGGTCGCGCCGCGAGATGTCCGCGATAACGGGTCGTGTCATAGCACCCAGCAAACGAACGTCGTCACAAATCCTCACAAGCGACTGCATTGTCGTTTGTGGTCGTTGTTTGTATGTGCCGCGATTTGGCTGGCGGTCGGCCAGGCTGTTGCTGACGACCGACCGGCTCTGTTTCCAAAGGCGCCGCGCAATGCGCTGAATGCCAGCGCCACTTTCAAAGACCGCGCCGACGCGATAGTCACCGTGAACGCGTGCGGACGGGAGCTCGAGTATCTGAACATCCGCGCAGCAATGGCGGGCGGTGATTTGGCACTCCAAGGCGAACGCCTGACCAGCATCCTGATCGCAAAAACCGAGTGGTTGCGGTCCGGGCGACGGTTTTCTGACCCCTGCGAATCGACCGTTCAGTTTCCCAAGGCGGAAGAGGCGAGCTGGTCCCAGACGGCATCGCCGACCCACTGCGCCGTAGAAAAAGGCCGCGTAGTGGAGGGCGACAACGTTACCGTCTCAGTGAGCGTGGATTCAGTTTGCATGCGACGTCAGGTAAATGACGCGATTCGCGCGATGATGAAGGACAGCCGGTTGGGCAGTTCAAAGGTTCCCTGCATCGAGACTTTCCGCGGCAGTAGCAACGGCGAATGGGATACCAATGATCGGGAGCTCGTTCGTATCCTCTATATGGCGCGCAACGTTGTATTGAGTAATCGGCAGCCCTTGCTTGAGCCGGAAACGATCGACGCCATGTACACGAATTTACTCGCGGCGCGGGGTCCACTGGGACCCGCAAGCTACAACGTGGTGGCAGGCTGCGGCGATGCCGGGGACGAACTCGGTACGCCTGAAGACACCGCCGACCGGCACGATTGGGGTAATGAGCTGCTCAGCGGAATCAGCGATGTGTTCAAGTGGCTGTTCGAGTTCTTGGTGAAGTCGGCAGCGAGGTCATTGCAAGTGGCGGGAGCAACCGTGATATGGCCGTTCATGGTTGCGTCAGGAAACGATCCAACGGCTCTGTTTGTTGACGCTCCGGAAATCCCGGAGACCGAGAATCATCGGTTACAGATCGAGTCATCACGTTACCTCACCAACGTTGACCTTATCGAGCGCCTCGATAAGGAAGGATATGCCCACGCCGATGAAATCCGTGATGAAAACAAGGAGGTGCGCGAATGGCTGCTCCGGCGTCTGCAGAACATAACTGCGCACGACTTCATTGAATACAACGCCAAGCCATATACCCGATATAGCCTCGAATCGATCGCTAACCTGTACGACTTCGGGGACGACCAGTTGAAGACCGCCGCTCACATCGTGCTCGACCTTTCGAGCGCGAAATTCGCTGTGGGGTCGAATCGGGGACGGCGCGTTGTACCTTACCGGCGGCTCGTCGAACACGAGGGAATCACACCCGACAAGGACGAAACACATCTTTACAACTACCAGTCCGGCGCCGATCACGAAGTGGCGCGCGCGATTGTTCTAAACGGGCAGACGCAGCTACTAGAAGTGACTCGCGAAGTGGTGGTGAATGGGCAGAAGCAGCAGGTTCAGAGGGGCGAGCTGCGGCGCCAGGAAATCGGGGTTCTCGTCAATACCGCCGTCAGTTCCTACCGGCTGCCCCAGGCCGTCGTCGATATGGCAGTGGACCGTGTGCAACCTCTCTCGCAGCGAGTCGGCCATGACGGCGTGGAGCAATTCGAACAGTCCCCTGCATTCACCATCAGCGCGGGCGGGATGCACACGCCAGCGGCCTATAGCACCCTCGGTTTTTCGAACAGCAACGACGAGGGTCTCGCCATGCCGACGGTCATCATCCCGACAATTGCGGGTCTCGACGTGGGTAACCTGTTCGGATTCTACGGCGAAAGCGATGGCAGGGATCGCCGTACCAATCTATGCCTGTGGAAGGGCTTCGCGTGTGGCGTTCGACCCAAGTTGCCCGACCTATTCGCGGGATGCCAGACGGTTACGTCGACAAGCACTGGTACAACGGTATTCTTTAACTCGAAAAAGTGTTTGCCGGCTGTCCCCGGTCCCCACTTCTACCTTGCGGCCAGACTGATCGACTGCAACGGTTTTCCATGCCCAAACGGCATGCAGTGGGGCTTGATGGAGATCGTCGAAGCACCCGATGCCAAAGAGCAGGACGACCCTGCGTTCGACTTGTTCCGGACTCAACGGGGTCTCGCTCTCGCGGCGTCCCAGGTGGATATCACCGGCTCGGGTGTCTATGTCGCGGCCAATGGCGATCGCATCGGCTATCGCTTCGAGCCACTGACAAGAGCGGCGAAAGTGATCACCGTCAACGACATCTCCGTGGAATTTACCGGAGGCGGTGGAAACTTCTCGGCCGGCGGCGATCCATTGCGGAGCAGTCCTATAAGTTCTGACGGCAAAGGCCGCGCAACGATCGTGTCCCCGACGGGCGCTCGCGTCGACATCGATTTTTCGAGCTGGCCGAATCCGAAGCGCTCGCCATGAAAAGCTGTGCACTCATGCTTATGTGGTTGATCTGCCTGCTGCCAGCAAAAGCGGCTTGGGCGGTTACGACTGTGCGCTTGTGCGACTCCGACACGCAGGCCGGCGCAGGACCGAATCTTCAACAAGCGCTCGCGGGCGGCGGCACGATCGTTTTCGCGTGCCCACGCGCGTCGGTTCGCGTGACGTCCCCGCACCGGGTTCCACCGGATACCGTACTCGACGGCGGCGATGCGGTTACTTTGGACGGCCATGGTCTCCCCGGCCCGTTCATCACCAGTTCTTCGGGTCGGGTATTTGTTCGCCGGATTACGATCCGCAATTTCACCGGTCGCCCCCCCTCGCGTCCTCCGGCGCCCGGGTATCTGTCGCTCGGCAGGCTATGGGGTTCTGTGCTCGAAGTCAGGGGAGATGCGGAGCTTGACCACGTCACTATCGAATCGTGCATTTCGCCGCTCAACGTGTCTGGTGACCTTGTAATCAGCGATTCGATGTTTCGCGCCAATAGTGGTGCGGGGCCGGACGCCTGGGGAACGACCATCATCAAGCGTTCAACCTTTCTGGCAAACGAAAGCGGGCCGACGTTAAGGAGCGGCCGCGTCGACGACAGCGCCTTCATTGAAAATACGGGTATCGCCCTATCGGTGTCCGAACCCAGCGGTCCGGTAGGCATATTGCACTCGTCGTTTCAGCGCAATGCACTTGCGTTGCAGCTTTCCGAGCAATCGGCATTCGGCGGCGTGGCAACCGTCTCGGTCCGCAGCAACCGGTTCGAAGACAATACGCGCGGCGCGATCGCTTCTTTCGATATCGTCGAATTTGCGCGCGAACGTGGTATGCCGCCCTCGATGATTGCGAATTTGGAACGGCTGCCGGGCGCTCGCTACGAGCTCGCCTACGATCGTTTCCTGCGCAACAAGGGTGCGCGCGGCGCCGCCATCGATGTGGACTTGCGCCGGAGCGGCGGAATGACGGTGGTCGGTGGCTTGTTCATTGGAAACGTCGCAGCGGGAGAAGGCGGAGCGATTGCGGTTCGCGGCGGGACACTGAGAGTCAGTCACAGCCTCCTCCGCAGCAACCAGTCGGTCGGGCCTGGTTCAGCGATTCGCGCCGTCGCAGGTGCCGCGGCACGGCTCGAACTCAGCAACAGTCTGGTCATAGAAAACGTAGGACCAGGCGCAGCGATCGACGCTGACGCCGCTGCACTTGCGAATGTCACGATTGCACGCAACGAAGGGAAGGGATTGGCGGTTCGGTCGCCTTCATCGGTCGCGAATTCGATCCTGTCGGATAATAAGTCCGGAAACTGCTCGGGCCTGAGCGCACAAGCGTTTCACGGCGGAAATCTGCAGTTCGGTTCGACGGACTGTCCCGGGGTCGCGGTCGGCGATCCCTTCCTCGACGCTCTCTACGTACCGGAGCTTGGCAGTCCCGCACTCGAGCTCGGGGATGCGGCGATCTGCCGTTCTGACCCCGTGCGCGGGACTGACATCTTGTTTCAGGAGCGACTCGGCAGCGCATGCGCGCTCGGAGCATACGAACGAGCGCCGTTGCGGATCGTCGAGCAGATGCGCAACGACAGGCCTGCACGCGGGCCTGCGGAGAACAACCGATGAGCCGCCTCGCGACCGCGGCAATGCTGTGCTTGTGCCTGTGCGTGTGTGGTGCTGTTAGCAGCTCGGCATCACCGCTTGACGATGTGCTCGCCGCCGTTGCTGCGGAGCAGGCGGCACCATCGGTTCGGGCTGTACTGAAGCTCGAAAAGGAAAATGCCGTCAACGTCTACGTCGTGGAACGCGTCAAGCCCGATCGGCTGCGTATCGTTCTCAATCCCGATCAGTCTGCTGGCGAAATCGTGCTAATTGGAGCCACGACGTATTGGCGTGGACCCGCCGGCTGGAAGCGTATTCCCTCAGCGCGAGCGCCTGCGGTGGTACCGTTGGTGACGGGGCTGTTTTCGACCGGCCTCACCGACGTGACCGAACAGACTGCCTCGCCGTCGCGGCGGAACTTCACCGGGCATATGGCGTGGTCGAACCGCGGTGAACCCAACCTGGGCCAGTTGACGATTGCAGTGAACGTCGCGAGCAACTTGCCGGAACAATTGGTCTTCGANNGGCACTTGCGCCGGCAAGCCTTGCCGCTTCTCCCAATCGTTCTCCTACGATGCAGCTTTGGTGATAGACGTTCCAAAGTAGAGTCACGAAACGGTCCGGAGGCGCCCGGCAGCGGTGGAGCGAAGCCGCCTAACGCCGCAAACGTCATCAGACATCCCGGGGTCCCGCCTGCGATCGCGATGGCCAAACTTTCCACCGCCAGGGAAACAACAATCGCCCGCGGCCCGAAGCCGATCGCGCCGCTTGATGAAGCTNNTGCTCCCGCAATAGCGGCAGACGTTTCGCAATTAGCCTAGCTATGAGTGCAGCTGCTAGGTCTATCCTACCGGAGGTATGCGCCAAGCGAACGCCTCCCTTTGACTCGAACAATTCTCCGTTTTTGCTTGACTGGATGCCTGCCGCGATAAGGCAAAGGTGCGACCGCCCGGAGAGAAGGCAGGCACACCATGAAACCACCTAAGCTTGGAACCGAAGCGCTATCGGCCGGGATCGCCGATCTCGCGGCTCTCAGCCGCGAGCATCTGCTAGAGCGCTGGCGCGAGTTGTATTGTACTGAACCGCCGTCAAAGAGGGCATTCTCGAAGCCATCGATATGGATAGCTACCGCNNATGGACAGCTACCGCGTCGAGAAGAAGGCGGCCATGAAGATCGCGCTGGCGGACAAGGACGCCGAGATCGAGTCCGCGCCGACGGATGCTCACGGCTACAAGCCCGAGCCCGAGCTCGACCGCCTGAGCAACATTCTCAAGACGTTCAATGAGCAGTTCGGCACGCTGTTTACCGACACCGACCGGGTCGCGAAGCGCATTCGAGACGACATCGCGCCCCCAAGGTCGCCGCCGACGCGGCCTACCAGAACGCCAAGGAGAGCACGCCGCATACCGCGCGCATGGCCCACGATCAGGCACTGGCCAAGGTGATGCAGCACCTCTTGAAGGATGACACGGAGGTGTACAAGCAGTTCGTTGAGAACGAGTCGTTTAAGCGCTTCGTCGGTGACATGGTGTACGCGCTCACGAGCCAGTGATGAAGGGGTGGGCTAGTAGCTATTCGTGTCGAGCACCGGAACGACCGGCAATTGGATACGCGGATTTGCAATCATCGCTCTCTTTGCGGGCGCTTGCGCGACGCCCGTCGGAGTTACTCGCGTCGACGAATAAGCGGCCTATCGCTCGCTGGGTACGAACGTGCTCTCAAGTGGAAAGCCCAGTTCTTATTCGACAGAATTGCTCGAACGGTCGGCGCTGATCGAGCGCTATCACAAACAACCGGAGCTGGTAATAGGTGAACTGTAGTCAGGGCTTGGCAAGACCGACGAGCACGACCGGCTCTTCGTTCTTTCCGAGCTGTCTCGTTGTTTTCATCATGGGAGATAACGGCGCGAGCGCCGAGGGCACCTTGCAAGGGACGACCAACGAGGTAGCGGCACGAGATTGACGCCAACCGCATCACTTAGAGATGTAGCCGAACGCATCACCGAAGAACGCGGCAGCACTTCATCGCAAAAGAACGAGGCTGCTGCTCCAAAACAAATCCGGCAAGCCGCGGCATGCTTGGCACGGTTCGCGCTCCTGACTTTGATCAGAAGAACAAGAAATCCTAATCCAGGAATTCCTAAATCAACGACCACCGTGGTTGAATTGTCGGAAAGGGTTAGCGCATGAGGACAATTATGGAAGACCTGCGAGTTCGCGATATCATGAGCCGGGAAGTCACCACGCTGAAACGAAACGATAAACTCACGCTTGCTGACGATATTATGCAGCTTGGGCGCATCCGTCATCTCCCGGTACTCGGGGATGACGGGAAGCAACTGGTCGGAATCGTCAGCCAGCGCGACCTCTTTCGCGGGGCATTAGCCAGCGCGCTTGGCTACGGTAAGCACGCGCAGCGAAAGGTATTGGACACCCTGTTCGTCAAAGAGGTGATGAGCAGCGACGTGATCAGCACCACTCCCGACACGCCTCTGGCTGAGGCCGCGCGAGTACTTGTGGAGCGCAAGATCGGTTGCCTTCCGGTGCTTGAGGACGGACGTTTCGTCGGCATTGTTACCGAGGGCGACTTCGTAGCGATGGTTGCGCGCAAGGCCCGGTGAGGTTCCAGCGACCCCGCTAGTTTCGACCTCGACCGTTAGCTCGTATGCAGGGGGCGTTTGTCACGCGATCGATGTCGAACAGCGACGGGCAGTGGCGATTTTCGCGCTTCTCCTGTGATCGACGGACGCGGTTTTCAAAACCTGCGCGATGCAATCTGCTCATCGATCAGCGTCCGCCTCTTTCGCAAAACCACCGTATCGCTTTCGGTCTTCGGTGTCAGAAAACGAGCGGATCGATAAGACACCCCGTTGTGCGTATATCTACCAAAAGTCGATAATGCATCCGAAAGACCCACTCATGATGCGTTTCGCGCCATCACTGAAACGACCGTCATCCGCCCACTCTCGATAATACCTCGACAGTTCCCACATTCTTTGGCGATCATTCCCGCGATCGGTGTGGCACGCCGCCTGCTCTAAGTATCCAACGGGATCGACCGAAGCCCTTGGCATAGAAGGCCAAGGCGAAAGTGTCAGGGGAGACGTGCTATGCCACCGATCCAACTGTCGCGCAGATTGACGGCGCAAGACGCATCGTTCCTTTACGGCGAATCGGAAAGCGGTCCCCTCCATTTCGGAGGACTCGGCTTCTTTGAGGGCGCGATCGATTTTCCCTGCTTGGTCGCTCACCTCGAACGGCGGCTACCCCTGCTGCCGCGCTTTCGCCAGCGCCTCCCCTTTGCGCCGTTCAATCTCGCGCATCCCACGCTCGAAGATGACCCTGACTTCAAGATCGAAAATCAGCTCTTCTGCCATGAGCTGGCTGAGAATGCCGGCGAAGCTCAGATGACCGAAGCGGTGTTAAGCATTTTCGAGCCACCACTCGATCGCACTCGGCCGCTATGGGAGATGCATCTCTTTCGCGGTCTCGCGGGCGGACGTTCAGCGGTTCTGTGGAAAATCCACCATTGCATCGTTGACGGGGTGTCGTGGGTCGAGATTCTGACTACACTGTTCGATTTCAGACGCGACTCTTCTGCCGCCCCGGCCGGGCTGGCTTGGGCGCCTAAGCCGGTTCCGAGCGCCGCGCGGTTGCTGGGAGATGCGGCATTCGATCTCGCGCAGACGGAACTCAACGCTGCGCGCCATCTCTTTGAACGCCTGATTCCCGCCGGCCAGAAACCTGGGATCGCCGACGCTGCCACGGATGCGAAAAAAATCATGAGCGCGCTGCGGCCCGCAGTCGCGGCGCCATGGAACCGCGGCCTGGTCACTAAAACAAGGTCATTTGCCTGGCTCCGTTATCCGTACAACGACGTGCGTGCGATTCGGAAATCATTCGGCGGCACTGTCAACGACGTCGTATTGGCGGCGCTGGGCGAAGGCGCGGCGCGCTACCTGAAGCATCATGGATGCAAACCCCGAGGCTTGCCGCTGCGCATAGGATGTCCGGTCAGCGTGCGCAGCCCCGACGAGATGGAATCCTTGGGCAACCGGGTTTCCATGATGTTTGCAGAGCTCGAACCGGAGCCAATGGATCCGGTCGCGAGGCTGAGCGCGGTGTCAAACGAAACTGGACGTATCAAGGCCGCCAACGAGCCCAAGGCATTGGACCAATTGATGGCTGCGGCCGACCTGATGCCGCCGAGCCTGATTGGTTTGGCGTCGAACTTCGCAACCGGCGCCCTCGACACAGCATCGTGGCTCGCCGAGCGAGCGCCGTGGCTCGCGCGTATGATCGCGCCGTCCCCCGTGATCAACTTCATCGCGACCAACGTGCGCGGCCCGCAGCTTCCGGCTTATCTGGCCGGACACATGATGCTTGACTATGTGGGTTTGATTCCGCTAGGCGCTGACTTGGGCTGCGGCATCGTGATCTCTACCTATAATCGGAACCTGTATATCGCTCTGATGGCCGAGCCGAATCTTATGCCGGACGTCGAGTTGATGAAGGCTTATGTCGACGATGCGTTTCAGGAACTCAAGCTGGCGGCTGAAGAAGCTGCGTTCAAGCGCGCCCCGGCAGTAATGGAAACGCAGGCACAAGCGGCGTTACGGCGCCTCGAGATGCCCTTCGCGTCCAATGGTCATGTTGAAACGGCGGCGGCTCATAAGGATGCGGCGGGTAGGATTGCCGACCGACTAAGACGACAGGTTGCTGCTATCACGCCGTGACCTTAGCAACTGGAGAGGCTCCTGGGATCAATGTCTGCGCATAGGATAGAACCGGCGGCCGGCAAAGTCGCCGCGAAAATCGGGACCTGGCTCTGCGTTATCTTGGGCGCGGCGATCTCCGTTTCCTGGGCCGCAACACCAACCAGCGTCGACGGTCCTGGTGGCACGATAAAAGGATTCGTACGCATTGAGGGAGAGCCGCCGAAACTGGCACCGCTTGAGATCAACAAGGACGCCGATATCTGCAAAAACGTGCCCAACGAAACCCTCGTCGTTGGCCCCGGGAACGGCGTGCAATTCAGCGTGGTCACGGTCGAGGGCTTGGTGAAGAAGGCTGAACCGCCCGGCGCCGATCAAATCTCCACCGTTAACCGACTCGATAACAGGGGGTGCCGGTTCGTCCCGCATGTACTCGCGATGGAGGTGAATCAATTTCTCGAGATCGACAATAGCGATCCTATTCTGCACGCGGCGCACGCCCTCTTCCACGGAGGACAGCCGCAATTCAACGTGGGTATGTATCCTGGCAAGATCGTCCACAAACCGATCGTGGAGACGGGCACCGTGAAGGTCATTTGCGAGGTCCATCCGTGGATGACTGCCTATGTCGTCGTCGCGGAGAACCCCTACCACTCTGTCACCGACATCTATGGAAGGTATGAGATTCGCGGCGTACCGGCGGGGACCTACCGAATCAATGCCTGGCAAGAACGCCTGGGTACGCAGGAGCAAAAGGTGACAGTCACAGACGGCCAGACCACCGAAGCGATCTTCACGTTCAAGCCATCCGGGAGTGCGAAGCAATGAGGATAATTTCCCTGCTGTTGGCTGCCGCTCTGTCAATTGGCATCAACGTGGCCGCACTGGCTGCTGGTCCGGATGAAAATTCAGGGGCCGTTGTCGGTACTGTCACTGTTAGCGGACACCCGGCCTCGGACGTCGTCGTTTCCCTCGAAGGGATCCCGCCCAGTAGTCAAAAAATCCCGCACCCGGCCGCAGATCAGCAGCAAGTGACGATGGCCCAGCGGGATCTGAAGTTTTTTCCCTCCGTCCTGCCGGTCATGGTCGGAACTACGGTGGAATTTCCGAACGACGATCACGTTTGGCACAACATCTACTCGGACACTACGGTCAAGAAGTTCGACCTCGGCCTGTATGGTCCGGGCAAGAGTAAGACGGTAACCTTCGATACGCCGGGTGTCGTGCGAATCCTCTGCAACGTTCATCCGACCATGGTGGCTTACATCGTGGTTGAGGATCATCCGAATTTCGCTTCTCCCGATGCGAGAGGAAACTATCGATTCGAGGGAATACCGCTAGGCAGCTACCACGTTCAGGTCTGGCATCCGTCGCTCGGCGTCAAGACGGAGTCATTCAGGCTGGAGCGTGCTGGCGAGGTGGAGCGCATAGACGTGAATCTCTAGTCCGGAAGATCGCCTGGGCGCGGTTCGTCGCGCGCCGAGCAATCAAAATCGCCACATTCGAGGCTTCAAACTCGACGCCCTCGCCGATGCGTCGCGATGACAGTCAGATTGCTACTCCGTGGTAAGGAAGCGTTATTCGATGAGAGCTACGAGACCTAACAAAAAAAGTCTGATTCGCAGCCTGGTTCGTCGCGGCACAGAGTCAACGCTCAAGTGCGGCTTGCTCCGGCTTTGACCACGTGAGTAGTGTCCGCGATGGGAGAGGATCGGCTCGCCACCGACGACGTTTCCATCGCATCAATCCAGACGTGACCCGGCCCTACGGGAGGATCTTATGAGCGAAATCACCGGAGCTGAACTTCTTTTGCGATGTCTCGTCGGCGAGGGCGTAAGGTTCGTGTTTGGAATCCCCTGTCCGGAGGTCGACCCGCTGCTTGCCAAGTTGGAGCAGTATAAAGTGCGATTCGTCCCCGTTCGCCACGAGGCTGCGGCGGTTCACATGGCGGAAGGATTATACAAGACGACCGGCCAGGTGGCGGCGGTGCTTGGTAACCCCGGTCCGGGGTCTGCGAATCTTCTGCCCGGCGTGATTACGGCGCGGCACGAGGGTGTACCCGTTGTTGTCATCACCGCGCAACACCGCCTAGGGATCGTTTATCCATCGCCGCCGTCAACGTTTCAGGGTCAGGATCAGCTCGAAATCTTCAAGCCGGTGGTCAAATGGAGCGGTCCAATCCTCGCGTGGGAGCGCATCCCCGAGGTGATGCGGATTGCCTTTCGCGAAATGTGGACCGGGAGGCCGGGGCCGATTCATATCGAGGTACCGGCACCCGTGATGTACGCCACGGGGGATGATGCGACGGTCCGGCTGCTGGCGCCGCGAGAATACCGAGCGTCGGGTCCGCAGCCCTCGGAAGCGCAACTGGCGGAGGCCGCTGAGATGCTCGCAGGTGCCAAGCGGCCTTTGGTGATCTCGGGCTCCGGAGTCGATCGCGCCGGAGCGAACGAAGCGCTTTTGGCTGTCGTGGAGCTACTGAACTGTCCGGTCGTGGGTACGATAGCCGGGCGGTCATCGGTGCCGCTCGATCATCCGAATTTCCTGTACGGCTACGGCGCCGGTGCCGACCTCGCGCGCCGCGAGTCCGACGTCATCCTGGTGGCGGGCTCGAGGATCGGTAACCTCGACATTCCTTACGACAAGTACTGGGGCGATCCTGCCAATCAGAAGCTGATCCAGATCGATATCGATCAGCGCAACATGGGCGTCACGCGGCCGCTCGCGCTCGGGATCGTTTCGGACGCGAAAACCGCGCTCGAGGGTCTGTTGCGTATGCTCAAGACCAAGCGAACCCAGCCGAAGGGCGGGGAAGATATGGAGCGGTATCGTGAGGCCGCTCGCAAATGGCGGGAGGAGCGATTCGCGTCGGTCGCGACTTGGCGCGGTCCCGGAATCCATCCGGCGCTCGCGTTACAAACAATCGGTAAGGTCTTCGGCGCGGACTGCATCTATGTCGCCGACGGCGGCAACACGTCGTTGTGGTCACTCTGGTTTTTGCCATCGACTAAACCGCGGTCGTACCTGAACATTCTTGAACTAGGCATGCTCGGCACCGGAATTCCCTCTGCCATCGGTGCGAAGCTTGGCAACCCGGCACGCGAGGTGGTGTGCGTGAGCGGCGACGGGGCTGCGGGGTTCAACTTCATGGAGATGCAATCCGCTGCACGCGAAGGTCTGAAGGTCAGGACCATCGTTTTCGCTGAAGGTTCTTGGACGATGGAGGAGCCGAATGAACGGCGGCTCTACGGGCGGACCTTCGGCACCGAGATGGGAACCGTGCGATGGGACCGGGTCGCCGAGGGCTTGGGCTGCCAATCGTTCTACGTCGATCGGATGGAAGACCTCGAAGCAGCCCTGAAGGGCGCGAAGGCAGCGGACGGACCGGCCGTCATTTGCCTGAAGACCAATCGCGACGCCAACCTTGCGATTCCGGGAGACCTCGGCCGTCGATTCGGCGAGGTGTACCAAGGGCCTATGGGATGACGCGCCTGCTGCCGGTGCTGAGGAAACTGTTGTTCACGGGAACGGGGTCGCGGCTGCTGTGGAACCCCCAAGGTCTTGATACTATCCAGCATGGCTCAAAATAGCCGTCATAAAATCCTCATCATCGGTGGTGGAACTGCCGGTCTCACTGTTGCGGCGCGGCTTAGACGCGCTGGTGAATCCGATGTCGCGATAATCGAGCCGTCGGAGCAGCATTTCTACCAGCCGCTGTGGACGCTGGTCGGCGCGGGCGCGGTCCGCAGAGAGGTGACCGCGCGCTCGGAGGGCGATTACATCGCGGCCGGAGTGACCTGGATCAAGGACTGGGCGTGTGAAATCTCACCCGAGTCCAAATACGTTGAGACTCGTTCGGGTGCGCGCGTCTCGTACGATTTCTTGATCGTCGCGCCGGGTCTCGAACTCAACTGGGAAGCCATTCCAGGCCTTCGTGAGGCGGTCGGAAATGGTTCGGTATCGACCAACTATACCTACGAAAACGCACCTCAAACCTGGGAGCTGATTCGCAACTTCAAAGGCGGTACCGCACTGTTCCATATGCCGGGGACGCCGATAAAATGTCCCGGCGCGCCGCAGAAAATCATGTACCTCGCGGCGGATCATTTTCGCCGGAACAATATCTCCGCCAACGTCATCTATGGATCCGCCACTCCTACGATTTATGGGGTCAAGGAGTACGCCGCGGTCCTCGACACCGTGGTTCAGCGCTACGGGATTGATGCGCGGTTCAGTCATGACCTGGTGGAAATTCGACCGAACAAAAAGGAAGCGGTCTTCGTCCGGAAGAACGATCCCGCCATGGCACGGGTCACGATCGGCTACGACATCCTGCACGTTGCGCCGCCGCAGATCGCGCCGGAATTCATCCGCAACAGCGCGCTACCTGCGCAAGGACAGCCCGGACTCGGTTGGGTCGAGGTCGATCAATATACGCTTCAACACAAGCGCTATCCCGACGTATTTGCTTTGGGAGATGTGGCAGGGTCGCCCAATGCCAAGACTGGCGCGGCAGCACTCAAGCAGGCCCCGGTAGTCGTTAACAATCTGCTCGCAGTGATGCGCGGTGCATTGCCAATCGCGAAATACAACGGCTACGTCGCGTGCCCGATCACGACCGCTTATGGAAAGCTGCTGCTCTGCGAATTCGATTACACCGGCAAACCGACTCCGACCATCCCCTTCATCAACACGATCAAGGAGCGGTATGACACCTGGCTTTTGAAGCGCTACGGGTTGCCCTGGCTGTATTGGAACCTGATGCTGCGCGGCCGTGATGTGCCATTTCTGGGTGTGCCCGCTATCCGCAAGGCGGACGCGTCGAGGCGCGCGGAAGAATATGCGGCGAGTGGCGCGAAATAGCCTGGTCCTGAATCTAGCGGCCGGCCGCGGCAAGAACCCCGTCTGCGGAGCCGGGTTTGCCCTTCGGCCAAATCGTTTCGACCTCGCGCGCGTACACGTCGTAGAGCACGTTTACCAACTCGGCATGCCTGATCAGGATTCGCATGTCCCCGGTGATTTTGATTTTTCCCTTCAGTCCAGCGTCGATGAGATCGATTTGCCCAGCCGCGACCTCCTCGAATACCGAGGCGGGAAACTCGAAAATGAATTCGAAATCCTTGCGCGGGGGCGGCGCGTCAACCTGCCGATACTCGAGACACTTGCCGTCCGCTAACAACACCACGAAGTTGCGCAACTCGCCGACCGAGAGATAGCGCGAGCGCGCATCGCCGACAATTTTCGCTAGCACGTGGAAGACGCCGCGCGGGGCGTTTTTATCGACCTCCGGATTTTCGTTGAGAAGCGTTTTGAGCGCCTCGTACCATTCGGTTGTGTAAATCGCAGGCATGATAATTCTCTCCCGGCAACCCGGTTCTCTTAGTAGAGCCGATTTTCCCGCTGCCACAGCTTGGGCAGGCCATAATCGTGTGCAATGACCTTGTATGCGTTATAGCCGCCGGCCGCGCTGATTCCTCCGCCGCCCGCGGACGCGCCGCACATGTAGAGTCCTTCCATCTCGCTCCGATAGATGTGCATCCGCGGGAGCCCGGGATTCATGTGGCCGAGTCGTCCGTGGGAGAAATCTCCCTCGGGCATCGCAATCCGCCGTTCCATGTCGAGCGACACGTAAAGCTTGTCAGCGATTACATTCTCGCGCGTCATGTTGGGCGCGTAGGTCCTCCAGAGCTCGAGGAATTTTCCGTTGTAGTCGCGCCGGACATTGTCCCATTCCTCGGGGCTGAGGCACGAAGCGCGCGGGAAGAAGAACCATCCGTTCATCGTGTGCATTCCCGGAGGCGCTTGGCTTGGATCCCACAGCGAGTTGACCCAGGTGCCGGCGCCGGGTCGGTCGGGAATCTGACCGCCATAGGCCTGCAGGATGTAGTCGGAAACCTGATGGTCGTCTTCGAATCCGACGATTGTGTAGAAGCACTTGTTGATGTCTGGATTATGGCGCGCCGATTTGTAATCTGGCGCCATCCGCAGCGCGAACGACGGCGTGCCGAGCACGTGCTCGGGTCCAAACCGCCAACTCGCCATCCGCTCTTTTCTGAAATCACTAAGCCTGTCCCATCCGATGAGATCGACGAAGGTGGTCTTCGGATCGGCATTGGAGGCGACCAGTTTGCGCGCCTCGATCGTGCGCCCGTCCTTGAGCCGCACACCGGTTGCGCGTCCGCTTGAATTCAAAATCTCGACGACAGGGCTGTTGTAACGAAGGTCTGCGCCTGCCGCGAGCGCCGCGCTCGCCATCGCATGCGCGAGCGTATGAGTCCCGCCGACCGACATGTAGTGATTCCCGCACAGCCAGATCACGGCCATCACAAATCCAAAGCCGTCGCCGGCGTGCAGGTTCGCGCCCCATTCTACGCACTGGCGATACATGGTCGCGCGCATCTCGCTCGACTCGAACACTTCATCGATCAGCACTTTCGGGCTCTTGTTCATCTCTTGCGGCTTGAAACCGATATCGAGCCACAACTGCATCATCTGGCCGAGGATCAATTCGCTGC
The DNA here is from genome assembly GCA_003135855.1 of Deltaproteobacteria bacterium. GTDB lineage: Bacteria > Desulfobacterota > Binatia > Binatales > Binataceae > Binatus. Next base: position 68,205 of record PNBD01000042.1, read on the forward strand.
GCCCGTCAGGCTGGACTTCGTTGGCCGGCGGGTTGTAGAGCATCGCCGCGATGTAATTGTCGGCCGCCAGCACCTTGCCGCGGATGGCATCGAAAGTATCGGCGTCGCGGCGCGAGTAGTAGGCGATACTCCTATGAGTCTGGTCCGCGAGTTCGGGCCGGTAGATGACTAGCGGCGGCTTGCCATCGGCAAAGGTAATTCCGACCTGCGCATCCGGCTTGATCATCCGCGCCCCGAAGCTCGGCAGGTCGAAGTCGCGGTAGAAGGGCATCGTCTCGATGAACTCCATGTATTGGGCATGGAGGTTGTGCCAGAAGCCGGGAACGGTCGCCTCATCGGTGTGTGCGCCGCCGCCTTCGTCGTGGCGTCGCTCGAACATCGCGACCTTCATCCCAGCGCGCGCAAGGTAGGCGGCGAGGCACAGTCCGTTGTGGCCCGCTCCGATAATTACCGCGTCATAAGATGCGTCTGGCATGAGGCCCTCCTAGTGGGCGCCCTCAGGGGCGAGCTTCATCAGCCGATGAACCCGAAATGGAAAAAAAAGATTGCCGATCCGCGAGGTGACTTTCAGGCGGCCGCGAAGATGCTCGATCAGCGGATTGCTGCGGCCCTGCAGCAGCCTGGTCAGCGATTGGTAGGGACCCGCGATAGTGGCGTCGTGCGGCCCCGCGCTGCCGTCGCTAATCGCGATCTCATTGCCGCGAAAATCCACCGTCACCGAAGCATCGTAATCAGTCGCGGTCAGTCCGAGGCGGCCATGGAGATGTGACGCGCGTGCTCGGCGCCGCGTCGAATCGGCGAGTTGCTGCTCGAGGAACTGCTGCACGATCGAGGCGAGCCCGCTGGTCGCGCCGGCCTCGAGTCGGACCGGGATATCTGCGATAGCGGTCATTTCCACCAGCGTTCGACGTGCTGATCCTGCGCGATAATCTCGAGCGCGTTGTAAGCCGGCGCGAAGGTGACGAACCCGTGGGGATGCTGCGTGGCGCCGCACATGTACAGATTCCCAATCGGAGTCCGATACTCCGAAAGAATCGGGCCGGGACGATGGTCCAGCATGTTGCCAAGATCGATCAGCCCGCCGATCCAATCGGCATTCACCATATTCGGCATTCGGCGCGCGATATCGAGCGGCGTGTAGGTCGCCCAATCGATAAAGGAATCATCGCTCAGGTTGGGAGCGGCGGCTTTCCAGACGTCGATGCAACGCTGGCCGTACTCGCGCGCGACCTTGTCCCATGCTTGCGGGCCACCCTTGGCGAGGTTGTAGGGCGCCATCTGGCGCAGCAGGCCGGTGTAGCATCCGTCGGGCGCGTCGGTCGGATCGTAGAGCGAGTTGACCGCGGCGTTTGGCCGCGGATTTAAGAGTTTGCCGGTGCGCACATCGCGCCAATCGTCATTGAACTGCTTCTGATTTTCGTAACCAAGGTTAACCACCCAGGCTTGGTTGACATCGGGATCGAATGACGCCGCGCGATACTCGGGAAGCTTCGTCATCGCCAGGTGCGTGCTGAAGAACGACCAATCCATATGTGGGAAGTGCTCGACTTCGGCAGCGAGCGGAGCGGGCAGATTCTCGCGTCCGACCAGCCGGAAGAAAGTCTGCTCGAGGCTGATGGAACTCGCGACCAGATGCTTCGCCCGCACTTCGCTGCCGTCCTCGAGGCGGACGCCGACTGCTTTTCCGTTCTCGACCACAATCTTCTCGACGCCATGATTCAGGAAAACGCGCCCGCCGGCTTGCGCGAGCGCTTCCCACAACGAATGGGCGAGCGCGTGCGAACCGCCAATGCAGATGTGCCAATTGTCTATCTTGCTCAGCAGCAGCGGGAACGAAACCGCGAGTCCTTTGCGATCGGTCGCGTAGCCTGCGAGCGCCGCGTGAAATGAGAGATGAGCCTTGACTCGATCGTTCTCGAAATGACGGTCGAGGAATTCGTTGATCGTCTGATGGCGCAAATGAACGCTCAGGTACTTGCTTTTTTCCTCGATGCCCCAGGTCACCAGCGCCTTGGTGATGTCCTTGATCGAGGTTGGCGGCGAATACATCAGCGTGCGCAAAATCAGGTCGCGATAGCCGCGCGCTTCTTCGTAGACCGCGTGAAAAGTGTCGGCGTCCTTGCGCGAAAAACGCGCGATCGATTCGCAGGTCTTTTCGAGATCGGTATGCACCACCAGCGCCGTACCGTCCTCGAACACGCTCGCCATTTGCACCGGCGGCTGGACGTAACGAAGTCCATGGCGGCTGGTCAGTTCGAGGTCATCGTAAACGGGGCAGATCCCGACCAGCGTGTGATAATTCGCGTGAACGTTGTGCAGAAAGCCAGGCCGCGTCAGTTCTTCGGTGCAGAGTCCGCCGCCTTCTTCGGTGCGCTTCTCGAAAACGCCGACGCTCCAGCCAGCCTTTGCCAGGTAGCCGGCCAGCGCCATCCCGTTGTGACCCGCACCGATAATGACCGCGTCAAAGGTTGCATCGGACATCGAAGGCTACCTCGCTTACCGCATCTGTCACTGCGTAGCTCGCGTTTTGTGCGCGCGGATCCTTTCGCAGCGGGGCATCTAGGCCTGGACCATCACGCCGTTGTGGATCAGAAAACTCAGCACGTCGGTGGCAAGGCGTTGTGACTCCTGGTCCTGGTTCTGTTCGCGAAACTCCCGAATCTTCTCGGCGTAGTGGGCACGCCATTTTATGCTGATTATTTGCTCGCCGTCTGACTTCCTGACCCGAAAGCATCGCGCAACGATCGCGTCGGGGTCTTCGCTGACGAATTCGCAAAAACGCTGAAGCGCTTGCAACTTCTCCGGCTCTTCAGCGATCGGGTCGCCGCCCCATTGATCGCTGAGATCGCGCCGCCAGGTCCTGACTGAGTTGTATGAATCGATGGTTTGCTCGGTCATCGTCTCTACTCCGAAAGATTCAGCTTGAG
>PNBD01000064.1 GCA_003135855.1 Deltaproteobacteria bacterium
GGTAGTAGAGATCCTCGCGAAATTTGCCCTGCTCGTTCATCGCCTCGAGATCCTGGTTGGTCGCGGCGATGATCCGCACGTCAACGCTGAGCGGTTGATTGCCGCCGATGCGCTCGAACTGCTTCTCCTGCAGCACGCGCAGCAGCTTAGCCTGGGTCTCGAGGGCCATGTCGCCGATTTCGTCGAGAAACAGAGTGCCGCCGTCGGCTGCTTCGAACTTGCCTTCGCGCCGCGCGACCGCGCCGGTGAAAGCGCCCTTCTCATGCCCGAAGAGTTCGCTTTCGACCAACTCGCGGGAGAACGCCGCGCAATTGACCGCGATGAACGGCCGCCGCGCGCGAGGACTGCGGAAATGAATCGCGCGTGCGACGAGCTCCTTGCCGGTGCCCGATTCGCCGCGGATCAGAACTGTGACGTCGGTCGGCGCGACTTTGTCGATGGTTTCGAACACGCGGATCATCGGGCGCGAGCGGCCCACCATGTTCTCAAACAGGCCGGTCTCGAGGCGCACCTGCTCGAGCAACTGGCTGTGCGCGCGTTTCAGCAGTTGCGTCTCCATCACTTTGCGGACCTTGAGGCGCAGCTCGTCGTTGTCGAACGGCTTGGGCAGGTAGTCTTCGGCGCCGGCCTTCATCGCCTCGACGGCGATTCGCTGCGTGCCGTAGGCCGTGATCATCAGCACCGCGCAAGCTGGGTCCATCTCGCGGACTTTCTTCAGCAAGTCGAGTCCGCTCATGCCCTTCATGCTGAGGTCGGTGATGATCACGTGGAACAAACCGGCCTTGACCTTCTCGAGCGCTTCTTCGCCCGATTCGGCGGTCTCGACCTCGTAGCCTTCCTTGGTGAAGAGGCCTTTGAGCGCGATTACGATGCCGCGCTCGTCATCGACGATGAGCAGGCGTCCTTTCAATTGCGCAACCTCGAGGTTTCCGCGGCGGGCGTGGAAATCGGTGCGGTCATAATCGGCGACGGCGCGGCCGGCAACGGCGTTTCGACGCGACCGTTGCTACCCGTCTGCAGCAATTCGTTGGAGCTCTCGCTCGCGGGCGCGACCGTCTCGCGCATCGCGTCGCTCAGCGGGATCGCGAGAATGAATTCGGTGCCGATCCCGACTTTGCTCAGCACCTCGATCATTCCGCGATGAGCGTCGATCACTTTTTTCGCAACGCCCAGGCCAAGCCCGGTCCCATTGCTCTTCGAGGTATAGAACGGATTGAAGATCTTGGCGATTTTGTCTTCGGCAATCCCGCATCCGTTATCGCGGATTCGGACTGCCGCCATGCCGGCGCCGTTATTCTGAATCGCGAACTCGAGCTTGCGCTCGCCGGTCGTCGATTCCATAGCGTCGATCGCATTGTCGATGATGTTCGAGAACACTTGCCGCAGCTTGTCGGCGTCGGCGCGCACGGTGGGGCCGCTCAGATACGCGCGCGACACCACAATCGCATTCGCTTCGAGCTTGCTGCGCATCTGGGTGAGCGCGCCGTCGAGCACCGAAGAAAGATTGACGTTTTCGAAGTTGTAGTCTTCTTCCTTCGCGTACTTGAGCAAATGCGACACGCTGCGTTCGACGCGCGCCAGCTCATCGAGCGCGACCTTCGCGTATTCGACATTCTCGTGCGAGGTGGGATCCTCGCCCATCTGCTGGACCAAGCTCTTGGCGGCCGCGATGGGATTGCGAATCTCGTGCGCAAAGGTGGCGGTCAGCTCGTCGAGCGAAGCCTGCTTCTCGGTGCGCAAGTGCTCTTTTTCCTTGGTCACTTCGCGTTGCACCTCGCGCTGAATAGCCGGTTCGAATACGCGATCGTGAACCCATCGCCATCCGTAAACCGCCGAGAAATGGCTCGCCACGCCGAAGCCCCAGAAAAGCGCCGGCCATAGAAACCATGGATACGAGCCGAGTCCGCCGGTGACGAGATTGATGATGAACAAAAATCCGATGACGATGCCGTACCACATCATGTGGACGTAGAAGCCGGCCTCGGCGGCGGCGCGACGGCGGGCGCGGTTGTATGCCTGGCGCTCGGCGTCGGATTTGAATTGCGGCTCGGTATGGTCCTGGGCAGGATCGGCGGTGACGCCGCCGTATTTGCGGGTCTGCTTATCGAACCGCTGGCGCATCTTGCGCTCGAACTTCTCGGCGCTGGCGTCGAATTTTTGCGACATTTTGGATTCGAAGTCGCGGGCGTAACGCTCGGCCTGAGAGGTCTTGCACTTCCACGAGTCGCCGCCCCATTTCGCCCATTCGTCGCCCGCCCACTTCTGCCATTCAACGTCGCCCCACTTCTTCCCGCGCAAGCGATTGCGTTTTCGATGCTGAATGACCGCGTAGACGATAATTGCGATTATGATTATGCCGAACATCCTGCCTCACCTGGGGCCGGAATTGCCGGTCCGTGTAATTGACCTATCGCAGCGGCTGGCGCTGTTACAATCAGGGTCAATCTGCTGCCGCATACCCACTAGAGCAAGCCCGATGCCGCCGAGACGGCGACGAAAAAGCGAGCATCCACGGACTTGGCACACGTCGTCGGCAGTCCCGATGACGCTGAGCGCAGTCGCGGCCATGCAGTATCGCGACTGCATCAGACTAAGACGCTGGCGAGCGATCGGCCTTTCCTTGACATAAGACGCCATCGGCATATTTTCATGAAAGTTGGGATGGTGGTTGGCGACCAAGCGAGAGAGAGTCGCGATGACCCAGTACTGGCCATTCTCGGGGCTGCTTCGACAAACCGCGCTGCGCGAGCGTCTGATCGTGTCGCTCGACCTCGGAGATCGGCGGGAAGCGCTGCAACTGGTCGATCGGCTGGCGCGCGTGGTCGCGATGTTCAAGGTTGGACGCGCATTGTTCGTGAGCGGCGGTCCCGATTTCATCCGCGAGATTCGCCGGCGCGGCGCCGAAGTTTTTCTCGATCTCAAGTTCCACGACACTCCGCGCAACGTGCCGCGCGTGGCGGTCGAAGCGACCCGGCTGGGGGTCAAGATGTTCGATATCCATGCATCGAGCTCGCCCGCGTGTCTGACCGATATGATGACGCGCACGCGCGCCGAAGTTTCGCGCGTATGCCGCACCGAGGGACTCCGGCGGCCGAATATCCTCGCGGTCGCGATGCTCGCGAGTATATCGCCGACGCAGCCGCGGCTGGTTGGGCCGCGGGGTCGGGACACCGGATGCGCGGATCGCGTCGCGCAGATTGCGCGGCTCGCGGCCGACGCGGCGCTTGACGGCATCGTCACGTCGCCGCATCAGATTTCACGGGTGCGCAACATTTGCGGCCGTCGCTTCGTCATCGTCACCTCGGGCGTGAGCCTGCGCGACATCAACGACGGACAATCGCACCTGATTAGCGCGGCCGATGCGATCCGCGCGGGCGCAGATTTCGTCGTGATCGGGGCGCCGGTCTGGCGCGCGACCGAGCCGGTGCGCGCCGTGCGCGAGATCACCGATCGGATCGAGCAAGGCCTTCGCGCGAATCCGCGCGGTGCACTCGATATGCTCAATCCCCGTCCGCTCTGATTTTTCGAATTTGCCGTCGAGGCACAAACCCAACTACATTGCCGAATACGTGGCTGAACACGCGCGGTCCGCGCAGCCGGGGAGGAAAGATGTCGCGACTAAACCCGCTCGCTAACGAGCAATTGACCGACGACTTGCGCGAGCAGGCGCAAGCCACCGACGCTAGAGGCGCCGACTCCACGGTGCTCCGCGTGATGGGCCATCGGCCCGACATGCTCGAGGCTTATTTCAAGTTCTACTATCCGTTGCACAACAGCGGCGTGGTCGATCCCGCGCTGAAGGAAATGGTGCGGCTCAGAATCGCCGAGCTGAACCAATGCCTCACTTGAAAGAAAGCGCGATTTCCATCGGCGATGGAAAAAGGATTGACCGAAGACAAAATCTCGCGGCTGGCATCGTATCGCACCGATTCGATATTCAACGAACGCGAGAAAATCGCGCTCGAATTCGCGGAGCTGATGGCGCTCGATCACAAATCGATCGACGACGACTTCTTCCGCCGGATGCGCGCGCATTTCAGCGATGCGGAAGTCGTCGAGTTGGGCATGGCGATCGGCCAGTACATCGGATTCGGCCGACTGCTGATGGTGCTCGATCTGGAGCGTCCAGTCTGCGAAATCTGAGTGCGTCAATTGCTAGAGCGGAGCGAGCTGCTTGCTTGAGATCCTGATCAGTTTGCTCGCGCTGGCCGTGGGCGCCGGTTTCATCGGCGCGATCTCAGGCCTGGGCGGCGGCGTATTCATCGTGCCCGCGCTGGTGATTTTCGCGCACATGCCGATGCAGGTCGCGATTGGCGCAAGCTTGATCTCGGTGGTCGCGACCAGCGCCGGCGCGAGCGTGGCCTTCGTGCGCGATGGCTGGACCAATCTGAGAGTCGCGATGGTGCTCGAGTGCGCGACGGTCACCGGCGCCGTGATCGGGGCATATCTCGCCGGCGTGGTGCCGACGATCGTGCTGGAATTGTTGTTCGCCGCGATGATGCTCCAGTCGGCCTATTTCACCATCACCAAAAAAGGCGACGACATCTTAACCAAGGGCGACCCGGTTGCCGAGCGGCTGGGTCTCGGCGGCGAAGTGCCCGACGAAACTGGCCAGCTCGTTCATTATGAGGTCACCAGAGTACCGGAGGGCGGCGCGCTGATGGTGGTCGCGGGCCTGATGTCGGGCCTGCTCGGCATCGGTTCGGGAGCGCTCAAAGTGATGGCGATGGATTACATCATGCACGTGCCGTTGAAGGTCTCGAGCGCGACCAGCAACTTCATGATTGGCGTGACGGCGGGCGCAGGCGCGTTGGTCTTTCTGGCGCGCGGCGACGTGGCGACGACGATTGCGGCGCCGGTCGCGATTGGTGTAACGGCCGGCGCGCTCGCTGGCAGCCGCGTATTGGCGCATCTGAAAGTCGAATCGCTCCGAATCGTGTTTGTGATTATTTTGCTGCTGATCGCGGCCGAGATGGGATGGCGCGCGATGTCGGGAATCTAAGCGATGGCGAAGCAGGAAGAAGATCGAATTCTGCGCGTGTGGACGCCAATTCTGCTCCGCACGATTCTCATCGCGGCGATGGTAGTGCTGGTAACCGGCCTGGTCCTCACCTACACGTACGCGCCCGGCTACTACGTCGAACGCTACGACGCCGTGCGGCAGGGGCATCTGATCGGCAAGGAAACATTCGGGCTGTTGATCGATCACATCCGGGAAGGCAATCCGCACGCGATCCTGACGATCGGGCTGTTCGTGTTGACGCTGGTTCCGCTGGCACGAGTCGCATTCTGCTTCCTGCTCTTCATCCGCGAACGCGACTATGCTTACGTCGCATTCACGGCTTACGTGCTGGCGGGATTGATCGTCGGCGTGCTGGTCGGGAGTGTAGGTTAATCGGACGGAGGTCGGGCGATGGAAATCAGGGGAAAAGCCGGCGTCATCACCGGCGGCGGATCGGGCATCGGACGCGCAACGGCAGAGCGGCTCGCGCGAGAAGGCGCCGCGGTCGTGGTGGCCGATCTCGACCAGGCCGGCGGGAATGAAACGGTCAAGCGAATCGAAGACGCAGGCGGTAAGGCGGTATTCGTGCACGCCGACGTGGTCAAAATCGAAGACGCGCGGCGCATGCTAAATACCGCGATCACGAAATTTGGGCGATTGGATATTCTGCACAACAACGCGGGAATCGGAGTCGGAGCGCCCGGCTTTCCCGATGCGCCGCCCGAGCGATGGCATCTGGTGGTCGAGATCGACCTGCAAGCGGTGATTCTCGGGACCGGCCTCGCGGCGCCGCTGATGCAAAAGAACGGCGGCGGCGTGATCATCAATACGGCCTCGATGGCGGGTCTCTATCCGCATCGTCAGGACGCGGTGTACGGCGCGGCTAAGGGCGGCGTGGTGAATTTCACGCATTCGCTGGCGAGTTGGGAAGCGGAGCGGAAGATTCGCGTCAACTGCATCTGTCCGGGAATCGTCGATACGCCGCTGGTGCGGAAGGGACTCGAGCAGGCCGAAAAATTCGGCATCAAGAGCTGGCTGCCGTCGAAGATGATCCAGCCGGAAGAGATTGCGGATGCGATCGTGACACTGGTGCGCGACGATTCACTGTTCGGATGCTCACTCGAAGTGCGACCGACGGGCAGGCATATCGTCGATCCACGCCCGGCACCCGGTTCTCGCCGATGAGGGCTGAGTCACGATCAACGGCGAGCGTGATTGCGATCGCGAGCGTGATTGCGATCGCGGTCGCAATTGCAATGTTCAGCAGTGTCGCGATGGCGCAGTCGCCAGGCGCAGGGGCTTTGCCTGGGGGCAACGTGATCCGCGTCCACTACGTAGGCATGCCTGATGACGTCGGACGCGCCGGATGCGCGATCTGGTCGTCGGCGACAGGATGGCCGCGGCAGCGCGAGCAAGCGACTCAGCGAGTTGGGGCGCCAATAAAGAACGGCAGCGCTGTGTGCGAATTCTGGGTACTACCTCCGGGCACTTACGCGGTCGCGACGTTCCACGACAAACAAATGACCGGCAAGATGGCACTGAACTTTTTGGGCATGCCGACTGAATCGTATGGATTTTCCAATGACGCGCCGGTTGGGTTGGGACCGCCGTCGTTCGATGCGGCGAGCTTCAAGTACCCGGGCGGCGTATTCGACATTACTATCCACGCGAAAAAGTAGCGGCGGAGTTCACAAAAAGAAAAACGCAATCCCGTTTTGCGGGGATTGCGTCTTTCAACAAGCATCGATCAATCGATCGGTTCAGCCGACTAGTTCAACACAGTTCGCTCCGTGCGTGACGCGGTGGCAGGCTCCACCGGCGGCGGCGGCACACTATCCGCATCGCGGAGTGCATTGGCGATCACCTCGTCAACGGTGTCGACGAAAATCATCTCCAGTTCCTTGCGAACTTCCGGCTGGATGTCCTCGAGGTCGCGCTCGTTGCGACGCGGCAGGATGATGGTCTTGATTCCCGCGCGCCGCGCCGCGAGCACTTTCTCCTTGATTCCGCCGACCGGCAACACTTTGCCTCGCAGCGTGATCTCGCCGGTCATCGCAACGTCCGATCGCACCGGCCGTCCGCTCAGCAACGACGCCAACGATGCTGCGATCGTCACGCCGCCCGACGGCCCGTCCTTGGGGATTCCGCCCGCCGGCACGTGAACGTGAACGTCGGATTTCTCGAAAAAATCCGCCGGGATGCCGAGCCGTTCGGCTCGGGTCCGCACGTATGACATCGCGGCCTGCGCGGATTCCTTCATCACGTCGCCAAGCTGGCCGGTGAGGATCAGCGAGACGGGTGCGCCCCCCCCGCCACCGGTCCCGTCGCCGGACGGCGCGTTCTCCACGCGCCGCGTGGACGCCTCGACGAACATGATGTCGCCGCCNNCTCGATAAACATGATTTCGCCGCCGTTCGGCGTCCACGCGAGGCCGGTCGCCACCCCGGGCTCCTGCGTCCGTTCCGCGACTTCCGAATAGAAGCGCGGCGCGCCGAGATACTTTTGCACGTCGGCAGCAGTGATGCGCTCGGGGGCCTGTTCGCCTTCGGTGATCACGCGCGCAATTTTGCGGCAGACGCGGGAAACCTCGCGCTCGAGATTCCTGAGACCAGCCTCACGCGTGTAGCTGTGGATGATCTCGCGAATCGCATCTTCGGCAAATTCGATCTTCTGATTGCCCAGCCCATTTTCGTGGAGCTGTTTGGGAATCAGATGGCGCGTCGCGATTTGCAGCTTTTCTTCTTCGGTGTATCCCGGCAGCTCGAGCACTTCCATCCGGTCGCGCAGCG
>PNBD01000063.1 GCA_003135855.1 Deltaproteobacteria bacterium
GGGCCGCAGGGCCGAATCGCATTGAGGTAAAGATGCGCGCTACGCGCTGTTGGGAAAATTAGTTCAGGCTGCTGGAGCCTCGTCGGGATGACTTGCGCTCGGATGATTCGTCGGACATTGGAGGTGGGGTCGGGCGTGGGGATCGAGATCCTTCGACTCCGGCAGCCTCCGCTCAGGATGACGGAAAGCACGGCGCGGCGGCGCATACGCCTTAGCTGGGGGAGCCGGGGGCGGGACCGGGCATCACGTAGGTCGGGACGCCGGTCTTTTCTTCGATCGCTTTCTGGAGCTTCTGCATGTCGATCTGATCCTGGATGCCGAGCCGATCGACTTCACTCTGCGCGTGCGCCCAGAGTCCGGCGTAGACGCCGTAGAGATCTTCGTGAACTTCAACGTAGAGGGCGTCGCCACGCCATCCGAATTTCACCGGCTGATAGACGAACTGGCCGGGCGTGCCGATTTTCACTTTGTTGAAGAGCCGCTCGATGTCTTCGGGATAAAGCCGGACGCATCCGTGGCTGACCTCCATGCCGACGCCCCACGGAACGTTGGTGCCGTGCAGCGCGTAAGAAGGCAGGGTCAGTTCGATGCGATAGCGGCCGAGCGGATTGTCAGGATCGTCACCGGAGACGACGTGCTCCGCTTCGCCGTCGCGCTCGAGATGTTCTTTATAGATATCGTCGGGGACGACCCAGGTCGGATTGCGGGTCTTGCCGCGCACGGTGAAAGCACCGATCGGCGTTTTCCAATCATAGCGGCCGAGGCCGACCGGGAAAGTGTAAACGACGGTTGGCTTTATCGCGCCGGCAGAATGCTTCTTGCCCTCGACGAACGCGGCCGGGGTCACGCCGCCGGTTTTCTTGTTGCGATGCACGCCGCCGACGGGCGAGGGAAAGTAGTAGTACACGCGCATCTCGGGGATGTTCAGCACGATTCCGACGTGCGGGGTATCGGGCAGGATATGCTCGTCGGGAAGAACGACCTGGCGGCCGGCGGGCGGCGACCACCAATCGATCTTGTCATTGGCGTTGGAGATTTCCTTGGCGGTGACCCCGAACCATCGCCCGACGTCGAGCAGGGTGTCGCCCTTTTGCAGCTGATAGCTGACCAGGTTGCCGATGATGTTGTCTTTGCCGTGCGGGAGCGGGTAGGCGAACATCGGGCGATGCTCGAATTCGTCCTCGGTCCAGGCACCGATGGCCGACGGGATCGCGAAGATCGCGACGAGGAGAAAGATCGGGAAGCTGCGAGTTGCGAACTTGATTAAGCGGAGCAAGAGAGTGCCAGTTGTTTTACAAATCCGCGGATCCGAAAAGTCCCTGCCCAACATTCGTCCCAACCTCAATCCACAGTGATCATAACCGCCGTTTCAATCTCCAAGCAACTGGCGTTTCAATCTCCAAGCAACTGTAGATTGGCGAACTTAAGAACCAGCAACTTAATGCCGGCACGATCGAAATTTATCCACGCTTTGGCGCTATCGCCACGTCCTTCGCGCTTTCTGATGACACCGCGGCCAAATGTGGGATGGATGACGCGCGCGCCGACGCCGAGACCGTCGCCGCCGGAGGCCTGTTCAGTCTCGGGCATCTGGCTGTCGGTGTAATCAACGTACGAATCGCGCGAGAGCGGGCGGATGGGCGCAGTGCCGCGCTCGGGCTTGATGCGATTGATGAGCGAGCGATCGACTTCGCGCAAAAATCGCGACTCGCGGGACTCCTGGCGCACGCCGTAAATTTCGCGCGATAGGGTGTTGGTGAGATAGAGGAGCTGGCGCGCGCGGGTCATCCCGACGTAGCAGAGGCGGCGCTCTTCTTCGATTTCTTCGCCACTGTCCTGCGAGCGGCTGTGCGGGAAGAGGCCCTCCTCCATACCGGCGATGAACACGACCGGGTACTCGAGGCCTTTCGAGGTGTGGAGCGTCATCAGGGCGGCGCGGCCGCCGGCTACGTCGAGCTGGTCGGCATCGCTAACCAGCGCGACGCGCTCGAGGAATTCGCCGAGACCGCCGCCGCTGTGTTCGGCGTCGAAGGCACCGGCCGCAGTGAGCATCTCGGCAAGATTTTGTTTGCGAGCGGGTGCGTCGGGGAGATTGTCGAGATAGGCCTCGAAGCCGCTGTTGGTGACGACCTGTTCGACGATCGCGCGCACGCTCAGCTCGGATGCTTGCGCCATCAGATCGCGCATCCAGGTGTAAAGGTTGCTTGCCTGCTTGGCGATGCGCAGCGCGACTTTGGAATTGGTCTCTAGCCGGCCCATCGCTTCGAAGGTGGTGACGGCGTCGTGCGCGGCGACTTCGCTCATCACTTCGATGGTCTTGGCGCCGATACCGCGGGTCGGCACGCCGACCATCCGTTCGAGAGCGGTCGCGTCGGCGGGATTGGCAATCACGCGCAGATAGGCGAGCAGATCTTTCACGTCGCGCTGCTCATAAAAACGCACGCCGCCGACGACATAGTAGGGGATGCGGCGGCGCACCAGCGCTTCCTCGAGCACGCGCGACTGCGCATTGACGCGGTAGAAGACCACGACGTCGGCGGGGCGCAGCTTGCTTTCCGTGGTGAGGCGGGCAATCTCGCGGGCGACGAAATCGGCCTCGTCGCGCTCGGTGGCGCCGGTGAAATAGGTGACCGGCTCGCCGGCATCGTTCTCGGTCCAGAGATTCTTGATCTTGCGCTCGGTGTTATTGCGGATGACGGCGCCGGCGGTCGCGAGAATCGTTTTGGTCGAGCGGTAATTCTGCTCGAGCTTGAAAATTTTCGCGGCCGGGTAGTCGCGTTCGAAATCGAGGATGTTGCGGATGTCGGCGCCGCGCCATCGATAGATCGACTGGTCCTCATCGCCGACCACGCAGAGATTGCCGGTGCGTGCGGCGAGCGTCTTCACGATCAAATACTGGACGCGGTTGGTGTCCTGATATTCGTCGACGAGAAGATGGGCGGCGCGCCGCTGCCATCGCTCGAGAATTTCGGGAAATTTTTCGAAGAGCAGCCAGGTCTGGAGCTGGAGGTCGCTGAAGTCCATCGAGTTCAGCGCGCGCAAGCGCACTTGATAAAGCTGGTAGAGGCGAGCGATGGAAGTCTCGCGACCGCCGTCGGCCCTGGCGAGCATCTCGTCGGGCGTGACGGCTTCGTTCTTGGCCTGCTCGATGCGCGAGCGGAGCAACTCGGGCGGCGGCGAATCGGCGAGCGCGGCGTCCTCGAGCAGGCGGCGCACAGTGGACATCGAATCGCCTTCGTCGAGAATCGAAAAATTGCGATCGAAGCCGAGCGCGTGGCCGTCCTGGCGGAGGATGCGCGCGCATGCGGAATGAAAAGTGCTGACCCACGAACGCGGCGCCGCGTCGCCGACAATCGAAGCGACGCGCTCGCGCATCTCGTTGGCCGCCTTGTTGGTGAAGGTGACGGCGAGCACTTCGCCCGCGACTGCTTTGCCCTCGGCGAGCAGGTGGGCAATTCGGTAGGTCAGCACGCGGGTCTTGCCGCTGCCGGCGCCGGCGAGAATCAGGATGGGACCGTCGGGTGCGAGGACGGCATCGCGTTGTTCGGGATTCAGATCGTCGAGTCTCACGGATAACATGGTGGTGCGAAGCGTCGAAGCCGCGGGCGGAGTGTTCAAGATACCGGCTTCGAGGCGCAGCGAAAAGACGTCGCGCGAAACAGCGAGCACCGGATTATTGTGGCGACCTACGAACCGCACGACAAATTTTATCGCAAAGCGCGGGCGATGGGTCTGCCGTCGCGGGCGGCGTTCAAGATCGAGGAGATCATCGCGCGCAATCGGCTGGTGCCCAGCGGCGCGAAAATTGTGGACCTCGGATGCGCGCCGGGCGGGTGGCTCGCGATTCTCGCGCGAGCGGCGACTGCGGGCGGACGAGTAGTAGGCGTCGATTTGGCAGCGTGCCGGAACGTGCCCGCGGGAGCGATCACGATCGTCGGCGACATTTTGGATGAATCGATCGCGGCGCGCGCGGCGAATGAGCTAGGCGGCGCGGCGGACCTGGTGACGAGCGATTTGGCGCCGAAGCTGACCGGAATCGCGGCGAGGGATCAGGCGCGATCGCGCGAGCTGATCGATACGGCGATCAAATTCGGGTGCCAAGTGCTGAAGCCGGGCGGCGCGATGGTCGCGAAATTGTTCATGGGCGCGGAGTTCAAAGAAGTGATCGCGGAGTTCAAGCGGCACTTTGGCGAGGTCGAGGTGACGCGGACCAAGGCGAGCCGGCCGGGGTCGTCGGAGCTGTACGTGGTCGCGCGAGGGTTTCAGCGGAGGGCGTGAGAGGGGAGGGGGAGAATGGAGATTCTGAAAGGAAAAGATTTCCGAAACCCACACTGGGTTTCGGACTTCCTGTGACGACGCGGAGCTGACTTCGGGCCGCAGGGCCGAATCGCATTAAGGTGAGGATGCGCGCTACGCGCTGTTGGGAAAATGTGAGACGGACACTTGGCGCGGTGCCGAGGATTCGCGTTCAAAGGGAAGATGCGGGCTGCGCCCTGATAGGAAAAAAAGGGAAAATGTTTCGCGTGATATATATCAGGCGCCGTTCCGTGTCATCCGAGTCGCTGCATCCGAATGTGTCGGGGCGACGGGCCGCACCCTCACCCGGCATCGGCTCGATGCCTCGCCGCCGGCGACCTCTCCCGCAACCGAGCGGGCGAGGTATTAAGAAAGATCGAAGGATAGTGGACAATGGCCGTGCGGTGCGCGAGAGTTTCAGGTATGAGAGCCGTAGGTGGAAGATTCATCTGCCTGTGGTTGGCGGCTTTGGTCGCGGCGTGCGCGTGTGGCCGCTCGCCACAAGCGACCGGCGGAGCGGCGCAATCCAGCATCGCTCATCCGGATGAAGTGCGGGTGCACGTGACCAGCGTCGGCTTCGACCAGGCGACCGGCGCGCACTACGTGCTGCTGCATGACGACGGCCAGGCGCGCGAACTGCCAATCATGATCGGCGACAACGAGGCGCAGGCAATCCTGCTCGCGCTGCACAATATCAAGCCGGACCGGCCACTCACGCATGACTTGTTGCGATCGGTGATCGAGGAGACGGGTAATCGCCTCGATCGGATTTTGATCAGCGACATGCGCGACGAAGTTTTCTACGCCAAGCTTTTTCTCGACAAAGGCCGGGTCACGATCGACAGCCGGCCGAGCGATGCGATTGCGCTCGCGATGGCATCGAAGGCGCCGATCTACGTCAACAGCAAGTTGTTCGAGGACGCGCCGGACGCCGGTCTAGGCATGCTCCCGGCGGGCAAGGTGCCGCAGGTCGCGCACGCGCTCGGGATGACGGTCGAGCAGTTGACGCCGGAACTGGCGGGATACTTCGGCGCGCCGGAATCGGGCGGCGTGCTGGTGTCGGAGGTCGATGCGGCGGCGCAAAAGGCGGGCGTAGCGCGCGGCGATCTGGTGGTGAAGGTCGGCGAGCGGCAAGTCAAGGCGCTCGACGACTTCGAGCAAACGATCGCGGCGGCGAGAAACAGCGGCGCGGTGAACGTGACGATTGTGCGCAGCGGCGCGGACCGTACTGTGATGCTGGTGAACGGGCCGGCGCCGGGCGCGGCTAAGCGTTAGCGCTGCGGACGAGCACGCTCGCGATGAAGCGGGCGTCGATTTCGCGCTCATCGCCGAGTTCGGCGAATTCTTCCTCGAGCAAATTAAGACATGAATTGAGAAACGCGGCGGTGCGAGCGCGCGCGGCGGGGTCGAGGCGCTCGGTGAGAGCGGCGTCGATCATGCGGCGGAAGTTGTCGTTCAGGCGCGCGGGACGGCCGTGATTGGTCATGACCGCATCGCGCATCGCGGTGAGGCGGACATCCTCGATCGGTTCGACTACGAGGCGATGATCGAGCGCCATGCGCGCGAGCGCGGTGAGCAGGAGCTGGCTCAGGCGAATTTCGCGCGCGGCCATCTGGGCTCGGAAGTTGGGCGAGGCGATATCGATCGCGAATAGAGCCTTGAACAGCTCGGCGGCGGATTCGACCTGATCGATGATCGCGTAGCCCAGGTGCAAATCGCGCATGATGCGGAAATCGCGCAGCTCGACGCCGCCGGCGCCGTCGAGCGCACTGTGGAAGCGAGGCTGGCGTTCGAGGAAGCCAGCGAGCGCCTCGCGATACGGCGAATCGAGGTAAGAAATCTCGCGCGCCTTGCCCGACGAGAGGCCGAGTTTGGCGAGCGCTTGAGCGGCGCGCGTGCGAAGATCGATGGTCAGGCTGACGCCGAGGCGAAACAGCAATTTCAGATGAGTATCGCGCAGATGCTCGATGGCGCTTTGCAGATCGCCGCCGGCGAGATGCTCGAGCGCGAGATTCAAATAATTGTGGGTCATCCCGACCGCGACGTGGACCGCTTCGAGGTCGCCGAAATCGACCGAGCGCGCGACCAGGACTTCATTCGATACCATCGCCATCTCGCCCTTCAACTGGCGCTTGCCCTGCATCGCGAAGCCGGCGGTGAGCGCGGTATTGAACAGCGAATTATCGGAACCGGCGAGCGCGGGCGCCATCTCGGGCGCGATTAGTTCGGTGTCGGGGGGCAAGTCGGCGCGGCTCGGTTTTTCGTGCGCGGCGCGAATCTGGAGAAACTGCGCGGGGTCCAGATAGGCGAAGACATTTTGCGCCTCGAAGAAATCGGGAAAGCCGCGATCGCTAAGCCGGGTGCGGCGGAACTGATAGGCCTGCTCTTCGAGCTCGGCCTCGACGCCCCAGTAAATTTCTTCCATCAGCGCGGCGAAATAGTTGTAGTCGCGCTCGAAAGCTTCTTCGAGAAAATCGGAAATGTGCTGCGAGATCGCGTCGTGCCTGATGAACTCGATGAGATTATTTTCGTCGAACTGCACGAAGCGATTGGACGGAGCGTCGGGCGACGAGGCCGCATCGTCCATGCGATGGACCTTCAGGTAGCCGCGCAGCAGCAGCGACATCATTTCCATGTCGAGCTGCATCAGGCCGTCGGCCATCCGGCGCCGCCCGCCTTCGGACATCGCCTCGATCCATTCGCGCATCCGATGGAAGTTGGGGCGATCGCGATTCCAGCAATCGAGATCGAACAGCGACTTCACCTGCTCGGGAAGCGCGAGGCTGAGCAAGTCGCCGGCGTCGGCGGTGCCGATTTCCTTGAGGGTATAGAAGAGCGTTTCGGGCGAGAAAGATTGGACGAGGCGTTCGGCTTCGGGCGCGGAAAGAATCAGGTCGCGTTTTTGGCGCGCAGGGAGGCCATACAGGAATTCGAGCTTTTCCTGGAAGGGCAAATTGAGAAATTCCGATTCGCCTCTTATGGCCATAGTTTACGAGGAAGCAGCTGCCTCAACTGCGCAAGGTAGCGCGCCGTTCTCGAATGGATCAACCAGGGTGTGATCTTCCGCCGCGCCGCGCCATTAGATATGATCGTTGGAGCGCATCAGACCTCTTCCGTTGCCCTTGAAAAACTCGAAACGACCAATTGCATTGACCATCGCGGGGAGCGATCCCGGTGGCGGCGCGGGACTGCAGGCGGACTTGAAGACGTTCGCGTCGCTCGGCGTGTACGGCTATTCAGTGCTCACGCAAGTGATCGCGCAGAACAGCACGCATGTCACGGATCTCGAACTTGCGTCGGACGAGATCGTTATCAAGCAGATCGAGACTTTGCTCGAAGAGAGCAGGCCGCTAGCGATCAAGACGGGGGCGCTCGGCAACTTCGAGATCGTGAAAGCGGTGGCGCGCGCGATCGAAAAACTCAAACTGCCGGCGCCGGTGGTCGATCCGGTGCTCGTGTCGAGCAGCGGCGCGCGGTTGCTGGGTTCAAAGGGAAAGCGCGCGATGCGCAAGCGATTAATCCCGCTCGCGCGGATCGTCACGCCGAATATCCCCGAGGCGGAGTCGATCGCGCGGATCCAGATCGATTCCGAGGCGGCGCTGCGCGCGGCGGCGAAGGCAATCGTCAAGCTGGGTGCGCAGGCGGTAGTGATCAAGGGCGGGCATAGCAAGGACGACAAATCGGCGAACGATCTTTTTTACGACGGGCACAATTTCGTGATGCTGAAAGCGGCGCGAATCGCTGGCGATGGCGCGCACGGCACGGGCTGCGCGTTTTCGGCGGCAATTGCGGCGTACCTGGCGCGGGGCGAGAGCCTCGAAGAAGCGGTGCGCGGCGCGAAGCGCTACGTGATCGCAGCGCTCAAGAACAGTTTCAAGTTGGGGAAAGGGCGCGCGCTACTAGATCATTTCGCGGGCGTGCATTTCTCGGACGCGCATTTGTCAGATGCAGTTCGTCCTCGTATGACTCTGATTCGCGGAACTAGTCAGCCGCGGGTACCTGAAATTCCCTGAGCGCGGCGCCGAGGTTATGGCTCGGCTTCGAATCCGCGCCCATCTTCATCAAGGCGAATCGCTCGTCGCCGTCGAGCTTCGACCAGGCGAAATCGCTCAAATCGAATCCAGCTTCACGCGCGCGTGAAACCAACTGCGCAGGCGGCGTCGCAGGCGGCTCGGCACCGGCGCGCTGCGCATCGGTCAAGGACTTAGGCTCGGTGCCGAAGTGCCGGAGCATCGCCTCGCGGATGAAGGTCGCGAGCGCCTCGCATTCCTCGGCCGAATTGGTTGGCAGATGGCAAATCGCGAGCCGCTCACCGCGATCGAGCGCCTTCCAGGGTTCGAGACTCACCTTCAAGCCGACGCGGTCGAGTTTGCGGCGGACCGCCATCGGAACGCATTGCAGGCTTTCGTGCATCTCATCTTCGAATTTGAATTTGCGAATCATATACGCACCTGGAGGCTGAGTTGCTACATAGGTTGCATTATGAAACTTGCGCAATCAAGCGGGCGAATCACGACGGGTTCGTCCCGGCACCCTGGCCCGAAGATTTTTGGTTTTCGCTATTGACACATCCGTAGCCGATCGGTTACATGTAAATCCGTAGCCAATTGGTTACACATTGATCGATGCCGTTAGATAGAACTATCGCAGCCTTGGGAGATGCCACGCGCAGAGAGATTCTCCGCCGACTGGCGGATGGGCCGCGTCGCGCCGGTGAGCTTGCCTCCGGGTTTGCGATCAGCCGCCCCGCTGTCTGCAAGCACACGCGACTGCTCAGCCGGGCCGGTTTGATAAGGGCAAAAAAAAACGGACGCGAACGGATCTACGAGCTGGCTCCGTCTGGAGGCAAGGCAATGCGAGAGACAATCGAGCAGCTTAAAAAAATGGAGCGATTCTGGGACGTCGCACTGGAAGCCTTCAAGCACTATGCGGAGAAAAAGCGATGACGATTCGCAAATCGATCTGGATCGAACGATCACCGGAGATTTCGTTCAAGGTGTTCTGCGAGGACATCGGCGAGTGGTGGCCGGGTGGGTTCGGCGGCAAGGACAGCAGGCTTTGCCTCGCGCGGGAAGTAGGAGGCCGCTTTTACGAAGTGCGCGTCGATGGCAGCGAGTACGAGATCGGCCGGGTCACTGCGTATCAGCCGCCCTCAATAGTGGCCTTCAGTTGGCGCGCGCCGAGTTGGGACGTCACTACCCAGGTTGAAATTCGTTTCAGCGCCGAAGCGGGTGGAACCCGGGTAGAGCTGGAGCACAGCGGATGGGAGCAGGATGCGAAGACCCGCGACGCTCGCGGCAATTACGACTCCGGATGGGGCACGATACTGGGCCACTATCAGGCAGTGTTCGCGGCGCCGCCGGATCAAAAGGAAGATGTCTCGCCGCGAGAGATTGCACGGCCGAAGCCGCGATGAAGCAATAATCGAACACGCCTTGGGGGCCACGATGAAACTCTATTATTTTCCATCGCCCAATCCACAGAAGGTTCGCTTCGCAATCAATGAGCTCGGGCTCGAGTGCGAGAGCGTTGCAGTCGATCTGCTCAAGCGCGAGCAACGGTCGCCGGAGTTCCTGGCGCTGAATCCGTATGGTCGTGTTCCGGTTCTGGTTGACGGCGAGCTGACGCTTTGGGAGTCGCACGCGATACTTGCATACCTGGGTGAGAAGACGGGCCGGCTTTGGCCCACGTCGCCGGCCGGGCGGGCGGACGCGCTGCGCTGGCTGTTCTTTCTGACCAGCGCGATTTCCCCGCCTGCGAGCGAAGTGGTGTTCAATCGAATCGCCGTCAAGTTGAGCGGCGGCACTCCCGACGAGGCCGCAATTGCGCGCGGCGAAAAACTGCTGCCGGAACCGCTCCGAATCGTCGATCAGCATCTGGCCGAGCGCAAATGGATGCTCGGCAACGACTTCTCTCTGGCCGATTGCGACTATGGCCCAACCTTCAACGTGTTGGACAAGGCCGGCTTCAGCTTCGGCGATTTTTCGCACGTGCGCGCCTACCTCGAAGCGATTCGCTCGCGCCGCGCGTGGCAAGAAACGCCGAAGCTGCCGGGGCTGTAGGCGAATCGCTCGCACACGAGCTCGCCGAAATCGAGACGCAATACTGCGAGATTTTGATCTCGTGATCGCCGGTGTCTGAGGCCGTTAATCGTGGTATAGCGATTTGAGAGCCTCAGGATGAGCGCAGAGCATTCTAACAATGGTGGCGGCTGGGATCTGCAGGAGATCCAGAAAATCGCGGAGCGGTTCGCCGATACGCCGGGCGGATTGATGCCGCTGCTGCATGCGGTGCAAGAACGCGTCGGCTACGTGCCGTCGGAGGCGGTGCCGATTATCGCGCGGACGATGAATCTTTCGCGCGCCGAAGTTCATGGCGTGATCAGTTTTTATCATGACTTCAAGAGCGCGCCGCAGGGCCGCAACGTAATCCGCGTGTGCCGGGCCGAGTCGTGCCAGGCGATGGGCGCGGTCGAATTGGCGTCGCATATTCAGCGGCGGCTCGGGATCGGATTCGGCCAGACGAGCAAGGACGGCGCGTTCACGCTCGAGCCGGTTTTTTGCCTGGGGAACTGCGCCTGCTCGCCGGCGATCGTCGTCGGCGAGGACATCTACGGCCGCGTCAGCAAGGAGCGCTTCGACGAAATTATTGCGCGGCTTAATCCGGGCGTCGGGCAATCGTGATGGCGACGACGATTTATGTGCCGCGAGATTCGAGCGCGATTTCGCTTGGGGCCGACGCGGTAGCCGATGCGATTCGCGCGGAAGCGTCGCGTCGGGGAATCGAAATTAAAATTGTGCGCAACGGATCGCGCGGGATGTTCTCGCACGAGCCGATGGTCGAGGTCGCAACTGCGGGCGGGCGCGTCGCGTACGGGCCGGTCACGACGGGCGACGTTGCGTCGATGTTCGACGCGGACTTTGTTTCGGGAAGTGAGCACCAACTGCGGATTGGTGTCGCTGAAAAAATCCCGTATCTCAAGTCGCAGACGCGACTGACCTTCGCGCGCGCCGGCGTGATCGATCCGGTTTCGCTTGACGATTACGTCGCGCATGGCGGGTATCGCGGTCTTCGGCGCGCGCTCGACATGAATCCGGAAAATATTATCGCGGAGGTCGCCAAGTCGGGCCTGCGGGGACGGGGAGGCGCGGGCTTCCCGACCGGAATCAAATGGAAGACCGCATTCGATGCGCCGCCAACGCCCAAGTACGTCGTGTGCAATGCGGACGAAGGCGACTCGGGCACGTTTTCGGATCGGATGCTGATGGAAGGCGATCCGTTCACGCTGATCGAGGGGATGACGATTGCGGCGATCGCGATCGGTGCGCGGCGCGGGTACATCTATTTGCGCTCAGAGTATCCACATGCGAATCGCGCACTGGGCGAGGCGATCGCGACCGCATACGCGAAGAACTATTTGGGTGACGACATTCTCGGATCGAAAAAATCGTTCGAGCTGGAAGTGCGGCTGGGCGCTGGCGCGTACATCTGCGGCGAGGAAACCGCGATGCTCGAAAGTATCGAGGGTAAGCGCGGGATGGTTCGCGCGAAGCCGCCGATTCCCGCGATCGAAGGACTGTTCGGCAAGCCGACGATCATCAACAACGTGATTTCGTTCGCGACGGTGCCGATTATCATGGAGCGCGGCGCGGAGTTCTATCGCGACTTCGGCGCGGGTACTTCGCGCGGCACCATCCCGCTGCAGCTCGCGGGCAACGCGAAAAATCCCGGCTTGATCGAAAAGCCTATGGGCGCGACGTTGCGCGAGATCGTCTATGATTATGGCGGTGGCACGGCGAGTGGAAAACGGGTGCGCGCGGTGCAGGTCGGAGGGCCGCTGGGCGCGTATTTTCCCGAATCGATGCTCGACGTGACGCTCGACTATGAAGCGATCGCGGCGCGAGGCGGAATCCTTGGGCATGGCGGTATAGTTGTGTTCGACGAGACGGCGGACATGGCGCAGATGGCGCGCTACGCGATGGAATTTTGCGCGATCGAATCGTGCGGGAAATGCACGCCGTGCAGAATCGGATCGATGCGCGGGACGGAAGTGATCGACGACATTATTAATAAGCGCCGGAGCCGCGAGAACCTGGAAATCCTGCGCGACCTTTGCGATACGATGAAATATGGATCGCTCTGCCTGCTCGGCGGATTGACGCCGCTGCCGGTGCTGAGCGCGCTCAAGTTTTTTCCGGAGGACTTCGGACTCGACGCGGCTGACGTTGACTTCATCGGGCCTGATCTAACAATTTCGGCCAACGCGGTGACATCGAATGCGATCGCGCCACGATAGCGATTTTTCGACGCCGCGGCGGCAATCGGCGACGACCGTCACGCTGGAGATCGACGGCCGTCCAGTCGCAGTGCCGGAAGGGACGTCGGTGATTCGCGCGGCCGCAGAAGCCGGTATCCATATTCCGAAACTTTGCGCGACCGATTCGCTCGAGCCGTTCGGATCGTGCCGGCTGTGTTTGGTCGAAATCGAAGGGCAGAAGGGCTATCCAGCCTCGTGCACGACGCCGGTGCGCGCGGGATTGAAAGTCCGCACCGAGAGCCCGACGCTCGCGCGGCTAAGGCGCGGCGTGATGGAACTCTACATTTCGGATCATCCGCTCGATTGCCTGACCTGTCCCGCCAACGGCAACTGCGAATTGCAGGACATGGCGGGCGTGGTGGGGCTCCGCGAAGTGCGCTATCGCGACGGCGCGAATCATCTGCACGCGGACAAGGACACATCGAATCCATATTTCACGTTCGATCCGTCGAAGTGCATCGTGTGTTCGCGATGCGTCCGCGCCTGCGAGGAAGTGCAAGGCACCTTCGCGCTGACCATCTCCGGCCGCGGCTTCGAGAGCCGGGTTTCGCCCGGCATGAGCGAGAGCTTCCTCGGCTCCGAATGCGTCTCCTGCGGCGCCTGCGTGCAGGCCTG
>PNBD01000087.1 GCA_003135855.1 Deltaproteobacteria bacterium
TCCGGCCGGTGCTGATGACCGCGCTGGCGATGATTATCGGCATGGCGCCGATGGCGCTCGGCCTCGGCGAAGGCGGCGAGCAGAACGCGCCGCTCGGACGCGCCGTGATTGGCGGACTGATCGCGGCTACCATAATGACGTTGCTGGTGGTGCCGGCTTTCTATTCGTTGTTCACGTTCAAACGGATGGGCAAAAAAGAACGCGACGCCGAGGTGGCAATCCTGGTCGAGCAGTCGGAAAAGGATTGATGCGGGGGCACGTTCCACATAGCAAGTGAGTAGCTAGTGATAATCGGAATTGAGTAATGGCTGAGAATCCAAAATCGACTGCGATCAAATCGGGGCCGCTCTTCCTCGCCGGCTGGATCGTGGCGGTGGTCGTGGTGCTGATTGCGCTCGGCGGATTGGTGCTGGCGCGCGAGATCTGGATGCGGCGTCAGACCAGCGCGCTCGAAGCCGAGGAGGACAAGGGGCCGGTTGTGATCGTCACGCCGCTCTCGCACTCGGCGCAACAGCGGACGATCTCGCTGCCGGGCAGCGTTCACGGCTACTTCGAAAGTCCGATTTATCCGAAGGTGTCCGGCTACGTGAAGACGATGCTAGTGGACAAGGGCGCCAAGGTGAAGCAGGGGCAGCTGCTCGCGATCATCGAGGCGCCCGAACTCGACCATCAGGTTAACGATGCGAAGGCGACCTACGAAATCCGCGCGATCACCGACCGACGGTATCAGGAGCTGGTACACAGCCAGGTCATTTCGCAACAGCAGGCCGACGAGTCGCATGCCGCGATGCTCGAGTCGCGCGCCTTTTGGGCGTCGCTGAAATCGCAGCAGGCGTACGAGCGGGTGCTGTCGCCGTACGACGGAGTGATCACGGCGCGCAATGTCGATCCGGGCGCGCTGGTCGCGATGGCAACCGCGCAAGCGACTTCGACCCCGCCGATTTTCAAGATGGCTACGTTAAAGCCGGTGCGGATTTACCTGGACATGGCGCAGGACGAAGCGGCCTTTATCCACGATGGCGACGCCGCCCGCGTCACGATCACGCAGTTGCCGCGTCATCAATTCACCGGCACCGTCACGCGGCATCCAGAGGCGCTCGCGCAGGAGACGCGCACGATGCTGGTCGAAGTCGACTTGCCCAACAACGACTTGTTGCTGCTGCCGGGGATGTACGCGCACGTGAGCATCTCGCTCAAGGGAGATTCGACCGCGCCGCTGGTGCCCGACGAAGCGTTGATTTTCAACAGCGACAAAGTCTTCGTGCCGGTGGTTCTGCAGAACCGGATTCATCTGGCGCCGGTGAGCCTTGGCTATGACAATGGAATCAAATGCCAGGTGATCGAAGGACTGAAAGGGGACGAGTCGGTGGCGTTGAATCTTGGACAGGCCGCGCGTGAAGGCGAAGTCGTTCGCCCGCTGGCCGAGCAGAAACAGCAGTAGCGCAGTTTTCAGGGCGTCGCGCTGGCGCCCGACGGATTGTAGTAGGCCGATTCAGGATGCGAGCCGGGGCCGATTTCGATTCCCTTGCGCACGCGAACATTTGCACTGGGTTTGCCGGGAACATCGACGCGCAAGCTGCGATACCCGCCAGCTGAGGCCTGCGGCGCGACGAATCCAACCGTGTACTGCTCGCGCAGCTCAAGGCTGATGCTCTCGCAGACGCGACGCAACAATTCACCGTCGCCGGCCTGCTTAACGATGTAAGTCTTCGCGCCAGTCTCGGTTGAAAGCGTGTGCAGCGTTTCCGCGTCGACCCGATCGAGTTCGCTGCCGCCGACCATGAACGGCCCAACTGCGATGGACACGCCGGAGGCGTTGGGATCGCCGATTCCGATCGAGTAAACCAGCACGCCCATCCGCCGAGCCTGCCCGATGACAGCCTCGACCGTAGCCGAGCTGGCGTTATCCATTCCGTCGGTCACGACCAGCAGCGCTTTTTTGTCGTAACGCCCGTGCTGCACCATGTTGAGACCTTGCATGATCACGTCGAACAGCGCCGTCTGCCCGTAGGCGTGCAACAACGCAAGCCGCCGCATCACGAGGTCGTGATTGATCGTGAACGGTTGAAGCAGGAACGGCTTGCTCGAGAACGCGAACAGAAAGACGTCATCCTTATCGTTCAGATCGCGGATGAACTGCGAGATTGCGGCACGCGCCTGCGGAATCTTCGGCGTCATGCTGCCCGAAGTATCGACCAGGATGCCGACCGAAACCGGCGTATTGAGATCCTGGCGGAAAAATTGGATCGGGCGCTGTTTCCCATCCATGTAGAGCTTGAAGTCGTCCTTCTGCAGGCCGGTGACGTAGGTGCCATTCGGATCGGTGACGGTAACCGTGACCTGCGCGTAACCCGGCTGTTCGCGCAATTGACGCGTCGGTATTACGAGTTCCTGACCACCCTGCTGGACCTGGGGTGGAATATTGAGCGACCCGCCTTGCTGCTGCTGACGCGGCATCGCGGGCAGCTCGAGCGTCGAATTTTGTGGATTCTGGTTGGCGGGCAGCGTCAAAACCGGCGCAGGCACCGAGCCCTGCTGCGCGGCGGCGGGCAATGCGCAGGAGATAAGAATGGCGAGCATCGCAGCAAGTGCAGTGACGATCATCGATCGAGAAACCGCGATCTCGCGCCGCCCGCGATGGCCTAATCTTGTTCTCATCGAGATGCGAACCATGCCTGAAACACTCTTATCAATGATCCTATTTGCTTCCGCTTCGGGCAAGCTGGTCATTTAAATGCGCTCCTACAGGATGCCGCTGCGTCCACATATCATAGGACGAATTCGCGTCCGCGATGTTTCAAGCATCGTGAATTACGTTGAATCAGCTCGACGCGAGGCTTAGGATTGGCGGCAGATTTCCCGCCCAAAATGAGCGAATCGCAAAAGCCCGAATCGAATCCACCGGTCGCGGATGAGCACAATGCCGTGCTGGTGATGGATGGCTCGGGGAGGATAGTCGAGTGGACGCCGACTGCGGAGGCGGTTTTTGGCTGGGCGAGCGACGAGGCGGTCGGCCGCAAGCTGTCGGAATTGATTATTCCCGAACGTTTTCGGTCTATGCACGAGGCCGGTCTCAAGCGCTACATGACGGGCGGGCCCGGCGCGGTGCTGAACCGTGCGATCGAGATCGCGGCAATCGATCGCGACGGCCGTGAATTCGAGGTCGAGGTTCACATCAGGCCGCAGAAAACCGCGGACGGCTATCGTTTTGCGACTTCGGCCCGCCGCATCCAGCGCGCGCAACCATAACAAGAGCGCCGTTCTTAAACGTTCGTTCAGGAACCATTACTTTTGTTGTTCTCAAAGTTGATTTCGTCGTAATCTAGAAGGCCTACCGCACGGTCACGGCCCATTCCCCGATAAGCCCACTGGCAAAGCGAGGAGAGATGATGAAGTTCGGAATATTTATGGCGCCATTCCATCGCGTCGGTGAGAATCCGACGCTGTGCTTCGAGCGCGATATGCAGTTGATCGAATGGCTCGACGACCTGGGCTACGAAGAGGCGTTCATCGGCGAGCATCATTCGTCGGGCTGGGAAACGATCTCTTCGCCGGAGATTTTCATGGCGGTCGCAGCGACGCGCACCAAGCGAATCATGCTGGGCTCGGGCGTCGTCAGCATCCCGTATCATCATCCTTTTCACGTCGCGAACCGCTTCGCCCTGCTCGACCATCTGACCCGCGGGCGCGTGATGCTTGGCTGCGGTCCGGGCGCGCTCGCCGCCGATGCCCGCATGCTGGGAATCGTATCGACGACGCAACGCAAACGCATGGTCGAAGGCGTAAAGGCAATCATGCGGCTGTTCACCGAAGAAGGAAAAATTTCGATCGACGGCTCGTACTTCAAACTGGTCGATGCGCATCTGCAGGTGAAACCATTTCAACAACCGCACATGCCGATCTTCGTCGCGAACTCCATCTCGCCGTCGGGGATGGTCGCGGCGGGAGAGATCGGCGCCGGCGTCCTTTCGGTGGCGTCGTACGCACCCGGCGGTCTGGACGATCTGAAAAAGCGCTGGGCGATGGCGGAGGAGACGGCGGCCGAAAACGGCAAGTCAGTCGATCGCAAGAACTGGCGGCTGGTGTTCCCGATTCATCTGGCGGAGTCGCGCGAGGAGGCGATGAATGATATCCGCGCGGGAGCGAACCGCTGGATCCAGGAATATTTCATTACGACGCTCGGCGCGCGCTTGCAGTTCGAGGAATATCCCGAGCAGCCGGTCGAAGAGATGACGATCGATCGGATGATTGGGCGTGGCGGCGCGATCGTCGGCACGCCTGACGAGGCGATCGCGAAGATTAAGGAATTGCAGCAGGCGAGCGGCGGCTTCGGGGGCATCCTGGGCCTCGCGCATGAATGGACCACGCGCGAGAAGACGCTGCGATCATACGAGCTGTTCGCGCGCTACGTCGCGCCGCAATTCCAGGGCCCGGTCGCCAATCAAGTACAATACTCGAACGAATGGGCGCGGGAGCATCGCGACGAGCTGTTCGCCAGCGCTGTCTCAGGAGTGCTCACCGCGATGCAGGACTACGCGCAGCACAAAATCGAAAAGGGCGAACCGGTCCCCGAGATGATGACGATGCCGCTCACGCGAATCCGTCCGTAAAGGATGCGTCGCAACTGGACCGCGTTGACATTGATCCGCGGTCCGGTCACACCGCGCGCGCTCAATCCGTTCGTTCGCCTCGCAGCCGCTGCTAGGCTGGAGATGCTTCGATCCCGGTGCTGAGGTCCTCGCGCGGAGGCAATGCGGCCGGTCGATCTCCGTAACTGTGCGCCGTAACTGTGGCTCCTCTATCAGAATCGCAACTACTTCTATTCCTATCCGAGCTCGCGTTGCTGTTATTCGTAAGCCGCGCGCTCGCCGACGTGATGAAGCGGTNNGGTTCGGCCAGGCGGCCGTGATCGGCGAACTGATGGCGGGCGTGATCCTCGGGCCGTCGGTGCTCGGCAAGCTTTGGCCCGCGGCGTTCGCGTTCATCTTTCCGCACGATCCAGTCGTCGTCCANNGTCGGCGTGATCATGCTGCTGCTGCACATCGGGCTCGAGACCGACCTCAGCGTGCTTAAGGGTATGGGCCGCACCGCCGCGATGGTTTCGTCGTTCGGCATGGTCATCCCGTTTGGATGCGGTCTCGCGCTGGGACTGCTGCTGCCCGCGCAATATCTGGCGGCGCCTCAGGCGCGGATGATCTTTGCGCTGTTCATGGCGGTGGCACTCGCGATCTCCGCGGTTCCTGTGATCGCAAAGATACTGATCGATTTGGGATTGCTGCATCGCGACCTCGGGATGCTGATCCTCGCGGCCGGAATCGTCGATGACACCACCGGATGGCTGCTGCTCTCGCTGGTGGCGGGACTCGCGCAGCGCGGCTCGGTGAATGCCGCTGGGTTCGCGATTCTGTTGGGCTCGGCGGCGGCGTTCGTCGCGTTTTGCTATTTCGCCGGCTATCGCCTTACCGCAAGCCTGCTCCGATGGGTGGACGATCGGACCTTCGTCGAACACGGCAAGCTGAGCGCGATGATCGTGATCGCGCTCGCGTGCGCGATTATCACGCAGGCAATTGGAATCCACGCCGTGTTCGGCGCCTTCATCGCGGGCCTTATGCTGAATAACGGCACCGTGCGAGTGCGCAAGCCGGAGCGCGCCGAGCTTGAAGCAGTCACGCTCGGCTTTCTCGCGCCGATCTTCTTTGCCTACTCAGGAATGAAGGCTGACCTGGGAACGCTGCGCGACCCGATGATTCCACTGCTGGTGCTTGCAATTGCGTGCGGCGCGAAAATCATCGGATGCGGGATCGGCGGCCTGCTCGGCAAGCTGAAATGGCGGGAGGCTCTTGCGGTCGCAATCGGCATGAACGCGCGCGGCGGCATGGAAATTCTCGTCGCGTTGATCGGGCTAAGTCTCGGCGTGCTCAACGCCGAGATGTACACGGTCATTATATTGGTCGCGGTGGTAACGTCGGTGATCACGCCGCCGCTGCTTAAATGGGCGATTCGTGAAGTGGGAGAGCGGCCGAGCGACGCCGAGCGCGCCGAGCGCGGAAAACTGCTCTCGCATCTGGAATTGAATCCCGAGGGCAGCAAGCTGCTGGTCCTGACTGGCGGCGGTCCGCACGCTGAACTCGCGACGCACATCGCGGCGGCGCTCGCAGGCGATCGCGACGCCAGCATCACGATTTTTCGTGCGAGCACGCCCGACAACCCGACCAACAAGGCGAATTGGGATGCGGAGTTTGCGCGATTGAAGGAGATCGCGCTGTTCTGCGGCGCTACCCGCGTCTATCAACGCACGGCCAACGCGGACACGATCGAAGAGGCGATCGCGACCGAGACCGATCGCGGCTACGACGCAATCCTCGCGGGCGCATCGCATTTTCGCCATCACGATGGACTCGGCGGCGACGTGCTACGCGCATTGGTGAGTTCGACCAAGGCGCCGGTCATTATCGCGCGCAGTGGCGTTGATACCGCGACCCCATTCAAGCGCTTGCTCGCGCCGACCACGGGTGCGGCATTCTCGCGATTGGGCGCGACGGTCGCGATGCAGTATGCGCAGGCGTTCGAGTCGAAGGTGACGGCCCTTTACGTTCGCGAGGCAACCGGTTTCGCGCTTCCGGGAATCGCACTCGGCAGGCAAGTCACGGACGGCGGTGAGGAATTTGTCGACGAGATCCGCCGACTCGGTGAGGAGCTGAAGGTCGATATCGAGACTCGCGTCGGCGCCGGCCGCAAACCCGAGAGTGTAATCCTGAACGCGGCGCATACCGGCGATTTCGATCTGCTGGTGATGGGCGTGCTGTTCCGATCCTCCGAGCAGCGGCTCTACTTCGGGCCGCGAGTCCGTCACATTTTGCGCGGAGCAAAGTGCGCGGTGGCGGTGGTCGTGCCGCCGCAGCCGTCGAGCCTCCGTACCTGACGTACAAAAATAACCGCGATTTTTCGGCGTCGATAATTCCTCCGCGCTCAAGTGATGCGCAAGCCAACCGCCTAGTGACGCCGCTGCCCGCTGGCCCCTTTCCAATGCTGGATGATACAAGGGAGGCCCGTTCGGTTGGTTTCCAGGTGCATCGATGCGCTGCTCAAAATGCGGGACGAACAATCCCACGACAAACAACTTCTGCGCGAAGTGCGGGAGCGCGCTCACCAAACTCTGCGCAAAATGCAAGGCGGAAAACCCGCCGACGTCTGACTTCTGTGGCCAGTGCGGCGCTCCACTAACTAGTAGTGCGAGCCCTGTATTGGCTACGTCGTCGCCGCCAGAATCAGCCTCCGGCATTCGAGTCACGCCGGAGAATTCAGATGCTTCACTTGTAATCGAGGGTGAGCGCAAGACGGTCACGGCGTT
>PNBD01000044.1:0-8102 GCA_003135855.1 Deltaproteobacteria bacterium
CCGGGTCTGACAGGATCGTGAAATCCCAGTAGCCCGTAGAGGTTCAGCTCGCGCTCGTCGTGAGCCCTCGTCCCTGTAAAATTGGATAGCGATGTACTCGCGCGACCAGCGACGGCGAGAACACGCATTCCTCGCGCCGCAAGTTCGGCATTCGCGTTCATAGCGCGCCCTCGAAACTGCGAATCGATCATGCAATGTTCCAGGATGCCTTCGAGTGCGCCTTTGGCTACGATCATCGCCCCGGTCCCGTCGGCGCGGTTCCATACATGTGACATGTGCTTGCCGCGCGAATCGAAATCGTGATCGTACACGAGCCGCCATTCGCTCAGAACGCGCGCAACCTTTACGCCATGACCGGCGCAATGTCCGACAATCACCGCTTCGATCGAGTCGCGCGCCTGCGGTTCGCAAGCCAGCACAGCGAATTGGAGCAACTCCATCTCGCTCAGGCCGGGTGCGAGTGGCACATGAACGCCCAGTTCGTAGGAGCCAGCGGTCAGAGTGCCGGTCTTGTCGAGGCAGATGACGGTAGTCGAGCCGAGGGTCTCAACGCTGGCCAACCGACGGACCAGGACTCCGTGCCGACTCAGGCGATACGCGCCGATGCTCAGGAACATCGTGAGCACCAGCAAGAACTCCTCGCCAACGGCGGACATCGCGAGACTCACCGCATACAGAAACGCCTGGCCCAATGGCGCGCCGCCGAGCATGCGCAAAACGAACAGCAGCGCCGAAACAGTAATCGCCATGCCGACCATCCAGCGCACCATCCGCGCCGTCTTGCGCTCGAGTGGGGTCGGACGCGCACCGACCTCGGCGACCAGTCTCGCGAGATCGCCATAGTGGGTGCGCTCGCCCGTCGCTGTCACCTCGGCAGACCCGTGACCTTCGAGCACGCGCGAACCCGCATACACGCGGCTGGCCTCAGGCGCATCTGCGATAGCCTCAGATATTTCGCACGGCCGCTTCGAAACCGGTTCTGCTTCGCCAGTTAGCTGCGATTCGTCGAGCGCGAGATTGGAACTCGAACGCACGAGAGCATCGGCGTGAACAATGTCGCCCTCTTTCAGGAGCATCAGATCGCCGGGGACAAGATCCGCAGTCGGAATCTCGGTCTCGAGGCCATCGCGAATCACACGTGCGCGCGGCGCGACGACGCCGGCAAGCTTCTTAAGCGCCGTGCGCGAGCGCGCCTCAAGGATTACATCGACGGCAAGGACCGGAACGATCGCGGCGAACAGGACGTAGGCGTCGGTCCGCTCGCCGAGCGCGTAGTAAACCGCAGCGGCCGCGGCCAGCATCACTGCCATCGGATCCGCGGCGGTTCTGATGAATGCCAGGATTGTCGCGCCACGCGCTGTGCGCACCAGGCGGTTCGGACCGTAGATCTTCAGGCGCCGCGCCGCTTCCTCGCTACCAAGACCGCCGAGCGCCCCGGCGGATGCGCCTCGCAAATCTTTCGCGCCTTTCGCCACAGCCTAGGTGCCTTTATAACGAGTTTCTCTCAAATTGTTGCATGTGGTGCGCACCGCAGTTCTATTTCGTTGCATGATTCACTGTAAGCACGAACGCGCTCTCCTCGAGCGCCTCGACTTCGTGCTGGATCGCATCGCCAAGTGCGAGCAGGCCACCGCGGCGCAGCACACGCTCTTCGCCAGCGGCCTTGAAACGGATAGCTCCTTCCACGACCGCGACGGTTATCGGACCGGCGGCGTGATGCTCTTTCATCACGGCACCAGCGTGCAGAGCGACGAGCACGATCGTGACGGCACGGGTTTTCACGAGCGTAAGCGCCGCGCGGCTCTCACGGCGCCACTGATCGGAGGCCTTGAGCTTCGCAATTTCCTGTTCGGTTGCGAATGACATGAGCGGCAGGTCGAGTGAGCGATGTTCTGCTTCGGCCATGGCGGTTCTCCTTCTGCTTGGCGCCGAATACTTTGCCTTGCGCCATTTGATCTGACTCTCCGCGTTCTCGTCCCAGGGACGCGAAGAGAAAACTTCCTAGGTGTCCGCGAGATGCTTGTCGTAGCCGGCGCGCGCAAGCGTGCGCCGGAGCGCGTCGTAAACCCTCGGCGTATCGAGATGAGGTTTCACGGGAACCGGCGGTGTCGCTTTAAGCGCTGCGAGGATCTCCCCGGCCGCTGCGCCCGCCAGCCATTCGCACGAATCGTACACGCCGCCCGCGGATTCCTCGAGCGGGTTGTGCAGCGTGAGTACGGCGCGAATCGCGCGAACGATTCGCGGCTGCGGTGAAGGTATCATGAGCGCCGCCAGCGCGCCGTGATCGAGCCGGAGCCGCGCTGCCTCGGGAATCGGCGATCCGCGGGCCCGCTCTGCGGCGGGCAGCAGCACCTTTTCCTCCATCGCGATGTGATGCAGCAACGCACGGCGGAACTGATCGTATGCAGCAAGTTCCTCGACGCTGGAGCACGAGCCGGCGCGCTCGAGAAGCGAATCGAGCCGCGCGTGATCGTCGGCCAGAAGCCGCCAGATCGCTCCATGCGGAGTCTCGAGCTCTTGATTCGTCACCCAATGATCCTGACCCGCATATCACGCCGCTCGCAAGAGGACCGCCGACGCCAGATGAAAATAGCTTCGCGAGCCTGAATGGTTCAGTCGATTTGTCGGTTCTGTTTGCGAAGTATAAAACGAATTGGACGACGATGAGATTCTTCGCGCAAGCTTTCGGGTTTTTCAATTGGGTAGGTATCAGTCACTTTATCAACTTGCTCTTCATCAGTCTGCTCATTCGCAGCGGGCTGGAGATTCTGAGCGCGCATCCCAAACTCTACTGGAACGATGACTGCCGCGTTGGCAGCGAATGGCTTAAGTTCACGCGCAAGGTCATGCCCGCGGATCGCCTCTGGACCGCCGCGGATGAGCAGGAACCGTTCTCGTCGTGGCTGGCGCTACCGGGCCATATGAATCTCGGGATGGGTCGCCACTGGCATTTCTTTTCGATCATCTTCTGGGTGCTCAACGGCGTGGGTTACGTGTTCCTGCTGTTCGCGATCGGCGGATGGCGCCGGCTGATACCGACTTCATGGAGCATCGTTCCTGCCGCGCTTCAGACCGCGTGGATCTATGCGCACTTCCATCTTCCGCCAGCGGGGAATCCCTACAATCCCGTCCAACAGCTGGCCTACGCCGGAATTGTTTTCGTGGTCGCGCCCCTGATGATCGTGACGGGTGCCGCGATGTCGCCCGCAGTTGCCGCGCGCTTCCCCGGCTACATCCGGATGATGGGCGGCCGCCAATCCGCGCGCAGCATCCATTTTCTCGGGCTCGTTGCGATTTGTCTTTTCACCGTGGTGCACGTCACGCTGGTCGCAGTCGAGGATTTCCCCGCCAACATGAGTTACATAATCCACGGGCGGCATGCGCTGGAGGGGTTGTCAGTCGCGATCGGAATGGGCGGACTCGTCGTCGTTGTGATCTTGCATGTGTGGGCAACCCAGGTGTCGCTGCGCGATCCAAGGTTCGTGCAGCGCATTCTGGGGGTCGCGATCGAACCGGTCCGGCGCGGCCTGCTTCATCACGTCCGTTCGCGCCAGGCGTACCCAAGGTCGGCGATATCTGCATACTTCATTATCAACGGGCGGCCGCCGGATAGCGCCGTGTATCAGCAGATGGCGGAGGCGAACTTCGAAAACTGGCGGCTCGAAGTCGGTGGCCTGGTCGAGAACCCGCTTGAGCTCACGCTCGCGGATCTGCGCGCGATGCCAGCGCACACCCAGATCACGCTGCACCACTGTATCCAGGGATGGTCGGGCGTTGCGCAGTGGAAGGGCGTCGCGATGACGGACATACTGGCGCGATGCCTGCCGCTTGCGAACGCGCGCTACCTCGTGTTCCGTTCGTGGCAGGAGCCCGAGCCAGGGATGGCATACTACGAAGTGATCGATCTGGAGCTAGCGAGTCACGACCAGACGATCCTGGCCTACGAGATGAACGACGCGCCGCTTCAGATCGCGCACGGGGCTCCTTGCCGTTTGCGGGTGGAGACGCAATTGGGCTTCAAGATGGTGAAGTGGGTGCGCTCGATCGAACTAGTCGAGGATTACCGTATGCTGGGCGAAGGTCAGGGCGGATACCGGGAAGACGTACAGTACTATGGTCCTGAAGCGGGAATCTGAAAAATGACTGTGCGCACCAGGCGGTTCGGACCGTAGATCTTCAGGCGCCGCGCCGCTTCCTCGCTACCAAGGCCGCCGAGCGCCCCGGCGGATGCGCCCCGCAAGTATTCGGCCGTCTTAGCCACCGCCTAATCACCTTTCATGATGTGTCGGAAACCGCGGCTATCCCGCGCTCAGGATACATGACGCGATACTGACATCGCAGAACAGCCCGGCGGATGACGAAATTCGATACACTACCGGTTGGAGACACGATAGCGAAACGGGGACGATTGAATCATGAAGAGCGGACCGATGGAACACGAACTTGAACTGATCGATGCATATTGGAGAGCTTCCAACTATCTGACTATCGGTCAGATCTATCTGCAGGACAATCCACTGCTCCGCGAGCCGCTCAGACCCGAGCACGTCAAGGCGCGCCTGCTCGGGCACTGGGGCACTTCGCCCGGACAAAATCTGGTTTACGTGCATCTCAACCGCATCATAAGGCACCATGACGCGAGCGTGCTGTTTGTCTCGGGACCGGGTCACGGTGGCCCGGCGATTGTCGCGCAAACCTATCTCGAGGGTACGTATTCCGAGATTTATCCGAGGGTTTCGCAAGACCTCGCAGGGATGCGGCTGCTGTTCCGGCAATTCTCGACTCCCGGCGGCATCCCCAGTCACGTGGGACCGCACGTTCCCGGCTCGATTAACGAGGGCGGCGAGCTTGGATATTCATTGGCGCACTCGTTCGGCGCCGCCTTCGATAATCCCGATTTGATCGTCGCATGTGTCATCGGTGACGGTGAAGCCGAGACCGCACCACTCGAAGGCGCGTGGAAAGGAATCAACTTCCTGAATCCCGCGCGCGACGGCGCGGTGCTCCCGATACTGCACCTCAACGGTTACAAAATTGCGGGACCGACGGTGCTCGGTCGCGAAACCGATGAAGAAATCCGTCAGCTGTTAAGCGGCCACGGCTACGAGGTTCACTTCGTCACCGGCGACGAACCCATGGCGGTGCATGAGCAAATGGCTTCGACGCTCGACGCCTGCTACGCCGCGATTCGTCAGTTTCAGCACGACAGTCGCAGCCGCGGCGCGACTCATCGCCCACGATGGCCCGCTATCGTGATGCGGACGCCGAAAGGATGGA
The DNA here is from genome assembly GCA_003135855.1 of Deltaproteobacteria bacterium. Lineage (GTDB taxonomy): Bacteria > Desulfobacterota > Binatia > Binatales > Binataceae > Binatus. The sequence continues at coordinate 5,278 of PNBD01000044.1, forward strand.
CCGGGCCAAAGGTCGTAGACGGCGTGCAGATAGAAGGAACCTTCCGCGCGCATCAGGTCCCGCTGGCCAACGTCAAGGAGAATCCGGCGCATCTCGAAATGCTCGAGCAATGGATGCGCAGTTACAAACCCGATGAGCTCTTCGATCGCAGCGGCCGGCTCATAGCGGAACTCACCAAGCTCGCGCCCGAGGGTCATCGCCGAATGGGCGCGAATCCGGTCGCCAACGGCGGCGAAGTTCCGGTTCCCTTGGTGATCCCGGACTACACCGAATACGCGCTGAAAGTCGATCGACACGGGAGCGTTCTTGCCGAATCAACGCGCCAACTCGGCATGATGCTTCGCGACATTTTCACGCGGAACGAAAAGCAGCGAAATTTCCGCCTGTTCTGTCCCGATGAGACCAATTCAAATCGGCTCGGCGACGTCTTCGAGGTCGAGAACCGATGCCTGGTCAGCAGATTAATTCCGCAGGACGATCATGTCGCTCGCGACGGCCGCGTGATGGAAGTCCTTAGCGAACACAACCAGGAAGGATGGCTCGAGGGCTACACGCTGACCGGCCGCTATGGACTGTTTGCGACTTATGAGGCGTTCGCCATGATCGTCGATTCGATGACCGCGCAACACGCCAAGTGGCTGAAGACCTGCGCGACCGAGCTTCCATGGCGCACCGCGATCCCGTCGCTGAACTATCTTCTGACTTCCACTTGCTGGCGTAACGACCACAATGGTTTCAGTCACCAGGGGCCGGGCTTTATCGACAGTATCCTGACCAAACAGGGAATCATTACTCGCGTCTATCTGCCGCCCGACGCGAACTGCCTGCTCTCGGTCGCCGATCATTGTTTGCGAAGCCATGACTACATCAACCTGATAGTGATCGATAAGCAGCCGCATCTGCAGTACCTCGATATCGATGCCGCGCGCGAGCACTGCACGCGCGGCGCTTCGATCTGGAGTTGGGCCGGCAATGATGCGGGCGGCAAGCCGGATATCGTGCTCGCATCCGCCGGCGACGTTTCAACCCAGGAGACTCTCGCCGCGGCGTGGCTTCTGCGCAAGCATCTCCCCGAAATGAAGGTGCGGGTGGTAAACGTCGTCGATCTGATGCGGCTCTGGCCGCCGGATGTTCATCCGCATGGGATGGACGAGGAGGGCTTCGTCGATCTCTTCACCGGCGATGCTCACGTCATCTTCGCGTTCCACGGTTATCCGCGCGCCATCCATGAAATTCTCCATGGCCGGACCAATGCTGAACGCTTTCATGTGCGCGGTTACATCGAGGAAGGCACAACTACGACGCCGTTCGACATGGTAGTGCTGAACAAGACCAGTCGCTTTCACCTCTGCATCGAGGCATTGCGGCGAGCGCCAGCTATTCCCGGCGCCCAGCATTTGACCGAGCTATGTCACGAATGGCTGGATCGGCATCGACACTATGTGGATGAGCAATTTCGAGATATTCCAGAAATAAGCGACTGGAAGTGGACTGACGTCTAGCACTGTGACCACGAGCAACATCCTCAGCATCAACCGCGGATCATCGTCGCTCAAATTCGCGTTGTACGCGTTCAAGGAAGGACGGGAGGAACTGCTCGCTCGTGGTGAAGTCGAGCAGATAAATCTCGATCGCGGGCGACTATGGATCGAACGCCCGGACGGCAAAGATAGAAGCGACATATCCGGCGAGTTCCCGGACTCCAACGCTGCTGTGCTTGCTGCATTCGCGGCGATGAAGCGGCTCGGTCTCCCGCCGCCTGATGCGGCCGGCCATCGGCTCGTGCACGGCGGCCCGACGCACGTCGCGCCGGAGCGCATCACCGCTCAACTGATCGCATCGCTCCGCGATCTTGTCCGCTTCGCGCCGTTGCATATGCCAATAGAGATTCAGGCGATCGAAGCCATCACCGCGCGCCTTCCCGATCTTCCGCAGGTCGCCTGCTTCGACACCAGCTTTCATCAGCGCATGCCCGAGGCGGCGCGACGCTTACCGATTCCACGCTCGTGGTGGGACGAGGGAGTACGTCGCTACGGCTTTCACGGGATCTCTTACGAGTACATCATGCAGGCGCTCGGCGCGATTCCGCCCGACAAAATCGTCATCGCTCATCTGGGCAATGGCGCGAGCATGGTCGCGGTGCGCGGCGGACAACCGATAGACACCACGATGGGACTGACTCCGACCGGCGGCCTGATGATGGGAACCCGAAGCGGCGATCTCGATCCCGGCGTGCTCCTCTTCATGCTGACGCAGAAGAACTACAGCAACACGCGCCTGGAACAACTGATCAATCGGGAATCGGGCTTGTTGGGCGTCTCCGCGGTCAGTTCAGACGTGAGGACACTTATCGAACAGAGCGATGCCGACCCAAGAGCGTCGCAAGCAATAGAGATGTTCTGTTACCAGATAAGCAAGCAGATTGGCGCTTACTCGGCCGCCCTCGGCGGCCTGGACCTGCTGGTTTTCACCGGTGGAATCGGCGAGCACGCGGCGCCTGTTCGCGAGCAGGCGTGCCGTCGCTTGGGATTTGTCGGCATACAACTCGATGAGGAGCGCAATCGCGCTAACGCGGACACCATCAGCACGTTCGATAGCAGATGCGCGGTGCGAGTCATCCCGACCAACGAAGATCTTATGATTGCCCGCCACGCGCAGTCGTTACTCGCGGGCAATCCCGAGCCGAAATAGAGAGCCGGAAGTAGGTGGGACTACCAGGCTCAGGTTCAGTTATCACCCGCGCTTTCCCGCCCTTTTCGGCGTTAGTTATTTGTTTCAAGACCCACCGCCAGATATTGAAGTAGCTCGGCACCGGCTGGCCGATG
>PNBD01000044.1:8115-101625 GCA_003135855.1 Deltaproteobacteria bacterium
CATGTGAGGCAAGTGCTCTAACCGGGCTGAGCTATGCGTCCACGGGGACTCGGATTATCGCGCCGTCGGCGAATGCAGGCAAGAGCGCGCGCATCGCGCTGAGTCGTTTCTCGTCGCCTTCAATTCGGCTACCCAATTTTTCATTTGACGCGAACCAACCGGTTACGCGAAAGTTCCGCATCTACGAAGCGAAAGGCCCGCGCCGGCCGGCGGCGCTCGCGCGAGCGCGCGAACCTCAGGAGACCATGATGGGACGATTACGACAGGTGTCAGCGGCTGAGGCCTCGCCCGAGATCAAGGAACTTTACAAACAATTCTTCGGCGATCGCGATCCCGTCGCACAGCCGGGAACCGCGACCGGCACGCCCGGCGATTACTGGACAACGTTCGCCTTGGTGCCCGATTTGCTCTTCCAGGCGCGCAATTCGCTGATGGCGTTGATGCAGCCTGGGCGAAAGCTGCCGGCGGAGTTGCGCGAGCTTGCAATCATCCGCACTGGAATCGTGGGGGAGTCGAAATTCGAATACTCGCAGCATATGAAGGTCGCACGAATGGTCGGCGTCCCCGAAGTGAAACTCGCTGCGATCAAGGGGTGGGCGGTCAGCGACAAGTTCACCGCGGCGGAGCGGGCCGTGATGCAGGCCACCGACGAACTGGTCGGCCGCAACCTGGTCGAAGACGAAACCTTCGCCGCGTTAAAGGCTCATCTGCCGGACGAACAGATAATGGAACTGTTCTACGTGATCGCGCTCTGGCGGATGCACGGCATGATCGTGCGCGCGCTGCATCTTGAGTACGACACGGACACCACGGCGCGGATGGTCGAGGTGCCGGCGCCGCCGGCGAAGAGTCGCTGACGGCGCGGGCTAGGCTGCGCCCATCAGGCGGATCACTTCGGCGCGGCCCCACTCGACTTCGGCGCGATGACGATTCGCCATCGCGGTGAGATAGTCGTGGATCGGTCCGGTCTCAGGCGCGAGCGCGAGCGCCACTTCGGTCTTGCGCGCGGCCCATTCCTGTCCGCGCGATAACAGCGCGAGCCGCTCGCGGATCGTTCCGAGAGCGGCGACCTTTGCCGCGAACGGACCAGTCTTGTCCGATGGCATTCCGCCGTTGCCGCGAATCAATGCTTCGAGTTCCTCGGCATTGCGCCGTTCCATGTCGCGCGAGCCGCGAAGGAAATTCCGAAGCTCGTCGTGCTCCACTTCCGCGATCAGCTTGTCGAGCGCGACTACGCCGGCCCGCTCCGCTTCGAGCAGCAGATTGAGCGCATCTTGGAGTGCCCGGTCCACGTGCGGATGCTAGTAAGCGCAATCGGACTGCGCAAGTTCGAGACGTTCGGCTCCTACTGCCAGCTATCCCACAGCATTTTGAGGGAAGTGAACAGCAGAAATACCGCAAAAATCTTCTTGAGCGTATTGCTCGACATCTGCACGGCGTAAATCGCGCCAAGGTATCCGCCAAACAACAAGCCCATGCCGAGCAGCAATGCGTACGTGATGTTCAGATGCCCGTGCTTGTAGTATTCCCACGCCCCCAGGATTCCGACCGGCGGCAGCAACGCACCGAGCGACGTCCCGACCGCCAGCTTCTGATCGAACCCGAGCAGCACGCACAGCACTGGAACGATCAGGACGCCCCCGCCAACGCCAAGGAAGCCGCTCAGGATGCCGGCTGCGAGTCCGAGTATCAGAACGATCGCGATTTGTCCCATCGGTTCCCTCCGCATCGAAGGAACCTATCAGGAACGAAAAGGCACCACCAAGGCGCCGAGAACCGACCAGCACCACCAAGGCACGGAGACACCAAGCAAGGAAAAATTTCCATTGGTGCCTTGGTGTCTTGGTGGTTTGATCAATCGATCGCCGAGCGCTCGGGCTCGAGATCGTAAACCGGCTCGACCAGCTTGAGGCGCGCCGGCGCGGGCTTGCGCCATCCGCGGAACCAGTTCTCCATATCGTCGAACAGCGAGAACGCGACCGGGGTGATCAGCAGGGTGATCAAAAGGCAGAGCGTCTGGCCGCCGATCACGACCAGCGCGATCGCGCGAATCGAGCTGTCGCCGGCGCCTTGGCCGAGCGCGACCGGAATCATGCCCGCGACCAGCGCCGCGGTCGTCATCAGGATTGGACGCAGCCGATCGCGATTGGCGGTGAGAATGGCCTGACGCCGCGGCATCCCGGAGCGCAGCAGATTGAGTGTCTGATCGAGTTGCAGAATCGAGTTCTTTTTCACGATGCCGAAGAGCAGCAGGATGCCGAGCGTCGAGTANNTCGAACTGCGCCGCCAGCACCATGTACATGAAGATGATCGAGAGCATGAACGCGATGACGAAGCCCGTCACCATCTCGCCGTAAATCTTGCTTTGACCGCCGAATGCGGTGATGTATCCGGCCGGCATATGCAGTGTATCGACCTCGCGCGTCACCACGTCCATCACTTTGTTCATGGCATAGCCGGGCGCGAGGTTGAACACGATCGAGATGTTGCGCTGGCGATCCTGACGATCGATTTGAACGGGACCGGTGCCGTGCGTGAGAGTCGCGACGTTATCGAGACGCACCTGACCGACCTTCGACGAAGGAATCGTCAGCCCCGCGACGACCACCGGATTGTTGCGATCCTTTTCGGCGAGTTGCAGGCGCACGTCGTAAGTGTCCTGACCCTCGCGAAAGCGCGTGATCACGTCGCCCTGCACCATCGTGCGCATCGTCAGCGCGATATCATCGACCGAAACGCCGAGGTCGGCCGACTTGGTGCGATCGATATTCACCTGCAATTCCGGCAAGCCGCCTTCGTAACTGGTGTCGAGGTCAACGACGCCCGGGACTTTTCCAAGCCGCGCCATCAGGGTGCCGGCGTAGCTCTTCAGTGTCTCGAGATCGGGACCGCGCATGTCGTACTCGACCGCGACTTCACGGTAACCGCCCTGCTCCCACGGCTTGATCGGATCGACGCTGACACGCAGCGCGGGAAAATCGTCGAGCAGTTTGCGCGCGCTGGCCATCACGTCTTCCTGGCTGCGTTTGCGCTGGCCCAGCGGGAACAATTTCGCGACGATCTGTGCGACCGTGACGCGATCGTCGCCGTTGGTATCGCCGACGGTGGTGAACAGATCGCGAACTTCAGGCAGGGTGCGCAGGCGATCCTCGAGTTGCGCGACGATCCCGTCAGTGTGCGCGAGCGAATATCCGGGGGGCGTCCGAACGTTGACCGCGAACTCACTCGAGTCATCGTCGGGCATGAAGGTCGCTCCCACCATCTTGCCGAGGAACGGAATCGAAATCACCAGCGCGAGTGCGATGACGACGATTACCCAGCGATGGTCGAGCGACCAGCGCAGCGCGAGATCGTAGTAGTCCTCGATCAGGCGGAAGATTTTCCAATCCTTGCTGCCACGCTGGCTGCCATGCTTCGCGCCGCTCCCGTCGCGCGCCTTCAGATAGCGCGAACAGAGCATCGGGGTGAGCGTGAACGCGACCAGCAACGACACCATGATCGAGAACGCCATCGTGAGGCCGAAAGAATTCAGGAAGCGGCCCATCACGCCGTGGATGAACGCGACCGGCACGAAGATGACCGCGAGCGAAAGCGTGGTTGCGCTGACGGCGAGCCCGACTTCGGCGGTGGCAGCTTTGGCCGCGGCCATCGGGTCCATGTGTTTTTCTTCAATGAAGCGCCAGATGTTTTCGAGCACGACTATAGCGTCGTCGATAACTATGCCGACTGAGAGCGTCAGCGCGAGCAGCGTCATCCGGTTGAGCGTGAAGCCCATCCACAAAATAAGCGAGTAGGTCGAAACGATTGAAACTGGAATCGCCACCGCGGCAATTACGGTCGAGCGAATCGAGCCGAGAAAAAAGAACACCACGACCGCGGCGCAGATGCCGCCCATCACGAGATGCTCCTGGACCGTGTCGACTGCCTCGCGAATGAATTTGGATGAATCGCGGGTAAAGATTACTTCGACGCCCGGCGGCAGCGTGCCCTTGAGTCCCTCGAAGCGTTCCTTGATTCGATCGACCACTTCGATCGAGTTGGCGCCCGATTGTTTGCGGACGACCAGCGAGACCGCGTTTTTCCTGTCCCAGCGCGAGAGTGAGCGCGGTTCCTTGACCGAATCCTCGACCTTCGCGACGTCGCCGACCGTGACCGGCTTGCCATCGATTTCGCTGACGATCACTTTCGAGAAGTCGCCCACCTCGGTGATGCGGCCGAGCGTGCGCAGCATCTCCTCGGACATCCCCTGCTTCATGCGGCCGCCGGGGAACTCGACGTTCTGGCGAGAGAGCGCGACTCCGACCTGCTGAATCGTGACGCCGGTGGCGTGCAACTTGTCGGCATCGACGGCGACGTGGACTTCGCGTTCGCGGCCGCCGACGATATCGATCGAACCGACGCCATCCACCGATTCGAGCGGTTCTTTGAGGCGGCGGCGCGCGAGTTCGGTGAGTTCCTTGAGATTCTGGTAGCCGGTGACGGTGAGCGTCAGAATCGGCGTGGCGCCGATGTCGAACTTCTGCACCAGCGGCGGCTTGGTGCCGTCGGGCAAGCGATCGAGCACGGTCGAAATCTTGTCGCGCACGTCCTGTACGCCCGCGTCGAGATCGCGATCGAGCTTGAACTGCAGCATGATGCGCGAAACGCCCTCGAGCGTGTTCGAGCGCATCTCGTCGATTCCGCTAACGGTGTTGATCGCTTCTTCGAGCGGCTTGGTGACGCGCGCTTCGGCTTCCTCGGGCGCCGCGCCGGGCAGGAAGGTCGTGATCATGACCATCGGTACATCGACCTTCGGAAAAAGATCGACGCCGAGCCGCATGTATGAAAACCATCCGAGCACAACCAATACGCCGACAAACATCGTGGCGAAGATCGGCCGGCGGACGCATAGGTCGGCGAGAATCACGACTGTTCCTTGGCGAGCACCGGGGTTCCGTCGGCCAGTCGATCGATGTCGCTGACCGCGACGTGATCGCCCTCCTTCAAGCCACCGGTAATTTCGGTCTGGTCGGCAACGACGGCGCCGGTGGTCACTTCGTGCGCACGCACGACGCCGTGATCGACGATGAACACGCGCGCGACGCCCGCATACCGCAGCACCGCGCTGGTGGGCACGAACAAGGCGCTATCGCGGCCGAGGTTCATCGTGACGTGGGCGAAGAAACCGGGCTTCAGAACATGCTCGGGATTGGCGACTTCGGCTTCGATGAGAAGCGTGCGGCTGCCTTCGTCGAGCGCCGGCGCGATCCTCGTGATCGTGCCGGTATACGTCATGCCGGGTTTCGCGTCGATCGTGAGATTCACCGTCATGCCGACTTTGGCCATCGGCACGAAGCGCTCGGGCATCGGGCAGCGCAGCTTGATCGGATCGGTGGCGATCAGTTCATAGAGTTGCTTGCCGGCCACGACGTATTCGCCCAGCGACACCATGCGTTTTTGCACGGAGCCGTTGTAAGGCGCCTTGATTTCCGTGTCGCCGAGTTTCTTGCGAGCCAGCGAGACTGCTTTCTCCGCGGATTCCACGTCAGCCTGATCGATCCGCAAGGTGGAGGCGACTTGATCGAACTGTTCGTTCGAGATGGTCCCCTCGGCCTTCAGCCGTTGCGCACGATCGTAGCGTCCCGTCGAGTTGGTGAGCCGCGCTTGCGCTTGGTCGAGCGCAGCCTGCGCCGTTTCGACTTTGAGTTGGTATTCGCGCGGGTTGATCTTGAGCATCACCTGCCCGGCGTTGACGGTGTCACCGAAATCGGCGGCGACCATCATCACGGGACCTTCGACTTCGGAAGACAGAACCGCGCGCTCGCGCGGAAAGAGAGCGCCCTGCACTTCGGCGGTGCGATCGAGGTTCTGTTGATGCGCCGCGGCAACCGAAATCGTGATCGCCCGCGGAGCGAGCTTGTCCTTTTCGACGTCGGCGGCGGCTGGCGAATGACATCCCGCGAGTGAAAGCCCGCCCGAGATCAGCGCGATCAAGGCGACCAGGTGAAGATGAGAGCGTTTCAGGCGCATGGAATAACCTGGATACCCTTCAGGAATAACTCGACCACCGCATCAGCATCGGCCTCGAGCGGACTTGAGGCCAGCTTCAGCAAGCGTCGGCGGAGCGACCCGGTGATCATTTCGCCGAGCATAAAGGCCGCGAATAGTGGGTCGATCGGCCTCAGCGCACCGCGATCGATTGCGGATTGAAGAACCGATGCAATGAAGTTGAGAAAATCCGAATAGACGCGCATGAATTCCCGACCGGGCGCGCCCTCAAGCTCGATATCGAGCGAGTTGCCGATGATCAGCGTTTTCAGAAAATCCTGATTGGACGCCTCGATGCGGTACTGGCTGAGAATCAGGTTGCGGATGCGTTCGAGCGGCGCCATGGTCGGGTCATCGGAGCGAATCGTCTCCGCCATCATCTCGCGCAGACCCTCGAGCACGGCGGCATGCACCAGGTCGTCCTTGCTGCTGAAGTACAGATAGATGGTGCCCTTCGCGACGCCGGCCTCCTCCGCAACCCGGTCGATAGTGGTCCCCTGCATCGCGTACCGGGCCATCACGCGCCGCGCGGCGGCAAGAATCTCGCGCAGGCGATATTCTTTGATTACCTCTTCTTTGGTCATTCGACTGGTCGTTCAGTCAACTGAACGTACAGTCAGTCTAGGCCACCGACGAAAATGAGGCAAGCGGTTTTTCAGAGGGTGGAAGCTAAAACGATTTTCGGTCCGTAAGTGTTGTATGATAGTAATACGTTCTTACTAGGAGTGATGTATGCCTCAGTCAAAGCGGACAGCAGGCCGAGCGATCGCGAGTAGCAGACTCACCACGAAAGGCCAGGCCACAGTTCCAAAGTTGGTGCGCAGCCATCTTGGACTTAAGCCTGGAGACACCATGATATTCGAGGAATCCGAAGCGGGTACCTTCCGCATCCGCAAGGCGGAGCCGCTCGATCTTGAGTTCCTGGCATCGCTGGATGCCACGCTTTCGGAATGGAACTCGGAAAGCGACAACCGCGCCTACCGTGATTTGTAACACCTACGACGTGGTTGTCGTGCCTTTTCCCTTTGCCGATCGGCGGAGAAGCAAGCGCCGTCCAGCGCTGGCGATCTCCTCGGAAGAGTTCAGTGCGGTGAGCGGGCACACGCTGCTCGCCATGATTACCAGCGCCGATAACGCTCCATGGCCGATGGACGTAGCGATCGATGGCGAAGAGGCGGGTCTTGCGGCCCCATCAAAGGTTCGGATGAAGCTCTTCACGCTGGATAACCGGCTGATCCTGCGCAAGGCGGGAACGCTCTCCAGAACGGATCAGCGGACGGTCTCCGAGGCCGTGCGAAGGGTAATAGGTATCTGAAAGCGCCGAACCTCAGTTCGACTGACCGGAGTATCCAGGGCGTTCGAGCTGATCGCCAAGGATTTCGGCTAGGCGCTCGGCCGGAAGGCGTCGTAAATCGGGGATCGCAAAGCCGGACGCGGCGACGTGGCCGCCACCCCCGTACATCTGAGCGAGCAGCGACAAATCGACGTCGGAATCGGCACTGCGCCGGAGGCTCACGCCCTGGCTCCGCAGATCGAACAGTGCGACGACCATCTTGTGCTGTCCCTTGTAAAGCTCCGACGCGACCTCGCTGCTGTAGCCGAAGCAGCAAGCGGTGCGCAGCGTGATGCCGTTGTCGAGCTTGCGATCGACCATCGTCGCGTGAGCGAGTTCGATACTGCGGCGCAGCCCATCCTGGCCCGACTCGAAGGCGGAGCGGAGCCTGCGGCTCATCCTGGGTTCGCGGAGCTTCAGAATTTCGCGATACGAGTTGATGCCGCCGAGCGTCTGCACGGCGAGCGCCCAATCCGACGACTCCGGGATTTGATGGATCCAGCGATCGTGATCGTCAGCGATCAACACGAATGGTTCGAAGGCCTCGAACGCGGCGCGACGCGCTTCGGGAAGTTCGCTCGCCCGGCTCTTCAGGTAGTTAAAGGTTAGCCGCGCGGCGGAGTACTGTTCGTCGAGCACGATGCCGGCGAACGGTACCTTGAACTCGGGTGCATCGGCGCGCGAGACTGCGGTGCGATGATGATCGATCCAGAAAACGCGCGCACCCCGGGCGGAAAGCTCGCCAAGGCGGTCCGCGCTCGCGGTTGAGTTCCAGGACAAGTCGGTGATCCAGATCTCGCCGCCATCGTCGGACTTGATGTTCAGTCCCTGGATCACGCGGTCGGCGTCGCTGTTTCCGGCGAGCGTAGTGAACACTCTATGGCCGTCGTAAAATCGTGCGACCGCCGCCGCAGCCATCACACCGTCGAGGCATGATGGGCCGTGGCTGACAACCTGAATCGTCTGAGAATTTTTGCCCAACATAAGAGATCGATAGTAGAACAGACCGCCTCCGGGAACGAAACGGCGCGTTGAGGCATCGCGGCAACGACGATGAGCTCGCAGATTCCCAACGGGCTGAGCGCGCTGCGATTTGCGCTCGCGGCAATCTGGGTCGAGCTCGCGACGCACGGGCATACCGGCCGCGCACCTTACCTGATCATTGCGATCATCGCGGCAGGCAGCGATTTTATCGACGGTCGAATCGCGCGACGGCTTGGCGTCGCGAGCAATCGCGGCCGATGGCTCGACGGAATCGCCGACGTAACGTTCGTGCTGGCGGCGCTTTGGTGCGAGGCCAATGCCGGGGTGCTACCGTTTTACATTCCCGTTCTGATCGCGATTTCGTTCGGCCAGTACGCGCTCGATTCGATCATCATCACGAGAGCTGCCGCCGGCCCAATCAAGAGCCGGCTGGGCCATTGGGGCGGAATCGTAAACTACGCGATGGTGATTGCGCTGGCATTTTCGGCGCCGGACGGGACGATCGCGGCAGTCGTGCACGCATTGTCGCCGTTGGTCGCGATCTTTTACGTCGCGGCGATTGTCGAGCGCGCGTGGATCTTCTATCGGCGCCAGGAAAAGTGATCAGACGACTTTGCGGAAAGCGAGCGCGGGCGGAATGCGCGCCGCGTTGATCACAGGCACAATCGCGGCCGCGAGGCTGACGATGAAAGCCGCCAGAATCGCTGCGATCGCGGTCTCCGGCCGCACCGTTACGTAACCGAGCGCGCCGGTCAACGCGCCGAGCGTCATGCCGGTGCCAAAATACCAAAGAGCGAAACTGGCGCCGACGATGGCGCCGGTGACGCCAATCATCGCCGCTTCGCAGAGCAATAGCGCCGCCGCATGAGCCTGCGTAAATCCCAGCGCGCGCATGACTGCGACCTCGCCGATGCGATCGCGCACCATCATCGCCATCGAGTTGGCCGCGATTAGCAACATCGTCAGTAACACCACTACACAGAGGCCATAGATGATCGTCCGCACGTCGCCGATTGCGGAAACATAGTTCGCGAGCGTATCCGATTCGGTGACCGACTGAGTCTCGGCTTCCGAGTTGTGAAAATTTTCGTCAATCTGGTTCGCCACCAAACCCATGTTCTCCGCCCGATCGACCCGCACCGAGATGTATCCGGCAACGTTCTGGATATTCTCGCCGAAAGTGTTTTTCACCGCGTCGTCAAGCAATTGCCGATTGAAGAAAAATATCCGCGACAGATAAATCGTCGGAAGTTCAGCCACCGGAATAAATGTAAGCGTGAATTTGCCAGAAAGATTGCGCAGCGTAATTGGCTCGCCGATTTTCCAGTGGTGCTCATGCATCAGGACGCTGCCGATCAGAGCGCCCCGTCGATCGTTGAAGACCTGTTTCGCCACGTCTGGCGGCGCCACGTAGTCGCTGCTCGCGGTAACCGTGTTGATATCGGTCGTAATTCCAGTCGTGACGATCGGATCGCGCAGGTCGCGATAGATACCGGTCCACTGAATTTGCGGTGAGCAGCCGAGCACGTGCGGTATCTTCATGATCGCATTGCAATATTTGACTGGCAGCGTGTTGTTATTGCGCTCGGTTACGACCAGCCGTATCCCTCGAGACGCATCTTCCGCGATCATATCCATTGAGGCGGGGACGGCGATCAGCACCGTGAAGATGAAGACCGCGACCGCAAATGTGAGGCCGGTCAGAATCGTGCGGCGCGGCTGTCGCCGCAGATTTCGCAGGGCCACGATGAACAGTTTCAGAATCATCAGATGCCTCTGAGTGACTCGATAACGCCGACTCGCGCGGCCCGCCACGCCGGCATCAGGCCGCCGATCACGCCGATCACGGTAGCGGCGATCAGGCCTGCGAAGATCGCTGCGAGAGAGGCGTGATAAGAGAAATACGTGATGCCGACGTTCATCAACCGGCTGTTCAATCCGGTCGCGCGAGCGACGATGCTGGCCAGTACGATCCCAACCACGCCGCCTGCGATTCCCAGGATCGCGCTCTCGATTACGAAGCTGCCAAGGATGTCGCGACGACTGAAGCCCACCGCTCGGAGCACGCCGATCTCGCGCTGGCGGCGAGCGACCGCCGTATACATAGTGTTCATGCCGCCGAATACTGCGCCAATACCCAGTGCGAGCGCGACGATCAGCCCGAGCGATCTCAGTTGATTAACTACTTTGGCTTGCGCCAGGTAGTAATCCGTTTCAGTGATCGCATCGAGCGGCAGCCGCCCGTCACTCTTCAGCGCCTGTTGGAACGCATCTCCGCTCGCGGGCTTCAGCACGACATGAATCGAGTTAGTGCCCTGGTCGCGATTCTGGAAATTGACGCGGAGATCTTCCGAATCCGTCCAGATTTCGGATTCGCGAGCGCTATCGTTGTCGGCGAAAATGCCGACGATGTTCCAGTTGCGCCGGCCAAAATGGTAGTTGGTGCCCGGCGCGAGTGACGGGTTTCGCGCACGCAGCTTTTGTCCGATCACCCACTCGCCGTTGCCGCGAGCGGGCCAATGCCCCTCGATCAGCCGCATGTTGCGATGCACCTGGTAGGCGATCGGCGTAACGCCCCGCAGCAGCGCGAATTCTTTCACCCGCTTGTTGCGGCTGATGTTCACGCCGGCGAAAATTTCGGGTGACATCAGCGGCGCTCCGCCGCTGCCTTGGGCAATCTCCGGGCGCACGCGAAGGATATCCATCTGCTCGTGCGGTATGTAACTCGAGGTTTCATCGGGCGCGGCGCGCCTGGTCACGATCCAATTCTCGGCGCCACCGGCGTTGAGCAACGTTCGCTGCAGGCCGCCGATAAAACCGAACAGGAGGACGAAAATCATCGCCACCAGCGCGACGCCGAGAATCGTCATCAGCGACGTCGCACGACGCTCGACGACGCTGCGGAGGTTGTAACGAATCGGAATCACCCGTATCTCCCCTTTTCGGACGGCGAGATCAGCGAGGGTCACACGTTCCGCGAAGGCAGTGATTTTACACTCGGCTGCCGACGCCTTCCAGACTAACAGTCGCTAGCTGGGAGTCAGACCACTTTACGAAACGCCAGCGCGGGCGGAATCCTGATCGCAGCGACAATCGGGATAAGGCCGCTGACGACGCTGACCAGCAGTGCTGCCACGACTGCGCTCAGCGCCTCGCGCGGCGTCACCCACAATCCGCCATTGCCGCTGAGAACTGCACCAAGCGTGACGCCCCCATGGAACATCCAGAGCGCGGGCAGAGCGCCGAGCAAGCCTCCAACGAGACCCAGTACCGCGCATTCGCCAAACAAAAGGCCGGCGACGCGACTCCGCGAAAAGCCGAGAGCACGCATGATCGCGACCTCACTGATGCGATCGCGCACCATCATCGCGGTCGAATTCGCGGCGATCAGCAGCACCGTGAGGATCACCACCGCGCACAGCGCAAAAATAATTCCACGGATGTTACCCATCGCCGACAGACCCGACGCCAGCGCGTCGCTTTCGGTCGAGGTGCGCGTTTCGTAATCGGAATTCGCGAAGCGCTCGTCGATCTGTTTGGCGAGCGGCGCCAACGTTTCCGCGCTGTCGGCACGCACGATGATATTCCAGGCAATGTCCTCGTCGTTGCCGCCGTGCGCTTTGCGCGCTTCCATGAGATAGTCGCGGCGAATCAAAAACGTGTTGGGATAGCGCTTGGACTTCATGATCCCCATGATCACGAAAGTCATCTCCATATGCTCGGCGTCGGTGCCGCGGAGCGTGACCTGCTGTCCAATCTTCCAACCGTATTTGTGCATCAGGATTTCGCCGACGATGGCCGAACGCCGCTCCTTGGCGGTCGCGACGCGCTGTTCTTCCGTCATCTGGTAGTCGGGGAACACCGTCGAAATTTCGGGGCCGGCGGCGGCGCAGAAAACCGGTTCACTCGGACTCCGCCAATTCGCGAACCATCCCGTGATCCCGACGCACGCCGCCGCGCCGGGCATTTTGCGGATGTCGTCGCAGTAGCGCGCAGGCAAATCCTGCCACGGCGCAGTCTTGTTATTGATGATCAGTCTCAGCGTGCCTGACGCGTCGCTCACGACCTTGTCCATCGACGCCGGAACGCAAATCAGGATCGTGTAGATGAAGGTGGCGAGCGCGATCGTGAGCGCGGTCAGAATCGTGCGCCGAAGGTTGCGGCGCATGTTGCGTTCGATCAATTTGAAAAGCTTCAGCATAGAAACTCACTTAGCGATCTTTTCTCTACCGCGCGATCCGAATCGCGCGGGTATCTGATTCAGACCGCGCGCAACGAATCAATCACGCCGATTCTCGAAGCGCGCCATGCGGGTAGCAATCCGCCGAGCGCGCCGATCATTATTCCCGCGATCAGTCCGGAGATAAACGCGCCGGGCGTCATCTGGAACCGGAAAATGAACTGGCCGACGTTCATCAACTGACTGCTGATTCCGGTCGCCGTCGCGAGCACTATTCCGAGGATCTCGCCGACAATCGCACCGGCAATTCCGAGCAGGATACTTTCGCTGACGAAGGAGAGCAGCACGCTTCGGCGATTGAAGCCCAGCGCACGCAGCACGCCGATCTCGCCGGTGCGGCGCGTCACGGCGGAATACATCGTGTTCATCGCGCCGAAGATCGATCCAATCGCGAGGATCAGTGCGACCGCGAGACCCAATGCGCGCAACTGATCGACGAAGTCCGTCTGGCGTGTATAGAATTCGTGCTCGGAAATCACGTCGACTCGCACGCGCGAATCCGTCGTCAGCGAACTCTTGAAGGCATCTTCCATTCCCGGCTTCAGAATTACGTGCAGCAAGTTGAAGCCGTGGCCCATGTGAAAGTCCTGGGTCAGCAGATCGAGATCGGTAAGGACCTCGGATTCGCGGGCGCTATCGCGGTCCGAAAAGACGCCCACGATTTTCCAATCGCGCTTGCCAAAACGAAAATCGCTGCCGATTGCGAGATTCGGAAAACGCGCCGCCAGCTTGCGCCCAACTACCATCTCGGCCGCGCCACCCGCCGGCCATCGCCCGCTTTCAAGCTTCATCCCGCGATGAACCTCGTATGCGATCGGATAGACGCCGCGCAGATGCGTGAAGATCACCTTCGACGCCGGTTCGTCGGGCGCCGGATTGAAACCGGTCACCATTTCGGGCGAGACCAGCGTCTGCCCTTTCGCGTTGGTTGCGATCTGCGCGTGGCTCTTGATGATCTTGTACTGATCGAGCGTCAGGTAGCTGTCGGGTTCAGTCGCAGTTCCACGACTCAGCACGATGAAGGTATCGGGCACCGCAGTTTTCAGGACTGTCTGGCGGAGTCCCGCGACGAATCCCGACAGGATGAACAGGATCATTACGACCAGCGCCACCACCAGCGCGGTCATGAGCGAGGTGGCGCGCCGCACCATCAGGCTGCGCAAGTTGTAGCGAATCGGAATCACGCGGTTGCCGTCCCTTCGGTTGCGGAAAATGGAAAGAAGAACGCCGATCTAATTCATCGAAGTAGGCGAGTTTATACCCAGACGCGCAGTCAATCCATATCGCAATGGTCCTGCAAGCGGGAAATCTACGTCGCGGAGAAATTCGACACGGCATGTACACAATACCCAGATAAAACCTTGCTGGGTGGCCGCCGTTTGGTCTATAAGGCGAGCTGAAATCGGAGAGTAAAACGGAATCCGGTTTCGATGTTCGGAGGCGGCGGCCAGTATCGGCGCTGGACCTCTCCTCGCCATCACAGCGCCAACCGGTCGAGACAAGCACAATCCGAGGGAGAAAAAGCCATGATCAGACCGAGCAACCGGATTTGGATTGTTCTGTTAATGTCGGGCCTGATTCTGTCGTTCGTCCACGCCGACGCCCAAGAGGGGTCCCAGAAGGGTGCCCCGAACCCGTACCTGAAGGGGACCGAGGGCTACTACAAGGGGCCACGCGGGCTGACAAGCTATCAGCCGATAGCCATCGATCAGCCATTCGCGGCAAGGATGGCCCAGGACGTGGCAGCCAAGCCGGGCATCGAACGCGAACATCAGGCGCTGCTCGACGAGCGCTACGACTTGGGCGATCACCCTGCCCGAGGCGTGACGATGGAACGTGGAAAACCACTGCAGCAAGGTGTGCGCGTCAAGCTGCCATCCGGGGTGACGTGGGATCAGCTGGCGACGATGAGCCCGGACGACATCCGTGGGCGGGGCGTATGGCCGAAGGGGTTCCTCCCCCTGCCGCATCCCTTCCACCCTACCGGCGGCTTCGTGTTTCCGAAGGAGGAGATCGACGCGATAAAGCGGCAGGACGGGCGCGACCTGACTCGCTTTGACATCGATTTCGACCTGCCCGAACGCTTCCTGGCCGCATTTCCGCCAGCCATGTACCTGACCCCGCGACCGGATCTGGGCGATGTCTCGCAAGGCAAGCTGGTTTCGCTCACCAACTACTTCGAGATGTTCAACGGCATTCTCACGCCACGTCAGTTGGAGGGGCTGCGCTTGTTGCTGACGCCATTCCCGCAACAGCAGTTCAACGCAACCGACGATCGCAAATCGGAAATACCCAGCCAAGGCTCGGCCTGCTTCGATTGCCATTCGAACGGCCACCAGAACGGCACCACGCACCTCGCCCCCGATACCCGCCCGGAGTGGTTCCGTCACCGCATCGGGACAGTGTCGCTCCGCGGCGTTAACATTCAACGGCTGTTCGGCTCGCAGCGCGCGCTGAAGACGATCGAGGATTTCACCGAGTTCGAGCAGCGCACGGCCTATTTCGACGGCGACATCGTGACCGCTGCGAAGAAGGGCGTGAACCCGCTCGAGCGCGGCAGCCAGGTCGACTTCATGGCCGACTTCGAGGAGATGCTGGACTTCCCGCCCGCGCCTAAACTTGACTTGCTTGGCAAGCTTGATCCCGCCAAGGCGACGCCAGCCGAAATGCGGGGACAGGGGATCTTCTTCGGTAAGGGCCAATGCGCGAGCTGCCATCAGCCGCCCTATTACACCGACAACCTGATGCACGATCTCGAAACGGAGCGCTTCTTCAAACCGGAAATGGTCAACTACGCGATGGAGGTCGGGGACGGGAAGATCAAGACGTTCCCGCTGCGCGGCGTCAAGGACAACCCGCCCTACCTGCATGATGAGCGTTTGCTGACGCTGGACGACACGGTCGAGTTCTTCAACCTGGTGCTCGGCGACAAACTGACCGCGGAGGAGAAGCAGGATTTGGTGGCGTTCCTGCGCGCCCTGTAATCAGATTCGGGAAACCAGACACGGGCAGCGCAGCAGCCGCCCGTGTCTGCGGGAAAATCGTCAGGACATCTTCTTCAGCAGGTCCGCCATGTCGTTGGCGTGCTCTTCTTCGGCCTTGTTGATCTGCTCGATCATGATTCGCGTGGTCGGATCGTCATTGGCGAGCCATCGAATGATCTCGGAGTAGGTCTCGATCGCGATTCGCTCGGCGACCAGATCTTCCTTGATCATCTCCGTCAGGTTTTGCCCCTCGGCATATTGCGAATGACTCCTGGTCGCGAGGCCGTCCGGATTGAAGTTCGGCTCGCCGTCGAGTTGCGTAATTCGCTCAGCGACCCAATCCGCATGCTGCTGCTCTTCGTTGGCATGCTGCAAGAATTCTTTTTTGGCGGCGTCGGCGTTGATCCCCTGCGCCATGTAGTAGTGACGCTTGTAGCGCAGCACGCATACAATTTCTGTCGCGAGCACTTCATTGAGGACGGACAGCACCTTCTTGCGGTCCGCCTTGTATCCCTCGGTGACGGCGCCCGCTTCCATGTGTGCGCGAGCGCGTTGTCGAATCGTTTTAACATCGGTCAAGAACTCTGCCATTGGAAATTCTCCTTGGTTACTTCAAGCCTAACTCGTTTGCCGCACTATTGGCAGGGCGAGACGGGCCGGTGAAGACTCTGCTCTGTCGTGCTACGGTTGGGGCGAATCTCGGGACCGCCGGAAGTAGCTTTTGGAACCTCGCATACTCGCGCGCGCGGAACATCCCATCTCACGTCGAGATATCGACGCCAACGTCCTGAAGGTGCTCTATCGCCTGACAGGTGCGGGCTACCTTGCGTTTCTGGTGGGCGGCAGTGTGCGCGATCTGATGCTCTCGCGACGGCCCAAGGACTTCGACGTCGCAACCTCGGCGCATCCGCAGGAAGTGCGCGATTTGTTCCGCAACTCACGCCTGATCGGCCGGCGCTTTCGCCTGGTGCACGTTTTCTTTGGACGGCAGAATGTCGAGGTCGCCACCTTCAGGCGTCAAGCCGAGGGGGTCGCCGATAGCGACGATCCGCTGATCCGGCTCGACAATACTTTCGGCACGCCCGAGGAAGATGCGTTTCGCCGCGATTTCACCGTCAACGCGCTTTTTTACGACGCGCAATCGTTTCAGGTGATCGATTTTCCCGGCGGCGTCAACGATCTCGAAGCGCGCCTGATCCGCACGATTGGCGATCCTGAAATCAGGATGCGCGAAGACCCGGTGCGGATGATGCGTGCGGTGCGCTTCGCCGCGAAACTTGGCTTTGAAATCGAGCCGGCGACGCGCGCCGCAATTGAACGGCATCGCGCGGATTTGCGCAAAGCCGCGGTTCCGCGCCTGGTCGAAGAAACATTTCGCACACTGGGACAGCCCGAAGCCGCGCACGCGGTCGTTCTGATGGAGGAACTCGGACTTCTCGAATCCGTGGTGCCGATTTTGTCGGAGCATCTGAAGGCGGGCGAGGGCACGCTGTCGGAGCAGGCCACGATTCGCAACGTCGCGGCGCTCGGCAAGGCAATCGCGGCGGGCGCAATACCTGAGCGATCGACGGTGCTGTCCGCGCTGATGCTCGACGTGTTCCGCCGTCAGTTCGGGCGCGCCCGTGCGGAGCGAATCGATCTGCTGGCATCGCTTCGCGCACGCGGGTTCGCTCGCGGCGACACCGAGCAGATGCGTCTGATCCTCGAGGCGTTCGAGAATTTCGCGACTCCAACCCGGCGCACGCGACGCCTGATGCGCCGGCCGTACTTTCCCGACGCGCGGCTGTTCTTCGAGATGACCGCCCCCACCTACAGTATCGACACCAGCCGCATGATGCGGTTTCTCGCCGATCCTGACAGCTTCGCCGTGACGCCCGTTCCAGCCGCTTCGCAATCGCCGGCCGGCGACCATCGCCGGCGCCGGCGGCGTCGTCGCGCACGCCGCGGGTTCGGCTCGAATCAGGCAGGCGCTGGCGCTTCGACGGCGACCGATCAAAGCGGATCCGGCCAGCAGCCGCATCTCGATAACGGAAGTTCGGATGGTCGCGGTTCGGTTGACGGCAATTCGGCTGGCTCGGAGCGCGAGCGCGACTGATCTGACCGCTTCGACTGTTTCGTTCGTTTCAGATAGCCATCGACTAACCAATCCGCTTCTACTAACTTGGCGTTGCAGACGATGCGCGCGGTATCGCGCGAGCTTGCGGCCAATTTCATTCCGGACGAGAGGCGAGAAATCCTTGGCGGCCAACAATTTACGTTCCGACAAAATCTGGATGGACGGTGTGATGGTGCCCTACGATCAGGCCACCGTGCACGTGCTCACCCACAGCCTGCACTACGGGCTGGGCGTGTTCGAAGGGATGCGCTGCTACAAGACCGACAACGGTCACTCGGCGATTTTCCGCGGCCGGGAGCATATTCGGCGGCTGATCGAGTCGGGGCACATCGTCGAGATGGAAGTTCCTTACAGCCAGGAGGAATTGCTCAAGGCATGCGTCGATGTCGTGCGGGTGAACAAATTCGCCGAATGCTACCTGCGGCCGCTGGTGTTCTTTGGCGAAGGCGAGATGGGACTTTCGGCACGTGGCAACAAGATTCGCGTATCGATCGCGGCGTGGCCGTGGGGCGCGTATCTCGGCCAGGACAGCATTGAAAAAGGCGTCAGGCTCAAGACCTCGTCGTTCGTGCGATTTCATCACAACTCGATGATGCCGGCCGCGAAGGCCACCGGGCATTACGTCAATTCGATCCTCGCCGGCTATGAAGCGCGTCGCAACGGTTACGACGAAGCGCTACTGCTCAATACCGAGGGTTTCGTCGCGGAAGGCAGTGGCGAGAACGTTTTCGTGATTCGCGACGGGATCGTGTCGACGCCGCCGCTCACCTCGGTGCTGGCCGGAATCACGCGCGACGCAGTCATCCGGATTCTGCGCGACCTCAGGATCGAGGTGCGCGAGCAATATTTTGCGCGCGACGCATTCTACATCGCCGATGAAGCATTCATGACCGGCACGGCCGCGGAAGTGACGCCGGTGGTCGAGCTTGACGATCGCAAAATCGGCTCGGGGCGGCCCGGATCAATCACGGCCAAGGTGATACAGGTGTTCCAGGATGCGTTGCGCGGGCGGGATCCTCGCTATCGCGAATGGCTGTATCAGGTCTGAAACATCTGGAACTTTTCGCCGCCGTCGAGTGTTAAAAGGGGGGCGGCTGGCGGTCATCGTATGAAGTTGTTGACCTTTGCTTTAATCGTGCTCGTGGTGGCGGTCGGCGCGATCGCGCTCAGGCCGCGAATCGCGCGCGCGGATCTGGTCAAGGTAGGCCAGCTTGCGCCGCCATTTTCGGCGCAGATGGTTGCCGGCGATCAGCAGACGCCCGTCTCGCTGTCAGATTTCCACGGCCGCAAAGTCATTCTCTATTTTTATCCAAAGGACGACACGCCCGGATGCACCAAGGAGGCGTGCGCGTTTCGTGACGGCTACGCGCGGTTTCAGAATGCGGGGCTGGTCGTGCTCGGCTGCAGTATCGATTCGGCGGACTCACACAAAGAATTCATAAGGAAATACAGTCTGCCATTTTCGCTGTTGCTCGATCCGGATCGAAAAATAGCGAGCGCCTACGGCGCGGCGAATGGCATCCCGATCCTCGGACTCGATCGGCGGGTCACTTACGTGATCGACGAGAACGGCAAGGTGCTGAAGGTCTATCCCAACGTGGATCCGGCGACTCACGCGATCGAGATTCTGAACGATCTCGGTGCGGCCGACGCCACGCCCGCTGCTCCTGAGCAAACGCCAACACCGGCTGCCGACTGAGGCTGGTTAACGCATCGCCTCGCTCGGTGAGTAGCCGAGACTGACTGCCAGCAGAACGGCCGCCGCCGCGAGCGTCTCGGGATACCTCTCGTCGCAAATCATCGTCGAGAGAACGGCAAGATGCGCCGACACCGTAGCCGCATCGTCGTCGCGCGCGCATCCAACGCTATCCGAATCGAAGATCGCATCGATAATCGCGTTGGGATCATAACCTGATTCAGCCAGCGCTTCCCGTATTGCGCGCCGCCGGAATTCGCGCGGCTCGACGAGATCGAAATCTACGATCGCATCGATTCGCTCGCGAAACTTCGGCAGCAACGATCCATATCGTGCATTTGCGTCGAGATGCGGAGCTACTTGCTGCTCAGCTAGAAAATCCTCGACCGCGGCTTGGTCGCCATACACGCTGAGCGATCCAGTTGCCGGCTCGAGCTTGACGAACTGCTCGTCGCTACTATCGTCGATTCGCTCGATTCCCAGGGGATAGAGGCGGCACGCCAGCGGACGTCCACGATGCATCCCGCAGCGCACGCCCTCGAGCGCGATGCATGCGCCATGATCGGTGAATTTCAGGATCGATCCGCGTCGAATCGTGTACCGCGCGATCGCCTCGGCCGTTGTGATTCGCCTGGTGCGCGCTATTCGCAGCACGTCATACGGCGACAGCGTGATCACCTTGTCATGGCAGCATCGCCCGCACGCGTTGCACACATAGGAGAACGGACTGTTACGATTCATGATCGCTTTTGGGCTATAGTACAAACGGCCGAGAGCGACGGATCAAGCAACCGCGTCGCCTCGGACCGCCCCAAAGTAAGGGAGTACTCCATGGATTTCACTTGGTCGGCTGAACAAGATGCGTATCGGATGCAGGTGCGGAGTTGGCTCGAAGCGAACCGGCCCCGATCGCTCGGGCCGCGCGGCGACGATCCCGAAGCGAGCGGCGATGAGGAAAACTGGCATCGCCTGAAGAGCTGGCACACCAAGCTCTACGACGCCGGGTGGGCCGGACTCACCTGGCCAAAAGAATACGGCGGCCGCGGCGCGACGTTTATCGAGCAACTGATTTTCAACCAGGAGCTCGGACGCCTCAACCTGCCGATGGGATGCAACGTGCTCGGCGTGATCATGAACGGTCCCGCGCTCATGCAGTGGGGCACCGAGGCGCAGAAAAAGCGCTACCTGCAGCCGATTCTCGCCGGCGAGGAAATCTGGTGCGAGGGCATGTCGGAGCCGGGCGCCGGCTCGGACCTCGCGTCGATCCAGTGCCGCGCGGAGTTGAAGGGCGATGAGTTCATCGTCAACGGGCAGAAGGTGTGGACCACGATCGCGCATCGCTCGCAGTTCTGTCAGCTGTTCGTAAGAACCGATCCCGAAGCGCCGAAGCATAAGGGAATGAGCGCGCTGATCGTCGATATGCGGAGTCCCGGTGTGACCGTGCGGCCGCTCAAGCAAATTACCGGCGACTCGGAATTCAACGAGATTTTTTTCGAAGACGTTCGAGTGCCGAAGGAGAACCTGCTCGGACCGATCAACATGGGATGGCAGGTGCTGGTCGCTACGCTGATGCATGAGCGATTCGGCATCGGCGAGACGCTCGGCGGTACCGAGCAAGTGCTGCAGCAGATCGTGCAGATCGCGAAGTCGGTCCACGTCAATGGACGGCCGGCGATCGAGGACAACGATATTCGCCAGCAGATCGCCCAGTTCGCGATCGAGACGACCGCCAAGAAATACAACGGCCTCAGGAGCCTCTCGAAGCGTCTCAAGGGGCAGCAACCGGGGCCCGAGGCCTCGATCTCCAAGCTGCTCTCCACCGATCTCGGTCAGCGAATGACGAAATTTGTCACGCGCATCCTCGGCGGATACGCGATGCTCGAGCGACGCTCACCGTTCGCACCCGAAGGCGACTGGATGCGGCGAATCCTCTCGTCGGAAGCGATGACGATTGCCGGCGGGACCTCGCCAGTGCAGAAAAACATGATCGGCGAGCGAATCCTGCAACTGCCCAAGGGCTGATCTCCGGGCGGACGAATCTCCGAAGAGGCGGTCCGACCGGCCGCCTCTTTTCGTTTGCGAATTTTTTTTAAATTCGCGGGTTGTATTTGACACATTTTTTCGACAGTTGTTTCCACCAAGCAAAGACCGCGACCTTGGAGCCTGTGACGATGAACTTTGCCAAAATTAGATCACGCAGTAACTGGCTCATGTTGACGGCCGGAGGCTGTCTTGCGCTCGCCTCGCCCGCAAGCGCCGAAACTCACGCCGCATCGAAGATCGATGGTGCCGACACCGCCTGGCTGCTGCTCTCGGCTGCTCTCGTGCTGATGATGACGATCCCCGGGCTCGCGCTTTTCTACGGCGGGTTGGTGCGGCGCAAGAACGTGCTCTCGACCCTGATCCAGAGCTTCATCCTGGTCGCGATCGTGTCGATTCAATGGGTGCTGTTCGGCTACAGCCTGGCGTTCTCGCCGGGCAATGCGATCGTCGGCAGTCTCTCTTGGGTCGGATTGATGGGCGTCAGCGCCACGACGCCGTATGCGGATTATTCCGCCACGGTGCCGCATCAGGCGCACATGATCTATCAATGCATGTTCGCCGTGATCACGCCGGCGTTAATCACCGGCGCAATCGCGGAGCGGATGTCATTCAAGGGGTTTCTCGTCTTCAGCATTCTGTGGATCACGTTCATTTACGATCCGCTTGCGCACTGGGTATGGGGCGTTGACGGATGGATTCGTCAGCTCGGCGTGCTCGATTTCGCGGGCGGCACCGTCGTGCATATTTCGTCGGGAGTCGCGGCGCTGGCGGGTGCTTTGACGATCGGTCCGCGCCGAGGTTACCCGCATGTGCCGATGCGACCGCACAATCTGACGATGGCGCTTACCGGCGCCGCGCTGCTGTGGGTCGGGTGGTTCGGGTTCAACGCCGGCAGTTCATTGGCGGCCAACGGCCTTGCAGTTTCGGCGTTTGTCGCAACGCACCTGGGGGCCTCGTCAGCCACCCTCTCATGGCTGGCGATAGAATGGTGGACCAGTGGACGACCCACCCTGCTTGGCGCGGCGAGCGGCGCAGTCGCCGGCCTTGTCGCAATCACGCCAGCGTCAGGATTCGTCGGGCCGATGGCGTCACTCGTTATTGGCGGCGCCGCGGGGATTCTATGTTTCTCGGCGGTGCGAATGAAACAGCGCTTCGGCTATGACGACGCGCTCGATGTTGTCGGCGTTCACGGGGTCGGCGGCATCTGGGGCGCGCTCGCGACCGGACTATTTGCCAGCACCCTGGTCAACTCAGCCGGCGCCAACGGCCTCTTTTTCGGCAATCCGCGCTTGCTGATGATGCAGGCGATTGCGGTCGTAGCGACCATGGCGTTTTCCTTCATCGGGACCATGGTGTTGCTGAAAGTCACCGATGCGCTGGTGGGAATCCGGGTGTTCGATGAAGACGAGGAGATCGGTCTCGACCTAAGTCAGCACGAAGAAAGCGGATACGCCTTCGAGGGGTAGATTTGTTCGCAACGGCGAAGCCGCTAGCGCTGCATCGCCTGGAAAATAAAAGGAGTTGCCTCGGCCATGACTTCGCCGACGACCTCGCCGAGTGGCTTGCTCGGCATCGCGAGCTTTTCCGTCAGCGAGGTCATGATCCTCAAGTAGTGC
The DNA here is from genome assembly GCA_003135855.1 of Deltaproteobacteria bacterium. Lineage (GTDB taxonomy): Bacteria > Desulfobacterota > Binatia > Binatales > Binataceae > Binatus. Next base: position 31,155 of record PNBD01000044.1, read on the forward strand.
TGCTTCATTTCGGCGCTGATGGTCTCGAGCCTGACTTGTTCCATCACCTCGATGAATCGGCGATGCATTTCGACAATTTCGAGATCGGTCGGATCGGTAAACTTCTTGCCGCGCGCCATTGATGCACCCTGGCTGTTGGATTCGTCGATTGGTCATCGCCAGAATATCAGAGCGGTCCGCTTTTGCCGATGACGACTGGCAGCGTATCGCCGCGGCCGCACCTGCAAGTTGCGACCAGGCGGGCGAATTGATAACGCCTCTCTGAGCGGAGGAAGCCACCATACCCGTGCCGGCAACGATGCGCAGAATCCTCGTCTGGTCGAGCGTCGCTCTGAGCGTCGTCTTCGCGATCGCCGGCGCACTCATTACGTATGCGTTCTTCAATCTCAGTTCGATCGTCAATTCGAACCAGCATCGCATTCTCAATCGAGTCAGTGCGGCGCTCGGACGCGCGATCGTGGTCCAGAAAATACAAGCGCGTGCCGGTTGGGGTGTTTATGCAGAATTGACCGGTCTGACGATCGCTGACGATCCGGCTTTCTCAAAACGCCCGTTCCTTGCCGCCGACGAAGTATCAGCGAGGCTCGAGTTCATTCCGCTTCTCGGAGGCGAGGTCAAAGTCAAGCGTATCGAATTTATCAAACCGGACATCCGGGTGTTGATGAACGCGCAGGGCGCTCTCAATCTCGATTCGCTCGGCGGACCGCCTGAGACCCCGGCCACTCAAAATGAAAAACACCACGGAGGAAAACGATCGGCGCTGGCTGACTTGTCAATCGGTTCGTTCAGCGTCGAAGATGGCGCGATTTATTACACCGATCTCTCGCAACAAGCCACGCCCATCGAGTTCAATCACATTGAGCTGGAGCTCGCCAATGTCAGCGCCACTGCTCCATTCGATGTCGACCTGAAGGCTTCGGTTCTGGGTGAGGAGCACAACGCCCAGGCTTCCGGCAAAGTCGGCCCGCTGCTCAAAGACGGCGTACTCGACCTGTCCGCGCTCCCGCTTGATCTCAAGTTCGGCTGTGATTCAATCAAGCTCGATCGCGTTCGTTCACTCGCCGACGTCGGCTCCGCCATACCGAAGCAGCTCTCGATCTCCGATCCGTTTTCGGTGAGTGGCATCATCAAGGGAACGTGGGCGGAAATGCCGTTCACGGTCGGCACCGACCTGACCGCGCATCGGCTGGTATATGCGGGCGCGCTCGACAAGCTGGCAGGGGCTCGGCTCGAGATAAATCTCAGCGGAACTTTCACCGACCAACTCAATGTTTCGAAAATGAACGCCAAGCTGGCCGACCTCGAACTGGCTGCGAAGAACATTTCGATCGGAGGTAAACGTCCGCCGAGCGCGCAAATCGATACCAACAGTTTCAGCCTCGCGAGCCTGGCCGCGATCGTGCCACCGATGACGAGTTATGGGCTCTCCGGCACCGGCGAGCTCCATGGAAATGTGAAACTCATCAATGGCGAGCCCGACCTCGATGGAACCGTGACGCTGAATAATGTTGCGGCGAAGCCTGGGGCATCGTGGCCGGCTATTTCCGAGTTGAGTGGCGCGTTCCGCTTTCAGCCCGGCAATGAGATCACCGAGAAGGCAACTTTCGTGATTGGCTCGTCGAAAGCGTCACTCGAAGCGCACGTCGCGTCATCAAATCCGTTGAATGTCAGCTATACGTTACAGGCGGACGCGCTGAAACTGGCAGATCTGTACCCCGATCGGCCGGCCGGCGAAATAGTCAATCAAATAGTCATTAGCGGTACCGCCGACGGTGCGCTGAACTCGCCGCGGCTCAACGCCCGGATCAAATCGCCCGAAGGACAACTGGCAAACATCGGCTACCTGAATCTCGACGCAACCGTTGCGTATAAGGACGGCCGACTCGATGCGATCCCGCTCAAGATGAATCTGCTGGACGGTTCGATCTCCGCGCAGATTGACGCGAGTCTCGGCGCAGAGCCGCACTTCACCGTCGCGATCGCGATGAACAATCTGAATGTCGAACAAGGATTGCGTTCGCAAAGCATCGGAGCTGCCGACACGGTTCGCGGATTTCTGAGCGGCAACGTGGCGGCTTCGGGCGCCGGTTCATCGTGGGATCGCATCAAGCCGACACTGCGCGGCAGCGGACGACTCGCGCTCGCGAACGGAAAGTTGGTGGGGGTGAATATTGTCGCCGACGCGATCAACGCCGTCGCCGCTGCGCCCGGTGTTAGCCAGATCGTCAAGGTCGCGTTTTCGCCGAGCCATCACGGTTTGCTGGTCGATCCGGATACCGAACTCAACAGTGCGAGCATGAGTTTCCAACTGGTTGGAACGCGGTTTACGACTCACGATTTGAGGGCAACCTCGCCGGACTACGGAATCAGGGGCGACGGATGGTTCGACATGGACAAGAACCTGGCGATGGAGGCGGACATCACGCTGTCGTTCGGCGTGCAAATCGCGATACCGGTGTCGGTCTCTGGAAAACTGCCCGGCGTCCACGTTTTGCCGGACCTCCCGATGCTCGCGGAGCGCGTGGCGGTGGGCACGATCACCGCGCCCGGTCGCATCATCCAGAGTGGCGTGAGTGCGGTCGGCACGCTGATTCGCGGCGGCTCGTCCACTGGTTCAAGATCGAATTCTTCTTCGCTGCCCAATCCATTGAACACCGTCAAGGGTTGGTTTCAGTGATCGCGTGGCTCCGCTGCGCGATATCCTGACGATCAAGCCGCGAATATTGTTCGTTGGAATCAATCCGAGTCTTCGCTCCGAGCAGGTCGGCCACCATTTCGCGAGCCCCGGAAATCCGTTCTGGCGTCTGCTCTACACGGCGCGTCTGATTCCCGAGGAACTCACATGCGACGACGACGCGAGGCTGACCGAGTATGGCTTGGCGCTGACTAATCTATGCGCTCGCGCGACGCGATCGGCCGCCGAGCTGACCACGGACGAGATGAATCGCGGCAAGCGCACGCTCGAAAGAAAGATCCGAAAAGCTAATCCGCAGGTCGTCGCGTTCGTCGGGATTTCTATCTTCCGGCGATTTTTCGGTGTCGCCGCGGGCGACGGCGCGGGCCTCAAGCGCGAAACGATCGATAGCGCGCGCGTTTTCGTATTGCCGAATCCGAGCGGGCTGAATGCAAGCTTTCCTGGCTTCAAGGACAAACTCGTCTGGTTCAACCAGCTCCGCGAATTCGTCGAATCTGAATTTCCGGACTCAAATTCGAATTGAGCATTCTGAGCGTTGAACTATGTGCGGCGTGAAACTACCATCGGCGATCGATTCGTAAACTCCTTGCAGAGGCAGGAACGATGAAGCGTCTCAGCGCACGGTCAAAAGCAAAGGCTGGACGAACCGGCAGTAAGCCGAAAATTCATGCTGCTAACGGACGAGGCGGTCGCCGCAAGAAAATCGCATTGCTGGTCGGGACGCGCAAGGGCGCGTTCATTTACTACGGCGACTCGGAGCGGCGACCCTTTCCTGATGCGAGGGACTATACCCAGTCCGCTTCGCTCATATACTCAGGGGCGAAGCGAAGTTGCTACTTCCGCCACGAGCTTTGCGGAGCTACTGACTAATCTCGATGCGGCCTTTCCCGGCATCCGTTTCCGCATGATCGACGAACAGGATCGCATCCGCCGTCACATCCGGTTTTTCGTGAATCGGGAACAGGTGACGGATCTGTCGCAGGCGCTCACCGACGATGACGAAGTGCAAATCCTCTGCGCGCTCAGCGGCGGCTGATTTTCACTCGGCCGACTTACTCCTGTTTCACCAGCAATCCGCGCCGGCGCGCCGCTTCAAAGATCCAGCGGAAACCGCCGATCGCCAGCACGAAGTACACCGCGTTCAGCCCGGCGCCCCACCAGAAATGAAACCACGAAAATCCCTGGCCGGCGAGCACGCTGCGCATCCCTTCGAACGAATGCGCCGTCGGGAGCATCCATGCTACTCCGCGCAGCACCCTCGGCAGTGCGGCGATCGGATAGAACACGCACGAGACTGGCTGCAGCAATCCCGCGAAACTCCACGCGAGCCCCTGAATCTTGGTCGTGTAACGAAAGATAAGTCCGGTGATCATCACGCCGAGCGAGAGCGCGAAAAACACCAGGTTCGCCATGTACGGCATGAACTTCGGCAACATCGGAAAGATGTCGAACGAGTACGCGGCCATCGCGATCAACGATGCGGCGACCAGTCCGACCATTGCCTTGAGAAAGTTCACCAGGATTAGCCCGGTCAGGTATTCCCACACCGTGAGCGGCGTCGAGAAAAGATTGATCAGGTTGCGCGACCACAACTCATCGAGAAAGCCGACCGCCATGTCGCGCTGAAACGAAAAAAATAATCCCCACAGGATTGCCGCGCCGAGCAGGAAGCTGACCAAACCCGGTTGCAGGCGATTCCCGCGCGCCAGATAGATCGTGAAAAAGCCCCACACGATGATGTCGAGCACGGGCCAGTAAACCATGTCCGCGATGCGATCCATGTTGCGGCGCGCCTCGTAGTAATGGCGTTCGATCACGGCGACTATGCGATACGTTTTCATGCGGCTTTGCCTTTGACGACGCGCATGAAGACTTCTTCCAGCGCCGGCGTCTCGCGTTCCTCTTCAAGGATCGCTTGCGTGATTTCGATCGGGCTGCCACTCGCGATCACCTTCCCGTGATGGAGAAAAATGATGCGGTTACACATCCGCTCGACCTCGTCCATGTTGTGCGAGGTGTAGAGGATAGTGGTGCCGTGTTCGCGCTGCGCCTCGAGCAAAATGTTTTTCACCTGCCATGCGATCTCCGGGTCGAGATAGGCAGTCGGCTCGTCGAGCAGGAGCAGGCGCGGATTGTTCATGAACGCCTTGCACAGACCGACCCGAGTGTTTTCACCCGACGACAATCGCGCAATCGGCTTCTTGCAGAGCCCTGTGATTCCAAACAGCTCGAGCAATTCGTCGATTCGTTCGCGCGGATTGGGAATCGCGTACAGCCGCGCAAAGATCTTCAGGTTCTCCATCACGGTCAGCCGGTACGGAAATGCCACGTACGGCGACGTGAAATTCATCTGCTGGAGAATTTCCTCACGATCGGTCGCGATCGATTTGCCGAAAATCTCGATTCGGCCCGAGGTCGGCGTGATCAAGCCGAGAATCATGTGGATCGTCGTAGTCTTGCCCGCGCCGTTAGGACCAAGCAGGCCGACGATTTCGCCGGCCTCGATGTGGAACGAGACCTTCTCGACGGCGGTAAAGTCGCGAAATGTCTTGGTCAGATTTTCCACTTGTACGAGCATCGGCTTGCCTGCCTTCGACGTTTGACGTCGTTTGATCGAAAAAAAACGGCCACAGATGACTTACTCACCCGTGGCCGCCTGAACGCGTTTGTTGATCTGTCAGCTAGTCAATCTACGTTCGAGCACACTCCCACGGGACGATCGCCCCGGTTCTTTTCTGGATTGTTCAACATCTTGGGAGTGCCTTCTTAACGTCGAAGCCGAGAATCTAGCACAGCGGCGCGCAGCAGGCCACACCGGATGAGTTCGCTGAACTCGTCAACAAGCTTTCGAGAAAAACAGAAAAGGCCGAACGGCGAACCGTCCGGCCCTGGTGATTCAGGCAAATGGTGCAGTCGTATCAGGCGCTGGCGGTCGGTGCCGGCTGAGGACCGCGAATCAGCTTACCCGGCATCGCCTCGGTCGGCTTGCCGTCTTGGAACGTAACCTCGCCGCTTACCACCGTGTACTTGTAGCCGTCGGCGCGCTGGATCAATCGGCGCCCGCCCGCCGGCAGATCGAACACCATCTGCGGCGGATGCAGCTTCAGGCCCGCGAGATCGATCACATTCACGTCGGCTTTCATGCCGGGCGCGAGCACTCCTCGATCGTGCAGTCCGTAGAACTTCGCGGTGTCGCTGGTCTGGCGCTTCACCACAAACTCGATCGGCAGACGCTCGCCGCGGCTGCGATCGCGCACCCAGTGCGTCAGCAAATAGGTCGGCATGCTGCAGTCGCAGATGAGTCCGCAATGCGCACCGCCGTCACTGAGGCCGAGCGCCGTGATCGGATCGAGCAGCATCTCGCGCAGCGCGTCGAAGTTGTAGTCCGAGTAATTCGCGAACGGAGCGTACAGAAGTTCGCGGCCGTTGCGCTGCAGCATCATCTCGTAGGTAAGCTCCTGCGAAGTTTTGCCTTCACGCTGCGCGCGCGCCGCGATGCTGTCCTCGCGCTTGGGCTCGTAGTTCGGCGGATCGCCGAGCGCGAAATATTTGTCGAAGTTCGTCACGAAATAAGTCGTCATCCGATCCTTGACGCCGGGTTGATCGGCAAGGATTCGCGCGCGCGTTTCCGGCTCGCGCATCTTCGCAACGCGCTCGTCGATCGGCATATGCGCAATCTCCTTATAAGCCGGATGCGTGATGAATGGATGCAGCGAACTCTCGAGGCCCATCAGCATCCCGGTCGGACGCCCGGGAATTTGCGGCACCAGGTGCGCGCCTTCCGCATTGTATTTCCGCACGCGATCGAGCACTCGCCGAAATGCCGTTGGATCGTTATCGGTCTGCGCCATCGCGAACGTGATCGGCAGACCGGTTTCAGTCGAGAGCTTAATCATCCATTCCATCGTCGCGTCGGCGCCCACCATGTCCGACGCCATCTCGAACACGCCGTGACCCACGTCGCCCATCGCGCGCCCGATTCCAAGCAACTCCGCCTCGCTGGCGAAGGTGCCCGGCACCAGTTCCTTGTTCTTGGCGCGATGCAGCATCGTGCGCGAGGTCGTGAATCCGAGCGCCCCGGCCTTCAGCGCATCGCGCACCAGCGCCGCCATCTTTGCGATGTCATCCGGCGTCGCTTCCTCGTTGTGCGCTCCGCGATCGCCCATGACGTAGGTCCTGAGCGACCCGTGCGGCATCTGTGCGCCGACGTCCAGCACGCGCTTCATCTTCTCGATCGCGTCCATGTACTCGGGGAACGATTCCCAATTCCACTTGATTCCTTCCGACAGCGCGGTGCCCGGAATGTCCTCGACGCCTTCCATCAAGCCGATCAGGAATTCCTCCTGGCCGCGCTGGACGGGCGCGAAGCCGACGCCGCAGTTGCCCATGACGAGCGTCGTCACGCCGTGCCAGCTAGACGGACTCAAGTATGGATCCCACGTGACCTGACCGTCGTAGTGCGTGTGTATGTCGACCCAGCCGGGTGCGACTACCAGTCCGGTTGCGTCGATTTCGCGCCGTGCCGCGCCGGCTTTGCCGCCGGCACTTGTGATGACGCCGTCATCGATCGCGATATCGCCGGTAAACGCGGGCGCGCCGGTGCCGTCAACGATTTTGCCGTTTCGAATTACCAGATCATGCATCGCTGCGTGCTCCTCTCGTTCTACTCGCTTGGTCGATACGATGGATTCAATACCGCTATGCGAAAGGGCAGCCCGATTGCCGGACTGCCCTTCGCTTCATTCTTCTAACGAAAACAAATCAGGCCGCTTCCGCCTTTATGCCGTTGAGCTTCTTCAGCTCGGGCATAACTTCCTTGGCGAACAGACGCAGGCTCTTCTCCGCGTCATCGTACGGCATTCCCGCATAGCTGAAGACGCCGGTGTAGTGGTCGGCGCCGACCTTTTGACGGATGTCGTCGATCTTGCTGAAGCACATCTCGGGCGTGCCCCAAACCTGGAGGTTCAGGAAGTACTCGATCGACGCGTCGGTGTTGCCGCCGAGGCTCTTCGCCATCTGCTCGTAGTACTCGTAGCCCTTGGCCTTGCCGAAATGTTCGCTCGCCATCTCGTAGTGACGCAGCGCAGTATTCCAGTAGCCGCCGATGTACTTCACCGCCATCTCGCGCGCGCGATCGGCGCTCTTGTCGCAGAAGGTCCAGCCCGCCGCGATCGTCGGCAGCGGCTCTCCGCCGTTCACTTGCTTGTAGATAGTGCGATACTCGCCCAGTTCCTGCGCGACTGCTTCCCACGGCTTCTGCGGAATTATCAGGATGCCGATGCCCAGCTTCGCCATGATCCGCGCCGACTCGGGCGAGACGGCCGCGGCGTAAGTGCGTCCCTTGAACGACTTGAACGGCTTGGGCCGGATGTCGCGGCGCGGCTGCTTGATGTACTTGCCGTCGTATTCGCAGTAGCCCTTCTCGAGTCCCTCGATCAGCATCTCGGCTGATTCGATAAAGCGCTCGCGCGATTCGCCGAGCGGTACGCGGAAGCCCTCGAACTCGATCCGCGCAAGCCCGCGCCCGAGGCCCAGGATCATGCGCCCGTTCGACATGTGATCGACCACCGACACCTGCTCCGCGACGCGCATCGGGTCATGCCACGGCATCACGACCACCATCGATCCAAGCTGAATCGTCTTGGTGCGTCCCGCGTAATAGGTCAGGAACTGCAGCACGTCGGGGCACATCGTGTAGTCGTCGAAATGATGCTCGACGCTCCAGATCGAATCGAATCCGAGCGGCTCGTACATATCGCCGATACGCAGCTCGCGTTGATAAACTTCGACGTCTGAACGTTCATTCATTGGGTTTTGAAAAATTACAGCGCCACCGACTTTCATCTATAAGGCCTCCGTGAGCCTGGAACTACGGTCGTCCATGTGGACGTACCAGTGTTGGCTTGAATAACATCACATACCAATCGTTCAATAATAAAGCAAAGCGCGGATTGTCGCCACGAACCGCGTGACTGCCGCGGGTTCGAGTAAGGGGTCGTTATGATGAAAGGAAGCTGTCTATGCGGAGGCGTTCGCTTCGAAATCGAAAAAGCGGTCGGGCCATTCGAATTGTGCCATTGTCATCGATGCAGGAAAGTGTCGGGCTCGGCGTTCAGCGCGGGTCTCGGCGTGATGACGAAGGATTTTCGGCTTATCGAAGGCGGGGAGTTGATCAGTACATACGAAGCGCCGATCTTACGCGAGCCGCCGCCGTATCGCAATTTTTTCTGCCGCCGATGCGGCTCGCCGGTGCCAAATCCGAAACCGGATTCAACATGGTTCGAAGTTCCGTCCGGTTCGCTCGATGACGATCCTGAGCTAAAAGCTGACAAGCACATCTTCGTCGAATTCAGAGCGCCGTGGTTTGAAATCGCCGACAATCTGCCACAGTACGATCTGAACGCGTTGCGAAAATTGCGCAGCGCCGGTAACGATCAGAAAGCTCAGAGTAAATTGCGCAGCACCAGGGACCCAGACTAATGCGACGAGATATCTTCACCGAAGAACACGAAATGTTCCGCACCCAGGTGCGCCGCTTCGTCGAAACCGAAATCGCGCCGAAAGTCCCGGAGTGGAATCGCAACGGAATGAGCGATCGCGCGAGCTGGCGCAAAATGGGCGAGGCCGGGTTTCTTGGCGCCAACGCGCCCGCGGAATACGGCGGCGCCGGCGTCGATTTTATCTACGACGCGATCGTGATGGAGGAAATGTCGCGCGTGCGCGCGCACGGCCTCATGATGTCGCTGCATTCGGACATCTGCATGCCGTACATCACGAGTTTCGGCAACGCGCAACAGAAAAAGCGCTATCTGCCCGGCACGATCAGCGGCGAGATTATCCTCGCGATCGCGATGACCGAACCCGGCACCGGCTCCGACCTTGCCGCGGTCCAGACCACGGCGCGTCGCGACGGCGACAACTACGTCCTCAACGGTGCGAAGACCTTCATCTCCAATGGTCAGATTGCCGACCTCATAATCGTCGTCTGCAAGACCGACCCGAAGGCGAATCCGCCGCATAAGGGCGTCAGCCTGATGCTCGTCGAGGCGACCAGTCCCGGCTTTGTGCGCGGCCGCAAGCTCGACAAGCTTGGACTGCGCGGTCAGGACACCAGCGAACTGTTCTTCGAAGACTGCCGCGTGCCGGTCGGCAACCTGCTCGGCCACGAGGGGCAGGGCTTCAAGATGCTGATGCAGAATCTCCAGCAGGAGCGGCTTTGCGTCGCGGTCGCATCGATCGCGAGCTGCCGCCGCACCGTCGAAGATACGGTCGCATACTGCCAGCAGCGGCGCGCGTTCGGGCAGCCGATCGCCGAATTTCAGAATACTCAATTCAAGCTCGCCGAGATGATGACCGAAGTCGAAGTCGGCCAGGCGTTCGTCGATCGACTGCTGGTCGCGCACGTTCGGCACGACGAGATCGTCGCCGAGGTCAGCATGGCTAAATGGTGGACGACCGATTTGCAGAAGAAGATTTCGAGCCAATGCCTGCAACTGCACGGCGGCTACGGCTTCATGATGGAGTATCCAGTCGCGACGGATTACGCCGATGCGGCAGTGCAATCGATCTACGCGGGCACCAACGAAATAATGAAGGTCATCATCGCGCGCAAGATGGGTCTGGATTCGCGCAAGTGAATCAGGCCGTCATGGAAGCATCTGCTCCGCAAGCTTCGCCATCGAAGCGCCAGCCTTCGCGCCGCAGAGGGTGTCGTTCACGTCACATTGAGGCGTGATACCCAGCGTGCGCTGCCGAGCGTTCAGATCGAAGATAGCTGCGTTTGTAGTACCATCGGGAGCACATCCGCATAGCTGACTCGCGCAACAACTGCATCCGACGGCGGCCTCGAGCTGGGCTATCGCAGCCAGGCCCTTGGCCGGACACTTGGATAATCCAGAGCAAGCGACAGATGTAAGGTCTCGGTCATTGCATTCGCCGGTGCATAGGGTGGCGTCACAGGTGTAAGCGGATTCAATCTTAGCTTTGTCCTTACAGCTATAAGCTTTGCAAATTGCCTTACAGTCGGTGCCGGCTGGTACAGTCATCGTGTCATTGAAGAGCGGACACCCGTTGCCGCCGGGCGCGTCAGGGATACACGCCGTCAAGGGCGGTATCGTAGTGCCCTCTGGACTAAAGGCTGCGGACCATACAAGGTCGCCCCCCAGGGTGCACTGAGTCGCTGGGTCATCGAGGGTGACCCCAACCTGGTAAGGTCCGGTGTAAGTGGGACAAGAGCATGAGACTATACCTTTTGTGCCGGTCTTCTTACACGGTGCCGTCATGCATCCTGCGTAAGGAGCCTGCCCGCAGTTAGTTTGACCAAGCCCATTCGATGAAACGCAATCGAGGCTGAAAGTGGAGACGAGGTCAGCGCCGGGAATGAGTCTCTTTTGGTTTATCGCCCGGCAGACCGGCGCCTTGTTGACGTTTGCCGCACCAGTACATGCGCTCCCGTCAGCGCCGCAGACCTTAACCGTCTTTTTGTATATCTTGTAGTTGAGGATCGCGTTCATATCTACAAAGTAGGCGCCCCACGCGACTTCAAAGCAGTTGCAGTTAGCGAAGCGGCCATCTGCGCTAAGCGTGCAGGACAGGTCTTGGGAGCCCGTACTTGGACCGGAGTAGTAGCAGAGAGCATAGGGTCCACCTTTGCACCAAACGAAGTTGGTAGGTGTCACCAGGATATCGCCAAAGGCGGGAATCGGGACGCAGTCAGCTCCCGAAGTGCAGGAACAGTTCGTTCCAGTGCATCCTGCGGTCAACTGAGTTGTAGCGTGCTTGGGATTGGTCCAGAACTTATACGAATTGGGGACGAAGTGTTTGCCCGTCGCGCTGCCGGATGCGACCGCATCGAGCGCTGATACCGCGTCAAGAGTTGCCGCGGTACTATTGAGCGCAAGGGTCGCAGCCAGATCGCCTGACATTGCTTTCGATGATAGCGTTGCGATCAAACAGATACAGATAATCCAGGCGCGAAGAGTAATCGACACAGTTATTCTCCCGTGAAATTTCTCTGGTCAAGGGCTCAACCTATCATGACATCGCGATCTTCGCTAATCATCTCGAGCAAAGCGAGGAATACCTGACGTCATCATCCGCTCTACATGGTCTTCCGGAATCTATTGCGAGTATCCTGCGCTCGAAATGAACAGATAAGTTGCCGCTGAGGCCATACCTCAAAAAAACGGCCGGCATCTGAAAATGCCGGCCGTCGAATTGTCTGCTGATCAATTCTCGGGAAGCTTAGCCGAGCTCGCTGCCCACCACTGAAACGAAGCTGACGCATCGACCCGGCGCGCCGCCGAGATTATGCGTCAGTCCGACCTTGGGATTGTTGAGTTGCCGGAGCCCTGCCTCTCCGCGCATCTGCAGCCACATCTCGTACATCATGCGCAGTCCTGACGCGCCGATCGGATGCCCAAACGACTTGAGGCCGCCATCCGGATTGACCGGCAGCTTGCCCTCCAGGTCGAAGAAGCCTTCCATCACGTCCTGCCATGCAGTTCCGCGCGGGCTGAAGCCGAGATCCTCGTACAGCACGAGCTCGGTCGGCGTGAAACAATCATGCACTTCGGCCATGCTGATCTGCTCGCGAGGATTGGTGATGCCCGCCTGCGCGTACGCATCCTTGGCCGTCGCGACGACTTCGCGAAACGTGGTGAAATCGTAATCCTGCGACAGCGGCCCTTCCGCCGGTCCCGCGATGAACGACAGCGCCTTTATATAGATGGGATTCTTGCAGTACTTGTGCGCATCTTCGGCCCGCACCACGATCGCCGCCGCCGAGCCGTCCGAGACGCCCGAGCAATCCATGATTCCGAGCGGATCCGCGATCTTGGGCGAGTTCCGGATGGTCTCCATCGAGACTTCCTTCTGGAACTGAGCCTTGGGATTTTTCGCGCCGTTCTTGTGATTCTTCCACGCGATGCGCGAGAGCACTTCCTTGCCCTTGTCGGCATCGAGTCCGTACTTCTTGAAATACGCAGGCGCGAGCAATGAGAACGAGGCCGGCGCCGTCATCGTGCCGTGGGTGCCGTCGTTCGGCGGAACGTTCGACACCAAGCCCGAGTAGCCCGAGTCCTTGAGCTTCTCGACGCCGATCGCCATCGCGACGTCGAATGCGCCCGACGCGACCGCGTAGCAGGCCTGGCGCAGCGCTTCCGAACCGGTCGCGCACATATTTTCGACGCGGGTCACCGGCTTGTACTGAATTTTGAGCGGCTCGGAGAGCGTCAGCCCCGAGATACCGGAGGCCATGGTGCCGAGCCAGTAGGCGTCGACGTCCTTCGGCTCCAGTCCGGCCGACTCGTACGCCTGGTAGGCGGCGTCGACCAGCAAATCGTCCGGGCCCTTGTCCCAATGCTCACCGAACTTGGTGCATCCCATGCCGATGATTGCGACGCGGTCTTTGATTCCTCTGCTTGCCATGAAACGATCCTCCTGGATCCTGGTGCCTGCCGGTTCTAACGCGTAGGGCGTGCCTTCCAGAAATAGTTGTTAACGCCGTCCGCGGTAAAGAGGCGGCGAAAAGTCATTTCGACCTGATCACCGATTGCGACCTTCTCCGGCTCGCAGTCGGTCATCTCGCACAGAAAGCGGCCGCCGCCTTCAAAGTCTATCACCACGTTAACAGTCGGCGGGTTGAGAGAATAGGCGAGCCGATCGATCGCGTAAGTGGCGATTTTGCCGGTGCGATCGGCGAAAGCATAGGGCTCCATCTTGCGCGATTGGCATTTCACGCAAACCAGTTGCGGCGGCAATTGCGGCGTTCCGCAACTGACGCATCGCGAGCCGATAAAGCCGAACTTCCATTTCTCGGAGCGCATCATGGGCGGACCCGCCGGGCGATCGGGATCGGGGCGCCGGGGCGGCTCGGTCGGCAGAATCTCACGCCACTTCAGGTAGTTGGCGTAAGTGACGTCGCCCTTCGACTCGATCATGCGGCCCACCGAATGAACCGGTTTGAAGCTCGCCGCCGCAGGCGTCACGCGGAGCATGATCGCGTCGGCACCGTCGGCCACCGTCGCGACCAAAATGAGGTCGCCGGCCTTGGCGAGTGGCAGCACGCTCGCGAGCATCAGGCCCGGATGAGCCGCGCCGGTCTGACCCACGGTCAAGGCGAACGAGTCGGCGAATTTGGCGGGATCGAGTTTGAGCGCGCGCGAAATTTCGTCAGCGGCGCGCGGATTCGGGGCGTCGAGAATAATTTTCGCGATGTCGCCGGGGGCGACCTTGGCCTTCTCGAGCAGGTTCTTGATTACGGTGCCGAGCAGCGGCGAGTAGGCCTGCGTCAACGCGAAACGCTCTTCCCAGGAATGCGAGAAGCGCTCGCCGGGCGCGCGCCACGAATCGAGGAACTCACGGGTCAGCGAGGTGCTCGCCACAATCTCGGCCAGCAGGTGATCGCTGCCGAGCACGAACGCGGCCGCGCCGTCACCGGTGGTCTGCTCGGCTTTGCCTTCGGGCGCGGCGAGCCGGCAATCGCCCATCGTGACCAGCACGCGCTTAGCGCCGCCACTGATCGCGTCGGCACCTTGCAGTAGAGCTGAAATCCCGGCGCGAACTGAGCCGGTCGAATCCGAGGCGCGAATCTCACCGGGAAGCTGCGTCGCAGCGCCGATCAGCGCGGCGTTGAGTTTTTCCGCATAGGGCGGCGTCGAAGTCGCAAAGAACAGCGCCTCGACGGTGCCGGAGGGCGCCGCCTTGAGCGCATCGCGCGCCGCCTCGACCGCCATCGAGACGCTATCTTCATCGAAGCTCGCGATTGCGCGCTCGCCCTTGCCGGCAGGCGTGCCGAGAACTTGCGCTATCGCGGAGCGCTTGAGGCGCCGATATGGGATGTAAGTACCGTAAGAAACGATTCCAGTCATGTGCGCATTTAAGTCCGATACGCCTATGCGGTCAACCAGACTGCGGGGCTGCGGATGATCAGCGAAAGCCCTGGATGGTGACGACGGCGGTCGCGCCCATGCGGAAGGGCAGTTTCGCGTCGCGATCCTCGAGCACGATTCGCACCGGGAAGCGCTGCGAGAGCCGCACCCAATTGAGCGTCGTCTCGGTTTGCGGCAGCCCCTCGACGCTTGCGCCGTTGGGCTGATAGAGCGCCCATCCGACGCCTTGCACGCGTCCGCGAAAACGTTTGTTCGGGTACGAGAGGATGAACACCTCGGCGGTCATGCCGGGCTGGATATGCGAGAGAAACGTCTCGCGAAAGTTCGCCAGCACGTACCACTTCCGATCGTCGATCAAGCTGACGACCTGCCGCCCCTCGTTGGCATACTGGCCCACCGCGATGTTCAAGTTGGTCACGTAGCCGTCGAACGGCGCGCGCACGTAGCAATATCCGACATTCAACTTCGCGTCATAGACCGCGGCCTCGGCGGCTTTACGCCGCGCGTTGATGTCGCCGAATCGGCCGAGCTGATTCTCGGCCTTGAGCACATCGGAGCGGGCGGCATCGACGCCGGCCTCCTCGGAATGCATCCGGGAGCGCGCGTTAAAGACGTCGTTGGCGGTGACGAAATGCCTGGTCAGCAGCGGCTCGATTCGCGCCAGATACTGCTTTGCGTACGACGCGTCCGCTGCGCGCCGCGCTTGCTCGGATTTGGCAGTTCGAATCGTGTCGTCAAGCGCGCGAATCTCCAGGTCGGTCAACTGCAGCCGGGCGATAGCCGCATCGAGGGTCGACTGATAGGGCCGCGGATCGACAACGAATAGTAAGTCGCCTTTTTTGGCGTACTGATTATCGACAATCGGCAGTTCGACGATCGGACCGCTCACGTGCGGCGCTATTCCTACCACGTTGGCGCGAACGTAAGCGTCGTCGGTGCGTGGATAGATGTAGTAAAGCCGCGCGACGTAAAGGCCAACCGCAACAGTAGCGATCACGATCGCGGCGCTCAGCAGGTGACCGACTAGTCTCAGCGCAAGCGAGTTGCCGGTCGTGTCAGATGCGGATGCCATCGCGTAGTTAGAGGCGGTTGAAGAAGATCAGCCACACGATACAGCCAGTCAGGATCATCAAGCTTGGATAGACGAGCGGCAGCGGCCACAGGAACGGCTCGATGCGGGTGGCGACGAAGAGCGCGCGAAGCATCGCGGTGATCACCCCGCCGCAGATCGCGCAGAAGAGCCAGCTCGGAAAGTTCGCGCCGGCGACATTGACCACTGGATCGCATGCCGAGAGCGCGATCGCCAAAACGATCAGCGGCGCAAACGAGGGCGTCAAAGGCGATTTGGTGAAGCGCATCGCGGGAAATTGTATGCGTCGGATTGTGCAAAAGCACGTTGCGATATTCAATGTCCCGCAGCACTCGCGCGCGAGCCGTCGGCGACCTGAAGGTGCATCGAAACGCCCGAGATTTCCACTATGGGGGAACGCATGAAGATTGATTTTCAACCGCGCCGCGCCAACCGGAATCTTGCTCGCTCGATCGCTGCGCGTCGGCGCCGACCGCTCGCATTACTTTTGCTGCGAGGCAGTCTCGCCGCGAGTGTTATTGCGCTAGGCGCCGGCGGATGCACCTACATGGCGGAGCAGCCGGAGGTGAGTCCCGCGAGATTTGCGCCGTCCTCGGAAAGTAGTCCGTGGATTCCCACTCATGCCTACGCGACTACGGCGCAACAGCGGCCCGTAACGGCGCTGCCGGATGCGGGCATGTCCGGGAGTTATTCCAGCTCTGCCGGCAAGTACGATTTGTCCACGCTGATCGATGTCGCGCTGCACAACAATCCCGACACGGCCCGCACCTGGGACCAGGCGCGGGCGGCAGCGGCCGCTTACGGCGCCTCGCGTGCGCCCTACTACCCGCAGGTCGGTGCGCAAATGTCTGGTGGATACACGCGAGTGTTATTCGAGCTTCCCGGCCAGCTCGGAGTGCTCAAGCAATGGCAAATAACGCCGATGGTCGAACTCACTTACACGCTGCTCGATTTCGGACGGCGAAGCGCCGGCGCCAGGATCGCTCGCGAACAACTGGCCGCGGCGAACTTCGCTTTCAATCGCAAGATGCAGGATGTGGTGTTCGCGACGCAGCGCGCCTTCTATGCGATGGGCGCGGCGAAAGCCGCGGTGCAAGCGGCTCAGCAAAATGTCGAGCTCGCGAAGACCGATGACGAAGCGGTGAGCCGTCGCGTCGAACTCGGGCTCGCGACCGAGCCCGCGCTGCTGCTATCGCGGCAACGCGTCGCACAATCGCAGTACGATCTCGCGAGCGCGCGGCTGCTGGTGCGAGAGGCCCAAGCCGACCTGGCGGTCGCGCTGGGAATCGCCGCGAATACACCGATCGATATTCCAAGTCTCGATAGTCAGCCGATACCCGCGGGACTCGGTGGTGAAGTCGATGCGCTGATCGAATCCGCGATGCGCCGGCGTCCCGATTTGTCCGCGCAAGTGGCGAGCCTCAACGCTCGGAGGGCGGAGGTCGAGCGCAGCAAGGCAGCCTTCTATCCGACTATCGGGGTGACTGGAAGCTACGGCGAACAGATGTGGGGCTATGCGATCAGCAATACTCACACCATCAAATCCGCTCAGCCGCAGTATGCCGGGTTGATCACTTTCAACTGGGATCTGTTCACCGGCTTCAAGCGACTGAACGATCTGCGGCAGGCCGAAGCTGAGCGCGATGCGGCCGGCGCGCAACTCAAGTCGCTCGAGGTGGACGCGATCGGCTCGGTATGGCGCGCCTATTACGAGTTTCAGACCGCGCTCAAACGCTACGAGTATGCGAGGGCGTTGCTCGCCGCGTCCGATGAATCGTACGCCGCTAACATCGATACGTATCGGCAGGGACTCAGCACGATCGTCGAATTGCTGACGGCCGATCGCGATCTCGCGAGCGCCCGCTACACGATCGTCCAGAGCCGCGCCGATCTGCTGATGTCGTCGGCCGCGGTGGCGTACGCCGTTGGCGCGGTCGCGATTTCTCCGCGTCCGTGATTGCGTCGGCGTGCATCTGCCAGCCTTGGCTGCATGCAATTCGCTGCTCGCAAAATGGAAGCGCGAGCCAAATTGCGATCCAAGCAATTGCAGGGGTTTTCGCGATAGCCATCGAACATTTCGCGAATCGCAAACTATACTATTTCCGCTATTCGGTCATTCCCCTTGTAAATGCTCACTTGATGAGTCTGGCATCGGCCTTGCTCAGTACCCTCGCAACGATTCGATGGGAGGGATGACGATCATGGCTGCTACCACTGCAAAAGCAACATTCACGGGCTTCGAGCGCAATCACGAGCAGACCGAGACGGGACTGGCGGTTCGGATTTCGCAGAACAGTTTTCTGACCGAGCTGCCGGGTGTCGCGTTCGCGTTCCTGACCTCGGCTTACATCGTATTTTCGTTCGCGGCTCTCTAGGCGTCACTCGCATACCACACGTCCCGTGGTCCGGGTCGAAGATTCGGCTCGGCCACTGAGGACGGATTCCTGGACTACCTGATCAGCGCGGCCAAGGCTTCAACGTCACCGAATGCGTACGCAGTTCTCGCGCGGTGACTAATCAATGAGTAAGCGGCGTGATACTCACAGGCGTCGCGCTCGGGAACAGAACTGGAAAGAGAGATCGGTACCATGACTATGGAAGCAGTATCACTGTTGGCGGGACTGGCTATTGCGGCGATCATCATCGCGAAGCCTGCCCGAATGTATTTCAGACGCTCACGAACGCAAAACTAGCTGATGACGGGGAGGCCCTGAGCGGCCTCTCCGTTACCCCAATCAACTACACATATCCGCTCGTCACAGTTCCGCCTTGAATATGACGCGATCGGCGCCCGCGTAGGACAGCCGCTTCGGCGCGACGACGATCATCCTCAGCGTTGGATATTTGAAGAACGGCGCTTCGAACGGGTCCTTTTTCAGGAACACCGCTTTCAGCCGCTCCCATTCGGCGCTGTCGCGCGGGACCTCGCGGGCGACGCCCTGGATCACGACGCGCGAAATCTCGAAGGTCTCGACCTTGCCCTTCTCACGCGCGTCGACATAAGCCGTGACGTGCGGATTCTTGAGCGCGTTCTGAAATTTATCCGCAGTGTCGTTCATGATGAAGATCAGCTCGAGCTCGGGCGTCTCCGCGAACGCCTGCATGGTCGCGGTCGGCCACGGATCGCCCTGGGTCACGATGATTGCCACTTGCTCTTCGGCCAACAACGCGGCAACTCTTTCTCTCTGTGCAGCTTCCAAGTGGGATCCCTCGGCGATTCGAATCGCGCCGGTTAGCGAAAATGAGTTTAGTCATTGCCGCGCGCCATGGAAGCGGGGCCCCGAACCAATTTCTTGCGATGCCAGCTCCGATCCGTAATGTTGACGGACTCGTAAATAAGTAGGGCCTACGATGAAACACGACAGCCGGGGTCTCGCAGTCACCACCGATTCCGACTCGGTGATCCGAGCGATCGATCACTACGCGCACGAACTCGTCTCGCTGGGCTCCAACTCCGCGCTGGTGAGGTACGCGGCTGACGCGAATCCCGGCTGCGCGATGCTGCAGGCGTACGCGGCCTCGATGTTTCTTTATTCGCAAACCACCGCCGACGCGAAGAAAGCCGCGCCCTATCTTGCGCGCGCACGCGAGCGCCTCGGCGATCTGACTGAACGCGAGCAGGTCTTCATTCGTGCTGTGGATGCAGGATGCGCCGGCGACTTCGAATCGGCGCTGAAACACTACGAAACAATCGCCGACCGCTGGCCGCGCGATATGGTGGCCGCGAAAATTGCGGACTTTCACTTTTTCGTCTGACGTTCAGCAATTGCGAGCCTGAGATGGAATTTTCGCCAGCGCCGCCGGCACGCATACAGAACGCTGCTAGCTGGCCACGGTTCTCAAAGGCGTTGGGCAACGTTCAATTGATCCGCATAGTTCGAAAATCGAGAACGGCCGCGCTCGCGCTGTTATGGATTGTTTGGCTCGTGCCGCCAGTCGCGGCGGCCCCGACTCGATCGCCGACGCCAGCGGTTATTTCATCTGAAGATCTGGCCTCCGACACGTTAAATCGCCTTGCGGTGCGGCGATTCGGGGCGCTCAGCGCCGCCGAACTGAAACTCGTACGCGCCGCGTCGCATCGCGAACTCCCGTGGCTTGGACCGAGCGACGATCCCGACGCGCCCGCCAATGACGTTGCGCATGGCGAGCAATGGGGACCCGAGCGCACCGTTCGCGCCGAGATCATTCGGTGGCTGATTGCCGATGCGGAAGCGTCGCGATTGGTCCACTCGAGCGGGCTTGCGATGGGCGGCGCGCGAATTGCCGGCGCACTCGATCTCTCCTACACCAACTTCGATAAGCCGATCACGATTCTCAGCTGCTACGAGCCCGACAAGATCGATCTGCGGTCGGCTCATCTGGTGGAATTTATCGTGCGCCGTTCCAATACCGGACCGGTACCGGCAGATTCGTTGAACATTGCGGGCGACCTCTCTTTTATCATGGGCAAGTATGGCTCGATGAGTTTCTTTCGCGCCCGCATTCACGGGAACTTCGATCTTACCGGCGCGCGCGTCATGGAGTCGGGCCAGGACACGGTTAACCTGGTCGAAGCGACGGTCGGTGGCGATGCCGTCTTTCAGGACGGATTCACCACCGACGGGACGGTCGATGTGAGGCTGGCAAAAATCGGCCACGATCTCAGTTTTCACGGCGTCGCTTTTACCGGCGCCGGCGACAACGGTCTCAACGCCGAGCGGGTAATTTTCGACGGCACCTTTTACTGGACTGATATTCAGCACACAAAAAAAACCGTGCTCGATCTCGAAGACGCGCACGCGGGCGCGATTTGGGACGACGAAGCAAGCTGGCCGGCGCCGGGTAATCTGGTGGTCAGCGGCTTCGTTTACAATGAAATCGCGGGCGGTCCGAGCGAGGCCGCGGATCGTTTGCGATGGCTCGGCTTGCAATCGCCCGGCTATCGCCCTCAGCCATATCGGCAACTGGCCAAGGTGTTGACCGACAACGGCCGCGAGAACGGCGCGACCGAAGTGCGGATCGCGAAGGAAATCGCGCTCAGGCATTTCGGTCATCTGAGCCCGCTGCAACGCGCATGGAGCATCCTGCTCCAGGTCACGATCGGGTTCGGTTACCGGCCGCTGCGGGCGCTCTGGTGGATTGGCGGCTTTGTGATTTTGGGCACGGTGCTGTTCGGCTGGGGTTATCGCTCAGGGCTGATCACGCCGACCGACGAACGCGCCTACCAGGCATTCGTCAAGACCGCCGAGGCGCCGCCGCACTATCCCTCGTTCAATCCGTTCGTGTATTCGCTGGAAAATTTCCTGCCGGTGGTGGTGCTCTATCAGGATCAATACTGGCGGCCGAATGCTCGCCACAATATTCGCGGACGCGTGCGGCGCGCCACTGATCCGCTCGATGCGGATTCGATACCGAGCCGATTGCTCAGGGCGTATCTTTGGTTGCACATTCTCGCCGGATGGATGATCACGCCGCTGCTATTTGCGGGCCTGTCCGGCCTGGTCCGCCCCGACTAAGATGGCGCTTCAGTTCAGACAAGCGACTATCGGCGAACAGCCATAGCAGTCGATAGCTGTTCTTACGATCCAGCTAGTAAGCTCCCATGTTGGTGCTACCAGTGGTAAGCCCCGGCAGACCTGCTCCGATACATGGGCTGCCGCTCAGCAGATGGAAATCGTCGGCCGCCGCGTTGACATAGAGCGGATCGACGCCGTCGAGATCGTGCGGTCCTTTCGGACCACCAACCGGACCACGGCTGGCGCCATCGTCGTTGTAGTCCCAGGTCGGAGTCGTGCAGTTGTGGCCGTCGTAGTAGGTGCTCGTGGTATCGAGAATGTTATTGCGCACGTCGAAGGTGACGTTTCCGCAGGAAGGATCTCCACCGGTCACCACCGCGGACTGGGTGCCCAGGTAAGCGGTGTTGTTGTACACCCGACAGGTCGAAGATACGTTGGTACCAAAGCCGCCCCATTCACACTCGAACCCGTTGGGAGCGTTGTACACAACGTTCTGCTGCCAAGTGATATCGCCTGCCGGTATTTGCGGATTCTCGAAGTAGAATGCCGAGCCTTGCGAAGATCCGGCTCCATTGACGGTGTTACCCTTTACCAGCGCCCCGACTGACGACTTTACGTCGATACAATTGTGAAGCCATCCCGAGCAATAGTTCCCTTGTATAAGTGGCGCGCCAGTGTCCTTGTGCACCTGAATGCAGTTGTGGCCGCCGCAGGCTGTTACCGAGTTGTTGAGAAACTGTACGCCGTCGGCCGCTGCGTTTTCGTCGAGAAACATAAGCTGGTTGCTATAAGTGCCGTCGTCGGTGGTCGGGCCGGTATCGTGGATGTTCATATTCTGGACGACAATACCGGGCATACCGAAGCTGCCGCCGGCATTCTGGTAAAACAGGACACCATAGTGTGAGGTATTGCGGCACTCGAAACCATCAATCGTGATGTAAGACCACAGCGGGCTACTACCGCCGCCGGTTGCTCTCGCATAGAAGCACGCAGTCGCGCCGCCTGACCTTCCGCCGCCGTCTATCACAGGGAGGGCGCCGGTGCCGTAATTGCCAATCACAATGGGATTGCCCGCAGCGCCGTTGACGTGGGTCGGCATCGTGATTCCACCGCTCCAAGTGCCACCACGTTCGAAGAGAAGGGCAGTTCCCGCCGTGGCACCTGCAAGCAGGTTCTGGGCTTTCGCGAGGCTCCAACAAGGTGCGCTTTGCGTACATGGGCTTGAGTCAGATCCAGAAGGTGAAAAGTAGTAGGTGGTCGCCGGTCCCGGCGTACCGGTTGCAGTAGGCGTTGGCGTGGTCGTCGGTGTGGGACTTGGAGCAGCCGTTGGAGTAGGTGACGGTGTCGTCGTCGGTGTGGGACTCGGACTAGCAGTTCGAGTAGGTGTTGGCGTACGTGTGGGAGTAGGAGGCTTACCTTTGTTGGGTTTGGATGACGGGACAGCGCCAGCAGTGCCGCTGAGCGCGAGCAGCATCGCTCCGAGGAGTACACCGATGACGCGCGCGTCGAAGTGGCCGATCTTGTACCTGTGTCGCATTTAACTAGCCTTCTCTCAAATCGGCTTCGAAGAGCCTCTTACATAGCGCCAGAAGCTAGTCGCAGACTTAATAGTTTTCAACTTTTAATGGTCGGAATTAGGCAACTTCGAGCTATGCTAGGCAAAATAATTTGCATTTTTTACAAAACTGGAGATCGACGCTATCCGCAGCTACTCCAGTATTCCACCGACTCCTGACGAACCGTGTGCGCGGCACCTGATATGCTCTAAGGCGTGAACCAGCAGCCACAGATGAGCACGCTCATCATCATAGTTTGCGCGCTCATGCTCGGCGTGGTTGCGGTTGCGCGAACGCCGGCATCCGCGCTGGCGCAGTCGACGCTCGAAGTCCCGCAGCCGACGCAGCAGAATCAGCCGTACATCCAGCCATCGCCACCGATATTTGTGCTGCCCGCGCCGCGCGAAGGCGAGCCTATACAATTGTTGCCGCCGCAATGGTTCGTGGCTCAACCGACGCCGGTTCCGCCGCCGCCGGTCACGCGTCCGATTCCAGTCGAACCGCCGCCGCCGAGGATAACCGCGCCACTGACTGCGCAAGGACCGGCCCTGCCCGCAGTGTTCCGCGGATGCTGGCAAGGCGTGGTCGGCAATGTCGATTGGATTCGTCGCGAACCGGGCGCGCATAAACTTGGCTACTGGACGCCCAAGACCTATCGCATCTGCTACAAGCGCGTCGGGAGTGAGCCGTTCAAGATGACCTTCACCGAAACCGGCATCGCGCCCAACGATCAGCTGTTCAACGTGCGCGGCAGCGTGGCGCCGCTGACGACCGACGGCCGCAATTTCGCAACGATGCGCGCGAAGTTGCACTTCGACGAGTACAGCGTCGGGCGTTACGCGACCGCGCCGACTTTCGCGGTCGATGAGGTGACGCATCTCGACTGCAAAATCAGCGGCGAGTTGATGACCGTCAGCGCCGAGGTGTACGGCACGCGCGATGGCGACCCGTGGTTCCGCGCACATTGGCGCGCCGACTTCCGTCATTTCCGCGAGTAGCGCGATTCGCGCTTGCTATCGACGGTGAGACGGGCCTAGGGTTTTTGAGTGACGCCGCAGATCGGCGAATGCCGCGAAGGAGACCCGCATGGCCACTGCCCTCGACCCTCAGACGAAACAATTCCTCGAGCTCGCCAACGCGGCCGGTCCGATGTTTCTGCGCGCCGAAACTCCCGAGCAGGCGCGCGCGAAGATGCAAGCGCTGCTCGCGGCCAGTCCACTTCCACCGGCGACGATCTATCGCGTCGAGGATCGGCACATACCGGGACCAGCGGGGCAGCTACCCGTGCGCGTCTACACTCCCGAGGCGCAGCCGCCGATGGGCGTGTTGGTGTACTACCACGGCGGCGGCTGGGTGCTAGGCGATCTCGAGAGTCATGACAACGTTTGTCGGGCGCTCGCGAACGGAGCGGGATGCGTGGTCGTGTCGGTCGATTACCGGCTTGCCCCGGAGCATAAATTTCCGGCCGCGCCGGAGGATTGCTACGCGGCGACCAAGTGGGTTGCCGAAAATGCGCAATCGCTCGGCGGCGATCCGTCACGCATCGCAGTCGGCGGCGACAGTGCGGGCGGAAACCTCGCCGCGGCGGTAGCGATGATGGCGCGCGATCGCTCCGGCCCGGCGATTCGATTCCAGTTACTGTTCTATCCGGTCACCGATTGCGCGCTGGATACGCCCTCGCAGAAGGAGTTCGCGGCGGACGGGTACGTGCTCTCGCGCGGCGACATGGAATGGTTCTGGAATCACTATCTGGAAGCGGGCGCCGATCGACAAAATCCTTACGCGTGTCCGCTGCGCGGGAAAAATCTTGCGAACCTGCCGCCGGCGTTGATTCTGACCGCAAGCCACGACCCGCTGCGCGACGAAGGCGAGCGATTTGCCGAACGCCTGATGACGAGCGGAACCAAGGTGAGCTGCACGCGCTACGACGGCGTGGTGCACGGATTTATCAGTTTCGCGGATGCGCTCGACCAGGGAAAAAAGGGCCTCGAGCAGGCGGCGGAGGCATTGCGGAAAGCGTTCGCGGGCTAATCGCGGCACTGTCGCGACGACTTATGCGACCGGTCAGCGTGCAGTATATTCTGCCGCTATGGCGAACCCCGTTCCGCGCCACGAGAATGACGACGGCCCGTTCATCCGGCCTCGTCCCGGTCCGCTCGACGACCTCTATCATCATCTGCTGACGGCCTCGTGGCCGGCACTGATCGCAATCATCGCGGGAGCTTTCGTTGTCGCGAATCTCTTGTTCGCGACGGGCTACTACCTTGACGGCGGGATCGAGAACGCTCGATCCGGTTCGTTCCTCGACATGTTTTTTTTCAGTGTGCAGACGATGGCGACGATCGGCTACGGCAAAATGGAGCCGGCCTCGCTGATCAGCAACGTCCTGGTTTCGATCGAGGCGCTTTGCGGGCTGCTGGGGCTGGCGGTGGTTACCGGACTGGTCTTCTCGAAATTTTCCCGACCGACAGCGCGCGTCAGATTCAGCCGCTACGCGATTGTGGCGCCGCGTGACGGCGTGCCGAGCCTGATGTTCCGGATGGCCAACTTGCGCGCCAACCGGATCGTCGAGGGCGAAATCCACGTGGTGCTCGCGCGCCAGGAAGAGACCCTCGAGGGCGACTCGGTGCGGCGCTTTTACGACCTGACCATGTCGCGTTCGCGAAGCTCGCTGTTCATGTTGACCTGGACCGCGATTCATCCGCTCGTCGAGAACAGTCCGCTGCACGGACAGACTCGCGAATCGCTGGCGCGCTGCGATGGCGAGATAATCGTCTCATTGACCGGCCTCGACGAGACCTTCTCGCAAACCGTCCATGCGCGGCATACGTATGGCTTCTACGATATCCAATGGGGTGTGAGATTTGTCGATGTCATGAAGAGGCAGCCCGACGGCCAAATTGTGATCGATTACACCCACTTCGACGACATCGAACCGCTGCTGCCGGCGAAACAGTAAATTCATCGCAAATCGCGCCTTAGCCCTCCTTAGCTATTCAGACAGCCCTTGAAATCTGGGCATCACGATTGGCTACGCGACCGCGAAGTTCGTTCCATGGGAAAACCTGTATATTTCCAATTAAAATATTTGCTTGAAAACTTTAATCAAAGTAAGTACATTAAAATCTATGGACGCACGGGAATTCACGAAAGAAATGACAGGACAATTGGTGCGGATTCCAAACGGGCCACCCGATATTCAAATTGGCTTTGTTCCTAATCCGTTGCCTCCGAAATGGAGCTGGCCCGAACGATTGTGGTCTTCGCTGGTCGCGGCGCGATCTGCTCTCGCCAGTCTTGATGGCGTCGGGAAGCACCTCCCGAATCCAGAAATTCTTATTTGGCCGCTTCAGCGCAGAGAAGCGCAGCTTTCATCGCAACTTGAAGGAACGATTACGAATCCGCAGCAGCAGGTGCTGTTCGAGGCTGATCCGAAATACCCAATATCGCCATCCGATCCAGCCAACGCCTATCGAGAGGTTTTCAATTACAGAGAGGCATTGCGGCTGAGACTCGATGGCAGAAATCAGTTGCCGTTATCTCTCCGATTGATGCGCGATCTACATACGGTGCTGATGGACGGCGTTAGAGGCTCGAATCAGCAACCTGGCCAATTCAGAACCATACAGAATCAAATCGGCAGACCGGCGCGATTCGTGCCTCCTCCGCCCTCACACTTACCCGAAGCTCTCGATGAACTGGAGAAATATCTTCATGTCAAAGATTCTCCTTTTGATCCATTGGTCAGGGCTTTTCTCGTTCATTACCAGTTCGAGACCATTCATCCTTTCTGCGATGGCAATGGACGAGTTGGCAGACTTCTTCTGTCGGTTATGATCGCGGAGTGGTGCGGTCTTTCGAGTCAGTGGCTATACATGAGTCCGTTTTTCGAGAAAAACAGAAACAATTATATGGATTTGCTTAAGGGCGTCAGCACGCATGGAGCCTGGGACCTGTGGATCGAGTTCTGTTTAGATGGCGTAATTTCCCAAGCCAAAGACACGGAAAAGCGTTGCGATAGATTGCTGCAACTACATCGGGATTTTCACAGTCGCCTAAAGGGAGGGAGCGTTCGATTGTCGCAGCTAGTTGATAACTTGTTTCAGAACCCGGTAATCACCGTATCGAGGTATTCCAAACAATTCGTAGTTTCATATCCGACTGCGCGATCCGACCTCAAAAAACTTCACCAGTTGGGAATCGTGCAACCGCTGGATAGCGTTGATGTTATTACCTACTACTGTCCTAGCATTTATATGGTTACTTACGAGGACGTATCTGAGTAGCGAGAACGGACGCGCGTCTATCACCGATTCCAGCGCGCTTCTGCAGCTTTCTTCGCAATTGCCTTGCGTTTGCGCGGACTCAACTTTGCGACGCGCGCCTTCCCGCCCTTTGACGCTCCGAGCGCGGAAAGCGCCTGCGCATGGGGGTTCTTGCCCTCTGCGGGCTTTAGGACTTCGCCGATTGCCGTTTCGCTATCTCGTAGTTTCAAAACCGCTCACTACCTAGCCCTCCTTAGCTATTCACACGGTCCTTGAAATCTGGGCATGATCATGGACTGCTCGTGGGTCGTCGCGGCCCTTTAGATCGGGGAGACAAATGAGCTCAAGCAAGTTGCGCAGATTCTTGATCGCGTTCGCGCGATGGTTCGATACTTCGGCCGGCGGCACACCGGAGTCCGACGGTCTACAGAAAACAGATTGGCTGCGATGCATCCCGTTCGCGCTCGTGCACCTGATGTGCCTCGGCGTGATTTGGGTCGGATGGAGTCCGATTGCGGTTGCGGTCGCAGTCGCGCTGTATTTCGTGCGGATGTTCGCGATCACCGGATTCTATCACCGCTATTTTTCGCATCGGACGTTCAAGACTTCGCGCTTCGCACAATTTCTGTTCGCCGTGATGGGCGCGACCTCGGCGCAACGCGGCGCGCTCTGGTGGGCGTCGCATCATCGGTTGCACCATCAACGATCCGATGAGGAATCCGACGTTCATTCGCCGCGCCAGCACGGCTTCATCTGGAGTCACATTGGATGGATCACGTCGGAGTCGAACTTCCGCTCCGAGCTGCAGGTGGTGCGCGATCTCGCGAAATATCCGGAGCTGATGTTCCTCGATCGCTTCGACATCCTGGTGCCGACGGTGCTCGGGTTCTCGCTCTTCGGGTTGGGTGCGATGCTCGAGCGGTATGCGCCTGGTCTCCATACCAGCGGCGCGCAGATGCTGATCTGGGGCTTCTTCATTTCAACCGTCGTGCTGGCACACGGCACCTTCACGATCAATTCGCTTGCGCACGTGATTGGCCGCCGGCGCTTCGAGACCGGCGACGACAGCCGCAACAGTTTCGCGCTCGCGATGGTGACGCTCGGCGAAGGCTGGCACAACAATCACCATCATTTTCCCGCGGCGGCGCGCAACGGATTTTTTTGGTGGGAGATCGACATCACTTATTACGTTTTGAAGATGCTGGCCGCGTTGGGAATCATCTGGGAGCTCAGGCCGGTGCCCGAGCAACTGCTATATGAAGATCGCGTAGTGCCTGTGCCGCGGAAGATTCCGATTGGCCGTACAGCCGCTGCGGGCCATGCGGTCGCACCGGCGAATCGCGAGCCGAACGCCGAATGGCGAAGCGCTGCGGCCTCGACGCTGCAAGACGCGGCGGCGAAAGTAGCGCCGCTCGCGCGACTCGGCAGCGCGGCGACGGAGCCAGAAGCGGCCGGCTGAGATGGCGAAGTCCGGTTCAATCGTCGCGTCGGGCGTCGACGCGGCGCGCACTCGACGTCCCGCAGTAATCGACCGTTTCGCGCGCGGCGCAGTGCTCGCGCGCCTGCAAGGCCTCAAGCGCGACCGACTCGTAGTCGAAGATCGCGAACTCCCTGAAACGCGCGTCTTCGGCCAGGATTCATCCTCGGCCGAACTGCGCGCGACGATCCGCGTTCACGACCGCCGCTTCTACTCCGACCTCGCGCTCGGCGGGAGCATCGGCGCCGGCGAAGCGTACATGGCGGGCTCGTGGACCACTGACGATCTCACGTCGCTAGTGCAGATCATGATTCGCAATCGCGAGGTGATGGAGGCGATGGACTCCGGGCTTGCGCGCCTGGCGAATCCGGTGCGGAAACTGCTGCACTACCTGAATCGCAACACCAAAGACGGCAGCGCGCGCAACATCGCCGCGCATTACGATCTCGGCAACGATTTCTTCGAGCTGATCCTGGATCGCACGCTGATGTACTCGTGCGCGATTTTCGAACGCCCCGATGCGACCCTGGAAGAAGCCGCGCTCGCCAAGGTGGAACGAATTTGTCGCAAGCTCGAATTGCGGCCGAGCGATCACCTGGTTGAGATCGGCACCGGCTGGGGCGGGTTCGCGATCCATGCGGCGAAGAACTACGGATGCCGCGTCACGACCGCGACGATCTCGCGCGCGCAGCATGATTACGCCATCAAGCGCATCGCGGCGGAGGGCCTGCAGGATCGCATCACGGTGCTGCTCAAGGACTATCGCGATCTGGAGGGACAGTTCGACAAGGCGGTGTCGATCGAGATGATCGAAGCAGTCGGACATCATTTCGTCGATTCGTATTTCCGCAAATGCGGCGAGCTGTTGAAGCCGGATGGGGTGATGCTGCTGCAAGCGATCACGATCGCGGACCAGTACTACGAGAACGCGCTGCGCACCGTCGATTTCATCAAGAAGTACATCTTCCCGGGCAGTTTTATCCCGTCGGTGACGGCGATTTGCGATTCAATCACGCGCGCGAGCGATCTGCGGCTGTTCCATCTTGAGGATCTGACGCCGAACTACGCGGAGACGCTCAAGCACTGGCGGCTCAGGCTATTCCAGCATCTCGATCGCGTGCGCGCGCTCGGCTATCCGGAGGAATTCATCCGGATGTGGGAATTTTACCTTTGCTACTGCGAGGGCGGCTTCCGCGAGCGTTATATCGGCGACGTGCAGATGATACTGACCAAGCCCGCCTCGCGCCGCGCCCCGCTCCTGCCCAGCTTGTAGTTGCCGGCCTTCTCTTCTGTCCGTCGGTTTTTCGGAGACGACTCTTCTAAATCAAGCGTGCCCGATGGCGAGCTTTCGCGAGCCGCGAGCGCAGCGAGCCCCGAGCCGCAACGGAGTGGAGGCAAGGGAATCAAGATGAGTTGACAACAGCGATAACCAGATGATAATTATTACCATCTAGGAATGGAACTACAGCTGGTAAATGAGCGACGACGCCCGGCCTACGCCGCGCAGCGCCTGGCCGAATTCGCCGAGCGCTGCCGCGCGGGCGGCCTGGCCGTGACGCCGCAGCGCATAGCGATTATCAAGGTGCTGCTTGATTCGGCGGAGCATCCGCGCGCCGACGCGATTTGCGCCGCGGTGCGCAAGCAGCATCCCCATGTCTCGCTCGCCACCGTTCATCGCACGCTCGAGACGCTGTGCGAGATCGGCGAGGCGCGCAAGGTCACGATGCTGCATGACAGCGCGCGCTACGACGGCAATCTTACGCCGCATCATCACGTGGTGTGCATCAAGTGCCGCTGCATCAGGGACATCGAAATTCCCCAGCTCGATCGGATCCTTGCGGGCCGCTCGGAACTGGGCGAATTCACGGTGCTCGGATCGTCGCTGGAGATTCACGCGCTGTGCGAACGATGCGGGGCGAAAGCCGCGAAGCGCGCAACCGGCGGAGTCGGTCGCAGCCAGCGCAAGCAAAAATCATCGAAGTAATTCAGCCAACAGGGAGAAGAACATGCCAAGTCTGAAAGGAACCAAGACCCATACAAATCTCAAAAACGCTTTTGCCGGCGAGAGCCAGGCCAACCGCCGCTATCTCTATTTCGCGAAAATCGCGGACATCGAGGGCCAGCCGGAAATCGCCGGACTGTTCCGCGACACCGCCGAAGGGGAGACCGGTCACGCGCACGGCCATCTCGATTATCTGAAACAGGTCGGCGACCCGGCGACCGATTTGCCGATGGGCGATTCGGCGCTGAATCTCAAGTCGGCGGTGCACGGCGAGACCCACGAATACACCGACATGTATCCCGGCATGGCGCGCACCGCGCGCGAGGAAGGCTTCGACGAGATCGCCGACTGGTTCGAGACGCTCGCCAAGGCCGAAAAGTCCCACGCTGGACGTTTCGCCAAGGCGGCCACAACGCTCTAGTTTTCCGCGGACAATCGAGTCCGTCCCGGGCATCGCAGGGTGACCCGGGACGGTGTCTCATCAAAAGGTCATCGATTTTCTCGTCGGGTTGTCGTGTTCAAGTTTCTTCAACGACTTATCCGAATCGGTGCCCGAGAATCCGTATCGTCGCGAAACTCCTGACCAGGTTGACTAATGAGTGACCGCATCGAAGCCAAGCCCAGCGACGGGCTTTCCTACAACATGACCGAGCCCAAATATTGGGACCGCGCCGGGCTCAATAGAGAAATCGAGCGCGTTTTCGACATCTGTCACGGATGCCGGCTGTGCTTCAATTTGTGTCCGTCGTTCCCGGCGTTGTTCGAGGCGGCCGATCGCAACGACGGCGATGTCCGCAAGCTGACCGCGGACGAGACCCATCGCGTAATCGAGCTTTGTTACGGATGTAAGCTGTGCGAGATCAAATGTCCCTACACGCCGCGTGACGGCCACGAGTTCCAGCTTGATTTTCCGCGCTTGATGATTCGCGCCAAGTCGGTCGGCGCCAAGGAAAACGGGATCGGGCTGCGCGAAAAAATCCTCGGCAATCCCGACTTACTCGGCAAGCTCGGCAACCTGACTCCGCGCCTCGCCAATTGGGGATGCCATCGGAAGTTTCAGCGCGTGATGATGGAAAAGGTGCTCGGGATTCATCGCGACAAGAAGCTGCCCGATTTCGCCGGAGAGACTTTCGACAAGTGGATAGCGCGAACGGGTCTGCCGCCTGAACCCGCCGAGCCGGCCGCCAAAGTTGCGCTTTTTCCGACCTGCTTCGTGAACTACTACAATCCCGGACCGGGCAAGGCGGCGGTCGAAATCTTCGCGAAAAACGGATGCGCGATCAAATACCCGAAGCAGAACTGTTGCGGGATGCCGGCGCTCGACGGCGGCGATGCCGACTTCGCGCGGAAGGAAGCGCGCGCCAATGTCGACGCGATGCTGCCGCTGGTGCGCGATGGCTACAAAATCGCGGCGATCAACCCGACCTGCTCGCTCACGATGCGCAAAGAGTATCTGAATTTGCTGCCCGGCGATGAGGTGAAGGAGTTCGCCGCGGCCGTGGTCGATCCAAGCGAGCTGCTTTACCGGCTCCGGCGCGAGGGCAAGTTCAACAGCGATTTTCGATCGACCCCGGTGAGCGTTGCCTACCACGTTCCATGTCACTTGAAGGCGCAAGGAATTGGCTTTCGCTCGCGCGATCTGATGCGTCAGATTCCGGGCGTGCAGATCGCGACTGTCGAGGCATGTACGGCGCATGACGGTTCATGGGCGATGAAAAAAGAATTCTTCGAGCTATCGATGAAATGGGGCGAGAAGGCATTTTCGGCGATGCGCGACGCCGACGCGCGCGTGATGGCGAGCGATTGCCCACTGGCGGCGGTGCAAATCGAGCAGGCCACTGGTGTCCGGCCGATGAATCCGCTCGAGGTGCTGGCTCGCGCGTATGAAATAGATGGTTTCGCTGACGCCGTGTCGCCACCGGAGCCGAACAAGGACGATGAGGCATGAAACCGATAACCTTCGACCAGACACTCGCGCTGGCGGATTACGAACGCGTCCGTGAGCTTTTGCGACCGCTGTTGATTCACGCCAAAGAACGACGCCGATTGGCGGTCGGTTCCCATCTGACGTTTCTATTCGAGAACAACCAGACGGTCTGGTACCAGATTCAGGAAATGATCCGCACGGAAAAGATGACGACGCGCGAAGCGATTCAGCATGAAATCGATACCTACAACGAAATCCTGCCGGGCAGCGACGAACTGGTCGCCACGATGCTGATCGAGTATGGCGAGCCGCGCGAACGCGACGCCGCGCTCAGGCGCCTGGTCGGGCTGGAACGTCATCTGTGGCTTAAGGTCGCGGGGAAAAAAATCGCGGCGAAGTTCGACGATCGCCAGATGTCAGACGAGCGGGTCAGCGCCGTTCAGTTCGTGCGCTTTCCGCTCGAGGGTCTCGGGGCCGCCGGGATGATCGAACTCGCGGGCAGGGGCGAAATCGCGATCGAAGTCGATCATCCGGCGATGGCGGCGAGCAGCGCGTTCAGCCCGTCGCTGGGCGGGGCGCTGGCGGAGGATTTGCGCCAGTCGTAACTCGATTGCCCGGGCCTCAGACGCGGTTCGCAGAAACACAAACGCCGAACCCGGTTGCCCGGATTCGGCGTTCGTTTTTTCTTTTATGCGGCCTGATTAATCAACAGGAGGGGGGTGCGGAACCGCAAGGCCGGTCGGCAGATGGAGGCCCGTGGCGCCGCCCTGAACCCTCACGTTAAAACGCGGTGAACCGCCCGCTTCCAACTGGCCGAAATCATTGTCGTACATCAGGAAGCTGTTCCGGCCGTTGATCGCAACGTACACCTCGTCTCCGTTAGAATCGATGCCCATCGGGGAGTGCAACCACCTTCCGCTAATAGTCGCAACCAACGTACCGAAGAAAGTATCGGTATCGAAAACCTGGATCGTGTTGGTGCCAGCGTCGGTGACGAAAATCTCACCGTCGCTCTCGCCATCTACCGCAACGAATTCCCCGCCCGTCGCGGACAAAACCCCGCTGCCGATGATGTTATCGGGAAACGCGTCTCCGCTTGCATCGTCGGCATAAGAAGTAACGTACCCGAAGAGGCTATTGACTACCCACAGCTTACCGGTCGAGTCGGAAGCAAGGCCGGTCGGTCCGCCCAGGAACGACAAGCATCCGCCGATGGTCGCATTCTCGAGCACACCGGGCGGAATCGGCGGTATGGCGAGGACGACTGGCGAGTTGTTGAGTGGGATTACGTCGCCGCTATCACCCTCAAAGAATTCAGTGATGGTTCCCAAGCTGAAGCCAGCGCCGCCCTCCGACACTGGCGCGCAAATTCCGATACCCGAATCGGGCGCGATGACGACGCCGAGTGTGTTCGCGACTGCGAAAATTCCGTCTTCATCGTCGCCCTGAAGGAAGACCGTGCCGGTGGGATTATTGTTACCAGTGTCGGGCCCAATGATTACGGCCGAAGGCGCCGAATTACCGGTCGAGCCGGCACCGAACTGCAGAATGTCATTGGCGAGTTGGTTCCCCACCGCGATGTCCTGTAGATCCGGGCTGATCGCAACTCCCGAGACACCGTCGAAGCCCGGGGCATGACCAATGATCTGGTGGAGCGGCTTGTTATTGCCGGCGGAGCCCGGAGCAAACGTCGAAACGCTGCCGCCGAAGAGGGCTCCGTTGTTGCCCACCACCACGAGGTCTTCCGTGCATTTATCGTCTAAACTGCAATTCTTCGCGTAGCTGCTGGTGGTCGTCATCGCCAGCAATACCGCAGCCGAGAATATCGCCACCACAACTGAGAAGGGGCGAGCGAACTCGGCAAATCTTAGCGCGGCTCTGTGCGCCAATGAGCTTCCGTCCCTAACCTGCGTCACCGTCTGCATTCTTCCTTGCGTCATTGTGTCTAACCCCCGCCGAGTCAATCGGTGTCCCACCTGCTGGCCTAAGTCAGTCTCGAAAACCAACGCGGCATCTGTTCCTCCCCAGCCTCGGCCGCGAATCGAGACTGGCAGTCCTCCGGAAATTCATCCGGACTACAGCGTTCGGTCGTCGTACCTACACTGAATGGATGACAAATTCAAGTGCAACGTAATCGGAAGTTAATGTTCCTTCACGAAGCGCCGAACCGCGTCCATTTGGAAGCCGACGAGTATCGCGAGCAACCCTTGCGCGCTGAGGACTATCAAAGCGTACGGGGAGAATCGAATTGCCATGGAGTACTGTGCCGCGGGTTTAAGCATCTTGCCGCCCGAAGTTGCACCGGCGGTTTTCTCCAATCGTTCGCGCGGGCCGGCGCATCTCCAGGGTGGGTGCGGGCGCGATCTCCAGACTTGCCTTCTGGAACCCGACGAGCGGACTTTTTCCTACGGACGTTTCTTACGGACTTTATCTTACGGACTTCCGGCCGAGCGAGATCGGGTCGGGCCATTTGGGCGGTCACCGACGTGCGATCACCGAAACGCCGCGACACACGTGCCGACCGATCGCCGCCATCCCTTCACGTAGTTGCGAGGCGTTAGTTTTGAGCGACGGCCGGCTCCGGAGCCAGAGCTGATTGTTGCGCTCGTGTGAACGCGGCGTACTGCCTTCTTGACAAGGGGCACGGGGGAATGGTAGCTAAGCCGCGTTCGTAGGTTCCTATCGAGCGATCGGGGGAAGAGCGCTCCGATTGCGGGGTAAGACGAGGATTCTGACGAAACCACGAGGGCTCCAACGGCTTGGGGGTGCTTATGCATAACGGGAACATGGGACTTGGCGGTACGCGGTGGCGGAGTCTGTTAGTGGCCACTGTGGCAACGGTTGCAACGCTGTGGTCGTCGGTGGCGATGGCGACGATCACGCAGGGCGACTTTTCGATCTTTGGATTTTTCGAAACTCGCGAATCAGGGCGATGGGGCGAAGGAAGCTCCGCGAACAACGGCACGGACACCACGTTCGTGCATCCGCTGCCGACTCTCACCTTGATCGGGAAGGCGGGCAAGGCCGCGACCGAGACGGGGGGCAGCTTCGATTTCAATCATTGGGATCTGGTGGAAGCGCGCCAGCTCGCCGACATCCGGCCCGACTATCATTTCGTAAAGAACTACAAACTGCTGGGCCGGTTCGACACGTTGATCCTGAAGGACGCGGATTTCTTCGCGTTCTATCGTCCGTGGTACGACGCGTTCGGCACGTTGAAGAACAAGGGCCGCTGCGAGACGAATCGCGATTGCGTGGATTACTCGCATCACGAGCTTCAGCAACAATACTTCCGCGACGACCTGCACGAATACTATGCGCAGTTGAACTTCACGGATAACTTTTCCGCTCGTATCGGTAAACAGCAAGTCATCTGGTCGGAAGCGGACGCGTTGTCAGGAACGGAAGTCACCAACAGCGTCGATGCGACCTATCATTGGCTGCACTTCGAGTCGGCGGAAAATCTTCGCAAGAACGTCCGGATGATCAAGCTGAACTACATCCTGCCGGATTTCTTCAAGACCGCGAACAACGAACTCGAAGCTTTCATTATTCCCGGCGACTACCAGGGCAACGGGATCATTGTGAATACCTTCGATCCGCGTAGTCCGTGGATCTTCCCGGGGCCCACCCAACTGGGCGCCTTCAATCAGAATGGCCAGCCGTTCCGCGAAGTCACGTTTTTGGATCAAGGCCAAAAGCCAATGATCAACATTGGCGGGGTCTTCGCCGATTTTGCGGTCCGGAACAACAGCAAGGCGCCGTCCAACTCACTCGAGAACAGCGAGTTCGGCATTCGTTACTCGAGCCTCCTGCCGATCGGTAACGGCCTGCAGGCGAGCTTCATCTTTCTTTACGAAGCGCGTGACTCGCGTCTCGGTCTCTGCACGGCTTGCTCGGCGCTCAGCGCGGCCTTCTCGACCGCGAAAGTTATGGGTACGGGCCCCGCCGCAGCGACTAACTGGTCGCCGGTCATTCCCGGCGAATTCCTGAACTTTGGCAACTACATCTATGGAAAGCCCCGTCCGGGCGTGCCGAAGGCCGGAACTTTTCTGGTCATGATCGATCAAGATACCCGCCGCAACAAGTTCTTCGGCTTGACCGGTACCTACTACGACAAGGATCTAACCGACATCGTTTACCGTTATGACATTCTGTATGAGCCGAGTTTCGGTGGTGCTTGCAACGGCTGTGCGCTGAGCGGCTCGGATTGGACGCAGCGTACCCGCTACATCATCGCGGCCGACCGACCGACCTACATTCCATGGCTGTCCAAGCAGCACACGTTCCTGGTGGCGCAGAACGTCGTGACCTGGTTCCCGGATCGCCCGAGCAACTCGATTCCGTATTTCGGCGATGCCGCCGGCAAACAGCGTGAGTTCAGCGACTTCTTCTTCGTGTCGGCGGTCAACTGGGTGATGAACGGCCAGCTGACCACGACCAACGCGCTGGCGTGGGATGTCGACGACAACACGGGCGGACTCGGCTCGAACAACGTCTACCGCTACTCGCGTAACATCCTGGTAGGCGTGAACGCGCAGTGGTACCTCGGTCGGAGCGGGCGCAATACTGACCCGTTCGCCGAAAGCCGCGCGCAGCGTATCAACGAACTGGAGTTCACGCTCACGTACGAAATCTGATCTGGATTGCTGATTGATGAGGGCGGCTGCGGCGTATGCTGCGGCCGCCTTTCTTTTTCTCCGCGACTCTTCTATTTTCTAAGGCTGGAACTTCTCTGGGGGGATCGTCCGCGGCTCGGGATTGGTGCAGCCGCCTTCCAAGGGACGGCTCAGTGCCGCGATGGAACAAAGCTCACATTGGTATCTGATTCGGACCAAGACCGGCAAAGAGCGCTGGGTCCGCGATCAACTAGCCGGTGTGGTGCCCGAGGT
Organism: Deltaproteobacteria bacterium; assembly: GCA_003135855.1. Taxonomy (GTDB): domain Bacteria; phylum Desulfobacterota; class Binatia; order Binatales; family Binataceae; genus Binatus. Next base: position 68,445 of record PNBD01000044.1, read on the forward strand.
ATTTCTGCCGTTGCTCAAAGCCAAGGCGCGGCGCTGGGGCCGATTGGCGGATGCGATTGGCCCGCTATTTCCCGGCTACCTGTTCGCGCGGTTCGACCTGCAACATAACTATTTCGACGTGAAGTATATGTCCGGAGTGCACGGCCTGGTGTCGGCGGGAATCGATCCTTTGGCGGTGCCGCCCTCGATCATCGCGGAGATTCGGAAATGGGGAGTCAACGACATCGTCGAGCTCGTCGAAAAACCATTCGATACGGGCGAGAAAGTGGTGGTCGTGGACGGTCCGTTTCGCGGATTTGAAGCGATCTTCCAGCACTACATCTCAGGCGCCGAGCGAGTCGCAATTTTGCTCAACGCAGTCGAAGCGAGCGGACTCAGGGTCGTGCTTTCGGCGTCGGCAGTCGCGAAAAACAGCTAACGCGATTCGAGCCGTGCTCGCGAGTTCGCCGATTTCACAAAAAGCACCGTCGCCTTGTATTACTTGACCAGCTAGAATCTGGCATATGATTGATTTCGCTTTCGGGGGAGACGCTCGAAGACGATGATTCGCGCGAGGAAGCCGGTCCGAATCGTGCCCAAGGGCTGGGGTCGCGAGCTTTGGATCGCGAACGACGAAAAATATTGCGGGAAGATTCTAGAAATCAGCAAAGGCAAGAAATGCTCGCTGCATTATCATAAGCTCAAGACTGAATCGTTCTACTTGCGCAGCGGACGGTTGACAGTGCGCATCATGGAATCACCGGAAGCGGAGACGGTTCAGGAATTCGAATTGGTGGCGGGCGATTGCATGGACGTGCGGCCCGGACTGGTTCATCAGATGGAAGCGATCGAGGATGCCGAGCTGTACGAATTCTCGACGCAACACTTTGACAGCGATTCTTACCGCTTGAAGCCAGGTGACTGATCCCGCGATGGCAAAAGTTGCTCTGATTACCGGCGTGACGGGACAGGATGGTTCGTATCTCGCCGAGTCGCTGCTCAAGAAGGGCTACCAGGTGCACGGGATGGTGCGGCGGACGTCGAGCTTCGCCACCGGACGCATCGATCATTTGCGCAAAGATTTCAGCAGTGATGCGGAAGGACTGCAATTGCACTACGGCGACCTCGGCGACGGCACCGGGCTCAGGCGGATAATCGAGCAGGTGCGCCCCGACGAGGTCTATAATCTCGCGGCGCAATCGCATGTGCGAATTTCATTCGATCAGCCCGAGTACACGGCCGATGTGGTCGGACTCGGAGCGCTGCGATTGCTGGAGGCGCTGCGCGATCACAACAAACGCCGCGGCCGCGCCGCCCGTTTGTATCAGGCGGGCTCGTCCGAGATGTATGGCAAGGTCGCCGAGATCCCGCAGCGGGAGACCACGCCGTTTCATCCGCGCAGTCCCTACGCCTGCGCCAAGGTCTATGCCCATTACCAGACGATCAATTATCGGGAGGCGTACGGCTTGTTCGCCTGCAACGGCATACTGTTCAATCACGAATCGCCGCGCCGCGGTGAGAATTTCGTGACCCGCAAAATCACCCGCAGTGCGACGCGAATAAAACTCGGCGTCCAGGAAAAGCTCGCGCTCGGCAATCTCGACGCGCAACGCGATTGGGGATACGCGGGCGACTACGTCGAAGCGATGTGGCAGATGCTGCAGCAGGACCAGCCGGACGACTACGTGGTTGCAACTGGCGAATCGCACTCGGTGCGCGAGTTTCTCGAAGTTGTGTTCGATCGGCTGAAGCTGCGGATCGAGGATCACGTCATCAAGGATGAGCGCTTCTTGCGTCCGGCCGAAGTCGATCGCCTGATCGGCGACGCGTCGAAAGCCAAGCGCGTCCTCGGGTGGGAGCCGACCGTGAAATTCGAAAAACTAGCCGAGCTGATGATCGAATCGGATCTCGAACTCGCCGAGCGCGAGCTGCGCGGAAAAGGTCAGTAGTCGATTCAGCCGGCGGCCCGCTTCCGCGCGGCGTCTTCGAACTCGCGCTCCAGTCGCTCGATATCGCTGGCGGAGAGGCTGAAGTACTTCGCTTCCGGGTGATGGAAAACGGCCGCACTGACCGCGCTCTCGGGATCCATCATGAATCCCTCGGTCAGCTTCACCCCTAGTCCCTGCTTCTCGATTTCGAGCAGGCGGAAGAGCTGATCCTGATCTTCGAGTCTTGGACAGGCCGGATAGCCGAACGAAAAGCGCTTGCCGTGATAGTGCCCCTGGAAAAGATCCTTCATCGTGAGGCCCGGCGGATCGCCGAATCCCCACATCTGGCGAATCTTCAGATGCAGCAGCTCGGCGAAAGCCTCCGCACCTTCGAGCGCGAGCACCTGCAGGATATGCGAGCGCAGGTATTCGCCGTCGTTCTTCCATTGCTCGGCCAGCGCCCGCACACCGGTGCCGACGGCCGTGACATACATGCAGAGATAGTCCATCGGGCCTGAGCCGCGGGGCGCGACGTAATCCGCCAGGCATAGATGCGGCGCGTCGCTTTGACGGCCGAAGGTGAACGACTCGAGGACGGTGTTGCCGTCAGGCGAAAAGATCATCACGGTCCGATCGCCGTCGGATTGCGCGGGGAAGAATTTGTAAATCGCGTTGGCTGAGATGTCGGCGCGACCGAGCATCAGTTCGGTCACCGACTCGACCGCGGCGCGCAATTCGATTGCTTTGGGATCGCCGCTCGCGAGCGCCTGCTCCGCATTCTTGAGGCCGAGATGCCGGCTGTAGAGCATCGCTGGATTCACGTATCGAAGTATCTCGCCGAGATCGTAGTTGCGCAGAACGTGAAGCTTGAGGTCCGGCGGCTTGGGGATCTCGATGTCGCGGCGCACCGTCGATTTGCGCAGCGTCGCGTCTGGTGATGCGTCCACGACTTTCGGCGCGCTCTCGACAATTTTTCTCGATTGCTCCGCGAGCACGTGCTTCAGCGACTCGCGGCGCTCGTAATCCATGATCTGATTGGCCAGATCCAGGCCCGACATCGCGTCATTCGCGTAGGCGACCAGCCCCTCGTACTCGGGCGCGATCTTGAGGCGCGTGAAGCGATTGGAGAGAGCGGCGCCGCCGACCAGGATGGGGCAATCGATGCCCGCGGTTTTCAGATCCTGCGCCGTGATGACCATCATCTGCGCGGATTTCACCAGCAGTCCCGAGAGGCCGATCGCGTCGGGCTGATGCTCGCGAAATGCCCTGATCAATTCTTCGGGCGGTACTTTGATCCCGAGATTCACGACCTTGTAGCCGTTGTTGCCAAGAATGATCTCGACCAGGTTTTTGCCGATGTCGTGAACGTCGCCTTTGACGGTCGCGAGAATTATCTTGCCCTTGTTCGCACTCTCGGAGGTTTTCATGTGCGGCTCGAGGTAGGCGACCGCGGCTTTCATCGCCTCCGCCGATTGTAGAACCTCAGCCACGATCATCTGGTTGGCGTTGAAGAGGCGCCCGACCTCGTCCATTCCCGCCATCAACGGGCCGTTGATGATTTCGAGCGGGCCGCGCGCTTTCAGCGCCTCGTCGAGATCCTCGTAGAGCCCGTCCTTGGAACCTTCGAGGATGTAGCGCCCGAGCCGGCCGTCCAGCGGCATCGACTTGCGATCCTCCGCGCTGACAGCACTTTTGCGCGCGCGAAAATATGCAGCGAAGGCGGCAATCGAGTCGTCGCCGCGCCACCAGATCAAATCTTCGGCGAGCTTGCGCTCCTCGTCGGGAATCGAGGGATAGCGCTGCAGCTTTTCTGAATTGACGATCGCGAGATCGAGCCCGGCCTGCACGCAATGATAGAGCATCACGGCGTTGAGCACCTCGCGGCCCGCTTCCGGCAGGCCAAACGACACGTTCGAGATGCCGAGGATCGTCTTGCAATCGGGCAGCGCCTGCTTGATCAGGCGGATGCCTTCGATCGTCTCGACGCCCGAACCGATATAATTTTTGTCGCCGGTGCCGACCGGGAAGACCAGCGGATCGAAAACGATGTCCTCCGGCTCGACGCCGTATTTTTCGGTGAGCAGCTTGTGCGAGCGCTGCGCAACCTCGAGCTTGCGCTGACGCGTGACGGCTTGCGCCTGCTGCTTGTCGTCGTCGATACAGCCGACCACCAGCGCCGCGCCGTATCGCCGCGCCATCGGCACGACCTTTTGAAAACGCTCTTCGCCGTCTTCGAGATTGATCGAATTGATTAGCGACTTGCCCTGCGTGCGCTTGAGCGATTCTTCGATCACATGATGATCGGTCGAATCGATCATCAATGGAACTTTCACTTTCTTGACTTCGATCTCGAGAAACTTGGTGACGTCGGCCAGCTCATTGCGATCGGGATCCTGCAGGCAAACGTCGAGGATGTGGGCGCCGCGACGCACCTGCACGCGCCCGACTTCGGACGCCTCTTCGTACTTGCCATCGGCGATCAGCCGCTTGAATTTGCGGCTGCCGAGCACGTTGGTCCGCTCGCCGACGATCACCGGCCGAGTGTCGGCGTCGATTACCAGCGTCTCGATTCCGGACACCACCGAGCGCCTGAGCGTCGAGCGCTCGCGCGGGCGGCGTCCGGCGACGGCGTCGACGAGCAGCCGGATGTGCTCCGGAGTCGTCCCGCAGCATCCGCCGACCAGATTCACCCAGCCGTTGTCAGCGAACCGCGCAACCTTCTGCGCGAGCATCGCGGGCGTCTCGTTATAATGTCCCTCTTCATCGGGCAGACCCGCATTCGGCACGCAGGCCACGTAAAACCGCGACAGCTCGGACAAGGTGCGCAGATGATCGGTCATGAAGTCGGGGCCGGTCGCGCAATTAAGGCCCATCCAGAGCAGATCGCGATGCGCCAACGAAGTGTAGAACGCGTCGATATCCTGGCCGGCGAGCAGCGTGCCCATCGTTTCGATCGTGCCGGAGACCGCGACCGCGACCGCGCTTGCGGTCTTGTCGATCGCCTGCTCTATGCCAACCAGCGCCGCCTTGCAGTTCAGCGTATCGTTGACGGTCTCGACCAGCAGCACGTCGACGCCGCCCTCGATCAGCCCCTCCGCCTGGATTCGATACGCGTCGCGCATCTGCTCGAAGGTCACGCCGCCGGTAATCGAGATGCTCTTGGTAGTCGGACCCATCGAGCCCGCGACGAAGCGCGGCTTGGAGGGCGTGCTGAACCGCTCGGCCTCCTCGCGCGCGAGAACGGCAGCGATGCGATTCAGCTCATGCGCATCGGCCGCCAAACCATATTCGGCGAGCACGATAGGCGTGGAGCCGAAACTCGCGGTCTCGATGATGTCGGCGCCGACTTCGAGAAAGCCGTCATGCATCTCGCGAATCAAATCCGGACGGGTTCGGACGACGTTTTCGTTGCAACCCTCGAGCGTGACGCCGCCGTAATCCGCGGCGCTCAGATTATGGCCGAGGACGAACGTGCCAAATGCGCCGTCCAGAACGAGGATTCGCTCGGCGAGCAATTCCTTGAGACGCTTGATCCGGTGGCTATCGGTGGTCATTCTTAAGGGCTCGCCAAAACGACGAGCGACCTCTTAAGGTATCCTAGCGATGCACCCCAGGCAATTTTGGAATCGGCGCGTTTGCTCGCTTTCGGCTGAGAGAGTGCAGTTCGCGCGATGACTGAGACAATCATAATGCCAAAAACGGGGCGCCTGATGCTCGTGACCGGCGGTGCTGGCTTTATCGGCTCGAATCTGGTCGACGCGCTGATCGCCGCGGGTATGCGGGTGCGGATGATCGACAACCTGGCAACCGGAAGGCGCGAGTATCTGAACCCGGCCGCAGACTGGATCGACGCCGACCTTCGCAATGCATCGTCGATCAATCACGCATTCGACGGGGTCGATACGGTTTTCCACGTCGCCGCATTGCCGCGGATTCCGCTCTCGATCGCCAAGCCGGTCGAGACGCACATGACAAACGTGGTGGGGACGCTGAATGTCCTGATCGCGGCGCGCGATTCGAAGGTGCGTCGCGTCGTATATTCGGGATCGTCGTCGGTGTACGGCGATCAGAAGACGATGCCGCTGAACGAATCGATGGCGCCGAATCCGCTCAATCCGTACGCGTTGCAAAAGTACGTCGGCGAGCAATACACGCGGATGTTTCACCGTTTGTTCGCGATGCAGACGCTCACACTTCGCTACTTCAATGTGTACGGCCCGCGGATGGCTTCCGAGGGCGCATACGTCACGGTGATTGCGGCTTTCATGCATGCGCGTCGCGAGAACAGGCCGCTTGAGATTCACGGCGACGGCGAGCAGACGCGCGATTTCACGCACGTCAGCGACGTGGTCGCCGCCAATCTGCTCGCGGCCGACTGCGAAATCGCGGATGGGCGCGCGATCAATGTCGGGCGCGGCGACAACGTGAGCGTCAAGCGAATTGCCTCGATGATCGGCGGTTCCGTGATTCATCGCGAGGGCCGGGCCGGCGACATGCGCGATACGCTCGCGGATCGCAGCATCGCGGAGCAGGTTCTCGGCTGGCGTCCGAAAATTTCGATTGAGGATGGCCTCTCCGCGCTGCTGAAAAGCTGAAACTGTTCTCCAGGCAAACGCAAAATCAAAGAGCCGATCGGACTCCCGACCGGCTCTCTGCATTTTCAGACGAACTGATTTGTGCGGCTACTCGAACATCAGCACCGTGCGCGCGACCTCGCCTGCTTTCATCGCGCGGAACGCCTCGTTGACATCCTCCAACTTCCCGCGCCGCGTGATCATGCCGTCGAGGTCGAGCCGCCCTTGCTGGTAGAGCTCGATGATCCGCGGCATGTCGATGCGGAAGCGATTCGATCCCATGAAGCATCCCTGGATGCGCTTTTCGTAGAGCAGCGAGAAGCCGTCCACGTCGACTTTCTGTCCGAGCGGCACCATACCGACGATGGTCGCGATGCCGCCGGGCATCAGCGATTCGTAAGCCTGCTCGGCTGCGATTTTTAATCCGATCGCTTCGAAGGAATAATCGACGCCGCCGCCCGTGAGCTTCTGAACTTCTTCGACCGGGTTACCCTTCGACGCGTCAACGGCATGAGTCGCGCCGAGCTTCTTCGCGAGATCGAGCTTGCTCGCGAACTTGTCCACGGCGATGATCATGCGCGCGCCCGCGATTCTCGCGCCCTGGATGATCGCGAGGCCGACGCCGCCTGCTCCCCAAACTGCGACCGTCGAGCCGGGCGCCACTTTGGCGGTGTTGAGCGCGGCGCCGACGCCGGTCATCACGCCGCATCCGATCAGCGCGGCGCGATCGAGTGGCACGTCATCGGCAATCTTCACCAGCGCGTTCTCATGCAGCAGCATTTTTTCGGCGTATCCCGAAAGGTCGGCGAACTGATTGACCAGCTTGCCGTTTTGCGAGAGGCGCGGCTTTTCGGTGGCGGTGCGCTGCGTCGCGGCCTTGTTCGAGCACAGGTTCGGATGGCCCGACATGCACTCCTCGCAGTAGCCGCAAAATACCGAGAGGCACGCGATCACGTGATCGCCGGGCTTCAGATAGGAAACTTGCGAGCCAACCTTCTCGACTACGCCGGCCGCCTCATGCCCAAGCACCGCGGGCGTCGGCCACATGTACAGGCCGTCGACGAAATGCAGATCGCTATGACAGACGCCGCTCGCGACGGTGCGAACGACGACTTCCCGCTCTTTGGGCTCGTCGATATCGACCTGCTCGATCGTCAGCGGCTGATTGGGACCCTTGAACACTGCAGCTTTCATTGGATTGCTCCTTGGGATTGCCCCTTGATTTCGATTTTTGATTCGCGCCGGCGCGCCGTCAGTTGAACATCAGGACCGTGCGCGCGACTTCGCCCGCTTTCATCGCGCGGAACGCTTCGTTGACGTTTTCCAGTTTGTCGCGCTTGCTGATCATCTCGTCGAGCTTCAGGCGGCCCTGCAGATAAAAATCGATGTAACGCGGCATGTCGATGCGGAAGCGATTCGATCCCATGTTGCTGCCCTGAAGCTTGCGCTCGGTGAGGAACATATGGCCGTCGATTTCAACTTTCTGCCCGACCGGTATCATGCCGATAACAGTCGCGGTGCCGCCTGGCTTGAGCGCCATGAAGGCTTGTTCGGCCGCTTTCTTGAGCCCGATCGCTTCGAATGAGTAATCGACGCCGGCGCCGCCGGTGAGATTCCTGATTTGCTCGACCGGGTCGCTGTTCGACGCATCGACCGCGTCGGTCGCGCCGAGGCGTTTGGCCATCGCGAGCTTGCCCTCGAACATATCGACCGCGATGATTTTGCGCGCGCCCGCGATGCGAGCGCCTTGAATCGCCGCGAGGCCAACGCCGCCCGCGCCGAACACCGCCACCGTCGAGCCCGGCTCGATCTTCGCGGTGTTGAGCACGGCGCCGACGCCGGTGGTGACGCCGCATCCGATCAGCGCGGCGCGATCGAGCGGGATGTCCTCGCGAATTTTCACGACTGCGTTCTCGTGCAGCAGCATCTTTTCGCAGTAGGACGAGATGTCGAGAAACTGATTCATCAGCTTGCCCTTCTGCGAGATGCGCGGCTTGTCCTTGGGATCGCGCTGGGTGGCGACTTTGTTCGAGCATCGATTCGGATGCCCCGACATGCACTGTTCGCAATTGCCGCAGAAGACCGACAGGCAGCAAATCACGTGGTCGCCGGGCTTGACGTAGGTTACCTGCCGGCCGACTTCCTCGACGACGCCCGCGGCCTCGTGGCCCAGCACGGCCGGCGCGGCGTATGGGTAAAAACCGTCGACGAAATGCAGGTCGCTGTGGCAGACGCCGCTCGCGAACGTTTTAATCAGGACCTCGCGGTCCTGCGGCTTGTCGAGTTCGACATCTTCGATACTGAGGGGCATCTTGGGCCCATGAAACACCGCAGCTTTCATCAAAGCACTCCTTGTAATCGGCGTGAAATATGGCGCGTGCGCGTTCGCTCCGCGGTATCCCGCGCGAACGCGACGCGCACTCCTTACTACCACAACCGCGGAGCATTTCCAGAGCAAGGATCCGGGCGCGAGCGCGCGCTAAATTTACGGGAAGCTGGCTGGCATGGCGGTGCCGACGATCGGGATGCCCGGGAATTTCGCGGCGGGCAAATCCCCGCGCGCATAGAGCATCGAGACGTCATCGCGATAGACGAGACGCCAATCGCGGCGCGAGTCCATCAACCTGCGCGCTGCGAGCTCGGGCGGAATCAACACATACTCAGTCGGATATTTATCCAGCGGAATCTCGGCGCCCGGCCGCGCATAGTTGAAAGCGAAGAACGCCTCCAGCACTTCTTGCGGATAGACGGTGTCGTAGCGGCCGTCGACAAAAACTTTCGAGTCCGGTCCGAGATGCCAGATCAAATATTCGCCCCATGAAAACAAGCTGAGCAGGTTGCCCTTGAGTCCGCGCTGCTTGATGAACTCGGTCGCGGAGACCGGGTATGGCGCGCCGGCGTCGAGATGATTCGAGAAAAAATCCCCGCGGGCAATCAGCAGCACGGCGAGCGTCGCGAAAAGCGCCTGACTCCAGCGCGATGCTCGCTTGACGGGGCCGGCATTCGCGAACCAGGGCAAGCGCCGGCGGAGCGCAATCGGCAGATGACGCGCGAGCGGCGGCGCGATCGCGATCACTGCAATCGGTACGTTGCGCACCGAGACGATCGCCGCCACTGACAACACGCCCGCGATCCCCACCAGCGGAAGATCATCGGCGGTCGGCGACAGGACGAACGAAAAAACCAGCGCCGCGATCAAGAGCAGGGCAATTTCGAAAAACACAACGGTCAAGGGATCGGTGTGCCAGCGCGATCCAATCGAAGTAAAAAGATTCTGCCAATCCGCGACAACGATTCGGGTGTAGGGATTCAAGAGCGCGTGCATCACGGCGCGCCAGGTACCGATTCCGTAGGGCGTCGCCAAAGTCGCCAGCGTCGCCAAAATGGTGATGGCACCGAGCCGGGATAATCGCGCGACGCCACGGCCCGCAACGAGGTCCTGCACGCCGCGAACCGTGCCGTAAATCGCAAGCGTCGCGACGCCCAGAATGAATCCGCCGTGCAGATTCGCCCACACTGCGAGCATCGGGATCGCCAGCCACAGCGGCGCGCGACTGCGATACACGTCGCGCGCGAGCAGATAGATCAGCGCGCTCAGCATCGCGAAGGGGAACACCTGCGGGCGGAATTGCATCTGCGTCGCGACGGTGACCGCCGACGCGAGCAGAATCGCGGACTGGAGCAGCGGTGACGCGCCGGTTTCGGACTCGGCCGCAGCCATGAAGATGATCGTCAGCGCCGCGCAGGCGAACTTCATCAACTTGAGACCGAAGACGCCGAACGAATTGTAGAGCGCGCCCATTATCAACTCGCTCAGCCACTCGTGATTGAGCCAGAGATGACCGACTGCCGAGTACGAGTAGGGGTCGCGCCATACGAGATGGCCCTGGCGAAGTACGTCCTGGCCAAAACGGACGTGCCCCCATAAATCCGGATCGGCAAAGCGCGACCAGTCGGCGACGGCGATCGCGAAGAGGACCAGCGCCGGCGAGTAGCGAAGCAGCGAGATTGGTTCGCGCACGATCGCAGACCTACTTTTTGAAGACCTCAATTCCACGCAGGTGCATCACGACTTGCGGATAGATCTGGCGATACTTTTCGAAAGCGCCCGGCGCGAGATTCTGGTCGGCAATGATCAACACCGCCGGCGTTTGCGATTTCGGATCGTGGCGCATCGCGCGATCGAGATGATCGGGCGGCAAATAATATCTGACCACTTCGATCGCGTAGGCCGGCACCACCGTCATCGCTTCGCCGGGCTTGAGTGCGGCGTCGGCGGCGGCGACTGCTTCGCGGTACTGCGCGTCATGCGGTTTGCGCTGATACGAATGGATATGGCCGAGTGAGAGCGCGATCACGATCGCGAGCGCCGAGGCGCGATAGAGCTGCCCGGGCAGTTCGAAAATTCCAAGCGCCGCGAGAATGAAGAACGGCACGAAGCACGAGAGCGCGTAACGCTCGACGAAGATCGGGGTGAGGGTGTACGACGCGATCATCATCAGGATCGGAGGCGCCCACATCCAGAGCAGCGCGAACGCGATCGCATCGCGAGTGCCGCGACGCCAGCCGCGAACCGAGCCCCAGATCGCGAGCGCGGCGAGCACCGGGAACGCGAAACTTCCGGTCGCCTTGTTGAACAGGGCGAATGGCGCGTAGAAGGGCGGCAGCTTGATCCAATTGAGGATGTTAACCGAGGCCGATGGGGCGGTAGCACGAAATGACGAGAGCATTGTCGGGACGAGCAGGCATCCGCCCGCTCCCAGAGCCATCGCGACCAGCCATGCGCGCCGCGTGCGATCACTGCGTGGATGCCATCCATGCCGGATCATCAAACCGATCAACCAGAGCCCTTCCGTCGCGGGCACTAGCACTGCGGAGAAATGCGATCCGACTGCGAGCGCGGTAAGAATCGCAAGCAGAAAACAATTAACGAGACCTCCGCGCCGCAGAGAGCGAAGGAACATCGCGACTTGCGCGAGCACTACCGCCAGCATCAGCGGATACATGCGGGCCTCGCGCGCGTACTTGATCGCGATCAGGCTGACCGCAAACACAATCGCGCTGAGCGCCGCGACGAATCTGATCTGGTTACGATCAAAGGTCAGCTCCGCGGACTCGTCACTCGAGAACATTTCGATCGCTACGAAATACACCAGCAAGATGGAAATGACGCCGAGCGCCGCCGACATCGCGCGCATCGCGGGCAGACTCGAACCGAAGACGTTAATCCATCCGTGCAGCATCAAGTCGTGAATCGGCAGCTTGCCGAGATTGAAAGCCGCCTGGCGGGCAATCACGTCGGCGACGCTCGGCGCGGAGGCGGCGCCCCACGATGCGCCTTCATCGGCGGACATCTCGAGCGCGCCGAGATCGTAGAAACGCAAAAGTGCGCCGACCGCGAGCGCGACGATCAAGATGATCGTGCTGAGTGAAGTTGTTGCCGCAGGACTCGCGCGATGCCCGGTATGATCGCGGGGCTGTTCGCGCCCGTCGGCTCTGGAAGCCTTCGTCAGAGACCCTTCCTGAGCGGCGGCGCCGGCCGAAATCCCACCGTGCGCGCGGCGGGAATGGTCATCGGAGCGTTGGTGCGCGGATTGAAACCGGGGCGCGCGCGCCGCCGGCGGACCGTGAAGGTGCCGAAGCCGGGCATCCAGAAGCGTTTGTCTTTGCGAATCGAGCGGGCGATTTGCTCGAATGCGAGTTCGACGGTAGCCGTCACTTGCCGCTTGGGTTGACGCGTCGATCGCGCGATTGCCTCAATCAGTTCCGCCTTGGTCATCGGGCACCCCACTTCCGATTTCCTATACCCGAAGCGCGCGAATAGCTAAACCACGAGGCAGGGTGTCCGTCGGCCCTGCAATCTGCGCGAGCTACGCTCCGGCAGCAGCCCGCGGCTGACTAGTCGGCGGCTCGACCTGATGCGATGCGATCCAGCTATCGATGTATGCGAGCGCGCGGACGCCCATGTCGATTTTTTTCTGACGCCCGCGTGCGTGAGTCTCGAGAGCCGGCATCAAGCCGTAATTGGCGTTGATCGGCTGAAACTCGCGGCGGCCCGGATCGGTGATATACGCGATCAGCGAGCCGAGCGCAGTCTCCGCGGGTGGAACTACCAACTCGCGTCCCGCAACGATATTCGCCGCATTGATTCCCGCGAGCAATCCCGCGGCCGCCGATTCCACGTAACCCTCGACGCCGACCATCTGGCCCGCGAGAAACAGATCGTCGCGCACCTTGAGCTGGAGCGTCGGCCGCAACAGGCGCGGCGAATCGATGAAAGTGTTGCGATGCAAGGAGCCGAGCCGCACGAACTCCGCGCGCTCGAGTCCGGGAATCATGCGCAACACGCGCCGCTGCTCCGGATACGTCATCTTGGTTTGAAAACCAACGATGTTGTAGAGGCGCCCCTCGGCGTCGTCCTGGCGGAGCTGCACCACCGCGAACGGACGTTGCCCGGTTTGCGGATGCGAGAGTCCCACCGGGCGCATCGGTCCGAACGCGAGCGTCATCGGTCCACGCCGCGCCATCTCCTCGATCGGCATGCATCCTTCGAAATATACCGGCTTTTCGAACGGATGAAGTTCGACTTTGTCGGCCGCGACCACGGCCGCGACAAATGCCTCGTACTCGACCGCGGTCATCGGGCAGTTAATGTAGTCGTCGCCGCCCTTGCCGTAGCGCGAGGCCTTGAAGGCCGCGTCCAGGTTGATCGAATCGGCAGCGACGATTGGCGCGATCGCGTCGTAGAAATACAAATTGCGCGGGCCAATCAGATTGTTGAGCGCTTCGCCAAGCGGCGGACTCGTCAGCGGACCGGTCGCGAGGATCGTGAGCCCGCGCGGAATCTCGGCGGCCTCGACGCGTGCCACATCGATCATCGGATGCGTTTCCAGGGTCTCGGTGATGATGCGCGAGAAGTCATCGCGATCGACGGCGAGCGCCGACCCGGCCGGCACGCGCGCGCGATCGGCGGCAGCGATCACGATCGAGCCGAGCCGCCGCATCTCTTCCTTCAGCACCCCGACCGCCGTTTCCAAAGAGTCGTTGCGAAGCGAATTCGAGCACACCAGCTCGGCGAATCCGTGGGTGCGATGCGCCTCGGTCATCGCGACCGGACGCATCTCGATCAACCGCACGCGCACGCCTCTCTGCGCGAGTTGATAGGCCGCCTCGCTGCCCGCGAGGCCGGCGCCGACGACGGTTACCTTGATGTCGGACATTTGTTTTTACGCTCAGGCGTACATGGGGCGAAAACGATCGTGGCGCGTTTGCGATGGCATGTAAACGCCGCGCAAAGAATTTATTTTATTCCGGTTGTCGATCCGGTGATTTTCCGTTCGACTATTAGACGAAACCAAAATTTCAATCCGGAGGGATGTTATGCAGTACATGCTTCTGATCTACGATAGCGAAGCCGACTCGAAGAAGCGCCCCGATGCTGAAAAGAAGGCGGAGTACGAGGGGTACATGACCTTCACTCGCGAAATCGCGCAGGCTGGCAAGCTCAAAGCCGGCGATCCGCTCGAGCCCAGCACCACCGCGACGACGGTGCGCGTCCGCAATGGCAAGACGGTGGTGACCGACGGGCCGTTCGCGGAAACCAAGGAGCAACTGGGCGGCTACTATATGGTCGAGGCGAAGGATCTCGACGAAGCGATCTCGATCGCGGCGAGAATCCCGACCTCCAAGTACGGTTCGATCGAAGTTCGTCCGGTAATGAAGATCAACATGTGACGACGCTTGCGTGCTCGCGCTCGAATCCAGCGGTGCGGCCGAAGCTGTGATGGGTGGCTCTTCGGCCGCGCGCTGGCTAGGCTGCCATGAGAACTTCGATGGCATTGCCGATGGCTTCCACGGCCAGCGATCTCGATCGCTTCTACCGCGAGGAATTCGGACGAATCCTCGCCACGCTGATCCGCGTGCTCGGCGATTTCGATCTCGCCGAGGAGGCCGCCCACGACGCGTTCGCCGCGGCGCTGGAGCAGTGGGAGCGCGAAGGCACGCCTCTGAACCCGCGCGCATGGATCATCGGCGTCGCGCGGCACAAGGTGATCGATCGCATCCGCCGGCAGGCGCGGTTCGACAGCCGCCGCGAAGAGTTGATCCGCATGGCCGAGTCCGACAGCTCAGATAGTCCCGATGGCGAGAACGCGTTTCGCGACGAGCGGCTGCGGCTGATCTTCACGTGCTGTCATCCGGCGATCGCGGACGACGCCAAGGTCGCGCTCTCGCTGCATACGCTGTGCGGGCGCAAGACCGAAGAAATCGCGCGCGCGTTTCTGACCGCGCCGGCGACGATGGCGCAGCGCCTGGTGCGGGCGAAGCGAAAAATTCGTGCCGCCGGAATTCCGTACGAAGTGCCGTCGGCGGAGCTGCTGTCAGAGCGCCTCGCAAGCGTAATGGCGGTCATCTATCTCGTTTTCAACGAAGGCTACACGGCGAGTTCGGGTGATCGCCTGATGCGTACCGATCTTTGCGCGGAAGCGATTCGGCTGGCGCGTGTGCTGGTGGAGCTGATGCCGTCGGAGCCGGAGCCGCGCGGGCTGCTCGCGATGATGCTGCTGCACGACTCGCGGCGCGACGCGCGCGTTGACCAGCAGGGCGAGATGGTACTGCTCGAGGATCAGGATCGCGCGCGATGGGACCGCGGCCAAATCGCGGAGGGTCTCGCACTCGCGCAATGTGCGGGTCGTATCGAATGCGCGGGCCCTTACGCAGCGCAAGCTGCAATCGCGGCGGAGCATTCGCGCGCGATCGATGCGGAGGCGACCGATTGGAAGCGTATCGCGGAGCTGTACGAGCGCCTTTCCGAACTCAGCGCGTCACCGGTTATCGAGCTGAATCGCGCGGTGGCGATCGCGATGGCGGAAGGTGCAGAGGTGGGGCTCGCGTTGATCGATTCAATCGCCGGACGCGGAGATTTGTCCGATTACTATCTGTTGTGGGCGGCGCGCGCCGACATGTTGCGTCGTTTGGGCCGATGGAGCGAAGCGGCTGAATCCTACACGATGGCTCTGGGACTGGTCGGCAGCGCCCCGGAGCGTCGCTTCCTGCGGCGTCGCCTGGAGCAGGTCACGCGCCAGAATAGTCAACTCGGCTAACGCGGCCAACTCTTCTCGTCATTTCTGAGCCGGGCTGCGGCGCGGGGCGCGCGACTATAAGTCTATGCGCTCGGAGGGGCGGCGGCCGGGGTCGAGGTCGCGACGCTGCCTTCAACGGCCGGAGCGGGCGCCTTGTAGCCGCATTCCTTGTTGGCGCATTGCCAGGTCGTGCCGGTGCGCTTCAGTACTTTCTCGACGAGGTAATTCGCGCCGCACGAAGGGCACGGATGCGGAATGACCTTGGCCCACGCCGCGAATTTGCACTTCGGATAGCGGCCGCATCCGTAGAAAATCTTGCCGCGCCGGCTGCGACGCTCGAGGATATCGCCTTCCTTACATTCCGGGCATGCGACGCCGGTGCTGACTGGCGCCGATTGCAGGCGCTTGATTCCGTCGCATTCGGGATAGCCGGAGCATCCGAGGAACTCACCGAAGCGCGAGCGCCGCTTGACCATCGGCTTGCCGCACTTTTCGCAAACTTCGTCGGTTGGCATCGGCGCCGAGGCCGCCTTCAGGATGACATTGCCTTGTTCGTCGTGGCCGACCTCGCCGGTGTTGGTGCACTTGGGATAATTCGAGCAGGCGAGGAATTCGCCATTCTTGCCGAATTTGATCACCATGTTGCCGCCGTCCAACTCGCATTTGAGTCCGGTCGGCAGGCCCTTGCGCTTGACCTCGGGCATCTTCTGCTTGGCTTCGCCGAGGCGTTTGTTGAACGGCACGTAAAAGCGCTTGAGCGTCTTGATCCAGTTCTCGGTGCCTTCTTCGATCTTGTCGAGGTCGAGCTCGAGCTCTGCGGTGAATCCGACTTCGAGGATGTCGGGGAACGCCTTGATCAGCATGTCGCTGACGACGCGTCCGAGCGAGGTCGGCCGCAGGCGCTTGCTTTCGTCTTCTTCGACGTACTCGCGGTTCAGGATGCTGGTCATGATCGCGGCATAAGTCGACGGCCGGCCGATACCCTTTTCTTCGAGCTCCTTGATCAGGGTCGCCTGCGTGAATCGCGGCGGCGGCTGCGTGAAATGCTGCTCCGGCGTCAGGCCGAGCAACTTCAGCACCTCGCCTTCCGTGAGCATCGGCAGCATGCCCTCTTCGTCCTCAGAAGCCTCGTCCTGACCTTCGATGTACACGCGCATGAAGCCGTCGAACTTCATGACCTGTCCGGTGGCGCGGAAAACGACGTCGCCCGACACGATATCGACGGTGGTGCGGTCGTACACCGCGGGCGTCATCTGGCTCGAGACGAAGCGATTATAGATGAGCGTGTAGAGGGCGAGTGCGTCCTTGTCGAGGTAGCGCGCCATCGATTCGGGGTCGCGCTCGACGGCGGTCGGGCGAATCGCCTCGTGCGCGTCTTGGGCCTGCTTGCCCGATTTATAAAAATTTGGCTTTTCCGGAACGTAGTTGTTGCCATAACGCGAGCCGATGTAATCGCGAACCGAGGCCATCGCCGCATCCGAGACGCGCGGCGAATCGGTACGCATATAAGTGATGAGACCGACCGCACCCTGGTCGCCGAGCTCGATGCCCTCGTAGAGCTTTTGCGCAATCTGCATCGTGCGCCGCGGCGACATATAGAGTTTGCGCGATGCCTCCTGCTGCAGCCGCGAGGTGATAAACGGCGGCGTCGGACTGCGGCGGACCTCTTTGCGCTCGATGCTGCTGACTTTGAACGGCGCATTCTCGACTGCGGCGACGATCGCGCGCGCCTCGGCCTCGGGCATCTTGTAGGCCTTGTTGTCGATGCGCTGGTCTTTGTGGCTGTAAAGCCGGGCCGTGAACGGCGGAGGATTTTTGCCTTCCAGTCGCGCGTCGAGGGTCCAGTATTCTTCGGCCCGGAACGCCTCGCGTTCGCGCTCGCGCTCGACGATTATTCTGAGCGCCACGGATTGCACCCGGCCGGCGCTAATCCCGCGCTTCACCTTGTCCCAAAGCAGCGGGCTAATCTTGTATCCGACCAGCCGGTCGAGTACGCGGCGGGCTTGCTGAGCGTCGAACAGGTTCTGATTGAGTTCCGAGGGATGAGCGATCGCCTCTTTGACGGCAGCCGACGTGATTTCGTGCAACAGGACGCGCCGGACATTGGCTTTGGTTTTGCCGATACGCTCGGCGATATGCCAGGCGATTGCTTCGCCTTCGCGGTCAGGGTCGCTGGCGAGGTAGATGTTGTCCTTGTCCTTGGCGGCGCTCTTGATTTCGCCGATTACCTTCTCTTTTCCCTTGATAACGACGTACTCGGGGGCGAAGTCGTGCTCGATATCGACGCCCAAGGTGCTTTTCGGCAGGTCCATCACGTGACCCACCGAAGGCATCACCTGGAAATCGCTACCCATGTAGCGCTTGATAGTTTTCGCCTTGGCCGGCGACTCAACGATTATTAGATTCTTTGCCACTACTCACGTGCCTCCGGTCCGATCCGTGCCCCCAGCCCCCGCTCAATCTTGCCCGACTCAAGCCAGCGAGAAAAGCTTGCCCGGATGTTGGGCAACCCGGCCCGCGAGCTCGAGTTCCAGCAACAATCTAAGCACAGTTTGGGCGTTAAGTCCGGAGACCTCGATGATTGAATCAACATGGAGCTTATCTTCAAGCGTAAGATGGTGTAAGAGACTCTTAGCATCATCGATAATTTCCGTCGGTTCGTTCCCATGCGGAGATCTAGCGGGCTCTGCCGTGGTTCCATTAGGTGCTTTCTCGGGTTTGACGGCAGGAGCCGGCCGGGTATTCGCCGCCTTTTGGAAATTGAACGGCTGACCGAGTTGAGGGGCAAGCTCTTCGAGCACGTCCTCGACGCACTCGACCAGGCGGGCGCCTTCCTTCAATAGACGATTGCTCCCCCGAGTCTTGCCAGTCAACGGGCTGCCGGGGACGGCGAAGACCTGGCGATCCTGCTCGAGCGCCATTCGGGCGCTGATCAACGAGCCGCTCTTCTCGGCCGCCTCGACGATGATGACCCCGAGGCAAAGACCCGAAAGAATACGGTTCCGCACGGGAAAGTTCTCGGCCATCGGCAGCGCTCCGAGGGGCAGTTCGCTTACGATGGCCCCTCCGCCCTCAACAATGGCTTCGGCGAGCTTCCGATGCTCCGCGGGATAAACGACGTCGACTCCGCAACCGAGCACCGCTACGGTCGTCCCGTGCGCGTCCAGGGCACCTTGATGAGCTTCGCCGTCGATTCCTCGCGCCAGACCGCTCACGACGACGAATCCCTTGGCCGCCAGCTCGAGGCCGAGGCGCTGAGCCATGCGGCGGCCCGCATCGCTAGCCGCTCGTGCCCCTACAATTGCGATACAGTTCGTCTCGTCCATTTTGGCGGTACCGCGCACGAACAGGTACGGAGGCGGGTCCGCGATATGGCGAAGATTGGGCGGATAGTCCGGGTCAGTCCATTTGATCAAGCGAGCGCCGATTCTCGGCAATTCGCACAGTTCTTTTTCGAGTGGATCGAAGTCGCGAAACTCAACGATGCTGTGCGCGACGTTGCGCGGAACGCCGGCCTCGGCAATCTGGTCGGCGGCCATGTTGAAGATACGCTCCGGGGAGCCGAATTTGTCGATCAGCAGGCGGCAGGTTCGGGGACCGACGCCGTGAACACGACGCAATGCCAACCAATAGATGTCCGGCGACGGCATCGATCGACACGCGGGATTTTGTTCCTCCGCGTCGATTGACGCGTGAGGAAATCCCGCAGCTACCCCCTTGTCCTGACTGGCCGGAGACGCCGGCCGATATTCATCGATAAGGGTGTTCTTAATGCACGACAAGCGCAAGCCCGGTAGCGGATCAATTTCTTGACCCTACGGGAGGTATCGCGTAAGTTACAGGCAACCGCATTTTGTGCTGCTTGAAGATTGCAGCTCTCACCACAAAGCTGACCGGAGGACGAGGATTTGGGCGAAACAGCAGCATCATTAGCATCATCGCTTGATTTCAGCAGATTAACCCCCGCTGAAAAGCAGGTTCTTATCTTCAGTTTCTATCGCGACGCCGAACTTCGAGGCGCGCGTTTGCTCTTTAATCTCCTTGGACACATGAAGGGTGGCGAGTCGCAGCTCAAGATGACTGCGCACCTGGCTGACGAAACCCGCCACGCATGGTTGTGGACCAAGCGAATAACTGAGCTCGGCGGATCGCCGGTAACGATCGACGATGGCTATCAGCGGCGACTCGGACTTCGCACTGGGGTGCCGAAGACGCTGATCGATCTGCTGGCGCTGACGGTGGTCGTCGAGGAGCGCGCGCAGAGCCGGTACAACGCTCACATGGCGCTGCCCAACGTTGACCCGGAAACCCGGGAAGTTCTGAAATCGGTCACCAAGGACGAATCGTGGCATCTATCGTGGATCGAAAAAGAGATGCGCGAGATCGCCAGAGAGCAGGGCTCCGAAGCGCAAGCGGACAAGGCGCTCGAGCGCTACCGCGCGATCGATCGCGAAGTGTACGCGACGCTCGCCGCCGACGAAGCGGAGTTGATGCGCGCGTAGATCGTCACGCGCGCCGCGGGGCCGCATCCGAAAAGTGTATCGACTCTCAAGCGTCGCGCTCGCGACCCTAATCCTGATCTTCAGCGCGCGACTCGCTCATGCTGGCTGGATCAAGGGCGAGTTCATGTCCGACGGCAAGCCGGTCGAGGAGCATCATTGCGTTCCACCGGGCGCTGGCGCCCATCCCGCGATCATCCTGTTGCACGGCGCGTCGCCCAAGAAAGGCCTCGGCGATGAGGCATTCGAGCAGATGTGCGCGGATCTTGCGGTGCAGGGTTACTACACCGAATTCATCGAGTACTACAGCCAGACCGAAGCGGTCGGCGTCGACCGTCCGAAACTGATGATGCAGGATTTTCCGATCTGGTTGGCTGAAATCAAAGCCGGCATCGACGACCTCGACAAGAATGCAGCCGTCGATCCGCATCGGGTCGCGATGATGGGTTTTTCGTTGGGCGCGTACCTATCGCTATCGACCGGTGCAACTGATCCGGAGCAGGTTGCGGCGATCGTTGAGTATTACGGCGGGCTTCCTGAACCATTGGATCAGCGTGCCAAGACGATGCCGCCTACGCTGATTCTTCATGGCGACAAGGACTCGATTGTCCCGGTCGCCCGGGCGCACGAACTCGATCAACTGCTAACTGAAAATAATCGTCCGCACGAGATAAAGATTTACGAAGGCGCCGAACACGCGTTCAATTTCGAAGGCTTGCCATTCTGGTATCGCGCCGACGATGCGCACGACGCGTGGGAGCGCAGCCTCAAGTTCCTCGCCGCGAATCTGCACCCGACTCCCGCGAAGTAGCGCGGTCAACGATACCAGGACGGGAGCGCTGAAGGGCGGCGTTCAATTCGAGCCGCATCTGCTCCGCGGCGTTGGCACTGGCTTCGGCGGGCGCGAGGCCATTGGACTTCAGATACGCGTACATCAGGCTGCGGCTCGCACTCACGATAATTCCCGATCCATCCGCGCGCGCCGCAGCTACCGCCGGCTCGGCCGAAGCGCCTTGCGTGCCGTAGCCGGGAACCAGCACGATTGCAGCGGGCATCAACTGGCGGGCGCGTCGCGCATGGTCAGGGTAGGTCGCGCCGAGCACTGCACCGACCGGACTGATGCCGCTAGCTCCGACGTAATCGCCGCCCCATCCGTTGACGCGCGCCGCGATCGATTCCCACAGCGGCCGTCCCGACGCTTCGAGATCCTGGAATTCGCCCGATGACGGATTCGAGGTTTTAACCAGCACGAATACGCCGCGTCCGTTGCGAATCTTCGCGATGAACGGCATCACCGCGTCGCTGGCCATATACGGATTGACTGTGACCGCATCGCTGGCGAAGTCGCCGTCACCCAGGAATGCCTCCGCGTAGGCGGCCGAGGTGGTGCCGATATCGCCGCGCTTCGCGTCCGCAATCGTGATCAATCCGAGCCGTCGCGCCGTCTTCAGCACCTCGCAAAACGCGCGCATCCCGTCGAGCCCACGCGCCTCGAAAAACGCGAGCTGCGGCTTGATCGCGACGATCGATTTGGCGCAGGCCTCGACGATTTCGCAGCAGAAGCGCGCGAGCGTGTATCCGGCGGGCACTCCGGGCGAGGTTGGCGTATCGAGCTGCGGATCGACGCCCAGTATCGCAATGCTGTTTTTGGCGCGTACCGCTTCGACCACGCGATCGGCGAAGTTCATTGCGGCACATGATCGCATATCAAAGGGCGACGGTCATCAGCTCGAATCTCATTTTGCGACGCCCCGCATCTTGTTCGCGACGCGGCGCATCTTGCAGGCGGTTCGTTTTGGACCGTTGCGTTTTCTCCGATCTCGCGAGCATCCTTGGTTGGCTGCAACGAACCACGCGAGTCCTTTTCTAACTTGCGGGAAAAAAACTGGATGAACAAATTGACGATTGTCGCGAAACTCCGATTGATAGCCGTAGTAGCGCCGGTTCTCCTGGTGATCGTAGCGATTTTTATCGCTGAGGTGTTGCACGCATTCGGCGCGATTCCGCGTGGCATCATCGAGAACCAGTACGCCTCGGTTCGCGCCGCCGAGGGCATGGAAAATGCGCTCTTCAAAATGGATTGGGGACGCTCGCAACCGGACGGTCCGCAGATCGTGCTCGATCAGACGCGGCGGTTCGTCGATTACATCGAAACCGCGCGTGCGCACATGACCACGCGCGAGCAAGCGGAAAAAATCGCGAAGATCGCGACCGACGCGAAGCCATTGCTAGAAGCATTGCACAATGCGCCGCCGGGCGACGACGCGCTCGAACCGCGCCTCCGCGAACTCGAGGGTTCGGTAGCTGATTTGATCGGTCTCGAGGAGGCGGCGCTGCTCGACATTGCCGCCGTCGCGGAATCACAGGCGCGCACATTGATTGCGATCACTGTAGTCGGCGCAATCGTGATCCCATGGATTTGCTTCTACTTGATCGTGCGCGTCTCCGGCGGTCTCTTCGCCGAGCTGAAAGCGATTCGCCGGCGCGTCGAAGATCTCGCGGAGCGTGGCCCTGCGGCTGACGATCTTCGCGCGATCGATGACGCGCTTAACAAGCTGGGATTCCCCAAGCCGAATCCGATGCTCGCTGAATAGACTCGTCACGTGTGGCGCTCGACGCGAAAAAAGCTGAGAAGTCAGTCGCTACTCACCCGATGGGATCGTCATTTCTTTTTGCGCTTGGCCGGAGTCTTCGCGCTGCCGTCGGGCAGAGTGATATCGAGGCTGCGCCACAAATACCACGCGGCCGCGGTCCGGTATGGACTCCATCGCTGGCCGAACTTCGTCAGGCGCTTTCTGGTGGGCCGTTCGCGCATCCGATACGCGCGCTTGACCGCACTTTGCACGCCCAAGTCGTCGGCCGGCATCACGTCGGGACGCCCGAGATTGAACATCAGGAAAATCTCGGCGGTCCATCGGCCGATTCCTTTGACGCGCGTGAGATCGGTGATGATCTCGTCGTCGGTCATCCGGTGGAATCGATGAAAATTCAGCGTGCCGTCCTTGATGTGCCCGGCGAGATCCTTGATGTAGAGCGCCTTCTTGCCCGAGAGCCCAGCCTTTCGCAGATGCTCGTCAGGCGTGGCGAGCACCTGCTCGGCGGAAGGGAACTTGGTGCCGGGGAACAAAGCGACGAAGCGATTGTAGATCGCCGAAGCGGCGGCTCCAGCCAGCTGTTGGAAAATGATCGTGCGGGCGAGCGCCTGGAAGCGCTCGCTGCGCGGCACGATCCCGAGCGGTCCGACTTGGGCGATAATCCGCGCCATGATCGGGTCGCTCTTGCGGAGATGAGTTTCGGCGTCGCGCGCGTATGAAGTTGGGCGGTTCGGCATTTGAAATATCGAGTGCGCAAAATCTGCCACGCCTGCTATGTTTGTTCAATCCGCAAAATTTGCGCGGAGTCGTTAGACGAGAACCATGAGCGAAGATACGCGAGTGCTGATGTGCCCGGAGAATCTGCACGTCGGGATGCGTCTCGGCCCAATCTTTTACGTCGTCACGCCCGAACAGACGCGCTCTTTCTCGCAGGCGGTCGCGGCCAACACCGAGTCGATCGCGGGAATCGGCGAAGCGATCGCATCGCCGACAATGCGCCTGCAGGACTACGCGCTGCTCATCGCGGAGCATCTGAAGGGCGGCAACGGCGGCGTCCACGCCAAACATTGGTGCGAGTTTCGCGAGCCGATGCGAGTTGGACAAGCGGTCAAAACGTCGGGCGTCATCACGGCGGCATTTCGCAAGCGCGGCAAATTCTATTTCACCCTCGAATACGAATCGCGCGACGCCGCCACCGACCAGCTGCTCGTCCGGCAAGCGATCACGTCGGTGCTGCTGAGCGACAAAGGGGAGATGCGATGACTGAAGCAGCGGGTGAGATCGAAGTCGGTGCGAAACTGGTCTCGGCGGCTTACGTGCTCGACGCAGCCGCGGCGAAGGCGTACGGCGGAGCGATCGAATCGCCGCGGCGGCGGCATCCGCCGGCGGGCATCCACGACGACGAGCAAGCGGCGCGAACGGCGGGCTTCAAGGCGCCGATTGCCGCGGGCGAACAGACGATCGCGGTGATCGCACAGTTCCTCGGGGATAGTTTTGGAGCGCGCTTTCTGCGCGGTGGACGAATCGACATCGCGCTGACCCGGCCGGTGTTCTTCGGCGACACGCTGACCTCTCACGCCGAAGTCGAGCGCATCGAAGGAGAGCATGCGGTGCTGCGAATCCGGGTCGAGAATCAACGCGGTGAAAGCGTGCTGACGGGGAGCGCCGCAATCAGGATCGCGGAAGCATGAGCGCCGAGCCGATCGCAAATGCATCCGCGGAGATTGCCGCGCGCCGCGCGACGCCGCTCTGGCAGAAACTGATTCCATATCTCGGTACGGTAGCGATTTTCGCGCTGATCTTCTGGCGGATCCCGCTCGCGAAAGTGGCGGAAGCGCTGTCGCAGGCGCCGATCCTGAAGTTCTTCGCGATCTTCATGCCGTTCTCGCTGTTCTATTTCGCGATCGATTCGTTTTGCCTGACCTGGGTGGTGCGCCGCTTCAATGCGCCGATGAAACTGCGCGACATCCTGCCGATTCGCGCCAGCATGTACATCCTGGCGCTGATCAACACCAACCTCGGGCAGGGCGGCGTCGCCTATTACCTGCATCGCAAGGCCGCGATCAGTTTTCTCGGCGCGCTCAGCTCGATTCTTTTCATCGCGCTGCTCGAGATTTACCAACTGTTCCTGTTTTCGACGCTGGGCGTGATTTTCTATACGCCGAGCAGCGCGGCGCAGGCCGAAATCGTGCAGGTACTCCGCATCGCGTACATAATTGCGTGGGCGTTGCTCGCGGGAATAATAATTTTCTTCGCCGCGGCGCGCCGGAGCGATCGAATCCGCAACTGGGTCGAAAACGGCCGGGCGGGCACCGTGCTGGCGACGTTCATGAAAGCGCGGCCGCTCGATTATTTGACCGTGCTGGCGATCAAGGCGCCGAGCTTTCTCGCCTCGGTGGTCGCGCAGTATTACGCGCTGGCGCTATATGGAATCGCGGTGCCGTTCATCAAGCTGATGTTGTTTCTGCCGCTAGTATTTCTCGCCGCGGCGCTGCCGATTGCGGTCGCGCATCTCGGCACCAGCCAGGCGGCGTGGCTGCTGTTCTTCTCGGGCAATGCGCCCGACGTGAAGATTCTCGCGTACAGTCTCGCGGCGCACTTCACGTTCATGATTTGCAACGGATTGATCGGACTGGTGTTTCTGCCGCGCGCGACGCGGGAACTCACGGCGATGCGCAGCGAACCCGCCGCGGCGTGATGGCCTAGCGCACGCCGAGGACCGGAAAGCCTTCGCGCACGGCGGCCTCGGCGAGCCTGCGATCGAGCGTGACCAGCTCCAGCGTCTCGGGCTCGCCATCGGCAGCGACCAGCGCGGCGCCGAGTTGAAGCGCGTCCGCCGCGCGGAGCGGATATGTCGTCACGATCCTCTCGGCTTCAAGGCACACTTTCTCAAAGTCCGTCACCTGGAGCCAAGTCTGGGAAGCGCGGTCGAGTTCGTGTCGCGCGATATTGAATTCGTCGTCCGATAGGGCCCGTTCGCGGCGCCTGCGTGATAGTGCTGACAGCACCTCAACCCGCGTGAGGCTCCAAACCGTCATAGCGGGGTCGGTTTTCAACCACGCTTCCGCTTCTGTCGTTCTCGGCTCCGCATTGAATAACGGCACGATCGCAGAACTGTCCCAGAATCTCACCTGCCGCTCTCGCGTTCTTCAAGAATGGCGTCGACCAGGCTCGTTGCGGAATGAACGATCTGACGATTTTTCAACCATTCGAGCATGTCGCCTTTGCCGCGAGTGATCAGGCCTTTGCGTTCGAGTCGCGCGAGCCGCTCCTCGTCCCGATCTTTCTTCCGATTGCTTTTGCTGAGTGGCACGATTTCGGCGATCGGCGTATCGCGATCGTAGATCAGAACTCTGCCGCCGGCGCGAACATGGTCGAGATAGCGGGAGAGGCCGTTGCGCAACTCGCCGATTTTCGCTTTCTTCATGATTTTACGATCATAGCCAAGTTGGCGTTCTGTGGCTACGAGCGGCTACTTTTGATGCGGGGAGATCCAGATGCGTTCGAAGCGGGTCGGGCGCATCGGATTGATCACGTAGTCATGCACCCACGGCTGGCGAATCACGTAGGTCACCGGGTAGTAGAGAAACACCCACGGCGCGTCGGCGATCACGATCTTCTCGGCGTGGCCGTACAGCGCGTAGCGTTGCTTGAGATCGGCTTCGTGAGACGCCTCATGCAGCAAGGTCTCGAATTCCGGGTTGTAGTAGAAACTGTCGTTGTTCGAACCCCATTGCGAGCGCGCGAGCAGCGTGCCAAGAAAATTTTCGGGATCGGGGAAGTCAGCTTCCCATCCATAGACGAACGATTGCGCGGTATGCGGCTGGCGAATCGCTTCGAGAAACGGCCCCCACGCGACCGGCTTCAGCTCGACGTGAATTCCTAGCGGCGCGAGGTCCTGCTGAATCGATTGTCCGAGCATCAGGATCGTCTGATCAGCGCGCATCCAAATCTCGAATGAAAAACCGCCGGCAAGATGCGCTTCCTCGAGGAGCGCACGCGCTTTCGCAGGGTCGTAGTCATAGCCCTTGAGCTCAGGATTGAAGCCGGGCAAGTCGGGGGGCAGCGGGCTATGCGCCACCATCCCGCGGCCGTTCATCAAGGCGATCAGCTTGTGGCGATCGATCGCGTAGCTGAGTGCGCGCCGCACGCGAAGGTCGGTAAAAGGCCACATCTGGCAGTTCATCCCGAGGTAGCGGGTGGTGACCGTGGTCTTGTGCAGCGTGAGCGCGCGGAGCCGCGGCGTTTTCATCACGTAGGGGAACTCGGCCGGCGGAATCTCGGTGACGGCGTCGATCTGCCCGGCCTCGTAGCGCAGCCATTGCAGTTCCGAGTTCACCCCAACCGATTCGACGATCGCGTCGAGCCGCGGCAGTGGCTTCGCGAAATAATATGGATTGCGCACCAGCACGAGGCGCTGCCCGCCGATCCATTCCTTGAGCATGAAGGCGCCGCTGCCCATCACGTGGCTGGAGAAATCTTCACCCCAGCGTTCGACCACTTGCCATGGAATCGCCGACGCGAAGGGCATCGCGAGCTTGTGCGCAAAGATCGGATCGGGTGCGCTCAGATGAAAGACGATCGTCCACGGGTCCGGCGTGTCGATTCCGCTGACGTGGGCCGAGCGATGCGCGATGAAATCGGCGGAGCCGTCGATCCCGCGATAGTACTCCATGCCCTTCGAGCGCGTAGCCGGATTCAGCACGCGCTCGATCCCGTAGCGAAAATCGGCGCTGGTCACGGGCTGGCCGTTGGAGAAACGCGCGTCGGCGCGCAGGTGAAATGAAAATGTGCGCGCGTCCGGCGACGATTCCCAGCGCATCGCGAGGTCGGGCTCGAGTTCGATATTGGCGTCGCCGTAGCGGACCAGCGTGTCGAAAATCGCCTGCTCGTAGGTCCACGACAACGTGTCGTAGCCCGAGGCGGGATCGATAGTCGGAATCTCATCGACGTCGGCGAGCCTGAGCACCATCGCATTCGGCGGCAAATCGAGCGGCGGCGGACCCGCGCACCATCCAATCGCCAACAGTGCCGCGAGCGCGTACAGCCAGGCGAACGCGCCGATGGGTTTCGCTCGCGCACGCGTCACTATCTTCATTGCGAACGCCTGCGCAGGAAGCCGTAACCGAGCAGATTGAAACCGAGCACGGCGTAGAAAATGGCGAGACCCGGAAAAGTCGCGAGCCACGGCGCGGTTCGAAAGTAGATCGTCGCCTCTTCGATCATGCGGCCCCAACTCGGCGTCGGCGNNAGCAGCGTGCCCGAGGTCCCGAGCGCCGCCATCACGATGATGATCGGCAGCACGTTGGGCAGAATGTGCCGCGCGATCAGTTGGCCGGAGGGCGCGCCGAGCGCGCGCGCACCGAGAACGAAATCGCGCTTCGACATCGTGAGCGTTTCCGCCCGCACCACGCGCGCAATCTGGGTCCATGATACCAGCCCGATCACCAGCAAAATTGTGAGCAAGCTGGGTCTGAGGACGGCGACCAGCGCCATCGCCAATAGGAGTGCGGGCAGCGAGAGCATCACGTCGGTGAAGCGCATCAGGAGAAAATCGACCGCGCCGCCGAAAAAGCCGGAGCACAAACCGATCGCGACGCCGATGGTCATCGTCACGGCCATCGCGGCGACGCCGACGGTCAGCGAGATTCTCGCGCCGTAGATTATTCGCGACAGCACGTCGCGGCCGAGTTCGTCGGTGCCCATCGGAAACGCCAACGAGGGCGCGCCGGGATCGCCGAAGGTCGGCGCCACCGCGCGCGTGGGATCGTGCGGAGCGAGCAAGGGCGCGAAAATCGCAATCACGAACAGGCTTGCCACCATCGTCGCGCCGACGCCTTCAAGCGTGAGTAAGCGCCGACCGTTCATTCGGCGTCCGCCAGCCGAATCCGCGGATCGAGCCAGGCGTAGAGCAAATCGACCAGCAGGTTGATCAGCACGATCAGAAACGCGGAAAAAAGCACGGTGCCCATGATCAGCGGGATGTCGAGATTGAAGATCGCCTCGGACGCGAGCCGGCCGATTCCCGGCCAATTGAAAACCGTCTCGGTCAACACGACACCGGACAGCAGTCCCGCCAAATCGAGCCCGGCCAACGTGACCAGCGGCAGCAACGCATTTGCCATCGCATGCCGGAGCATCACGCGCGTGTTGGAGAGACCTTTGCCGCGCGCGGTGCGGACGTAATCCTGATCGAGCGCCTCGCCAAGGCTGGTTTGCAGGACGCGCGAGTAATAGCCGGCTGAACCGAGGGCGAGAGTCAGCGAGGGCAGAATCAGGCTTTCAGCGCCGCTGTAGCCGCCGAGCGGGAAAGAGCGGATCAACAACGCGACCGCAATCAGCAGCATTGTGCCCAGCCAAAATACCGGCAGCGACACCATCGCCAGCGAGAAAATCAGCAACGCATTGTCGATGGCGCGACCGCGGTATGCAGCGGCGATCGCGCCCATCGCGATTCCCAACACCAGCGAGAGCGCCATCGCCGCAGCGGCGAGGACTGCAGTAGCGGGCAATCGATCAGCAATCAATTGCGTGACGTTCTCGCGCCTGATGTACGATCGTCCGAGATCGCCGTGAATCGCGCGATCGAAGTAGCGCGCATATTGCACGTAGAGCGGGCGATCGAGGCCCATCTCGCGCCGGATCGACGCGAGCGTCTGCGGGTCCGCTTTCGCACCCGCGAGCGCGACTGCCGGATCGGCCGGCACCACGAACGCGATCACAAAGGTGATGAGCGACGTGCCGACGAGGACCGCCGCGCCGAACACAATCCGCCGAGCCAGATACGCGAGCATCGTTGTCAGCCGCTCAGAATTGCGCGCGCGATGAGCGCACGCCGCAGACTTATTTCGGCGTGCTCGCGACGGCGTCTGATGGCGGGAGTCTCGGCCTCGGAATCGAGCGCGGCGCGCTCGCGCTCGGGCAGAAGGTCGAAGACTGCGGACATTTCGGCGAGCATTTGTTCCTCGTCGACGGTGCGAGCGCGAGCCATTTTCAAGGATCGAAAATGCGCGATGAACGCCGACACCGATGAATAGGTTGGAAGCTTCATCGCGACTGCGTCAGCCTGCGGTCGCGCCGAGTGGAGAGATCGCGAGCCCGATGAGATAGCCGGCGGACGCGGCAGCCATCGCGATCGCGAGAAAGCGCAGACCCGGGCGCCATCGATCCTTGCGATGCGCCAGCCATCCTTCGAAATATCCCACGCTGAACAACGCGATTGCAGTGGTGACCAGCGCGCTACCCAGATCGTACTTTTGAATCGGTATCAGCATGTAGGGCAGAAGCGGAACCACGGCGCCGACCGCGAATGCGATTGCCATCACGAGTCCGTCGAGCGCGGCGTTGCCGAGCAGCTTGCCGCCGAGGCCGTACATCTTGGCCTCAGCAGTCGAGACCAGGGCTTGTGGCGAGCCGCCGAGCAGTTGCACGACCCGGTACGCGGAGTCGCGACTCAGGCCCTCCTTGGTCAACTCATCGAGCAATCCTTCCTGGATCACGTACGGTTTCGAGAATGCCTCCGCGCGAAGGCGTTCCAGCTCCGCGCGCACAACTTCCGATTCGGCGCGCGCGCCGAGATAAGCGCCCGCACCCATCGAGAGCGCACCGGCGGCGGTCGAGGCCAACGCGGCGAGCGCGACTTGCGAGTGATTCGAGACGGCGCCGCTCAGCCCGCACAGCACGCCGGCGGTGGTCAGCACTCCGTCCTGCACGCCGAATACGATCTCGCGGACATTCGAGAGCCGCTCGAAGAGGCGTTTTTTTTCTTCGACTGTAGCGGCCAATCTGGTCTAGAACTTTTTGTTGGCGGAGCTGAGCTCGATTCCGGGCGTCCAATCGGCCGGACAGAGCTGGCCGGTTCGCAGGGCGCGCAGGATTCGGAGCGTCTCGCTGACGCTGCGCCCCACGTTCAACGGGCACGACGCTGAAAAGACGACTTCGCGCTTTTGATCGAGAATGAAGGTAGCGCGCAAGGCAACTTGTTCTTTCTCATCGAAGATGCCGAATGCCTTAGCGAGCTTGCCATCGGTATCGGCGAGCAGCGGATAATCGATACCGCCGAGTTCGCGCGCCCATTTGAGATGACACTCGGCGTCGTCAACGCTCGCTCCGATCACGGTGGTCGCTTCCGCGGTGAATTGCTCGAGCACCTTGTTGAAGCCGGTAACCTCGGTCGGGCAGATGAAAGAAAAATCGCGCGGATAGAAAAATATCAGCACGAGCTCGGTGTCGATTTTTGCCAAGGTGAGACGCGTGACGCGTCCGTCGCTTGCGCACGGAAGATCGAACGATGGTGCCGGGTCGCCAGGTTTCAGCATTGTAATTGCGATGGTCGTGACTGTGATGCGCTTGGAGCATCACGATCAAAGTTACTCAATAAGAAAGGTTAGAGAAACGGTTACCGGCACCGTGACTTCGCCGGGTTCGACCGGGGTGGTGACTCTTTCCGCGGCCATCGCGAGCCCCATTCGCTGCATCGGAATCGGGCGCGCCGCCTCGATTGTGGTCGCTTTCACGACTTTGCCAAGTTTCACGCCGAGTGCGTCGGCGAGCGCGTCGGCTTGTGCCTTGGCATCGCGAGTTGCGATCGTGATCGCTTCGCTGCGCACCTTCGAGTCGTCCTTCAGTGCGAAATTCAGATAGTTGACGCGATTCGCGCCCGCGGCAATCGCGGCGTCGATCAGTGCGCCCAGGAGATCGAGCGCGCCGGTTTCCGCGGTGATCGAATTCTGTGCAGTGTAGCCAACAATCTTGGGCTGCTCGCGTCCGGGACGCTGATCGTACTCCGGGTTCAGCGAGTAGCCGCCGGTCGAGATTTTGCCCTTGCCATCGAGCTTCGCTTTGAGCGCGTCGATTATCTTTTCCGCGAGCGCGCCGTTGCGGCTGGCAGCTTCTTCGGCAGTCGCGGCGTGAGTTTCGATTGCGAGATTCAGGGTCGCGAGGTCCGGTGTGCCGCGCGCCTCGCCAGTGCCATCGACTTCGATCACTCGAACTGGCGGAGCGCTGGCGCCGTTATCGGCGGACGCGAGCGGTGCGAATGCGAACATCGGGAGTGCAATCGCAAGACTGAGACTCGAGATCAGAACTTTGGACTTCATCGCGCCGCACCCGGTCCCGTCATTTTAATAGACACGTTTTGAGATAACATTGATTCGAGCCGATCTTATCCGGAGACTGTACCAATTGGCGATAACCGCATCGCCCGCGCGAGACCCATGGCCGAAAAACAGGACGAAAAAAAAGTAACTCCCCGCAGCCAGGACTTTGCCGCCTGGTACAACGAGATCGTGCTGCGCGCCGAGCTGGCGGACTACTCGCCGGTGCGCGGATGCATCGTGTTCCGGCCCGACGGCTACGCGATTTGGGAATCGCTGCGCGATGAACTCGATCGGCGGATCAAGAAGACCGGCGCGCGCAACGCGTACTTCCCGCTGTTCATCCCGCAAAGCTTCCTGCAAAAGGAAGCCTCGCACGTCGAGGGCTTCGCACCCGAGGTCGCGGTCGTCACGCGTGGCGGCGGCAAGGAACTGGAAGAACCGCTGGTCGTGCGGCCGACCTCCGAGACGATCATCAACCACATGTTCTCGCAGTGGATCAAGTCGCATCGCGATCTGCCGATGATGGTGAACCAGTGGTGCAACGTCGTTCGCTGGGAAATGCGGACGCGGATGTTCCTGCGCACCACCGAGTTTCTCTGGCAGGAGGGTCACACGGCGCACGCGTCGGCGGAGGAGGCGCAGCACGAGACGCTCACGATGCTCGAGGTCTATCGCCAGTTCGTCGAGGATTACCTGGCGGTACCGCTGATCGTCGGACGGAAAAGCGCCGCCGAACGCTTCCCCGGCGCGGTCGAGACTTACACGATCGAAGGCATGATGGGCGACGGACGCGCGCTGCAATGCGGCACCTCGCATTTCCTCGGCCAGAATTTCGCCAAGGTATTCGACACTCGCTATCTCGACGATCAAAACCAGATGCAGTTGGTGTGGCAGACCAGCTGGGGAGTTTCGACTCGTCTGCTCGGCGCGATCATCATGACGCACGGCGACGACCAGGGACTTAGGTTACCGCCCACGGTCGCGGCGACGCAGGCGGTCGTGGTGCCGATTTGGCGGAAAGCCGACGAGGGCGAAAAAGTGCTCGCGGCTGCGCGCGCAGCATTCGAGCAGCTCACGCAGGCGGGCCTCCGCACGCATCTCGATACGCGCGAAGGACTCACGCCCGGCTTCAAGTTCAACGATTGGGAGATGCGCGGGGTGCCNNNGTCATCGCGCTGCTCGACGAGATTCAGAAGAATCTGTACGCACAGGCCAAAGCGGCGATGATCGCGAACACGCGCGAGTTCGACGACTACGCGTCGTTCAAGAAGCAGATGGAAACCGAGGGCGGCGGCGGATTCGCGAACGTCTATTGGTGCGGCAAGCCCGCCTGCGAGACACAGATTCGTGAAGATACCAAGGCTAGCTGTCGCGCAATCCCGCTCGATCAGAGCGTCGCGCCCGGCAAATGCCTGGTGTGCGGAGAGTC
>PNBD01000125.1:0-15608 GCA_003135855.1 Deltaproteobacteria bacterium
ACCGGCACGTCGGCGATATGGTCGGCCAGATATTTCGCCGAGCGCAGGTTGCGCCCGCGTTGACTTTGCGGATCGTTGGCGACGACCTCGCGCTCGGTGGGCGTGAAAATTGTCTCCCACGCCTGGCTATATCGCACCGCGACGAAATCCTTGGTCGCGCGATCGGTGACGACGATAAAGAACCAGGGCTGGCGATTGTGACCGCTCGGACCCATCGTGGCCGCCTCGATCACTTTCACGATTAGCGCGGGCGCAACCGGATCCGGCTTCAGCCGGCGCATCGAGCGGGTGGTATAGATCGCCTCGAAAAGATCGAATTCATGATGACCGTACATGGCGCGAATCTATCAGGTTTCACGTCCGTGGCGGAATTTTCGTGCGGCAAATTTGTGCTTCCAACGCGCTTCGCCGATGCGCTAAGAAGGAACGATCCGCCAATCGAATAATTCCCGGAGGAAATCGTGGCCGAAGTAATCCTGCATCAATATGTGAACTCGCCGTTCTCGGAAAAGATCCGCAAGATTTTCGCGCACAAGAAGGTAAGCTGGCGTTCGGTCGAGCAGCCGGTGATCATGCCGAAACCGAAATTGATCCCGCTGACGGGTGGCTATCGACGGATCCCGGTGCTGCAGATTGGTGCAGACGTGTGGTGCGACAGCGGCATCATCATCAGGAAGATCGAGGAGCTGTTCCCGGCGCCGACGGTTTACCCCGCTGGTCAGGAGGCCGCAGCCGACATCATGAATCAGTGGGCCGACCGGCGGCTGTTCTGGTCTACGACGCCGGTAATCTTTGAGAAACTTGCGGCGGTGGTGCCGAAGGAGTTCATCGAGGATCGCTCGAAGATGATGCGCGGCGCGAACTTCGCGGAAATTACGCTGATGGCGCCGGACGCGCGCAATCAACTGCGGGCATTTCTCGACATCCTCGATCGACAATTGGCGCGCAGCACGTTTCTGCTCGGCAATTCGTTCAGTCTGGGCGATGCGGCGTGCTTTCATCCGGTGTGGTTCCTCCGCGCCGAACCGACGGCGTTCTCGCATGCGCAAAAATTTTCAAACTTGATGCGCTGGTTCGAGCGCATCGACGCGATGGGATACGGCGATGTGAAAGCGATGGAGCCGGACGAAGCGCTCAAAATCGCGCGCGACAGCTCGCCGGCGACGCCGGTGAATGTCGAGGCGGCCGATCCCGATACGCTCAAAGCCGGCGCGATGGTATCGGTGACGCCTGACGACTACGGCTTCGATCCGGTGACGGGTCGACTGGTAGTTAACACGACTCATGAAGTTGCAGTCGAGCGCGAGGAGCCCGGGCTCGGAAAAATTGTAAATCACTTTCCGAAGATCGGTTTTCGCATCGCGTCTGTATGACAACCGTGGCGTGAGGTTGTCGATTCAGGACATTGGCTCGGTCAGAGAGACCGATTGAGATAGCAGCGGCGACTCAGGGGGGACCGATGAGCAAAGGTGAATAGAGAATATCCAAGTAGCTAATGTATCAAATACTCAGTAGATAGTTCATTCGACTAGCTACATGGTGGTAGAGTGTGATCTTGCTAGCGGAGCAAACGGGGGATGTCCGCATTGGCCAGATCATACTCGCCATGGCTGTTCGTGGTCGCTGGACTCGTGTTGGTGGCCGCGATCATCTGGGTTTTTACGATTCCGCAAGGCGTGATCACTGCCCTGACCGGCGCGCATAACGACGCGGGCGGCGCGATGAGAGCGCAGGAGCGGGCCGCGCGGGCAGCGTACTTTTACAACCGGCGCGGCTTTGGTTTCGGAATTCCGCCCAACGCTTATCAAAAAGCGATCGCCCACATGCGCCGGCAGGAGCGCAGCGCCCGCTCGGCGCCAGCATTGGCCGCGCTCTCATGGAAGCCGATTGGACCGAAGCCATTGATGGGTAGTGTCGCGTCATTTGCGGGAGTCCCGATGGGAAGCGCGCTCGGGGCGGTCACGGGACGCATAACCGCTTTGGTCATGGACCCGACCCTGAAGGGACGGATGTTTATCGGGACGGCCGGCGGCGGAGTGTGGATGGGTCCGGTGTCGACCGGGATATTCTCTTCGATTTCCGATTCGTTGCCGACCCAGTCGATTGGATCGCTGGCGCTGGACACGACTACGAGTCCGAATCCAACACTCTATGTTGGTACGGGAGAGGGCAACGGTTCGGGCGATTCATATTATGGCGAGGGCATTTTCAGAACGAGCGATCTGGGAACAACCTGGACGCAACTCGGCGCCAGTCAATTCTCGCACGCGTCGATCGCCGGTCTTGCGATCGATATGACGCATGCGCCGCCGATAATCTATGCCGCGGTCACGTACGGCTCGAGCGCGAATCGTGCCGACGCATCGTGGATCGCCGGGTCATTCAGCCAGAACGGACTCTGGCGTTCGGCCGATGGCGGGCAATCGTGGATTCCCTATCCAGCGGGAACGTTCGGAGCGTGTCCGTATTTCACCAACGATCCATGCCCGGCCGAGGCGGTAGCGATCGATCCGACGGTGCCGGGTAGTATGCTGGTATCGATCCTGGCGGTCGGGGTTTTTCATTCGAGCGACGGTGGGTTCAACTGGACGCAGGCGATTTTGCCGAATCTCGGCGCAGGCGTGAGCCGCTCGAGTATCGCAATGCAGAATGGCATCGCCTACGCGATGGTCGGTGCGGCGGACGGGATCGAGTTTTCGGGATTCTACCGATCCGCTGACAGTGGAAACAGCTGGACCAAGAAGTCAGTGCCGAGCGCGACGGTCGGTGGCATCACGATCGACGGCACCGATCGGAGCAACTTTTCGCAATCGTTCTTTGACCAGACACTTGCGATCGATCCTGCTAATGCGGTGAGCGCCAACGTCGTGTTCGGCAGTGTCGGAATCTACCGGACGGGAAATTCGGGAGCCAGTTGGGTGACGCTCGCGCCCAACGGTGGAACGCCTTCCGCTCAGCATGCGATCGCCTTCGATCCCTTCCACGTTGCTAGTTTTTACCTTGGCAACGACGGCGGCCTGTATCGTTATCTCAGCGCCACCCAGACCTGGAGCTCGATCAACGCGAGCATGGGGATCGCACAAGCGCAGTCGGTCGGGCCGAATCCGTTCGACAACGGACGCGTGCTGGCCGGTTTTCAAGATAACGGCACCGGATTTTTCGGTGGCCCGCTCGGCACGAGCTGGACGGAGGTCGACGGGTTCGACGGCGCGTCTGTTATTTTCGATCCGGTAAATCCGCTATTCGCGTATCACACTTTCGCAACGAATTCGGCGGGCGCGTCGGTCGCGGTCTCGACTGACGGCGGCAATAGCTTCAGCTCCACGGCGTCGACGGTGGCGCTGCGCGCGGCGATGCTTTCGGCGAACGACAAGGGCGCCGGGTTTTATCCGCCCCTGGCCAGCGATCCGGCGGTTTTACAACGCGTGCTGTTGGGTGCGCATTCGATTTTCGTCTCGCACTATGGGACGCAGGATTGGCGGCCGCAAACGATCCAGGATTTGACCGGTGGCTGCCGGTCGGGTGTATGCGCGCTGCAGGACATAGAAATCTCGCCGGTGGACCATCGCAAGGCGTACGCGCTCTCGATGGAAACCGATACCACGCTGCGTCCCACTCCATTTAAATTGTTCACGACCGACGAAGCCGACCTTGAAGTGGACGCGACTCATCTTGAGGGCGCCCATTGGATCGACAAAACGGCGCAACTGGCGCCGCTGGTATTCCCCGATCAAACGCAGGCGACGGGAATTGCACTCGATCCGTTCGATCCAAGCATCGCGTATTTGAGCGTGTCGGGCTTCACCCTGGCCACCGGCATCGGTCACGTGTTTGTCACGACTGATTTCGGCGGCAGTTGGGCGCAAGCTGACGGCAATCCGACCAATCAAACTCCGCCGCCGCTGAACGCGCTGCCGGACATTCCAGTTTCGCGTTTGCTGGTCGATCGAAACGATCCCAGCGCACGCACGATACTGGCGGCGACCGATATCGGGATCTTCGTAACTATCGACGGCGGGTCTAACTGGGCGCCGTTGAATTTCGGCCTGGTTTCAGGGGTGCCGGTAGTCGACCTGGAGCAAAATCGGAACGGCGTGGTCTTCGCAGGTACCCACGGCCGCGGAGTATTCCAACTGATCGGCGAGGGCTCGCCCGGATCAACGCCAAGCGCCCTTCCGACTCCGTTGCCAACAGCATCACGGACCCCGACCGTCACGCCGACGCCAACTGCCACTGCGACGCCGACGCCAACTGCCACTGCGACGCCGACGCCAACTGCCACTGCCACGCGGACAAGAACTGCCACCGCGACGCAGACTCCGACCACGACGCGAACCGCCACACCGACACGGACCGCAACTGCGACTCAAACGCGATCGAGGACCCCGACCAGGACTCCGACTGCAACGGGGACACGAACTGCCACCGCGACGCGGACTCCGACCTCAACTCCAACCGCCACGCCAACGCGGACTACAACTGCGACCCTGACGGTAACCGCGACCGCGACTCGGACTGCGACGGCCACCAGGACCCCAACCGTCACGCCGACCAGCACCCCGACCCCGGCACCAACCGTTAAAGCGGCATTGATAGTTTCGCCCGCGGCGCAGAGCTTTACGGCCAGGTCAGTCGGTATCCACAGCAGGCCCAAGAAAATTCGCGCATCGAATCGCGGCACGGCGACCATCACTCTGATCGGCGCGCAGGTCAGCGGCGATTTTCAGCTCGCAGGGAAGACTTGCGGCGCGAGCCTGGCGCCGCGCAAGACGTGCTTCTACCTGGTTGCCTTCACGCCATCGTCGTCGGGCAATCGAACCGGCGCTTTGACGATCCTGAACAACGGCTCCGGCGGCAACCGGATCGTGCATCTCTCAGGAACCGCAAAATAGGAGACTACATACCGGCGCGGCACTCGTGCCGCGACCTGCCGGGCCGCCCCTTACATGAGTTCGATGCGATCGAAGATGGTTAGCCTTTGGGCAATCCGAGCACCCGCTCGCCGATGATGTTGTGCTGGATTTCGCTGGTGCCGCCGGCGATGGTGAGCGCCCGCGACGCGAGCATCCGGTACGACCATTTGCCTTTGTCGATAGCGTGCGGCGCGTGGAATTCCATCTGGCTGTAGGGCCCGAGCAATTCCATCGCGAATTTGTTCATCCGCAAATTGAGTTCACTGATGCCGAGTTTCAGCACCGAGCCCTCGGGCCCCGGCGGCAAGCCCTTCAACCGGCGCGTCAGTTGACGAAAGCCGGTGTAGCGCAGAGCGGCGGCTTCGCACGCGAACTGACCCAGCTTCTGCCGCACGCTGTCGTCCTCCCACGCGCTGTGACCGTTGGCGGGAACGGTTTTGGCGAGGTGAACGATTTCCTTGACCTGCGCCATCAGGTCGCGGCCGCCGCCGATTCCGGATCGCTCGAACATCAAGGTGGTGATCGCGACCTGCCATCCCTGGTTCTTCTCGCCGATCAGATTTTTCTTCGGCACCTTGACGTCTTCGAAGAAGACCTCGTTGAAATTCGCGTCGCCGGTAATCTGCACCAGCGGACGCACGGTCACGCCGGGACTATGCATATCGACCAGCACGTAACTGATGCCCTTGTGCTTGGGCGCGTCGGGATCGGTGCGCACCAGCAGGATGCACATATCGGCGTGATGCGCGTCGGAGGTCCAGACCTTCTGGCCGTTGACGATGAAGTAGTCGCCTTCCTCGACCGCGCGCGTCTGCAAGCCCGCGACGTCGGAACCGGCGCCGGGCTCGGAATAGCCCTGGCACCAGAGTTCGTCGGCTGAGAGAATTTTTGGCACGTGACGTTTCTTCTGCTCCTCGGTGCCCCAGTGGATGATCGTCGGCCCGACCAGCATGATCCCGAGGCCGTTCACCAGCGCCGGCGAATCAACCTTCGACAGCTCTTCGTTGTAGATGATCTGCTGAGTCAGCGTGGCGCCGCGTCCGCCGTATTCCTTGGGCCAGCTGATGCCGACCCATCCGCCGGCGTGCATCTTCTTGTGCCATTCGAGGCGCCGCTTCCAGTCGTCCGCGGTCCCCTCGTGCATGAAGTCCGTGCCCGATTCGGATTCCTGGTGCTTGGGCAGGTTAGCCTGCAGCCAGTTGCGGAACTCGGTGCGAAACGCCTCATCTTCGGCGCTGAACTTGAAATCCATGAAGCCTCCAGTGGCTGGAAACGGATGATGCGAAAGCTGGCCGCAACGATCGGTGTCGGCCGCGCGCTCCGCTCCCTAACAAGTGTTATATAGAACAGGGCTCGAAGCGCTTCAAGGATCGCACTGTTAGCGCGACTCGTTCAACGAATCGATGACTAACTCGATCGCCAATGGGCATCGGGGTCGATTAGTTCCATCATCGTGCGCCCGCGATTTTCGACCGGCTTGAAACCGAACTGTGCGTACAGCGCATCGGCGTCGCGCGTGCCGAGATTCCAGCGGCGCAGGCCCTGCAAATCGGGATGCGACAGAATCGTGGCCATCAACTCTTTCGCGAGACCGCGGCCCCGGTAGGGCTCGAGCACGAAAACGTCGGCGATATACGCGAACGTCGCGTAGTCGCTGATCACGCGGGCAAAGCCAATCTGCCGTGCGTCGTGGTACACGCCGAAGCACAGCGAATTTTCGATCGAGCGCGCAACAGTCTCGCGCGAAACTCCGGCAGCCCAGTACGACTCCGCGAGAAAACCATGAATCACGTCGAGGTCGAGCATCGACTGTTCGGTGCTGATGAGGAACTTGCCGGCATCCATCACTACCATGGAAGTCATCGTTCAACTCCCTTCCCGGGCGCGAGCCCCGGGCAGCCGATATCCGGTGACGTGCGCCGGAATCGGAATTGTTCGTGGCACGCGTGGATCGGCAATCGGCGCGAGCGCAGAAATCGCGAGCGGGATTTCGCCCGCCCAAATCGGCAGCGAGTAGTCAGCTTCGTCGTCGATTGCCGGGCCCGTGCGAATCTTCGCGGAAGCCTCGACGATCGGAATCGACAGCACCGAGGTCGCGGCCAGCTCTTTCGAGGTCGGCTGACGAATGTGATCCCAGCGGCCCGGCGCGACTTGGTCGATCAGCCCGTGCATCGCGGCGAGCTTGGTTTCCTCATCGGTAACCAGCGCCGCGATTCCGAGAATCACCGCCGAACGATAATTGACCGAGTGATGAAACGCGGAGCGCGCCAACACCAGGCCATCGATATGCGTCACGGTCACGCAGATCGGGGTACCCTGCGCCGCCGTGCCGAGCATCCGGCTGGCGGCGGAGCCGTGAATGTAGAGCATCTCGCCGATCCGCGCGTGGAGGGTGGGAATCACGTAGGGCTGTCCTTCGAGGGTGAAGCCGACGTGGCAAACGAGCGCGCTGTCGAGGATGGCGTTGATGCTGGCCCGATCGTACGCGGCGCGCTTCGGCAGACGTTTCACGCGCGTGCGCGGCGTGACCCGGACTTCTGCGGTTTCAGCCGTTGGCCTGACTTGTGGCGTCGCTTCCATCTCCCTCATCCTTTTGTTACACTACATAACTATGAACGTACCGGTACATTATCAGATTCGCGGCGACTCGGGCAATCAGATCGCGTCGAGCATCGAGGACGCGATCAGAAGCGGGCGCATTCGCGCCGGTGAGCATCTGCCGACGGTGCGCGCGCTGGCGACTCGGCTGAAAGTCAGTCCAACCACCGTGGCAGCGGCGTACAGTTCGCTGCGCGTCCGCGGTCTCGTGCACGGATCGGGGCGGCGCGGCACCGTGGTCAATCGACGCCCCGCAATCGCGACCAGCGCGCGAAGCGCCACGCTGCGGATTCGAAAAGGCTTGCGGAATCTGGCCGAGGGCGGGCCGGATCCCGCGCTGCTGCCGTCGTTCAAGCCATATCTCGCGCGCCTCGAGGGAAGTCCGGGGCAGTACGGCGACGACGAAAATCGGCCGGAGCTGGTAAGGCTCGCGATCAAACAGTTCAAGAGCGACGGCATCGCAGTGGGCGAGTTGGCGGTCGTCAGCGGGGCGCTCAGCGGAATCGAGCGCGTGATGCAGGCCTATCTCAGTCCCGGCGATATCGTCGCGGTCGAGGATCCGAGTTATACCGGCGTGCTCGATCTAGTTGCGGCGATGGGACTGATCGCAGAGCCGATGGCGCTGGACGACTCCGGGCCGCTGCCCGATGAAATGAACCGCGCGCTGAAGGCTGGGGCAAAGGCCTGCATCGTAACGCCGCGCGCGCAAAATCCGACCGGCGCCACGCTCGACAAGAAACGCGCGGCAGAACTTCGGACGATCCTTGCGCGTTATCCTGAGGTGGTGCTGATCGAAGACGATCATGCGGGTCCAGCAGCGGGCGCGCCTGCGATCACTCTTTCGACCGGCCTCGAGCGATGGGCGCTGGTCCGATCGGTCTCGAAATCGTTAGGGCCGGACTTGCGGGTCGGCGTGATGGCCGGCGACGAGCTGACGATCTCGCGCGTTCAGGGGCGCCAAAGCCTGGGTCCGCGTTGGGTGAGTCATATCCTGCAGGACCTGGTCGCGGCGCTGTGGGCCGATCCTGAAACACC
Organism: Deltaproteobacteria bacterium; assembly: GCA_003135855.1. GTDB lineage: Bacteria > Desulfobacterota > Binatia > Binatales > Binataceae > Binatus. Next base: position 8,547 of record PNBD01000125.1, read on the forward strand.
CGAACGGATGAAAGCGGCGGCGCTGACATACACGCGACGCCGATCGGCATTGATCGATGCGCTGGCCGATTACGGAATCGAAGCGCGCGGACGGTCGGGCCTTAATGTGTGGATTCCGGTCGCGGAGGAAAGTGCCGTGGTGCAGGCGATGGCGGAAAAGGGGTGGGCGATCCGCGCCGGCGAGAGCTACCGAATCAAAAGCGGGCCGGCCGTGAGGATTACAATCTCGACGCTGACGCCGGCGGACTCGAAGAAACTAGCTGCGGATCTCGCAGAGGCGATCCGGCCGCGCGCGCGAGTTCAAACGGCGTAATCGCATCGAGCTGCATGCGGAGGTCGGGGAAAAGGGAAGGAGGAAAGTATCGAAGCGCGGCGACGATGCGCCGCGCTTCAGTCACACAGCAGTAACACGATCGCAACCCGAGCCTGAATCGCCGCGCGTGATTTCACGCGCCAGCGATTCGCGGCATCACACTCAGATGAGTTATTCCAGGCGCCAGATCGTGCGCGCCGCGCTCGAAGAACGCTCGACCAGCTTGCGGCCGAATTCCTGCTGCGCCTCGAAAATCGGGGCGAGCGGAGTTTCCTTGGCCCACGCGGTCGCCGTCTTCTGGAAATCGAGCGCGTTCTGGGCAACTTTCTCGCTGGTGTCGATGTACCAGGCGGCGAACTTCTTCGCGCCGTCGACATTGAGCATCTTGCTGCCGTAGTTAGTGATATTCTCGAACAATCCCGATGCTGACTTCTCTGACATGACCTTCTTTTCTCCTGCTTTGTGGCGTAGCGCCTGCCCGCCGTTTCCTGTTTTCAACTTACTCACTGTTTTGATTCCTGCTTGCCCGTTCTCGTCGCATTAGTGACGAAACCAGCGGTTTATTGCTCTTTAGAGCGGTTTTTCAACGATCGCGTGCCGCTAGCCATCCCGTGATCTGTGGCCACAGGTTCTTCAGCGAATCCGCACTGACAGCCGCGCCCATATGGCCGGTCGGGTAGTGCAAGTTCTGTTTGTCTTCGCTCGAGACCTTGTCGAGCAGCGGTTCGCTCGAGCGGGGATTAACGATGTCGTCGCGATCGCCGATCACGTTCAGCAACGGCATGATGATCGCCTTCAGGTCGGCGAGCCGTTCGCCGATTTTCATTTCGCCGTTCATCAGCGAGTTGCTGCGCGTCATCTCGGAAGTCTCGAGGAAAATCTTGCCCGCCATCGGCACGTCGCTATGCAGCCATTGCTCGAACAGCCGGAACATCTCGACGTACCCGGGCCGCTCGGAGCTGCGATACGCGCCGACGAACTTGTTCAGCATATGATGAGTCGGAGCCAGCGAATTGAAGAAGGTGTTCATCATCCACGCCGGCGCATTGCCGTACATCTCGACGATCATCTCGGCGCTGCGATAGGACATCGCGGACGACAGATGCTCGATCGGAAGATCGCGCACGCTGCTGTCGAACGGAATCGTCAGCGTGATGAGATTCTTCACGTTGCGGCCGTGCAGCGCCGCGTACATCAGCGCGAGCAGCGCCCCGAAGCAGTAACCGAGCACGGAAATCTGCTCGACGCCGCTGTGAATCTGGATCGCGCGAACCGCGTTGGCGATATCGAGATTCACGTAGGCATCGAAGCCGCGCCATTTGTCGGCAGGCTGCGGCGGAATCCAATCGATCAGGTACACATCGAAGCCCTTGTTAACCAGCACTTCGACGACGCTGCGGCCGGGCTGCAAATCCAGGATGAACGGCCGCTTGATCAATGAATAGATCAGCAGCAGGGGGGTGTGATGCGCGGCGCCCTTGGCGGCGTAATGACGGAGCTTTACCAGGCCGGATTCGTAGATTACTCGCGAAGGAGTGGTCGGCGCCGGATCGGCCATCGGTATGCCGAAGCCCGAGCGGAACGCGTCGAGCGAGCGCAGCGCGCCTTCCATCCAGAATGATGCGACTTGACTAATTGCTGACATTGCCAACGATCTCCTTGGTCTCCGCGGTGGGCCATCCGGAGAATACCGAAACCTGGAAAGTGTTCGCGTGGCGTCCGACCGCCGGGCGCTTGGCGACGAGATGCTCGCTGATGCGCACTTCGGGATGAGCTTCGCGTTCGCGGCGCGCGGGCGCTGATTCGCGGTCGGCGATTGCGCCGCGGAGTTCTTCGCGCAGAGCGCGGAGTTCGGTCCGCATTCCATCGACCTCAGTCGCGGTCGGCAGATTGATTGCGGGCCACAGATTGGCGAAGAAGGCCCCCGCGACGGCGGTGTTGAAGCGCTGCCATTGGAGTGAGAAATCGATCACGCGGCTGGCGAATTCGCCGACGCTCGGGTTCGAGTAGGTGCGATTGGTCGCTTCGTTTACCAAGCCGATGACCGAGTCGTAGGCCGTCCACGCGGAGTCGTAGAGCTCGCGATCGCTGCCGCCGGCGACGATTCGGTTCAGAGCGGCGGTCGGCAGGTCGAGCAGCGCGGCGCGCGCGACCTTCACTATTTCAGTCGAAAGAGGAGGCTGGGTGGGTTTCGCCTTGATTCCGTTGGAACCGATTTGGGTCTTGCTCGCCATAGCTTCAACCTTCGAGGAGAGATCTGTTTTCATGTTGGACGTAGTTTCGTCTAATACATTACTTATAGCAATATTAGTTTTGTTAACGTTTGTCGCACTTGCGACAAGAAGTTGTTAACAGCCGGGTAAATCGAAACTTCTGTCACCTTTGGGACATCTCGGGGCGCTTGTGCTAGGTAGCTGGAGGTGTCCAGTCAAACGCATTTAGACCCGAAATCGCTCACACGGCTGAGATCGCTTGCCTGGATGCGGGAGGATCAGGCACTCAAGTTGGCTTCCGAAGCCAGCGCGCTCAAAGTGCCGCGCGACAGCCCGATCTTCCAGCAGGGCGACGCGTCCAGCAAAGTGTACATACTGCTCACAGGTGTCGCAAAGCTATGCTATGTGAACCGTGATCAACGCGTGCTGGTCGGGCTCGTCGGTCCCGGCGAGGTGTTCGGATTGTCGTCGCTGCTGCCGCCCACGACCCGGCCGTTTCGCTGCGAGGCGTTTACTGACTGCACCGTAGCGGTGGTCAAGCCCGAAACCTTCGTCGATACCGTGCTGGGAATCCCGGCCGAACGCCTGAGTCTGGTGCTCGACGTGACGGTCGGCCGATGGTGGGGGATGCTGGTGCGCTATGCGAACTTTGTCGGACTGGGACTGCGCGAGCGGCTGGCGGGCGCGCTGCTGGAATTGGCGGCGAAATTTGGCGTGCGCGATTCGCGCGGCATGTTGCTCACGGTCAAACTGACGCATGCCGATTTAGCGGAACTCGTGGGGGCATCGCGTCAGCGCACCACCGAGCAACTCAACGATTTCGAACGTGAGCAGGTAATCATCCGCGACGGCCGCCGCTTGATAATCGTTCCCGAGAAACTGTATGGGCTGGTACCGCCGCCGCCGGTGGATTGAGTGAGTGAGGTAGCAAGGCACGCGATGACTGCCGATAAATTTGTCTCCGCCAACGGACTGCGCCTGCACTACCTTGATTACGGCGGAGCCGCCGATCTGCCGTGGGTCGTGTGCGTGCACGGACTAACCGGCAACGCGCACAATTTCGACGCGCTCGCGCCGCATCTGGCGGCGAGGTATCACGTGATTTCAGTCGATGTGCGCGGCCGCGGCGATAGCGAGTGGGGTCCGCCCACTGAATATCTGCCACAGAACTACGCTGCCGACCTGGCGGCAATTCTCGACGAAATCGGAATCAAGCGCGCGAACCTGATCGGCACTTCGATGGGCGGAATCATCTCGATGATGTTCGCGGGCGGGTGGCCGGAACGGGCCGAGCGGTTGGTGCTGAACGACATCGGGCCGGACATCGATACGGCGGGTGCGGAGCGAATCGCGAACTACGTCGGCATCGCGCCTGATCGCTTCGACGATCTCGATGAAGTGGTGAAGCATTATCAGCAAAATTATCCGCCGATGGCCAAGATGGCGCCGGCGGCGGTGCGCGAACAGGTGAAATGGTCGGTCAAGCCGGCCGGGGATGGCGGCCTCGCGTGGAAGATGGACCCGAACGTGCGGCGGCCGCTCCGCGGAGGGACAGCGCAGCAGCGGCTCGATCTCTGGGTGCCGTTCGCGCGAATCACGTGTCCGATACTGATCGTGCGCGGCGCGGAGAGCGACATCCTGGCCAGCGCGACCGCCTCGCGGATGTGCAAGGTGCACAATCGGGCGACGTCGATCGAGGTGCCGAACGTCGCGCACGCGCCGTCGCTCACAGAGCCGGAATCGCTGGCCGCGATCAAGCAGTTCTTCGGCGTATAGGCGTATAAAGGAGGGCCGGCTACCTTCGTATCAGTGCGGGAATTCGACCATCACTTTGGCGCGCGTACCGGGATGTTTGAGCGCCTCAAACATCTCGGGTACCTGATCCACCGCAATGATGTCGGTGATCATCGGCTTCGCGTCGATCCTGCCTGACGACAGCGCATCGATAGTTTCGCGGAAATCCGCATGCGTGTAGGCGAGCACGAAATCGATGCTGATTTCCTTCATGATGCATACGAGTGGAACGATGTTATCCGGCTCCATGCATACGCCGAGCACCACGACGCGGCCATGATTGGCGACCATCGCGATCGCCGCGCCGAGAGTTGATTTCACGCCGATACATTCGAAGACGATTTCCGGCGCGCGCCCGGTGATCGATTTGACCTTGTCGGCGGGGCTCTCGACGGTCGGATTGACGACGGCGGTCGCGCCGAGTTTCATCGCAAGCTCGGTGCGTCCCGGTGCGAGTTCCGATACCACAACCGCGCCGGCGCCTTTCGCCTTCGCCCAGAGTAGTGCGGAGAGGCCGATCGGTCCCGCGCCCATCACGACGCATCCCATGCCCGGTTTTATTTGTGAGCGATTCACCCCGTGCAAGCCGACCGAGAGCGGCTCGACCAGCGCGCCTTCGCGCGAACTAATGTTGGCGGGCAGCTTCAGCAGGCTTCCAACTCCGCATCGCACATACTCGGCGTAGGCGCCGGGCAGTTGGCCGAGGCCGAGGCCGAGGATCTTCGAACAGTGCATCGAGTCGTCGAGCTTGCACGCTTCGCAGGTGCCGCAGACGATATACGGCAGCGAGGTGACCCGGTCGCCGACTTTGTAACCATTCACGTTGGTCCCGAGTTCGTGAATCTCACCGCAGAACTCATGGCCCATCACGGTATCGGCGGCCATCCCGATTCCGTACTGCACGGCGTGCAAGTCGGAGCCGCAGATTCCGCAGTTATGCACTTTGAGGACGACTTCGCCCGGGCCGGCCGTGGGTTTTGGAACGTCGACCACGGCCATCTTGTCTCTTTCTCGGAAGACTGCTGCTTTCATCGAACTCCTTTCTTTGGGTGAGGTGACTCAGGCGGCTGACGCGCGCTTCTGTTCGATCAGTTCGATTTTGTAGCCGTTGGGATCTTCGATGAACGCAATCGAAGTAGTGCCGTGCTTCATCGGGCCGGGCTCGCGGACAATCGGCACGCCCTTTTTCTTCAGGTCGTCGCAAGCCTTGTAGATGTCCTCGACGCCGAGCGCGACGTGGCCGTAGGCGTTGCCGAGATCGTATTTGGAGGTCGCCCAGTTCCAGGTCAGCTCGATGACTGTGTTGTCGTCTTCGGAGCCGTAGCCGACGAACGCGAGGGTGAATTCGCCGCCGGGAAAATCATGCTTGCGGAGCAGTTTCATGCCGAGCTTGTCGCAATAGAACTTCAGCGACTCATCGAGATTGTTCACCCGCAGCATCGTATGCAGCATTCGCATGTGGTTAATCTCCTTTCTTGGCGGGGCGCTCGCGTTTCGAGGCGATCGCCTGCTTCAGTTCACTTTGGATGCCCGCGAACACGTCCTCGGTGGGCGCTATCCCGGCGGCCTTCATTTTCATGACCAGCTCCCATCGTTCGATGCCGAGCATCTCTTTCGCTTCGTGCTCGTGAAGACGCCTGGCGCGGACCAGTTCGAGGATCGCGAGTTCGCGTATCCGGGCTGCGAAGTCGGCCTCGGCATATTGGTCATCGAATAGTTCGGCGGGAAGGTCGAGTTTTAGATTCATTTTAAGGAGTATGCCCCTCGACTACGCTCCGCTGCGCCTCGGGACTCTGACTTGAATTACGATTCGGCCCTCCGGCCCGATTCGGCTGCGCGACGCTCGCGCCTCGCGAAAGCTCGGCTTAAGCCTGATTGTTCTCTCGGCGACATTGCTCCCATGAAATTATTCGATGCACGACTTTCCGCAATCCCCAAAGTATTGTCAAACGCATCAATCGAAAACTATGCCCCTCGACTACGCTACGCTGCGCCTCGGGAGTCTGACTTGAATTGCGAATCGGCCCTCCGGCCCGATTCGGCTGCGCAGCGCTCGCGCCTCGCGAAAGCTCGGCTTAAGACGGCTTTGCGGAGCAGGCTCAACTGGTCTAAGTTCCAAATGGCAACTTTGTTTTGATCGATATAAACTGCCGCTCGAAGTCTCCGTATGGAAGGATAGAAAGTGGATTTTAATTTCGGCCCTGAAGATGAATCGTTTCGCACTGAGGTGCGATCGTGGCTCGAGGCCAATAAGAGGTTCGCGCCGCCGCCGAGCAATGTCATGGCGGAGGAGGGCGCAGGAGATTGGCAAGCGCGCGTCGATTGGCACAAGAAGCTCAATGAAGGGGGCTGGGTCGCGGTCAACTGGCCCAAGAAATACGGTGGCCGCGGCGCGACCGTCATGCAGCGGTTGATCTTTCGCGAAGAGCTGAGCCGGCTCGGACTCAACGAGCCGTTCATCGGGATGGGAATCAGTTTGCTCGGCCCGACCCTGATGCATTGGGGGACCGAGGAGCAAAAGCAACATCACATCCCGCGCATCCTCAAAGGCGAGGAGGTCTGGTGCCAGGGATATTCGGAGCCGGGCTCGGGCAGTGACTTGGCGTCGGTGCAGACGCGTGCGGTCGAGGATGGCGACGACTTTATCGTCAACGGTCAGAAAGTTTGGACTTCGATGGCGCAGCATGCCGACATGATCTTTGCGCTGGTGCGCACCGATCCCGACGCGCCGAAGCACAAGGG
>PNBD01000125.1:15702-15835 GCA_003135855.1 Deltaproteobacteria bacterium
ACGATTCGAGCGTGCGGCAGAAAGTCGCGGAGTTCGCGGCTGAAGCGCAGGCGCTCAGATATACCGGCTATCGGCAATTGACGCGTCAATTAAAAGGCATGCCGCCGGGCCCGGAAGGCTCGATGATGAAACT
>PNBD01000131.1 GCA_003135855.1 Deltaproteobacteria bacterium
CATCCGTCACGCGGCGGGCTTCGATGCGAGTCCGGAGGTCCGAAATTCCCACACCAATCCGCCCGCGGCTCTGTATCAATCAAAAAGCTTTCGCGAAGGCTTCGCCCGGCTGAACAAGCTCGGCCTGAGTTTCGACGCGTGGCAATACCATCCGCAGATGCCGGCGTTGACCGAGCTTGCGCGGAGCTTTCCCGATACGACTATCATTCTCGATCATTTCGGCGGGCCGCTGGCGATCGGTCCCTACGAGGGCAAGCGCGCGGAAATTTTCAAACAATGGAAGAAGGACATCGCTGAACTCGCGCGTTGTCCCAACGTCGTGGCCAAGCTGGGCGGAATCAACATGCCGGTGAATGGCTTCGGGTGGCACCGACGGCCGTCACCGCCGAGTTCCGACGAAATAGTGGCGGCGACGCGTGAATACTATCTTCATACGATCGATCAGTTCGGCCCTGTGCGATGCATGTTCGAGAGCAATTTNNTGTTCGAGAGCAACTTCCCGGTGGACCGGGTTTCATGCTCGTACGCCGTCCTGTGGAACGCGTTCAAGAAGATCGCCGCGGATTTCACGACCGACGAAAAAGCGGACTTGTTCCATCGAACCGCGGCGAAGGTGTATCGCCTGACGCCGCGATCGGTCTGAAGCTTCGACGCGTGAGGTACAGTCCGTCCCGGCCATTGCGTCGAATCGCCAAGTGAGTGCCGATCCGGTGAAGAGCCGCTTTCATGACGGTCAAGGCAACCTGATCGATTTCGCCGGTGCGCTCTACGCACCGCGCGCCCTGACCAGCGCGATCGTGCGAAAGATTTCAGGCTATCGTCCAGCGATGCCGTGGATTTCGTATCGGGCAACAAGGTTTCTCGACCAACAAATCAATCGAGAATGGCGCGTGATCGAGTTCGGTTCGGGCATGTCCACGTTGTGGTTCGCGGCGCGATGCGGCTATCTGCATAGCATCGAGAGCGACGAGCGATGGTATAAATTCGTGTCGCAGCGTCTCGCGGGCGCGAAGCACGTTCGCTACGAGCTAAGACCAGTCGAGCAGTACCCGGACGTCGGCGACTATGCGGATCGGTCCGTCGATTTTGCGCTGGTCGACGGAATCTGGCGAGCGGGATGCGTCGAGAGCGTCGCGCCGAAAATCCGCGCAGGCGGTTATCTTTACTTGGACAATTCGGACCTGGAAATCACGATACCCGACGGGGACATCCAGCGCGCGGCGGCAACCGCGATAAACGCGTGCGAAGCGCGCGGCGGCCGACACAAGTATTTCGTGGATTTCCGTCCCGGCGAATTCGGCGTGACACAGGGACTACTGATTCAGTTCGGTTCCTGAATTCTGGAATGCGTGCGGCTGGAATAGCTGACCGGCGCTTCCGAAACACGCCGATGTTTCTGATCGCGGTCGTCGGTCTCGCGACGGCGCTTGATCTCTATTGCCTGGGTGACGCGCCGCTGAGTCAGAATGAATCGATCAGCTATGCGGTGGTCGCGTCGCGAGGCCGCGACTTCGTCCATCTGGCATTCGGCTACAAGCCGGAGATGGTGCTGTATTATCTGATGCTGCGCGGCTGGGTCGCGCTAGGTACTTCCGAGTTTGCTCTCAGAATGCTCTCGGTGATCTTTGCGATAGCCACGATTCCAGTCATCTATGCGCTAGGAGCTAAGTTGTTCGACGTGCGAACGGGACTGATCGCAGCGACTCTGCTAGCAGTGAACACCAGCTTTATGTTGCAGGCGCAGAACGCTCGTAGCTATACCATGGCCGCTTTTCTGGTATTGCTTGCGACCTTGATTCTGGTCGTTGACCGCGTGCATCCGCCGAGATTCAAATCGGTGCTCTACGTATTAGCGATGGCGGGAGCGATTTTCTCGCACACCTTGTCGATTCTCATACTGCCGGTGCATTGGCTGCTGATCAGCACCACCGATACATCGCGAGCGGCGCAAATGCGATTCGCGAAGCAGATGATCGGCCTGGCGATATTGCTGATCCCGGCGGCGTGGCTAATCGTTCGCGGCCAGCCCGATCAGTTCGACTGGATTCCGCCGTTAAGCGCACTCAGTTTCAAAGACCTGTTCAGCGGATTCGCCGGCGCTCCTTACGGGCCATCCAACCTGCTTCGGCGCACGCTGATGGCAGTCTATGCCGTCGCGATCGCGTTCGGTCTGCGGGCGCTTATCCGAGCACGACGTACGCGGGATGCGCGCTTAGCCGGCTGGGTAGTCGCGAGCGCTGGATTTCTGGTACCGATGGTTTTGCTGCTAGGTATCTCGCTAGCGCATCCGCTTTATCAATTTCGTTACCTGGCGATGGCGCTGCCATTTTTCACTCTTCTCGCCGCCGCTGGACTTGCAGCAATTGAGTATCGAATGGTGTCATCGATCGTGCTTTCTGCGATAGTCATTCTGAGCGTTGCCTTGCAATGGTCGATTCACCGAATGCCGTACGAATACCCTTGGCCCTCGTTAACGCGGACCGTGCTCGAGAACGCGCATCCCGGAGACTCGCTGATCATCCTGCCGGCGTTTCTCCGCTTTCCGATCGACTACTATACGGACCGGCTAAAAGGACGGGACAAACTGCCGTCGATCGCCTATCCGCGATGGGGTTCGCAATTCCGGGTGGCTGGCCAGTACGTCGAAGGTAATCTTATGAGAGGCGACAATAGCTCTCTCAGCGAAGCCATCCACTCAGACTACCGGCGCCTTTGGATAGTGTTGCCCAGCAAAGGAACACCGACGTCAGCGCGAGATCTGAAATCAATTTCGGCGAGGTATCGATGTCATTCAAGCGAGGACTTTGCACAGCTGGAATTGATTCGCTTCGACAACTGCGACGCGGCGGCTCCAACAAGATGAGTCTGCATCGATCAAGTAGATGAATTGCCGAAACGTTCTCTGGCTTGAAGGAGTCTAAAATATGTCGGTGCGCATCCATCCGATGCCGTGTGGATACCTTGAGGTCGACACTTCGTTCCTGCTTAAGAAGCAGCCTGGGCGAATCAAGATTCCCATACCCAGCTTTTTGATCGAGCATCCGAGGGGCCGGGTGGTCTTCGATACCGGGCTTCATCGCGATCTCCAGAACGGGCCGGGCCGCATCGGCGCGCTCGGCGAAGTATTCCAGATTCATTTCAAGGCGGGCGAGGAGTTGGGTGCGCGTCTGCGTGCGCGCCAGGTCGCGCCCGAACGAATCGACTATCTGATCAACTCGCATCTGCATTTCGATCATGTCGGCGGCAACGCGGATTTGCCGAACGCAAAGATGATCGTCCAGCGCCGCGAATGGGAGGCGGCGGGCGATCCCGAAATAGCGCGCCGCAATGCCTACAATCGCGCCGATTTCGATCTGGGTCATCAAGTCCAGCAGCTCGACGGCGAGCACGATCTGTTCGGCGATGGCAGCGTCGTCTGTATTCCCACCTACGGACATACCGCGGGCCATCAGTCGCTGCGAGTGCGGCACGACGGCGGCGAAGTCGTGCTGACGGCGGATTCGTGTTACATGCGCAAAGTGTTCGAGGAGATGATCTTTCCGCCGTTCGCCGATAGCTACGGCGCGATGCGCGCGGTGATCGAGCGTTTCCGTGCGATGGAACGCACTGGGACGAAACTCATATTCGGCCACGATCCCGCGCAATGGCACGCCGACGGATCGATCGCGGTACCGCTCGATGGATAGAAGAAATCAGGCGGCAGCCGATTTCTTTTTTGCGTCGTGCGCGGCCTGGATGCGCAGCAGTTCTTCCCATCCAAGGTACGAGGTGAAGCCGTCCTCGTTGAAGAACAGCACCGGTCCGTTGCAAATGAAAAGATAATCGGTGTCTTCGAGCGCGGTGGTCGCGCCATGGACCATCCCGTTGGCTTCGTACACGTAGTCGCCGGTCTTGAGAATGCCGGTGCGCACTTGCAGCTTCCCTTTCAGGATGAAGGTGTGCGATGCGGTCAGATGCTTGTGCGCGGGCGCCACGTATCCCTTCTTCCAGCGGAGCAGCACTGCCCAGGTTCCGCTTTCCGATCCGGTCCACAGGATTTTCATGAAGGAGCGTTTCGGATCGTCGGCCGATGGGATCCAATCCATCTCTGACGAATTCACGAGCGTGTCCATCAGTTGGCTGTTGAACGGGCTGATATCTTGCGGCAGCGCCATGGATGTTCTCCTTGTTCGGTAACCTCACGCGAGTTTGCGACAATCGTCTCGTGATCGTCAAACGGTCGGCCATCGCCTGCTTTTCACTGCCCGAGACTGTCAGGTTCGTAGTGATTCAGCGGGGAGCGCCGGAGTTGGGCGTTGATTTTTCCTGAACAAAAAATGCCATACCAAAAGACCGGCGTAAGCAGCGGCGACGAGAAATCCTGCCCGATGAAAGTCGAAGTAAAAAACCAGCGCGCCAACCAGCAACGCGATGTCCAGCAAGCCCATCGCCACGCGAGCCCAATAGCGCCCGAGGAAGAAACTCACTGTCACAGCGCCAAAAAACGACTGTATCATAAAGACTGGGTCTCGGGTCGTCCACGCCCAATAGACCGTCGAGCCCAATAGGACAGCCAGCCCTATTACTAGTAAGATCCCGCCAACCCTTGTACCCGGTTGGGTTGCTGGCACAAATTGCGGCGATTCAGCAATCGCTCGATCATGCCGTATAAAGCCAATGAACCGGCCTATGCAGGCTATCAGCATGCCGGCGATCGGGTACAGCAGATAGTGTCGCCCTGGAAACAGAATCAGAGGAAGCAGCACCATAGCCGCTACTCCAAAACGCAGAGTCAGTCGGTCGACATCGGCAAATTCGGGCGGCAGTCTACGTAGAGTGAAGAATAACCTTAGTTTGCGATTCAATTTCGAGAATCTCCTATTCGTCCCGGCTTCGGTATCGCTTCTCAGTACCCTGTAGGCGCGGCGGTCGGGGCAGCAAATCGCCCATTTTGTCCCCTAAGTAGCAACAGCCTGAATTGCGCAACCGCTACCATTGCGGCATGTTACGGTCAACACAGAGCTTCCCTCAGTTATCCGATGGTCACGAAATTGGTCTCGCACCCCGTCCATCATCTTGTTCCACCGGACAATTCAACCGACGTCGCGGTGGCGGAAACCGATCAGGCCGGCGACGGTGAGCAGCATCGCCACGACAGTCAGGGAGAGCAGCGATCTCACAGTTACCTCAGCGGACCAATGCACATGGGCGAACGGCGATAGGTCAAATACATACTGGCTCACCTGCCGCATCTCCCAGCCGAGTTCGAGGATCAGGAACACCGCGAACGCGGCCCAACTGACGAACGCGGCGAACCGCGGGAGCAGTCCGAATAGCGCGACCGCGATTCCAGCCATCACCCAGACGGCCGGCAGCGTCGCCATCGTCGCAGTCAGCAATCGCGGCGTTTCGTAGCGCAAATCACCGGTGCTCATTCCATAAGTGAGTCCGATCGCGAGGCCCGCTGCGAAGAGCACGATCGCCGGACCCACGCCCGCGAACACCAAGTGACTCGCGGCCCAGCGTATCCGGCTGACGGAGGTGGCCAGGATGGACTCGCAGGATCAGCCGAATCAGTGCGCCGGTGCCGATCAATGAATTCATTGCGGTGACTTCACGGCATCAGTCGCGTCATCAACCGGAGATTCGGACTGGTAGTGGCGCATGAAAAGTTCCTCGAGCGTCGCCGGCTGACTAAGAAGACTGCGGACGCCGGCTTGGGTCAGCGCGCGCAGCACATCGTCCAGATATTCGGCGTCGACATCGCAGTGCACGCGAGAACCCTCGATGCGCAGGTTGTGCACGCCGCGCAGTTCAGCCAGCTCCGATACCGGTTTCGCGAGCTCGGCTGTGATCGACGTCCGGGTCAGATGGCGCAACTCGGCGAGCGTGCCGCTCTCGACCGTGCAGCCGTTGCGAATGATGCTGACGCGATCACATAGCGCCTCGACCTCGGCAAGAATGTGACTTGAAAGCAGCACTGTGCGGCCGCTCTGCCGCTCCTCTTTGATGCAATCGCGGAACACCGCTTCCATCAGCGGGTCGAGACCCGAGGTCGGTTCATCGAGCAGCAGCAACTCGACGTCGGAAGCCAGCGCCGCAATCAGTGCGACCTTTTGCCGATTGCCCTTGGAGTAAGTGCGTCCGGTTTTGGTCAGATCGAGATCGAACCGCTCGAGCAGACGCGCGCGGCGACGCGGATCAAACCCACCACGCATACGTCCGAGCAAGTCGATGACCTCCCCGCCAGAAAGATTCGGCCATAGCGCTACGTCGCCGGGAACGTATGCGAGCCGGCGATGAAGTGCGACAGCGTCGCGCCAAGGATCGCCGTCAAGTAGCCGCGCAGTGCCGGAGTCGGGTTTTAGCAGCCCGAGCAAGATTCGAAGGGTCGTCGACTTGCCGGAGCCGTTGGGCCCGAGAAAGCCGTGGACCTCGCCGGTGCGGATGGACAAATCGAGTCCATTGAGGGCGCGGGTGCGGCCGAAAGACTTGACGAGGTTGTCGGTGGAGATTGCGGCGTTAGTGGACACTGCGCTATCCTCGATATAAACCTCTGGTCGGTTATATGCAGGAGATGGACTATAATCAACCGACGGTCGGTCTATAGAATAGTGGGCTAAATATAGACGTGGCACGCATCGTAAAGCATCCCGAACAACGTAAAAGCGAGCTTCTAACGTGCGCGCAAGAGCTATTCTTCGAACGTGGCTACGAAAATACAACAGTAAATGACGTGATCGAAAAGGCGGGGGTATCGAAGGGGGCCTTCTATCACTATTTCGAGTCGAAGGAGGCGCTGCTCGAGGCGCTGGCCGAGCGGCTGGCGCGAGAGGGCGTCGAGCGGGTCGCCGATGTGCTCGAAGATCCGGCGCTGGACGCGCTGAGTCGGCTCAATTCGTTCCTTGCGAAATTCAGGCGGCTCAGAATGGAGTCGGCGCCGGTGATGCCAGGGATCAGGGCCGACCTTTCGGGAGGCACGAGCGCAGCGAGTCCCGAGTCCGCAGCGAAGCGGAGGCGAGGGCATCGGATCGCGTTCGGCGCGGTTTTTCAGCCGGAGAATATCGTGCTCTATCATCGGATCAATGCGGCCGTGATGAGCGTGATGACGCCGGTGCTTGCGCGCATCATCGCGCAAGGAGTCGAGGAAGGCGTGTTCCACAACATGGATCCGGTCGCGGTGGCTGAGATGCTGCTGCATCTTGGCGGCGCGACGCATGCCGCGGTCGCGCGCGCGATGCAGGCGCAGACGGAAATTGAAAAGGACGAAGCCGCCGACGCGCTGGAAAATCTGCTGCGGCTGCATGGGGCCGCGATCGATCGGATATTGGGGCTGCGCGAAGGGAGTATCCGACTAGCCGAGCCGGGCTACACGCGCGCGGTCATGGCCGCGCGCACATCATGAGCGGAGCGGGGCGAAGGAAGTGGAACTAATACGCCGAAACCGGACGACAGACGCGAAGCCGACTTCGGGCCGCAGGGCCGAATTGCAATTAGGAGAGGATGCGCGCTGCGCGCTGTTAGAAGTATGCGTTACGAAAGATGTTTCACGTGAAACATTCAGTTGGGGAGAATGGAACGCGAAAAGCGCAGAGCCGGGAAAAGATTTCCGAAACCTCACGCAGGTTTCGGGCTTCCCGTTGTGACGAAGATGCCGCCTCACGGCTTGCTTGAAAATAGAAAAGGAACGAGAAAGGTGACAGAGAAGAAGTTGGGAGGTGAGGTAAAAGATGAGTGGAGAACAGAGAGCAGGAAGAACGTCGTTCTCCTGACGCCTCGCCGCGAATCGGTGATGCTGCGAGCAGACCAGGGTCCGGACAAAGGATTTGGTGTGTGAACTTCGCAATCACCGAGTCTCGCCGCACGAACGAGGGCAAATTGAAAACTTGAGGGGGAACCCGAGGAATCATTCCTGTGGCCTGTGAAACTGCACGTCGCCGATGATAAGCTCGGTCCGGGATAAGACGGCAGAGTCTCGACATCGCCTGACTATTACGGACAAAAGCCGTTTCTTGCGATGAGACGCCACATCAATCCCTCACGAGGAGGCATTTTCCGTGATTCTGACTGACCTTGAAATGGTTTCAAGAGCCCTCGTCTGAGCTGCGGCAAATGTTTGAGTCGCTAACGATCCCATCGCCGAAACGAAACGTAAGGTTTCAAACAGGTTGGGAGGGGTTCTTCCCCTATTACGCGGGCTTTCCAGAGTCTTTCGCCGAAGCGATTCTCTCGACTGCAGACGTCTCTACGCATTCCGTGATCTTGGACCCATGGAATGGCAGCGGCACTACCACCTACGTCGCTTCATCCCGTGGCATTGCTTCTATTGGAATAGACCTCAACCCAGCGATGATTATCGTTGCGAAGGCGAGGCTCCTTCCACCGAGTGAAGCTGACTCGATCCAGCCCCTTGGACGCGAAATCCTCAAAAGCGCTGTTGAAGACAAGCAACCGATCGAATCCACTGATCCGCTAACTTGCTGGTTTTCGACCAATACCGCCCGTAGCCTCCGGTCTATCGAGCGAAGCATACAACGCCATCTACTTGGTCCCTTTACGTTAACATCCGAGGCGATTAACCTAGACCATCTGTCTTGCTTAGCGGCGACAAATTATGTTGCCCTCTTTTCAGTGTGTCGAGAACTCACAAAAAGGTACCGATCTACGAATCCGACTTGGCTGCGTCGGCCAAAAGCAAATGAATCGAAGGTTCGATCGAGGCAGGCTTCTATAGAACGGAGATTCACCTCGAAGTTGTGCAGCATGGCGGAAGCTTTAAGCACTAGATCAAATGCAACTTCATCAGAACAGACGGTGTCAGAATTACGACGGGCGGACACGAGTGTTTCGATACTCCTTGACGACAGCATTGACCTGATTTTGACATCGCCGCCGTACTGCACGCGAATCGATTATACGGCCGCGACTCGCATTGAGTTGGCTGTATTAGATCCGTTGCTTAACGAAACGGATGACACACTTTCCCGGCAAATGACAGGCACTACGAAGATAGCCGGCCATCACGTTGAGGCGGCGGCCAGTTGGGGATCGACCTGCTCAGTGTTCCTGAACTCGGTAAAGGTGCACCCGTCCAAGGCATCAAGTGGATACTACTACAAGACTCACTTAGACTATTTCGACAAGATGTCGCGCTCGCTAGCAAATTCTGCGAAGGCCTTGAGAGCAGGAGGGGCTGCAATCATCGTAGTACAAGATTCCTATTATAAGGATGTGCACAACGACCTTCCGACAATCATCAGTGAGATGGCGCTGGCTCAGAATCTCAAATTGAAGCGCCGTGAAGACTTCTACATCAGCCGCTCCATGTCTGGCCTCAATCCACGTGCTCGCGCTTACGGACGGCGACCTGGTGCTATCGAATCGGTTTTGTGTCTTGAGAAGTGCTAACAGAAAAACATATCTCGATTTATTGCGGTCGCTCCCGGCGCTTCGCATATGGCGCAGCGTCCCAATGAGATGCGCCGCTTAAATCGTCTCGCGGTTCGGCATATGCGGTTCATTCAACACAAGTTCTCGCGCTAAACGGCTTATATCCCGAACCCTTTGCGGATCGCTCCTTTGGTAGAACGCTTGTCGTATTCTGATGCTTGATCATGAATAAGTGATGCCGAAACGACGTTCGCAGACGAACCCGAAGAGAGTGGTGTATCTATGGGGTGCAGGTGCAACACAGGCGGAGGTCAGTTACCTTGGAGCGCGGAGAATTAACTTGCTTATGCGCGACAGTGATGAACTCGGAGAAGGTGTCGCGACTCGCATCTTGGGACGACTTCCTGCTCGGTGGCGGAAAGCCTTTGGCGCGGACCCAGGGACCGACATTGAGAAGCTCGTCAGCCTCCTGGCCGCCAGCAATGTCGACACTTATCACGAATTGGCAGAGACAATTCGGAAGCTCTATTTCGAAGACATCCGCAGGAGTTTAATTACCGCGGGGGTGCTGATGAACCCCCAGCTTGCCATTGGTCTCTTGACGATGCACCGAGACCGCCAATTCAAGGAGCAAGAAACCCTAACCGGGATAATTACCACCAACCACGACGGATTATTGCAGTTAGCTGCGCAACGAGTTGATACCGAAGTGAACATTGGTATCCCGTTTCGGTCGAGCAACATCACTCAATGCGAGACGTTCACGACAGTGCCTCTGTTGCATCTTCATGGATCATTCACTTGGACATTCGGCCTACCTATCGAGGTGTCGTCGCTCACCAAGACATCGGTATATTCAGCAAACACTGTGTGGATACCACCAACGATTTTGAAAGAGGCCAAAAACTATCCGTTCAACAAACTCGCCGGCCTGGCTTACGAGTTGTTGTCAAGGCAGTGCGACGTCTTGAGAGTTGTCGGATCCGCTCTTACACAAAATGATTGGAATATTCTGTCGCTAATATTCAATGCGCAGAGACAGACGGAACTCAGAAAAGGAGCACCATTTCGCATTGAACTAATCATGTCGCATGATCATGGAGTGACAATCAAACGTGAATGTTCGTATCTGAAAAATCTAACACCCATTGGTTTCCTCACTGACGGTGACTTTGCGGTCTACAAAGAACGGGTTGATTCGCATACAGCAGAGATGAAAAACCCGCTCTTCTACTGGATGAAAGAAAAAATAGGATTTCACAGGAACCGCGGCGATCTCGCGGAGCCTCTTGCTTCGGCTATCGCCCCCATAGCCGGGGAGCTAAAAGGCGCAGCATGAAGCGACGGGTGGAGAATTGGACCATCGAGAAGGTGTCGAAGGCGCGATCAAGAATCTCCTTCCCCGAGTACCAGCGCGAACCAAATCTGTGGTCCACCGAAAAGCGGCGGTTACTAATCGATTCAATACTTCGAGATATTGATATTCCCAAACTCTACTTCAACGAAACAAGGGACAAGATCATCGAAGTAGTGGACGGCACTCAGAGACTCTGGTCCATTTGGGAGTTTATCGATGACGAGTACACATATACGAGTGACCGCAAGTCGTGGAAGTTCTCAGAGTTACCCGACGCGCAACGCAACAAAATACGAAACTACGAATTGCAGATAACGATCTTCGATGACGCGCCAGACGAATATCTGAGAGAGCTGTTTGTGCGACTGCAGCTTGGTCTATTACTCGTTACAGGCGAGAAACTTCACGCTGCAAGCGGCGCGATGAAGGACTTTGTCTTCGGTAAACTGGCGACTCACCGGTTTGTTCGTTCTCTCAATGTGCCGGCGCGCCGTTATGCCAGGCAAACACTCGGCGCACAGGTGTCTATCAACTCGTTTTCACGAGCTAGAACTAAGACGTTTTATCGCACCAGATATGAGGATCTGCTGTTCTTCTTCGAAGAGTACGCGCGCCCTCAAGGAAAGGACCTACAGTTCTTCCGTGATCAGTCGAAGAGAATTCTGACCGTGCTCGACCATCTCTGGGGATGCTTTGGCGAGAAGACCAGCGGCCTGAGTAATCGCTCCTACATTCTTTCCATATATCTTCTCTTCGAGGAGCTCGGCGATAGCCTCAACTCGCAACGAGCTGAGAAAATATTCGTCGATTTTGTCTTCGCGCTTTGGACGCGGCTGAGACAAGAAGTCAGGGCTGGAATAGATCGAAAGAATCGAGAGCTCTACGCGTTCGAAACGATGCTTAGCAGCGCGCCAGGAGAGAGGTATCAGATCGAGAGACGACATCAGAGGCTCATCCAGTATTATGAGCATTTCAAAGAGACTAGCAAGATAGTAGGCGACTAGCTGAACCGCAGTGAAGAGTTTGAAAACACGCCCCCAACAGATACCGCAATGGTCGGCCACAGACGATCACGTGGGTCCGGACGAATCTCGCTCCGCGATTCCAGCCGCGCGAGTCCGGCGCGTAGGGGTGAAGCAGTCCATGCCAAATGCCTCTCCGCCTGAGTGGTGCCAGACAGTGCGCCGGAATTTAGCTTAAAAGCTCGGTCTTCGGGCAACGTTTGATTTTACCGGTGAGCCTTCTGAACGAGAAGAGTGGCAATCATTGAGCCGAGTGCATCACGCATCGGCAAAGAAAAGAGGGCGCGGGGAAAATTCACCCTTGATCGTAGTCGCGTCATGCGCTGCCGGAGGTAGGGAAAGAAACCACTCGGGATTGTCTTGCAACCTGAACCGCAGCCGAGGTATCTGCCATTGACTTCAGCAGAAGGGATTAAGCGACTAGTCGAAGAAGCGAGAAAGAACGCCCAGTTTTTTCACGATTTGGTTTTCGATCCCGAGAAGGTGATCTTGAGCCTCGACTATCTCGACCGCAGAACCAAAGGGGCGCTGCTGCAGCTCAACCCGAGCAAGTTGTTTCAGAACATCATTCCGACGGTAGCGGCGGAGTGCGGCGACACGTGCGGCGGAAGCAGTTGCAGCAGCACCTGCGGCTCGGGCTCGTGCATCGGGACCTGCGGCTCGAGTTGTGGCGGGACGTGCGCGAGTAGCTGCGACAAGACGAGTTCATTTGGACTGGTGATGCAGGGCGATCCAGGGCCCGACGTGGTCGCGGTCGTTGGCGCAGTCGGCGTCGCCGGCAGGGCCGCGGGCGCGCGCAAGGCGCGACGCTGAGGACCGCGCGCGTTCTCGTGCGGTTCGACCGATGAGTCGTCCCGCCGTAGGAGTTCTCTCCTACGCTGCAATCCTGCATGAATTCGGGCTGACGCCGACGCTCCGATATCCGTGGGCGGTGGCCGGTCAGACCGCGCTTATCCAGGGCTGGAAGCTGCACCTTTCATCGATCCAGACCGAGGCGGCGCGACTTGATCCGGGTCGCGGTGCCGGTACTCGTCGAAAAGAAAATCAGCTTCAAAGTTGCGCAGGATGATTTTGTGCTCGAACTGCTGAACGAGGGCGAGTTCGGCGCCACGCAAGTCGGCAAGTTCATCACGATTTATCCCGAGAGCGGGGAGTGCGCCCGCGAAGTGGCGGAGCGCCTGATTTCAGTGACAGACGGTTTCGCGGGTCCCGAAATCGTCACGGACCAGCATCTTGGGTCGATCGTGTATGCGCGCTACGGGGGATTCAATCCGCGGTTCAGGCGCGACCGGCTGGGAAATCCGATCGCGATGATCGAGGCGGCGGACGGATCGGCGATCGCGGATCGCTACGCGGTGCCGTTCGCGCCACCGGCGGGCGTGGCGAATCCGTTTTCGAATTTGAACTGTGAGATTGCGGAGGCGTCGGCGAATGGCGCCGCAGAGTCATCGCGCAAACTTGTCGGTCCCGGGTATTTGATCGTCGAAGCGATCAAGCCGCGTCCCTACGGCGGCACGTTTCTCGCGATCGATCTGCGCGCGCAGGAAACAGTCGCGCTGAAGATTCTGAAACACGGGCGTCATCACTGCATGTCGGACGTCGAGGGACGGGAGATCCGCGATCGGCTGCGCCGCCAGGGCGTGCTTCATCGACAATTGTCGCCGCGCGTCGCAGTGCCCAGCGCCGACGAATATTTCGAAGTGGATGGGCACGGGTATCTTCCGATCGAGCATCTCGAGGGCAGCAATTTCGAAGATTTCGTGAACGTCCGCGTGGCGCAACGAAAGTGGAATCAGCTCGGAGCGGTCGTGCAGCAAGAGCTGATGGGCTGTCTCGCACGCATCGTCGAGGCCGTTGGGCAATTCCACGCGGCGGGATACATTCATCGCGATTTGAGTCCGGGGAACATCCTGATCGGCAGTGACGGAAGGGTGCATCTGCTGGACCTGGAACTGGCGCATCGGATTGGCGACACGGCGCCAGCGTACGGACTTGGCACCGCGGGGTTCATGTCGCGCCAGCAAGCGGCGCGCAAATCGCCGGCGGTCGCCGATGACGTATTTGCGCTCGGATGCCTGATGACGTTTGTGCTGACTGGTCTCGATCCGCGCCGCACAGTTTTTTCGTCCGATCGGTATCGCCGCCGCCGATTGGCGCGCCTGGCGAGGGGTGCGCCGCATCGATTGATCGATCTGATCGCGGCGTGCCTGGCGAACGATCCAAAGCGACGACCCGATCTGGCAGCGGTCAAGGAGATCGTTGCGCGATACGAATCGCCGGCGAGCGGCGAGCCTGCAACTGAGCAAACTGTTGCGCCGCCTTTCTCGATTGGCCGGCGAGAAAAGTCACGCGCAATGGATCAGGTTTTGAAAAACGGGCAGGCGGGTCTGCTCAAAGAATTTGATGAAAGGCCTGGCGGGCTGTGGTTGTCGGCGAGGTCACCCGGAGAGTCGGGCCGCGCCGCTGGGATTTACCAGGTCGAGTGCTACGCCAATCGAGGAGTGGCGGGAATCGTATATCTACTCGCGCGGCTGGCTCGATGCGGACATGAGCAGTCGCCGATTCGGGATTGCGTGCAGCGCTCGGTCGCGTGGCTGTTGAACTCGGAGCCGGATTCCGAAGATCGTTTGCCGGGTCTGCATTTTGGCGAGGCCGGCGTTGCGGTCGCGATTGCAGAAGCAGCGGCCGCAGGCTACGTCGCGATGCGGCGCGGGCATTGGGGCGTGCGATCGAATGGCTGATCGCGCACGCGGAGAGCGCTCCCGATGGCGACGGACTGCAATGGCCGCTCAGCACGAGCGATCGACATCGATGGCGTTGGTGGTGTCATGGCGCACCGGGAATCGCGCTCACATTTCTGAAGCTGTACGAGCACACGCGCGAGGAGCGTCATCCCGAGCTTGCGCGGCGCGCGCTTAGATCGGATCGCGCGGACATCCGATACGCCAACCTGAGCCAGTGCCACGGGCTCAGCGGACTCGGAGAGATCTATCTAGAGGCGGCGCGCGTGCTGGGCGAGCGATACTGGCATGAGCAGGCGCAGTCGATCGCGGACGATCTGCTTTCGCTCGCGCGACAGGATCGCGACGGATCGCTCAGTTGGCTGGTGGAGGATCCATACCTGGCGACCGGCGACCTGATGGTGGGATACAGCGGCGTGCTGCATTTCCTTCTGCGAATGAGTAGCGATGGGCGGAGCGCGAACAATGATCGCGGCTGTGCGGGGCTGCCGCTGTCGCTCGATATCGACGTAAGTGCCAATGCCGGCTAGATCGCAAAAGCAGCGGGCGCCTCGTCGCGGCAAGCGGCTAACGCTAAGTGTGCTCGATCTGTGCAAACGATACGGCGCGCAGTCGGCGCGTGAATCGCTGGAGGAGACGCTCGACCTGGCACGCTTCACGGAGTCGTTGGGATACCGGCGCTACTGGATCGCGGAGCATCATACTAATGATGCGGCGCAATCGAGTCCCGAGGTTGTGATCCCGCTGCTTGCGTCGCGGACGAAGTCGATGCGAATCGGCGCGGCCGGCGTGCTGCTGCAGTACTACAGTCCGCTCAAGGTGGCGGAGACTTTTCTTGCACTTGAGGCGCTGTTTCCCGGGCGCATCGATTTGGGTGTGTGCCGTGGACCGGGTGTGTCGTCACCGGAGATGGCGCGGGCGCTGGTGAGTGAACATCAGGACGAATTGGGCGAAGAGAGTTTTGCAGAGAAGGTGCGGGAACTGGTCGCGCTGCTGCATAAGAAGTCAGATCACGGAACTGGCGACGGTGCCGTTCTTGCGCGACCGCTCGACGTCAAGCCGCCACCAATCTGGATGCTAGGCGCGGGGCCGCGAACCGTCCGGTTGGCGGCCGCGCTCGGCACGCGCTACGCGTACAGTCTGTTCTTTGGCGGCGGACTGGCGCACGGGGTGGACTACTTGAGCGAGTACCGATCGAGCTTCGTGCCGAATGCGGAACTTGCGAGCGGCTGCGGGAGTATCGCGGTATCGGTGATCTGTGCGGAGAGTGAAGCGCGCGCAAATCGATGCGACGCAGAGCTGGTCGCCGGGGGATGCTATCAGAGCAACGTGGTTGGCACGCCCAAGCAGTGCGCGGAGACGCTCAGGGTGTTCGGCGATCTTTTCGGCGTCGATGAGATCATCGTAGCGACCTTCATCAGGAATCATCGGGAGCGGCGAAGTATCTATCGCCAACTGGTTGAAGCGTTGTAAGGCTTAGCGCGGGTTCTTGTGCTATCGCGACGGGTAAGCTTAGAAGTGATTCCAGCAGGAGTCCCCAGGTGTGCTTACAGCTGCAGTGATAGTAGCGAGATCGGTCTTAGCTTGTTCGGGGGACTTCCTTTGACGCATCAACTCGCGGGTGCTGAGAAGAACGCGGAGGGGATTGACCGCATTATCGGGGTGCGCGAAAGTAGCATCCGAGCGGTGGCTCAAAAAAGGGGGATCCTGGATTATGCGTTGGTTCATTAAAGCTGCGTCGTTCATAGTGGTAGTCCAACTGCTTAGTGCGGTATCAGCGTTCGGCTTCCATCTGGATCCGCCGCTCGATCCCGAGCCGCCCTTCGTGATTTGCCAAAATCAAAAGTACGCGCTCTGCGCGGCAGCGAGTTGCTTCGTTTATGACGGAGTCGCTTATTGCAAGTGCGATATCCTGAAAGGCGACAGTATCAGTCTCCAGCTGAGCTACTCGAGTCCTGCCGGCGAGCAGAATGTCTGTTCAGTGAACCAGATGGGCAAGAGGAACGGCTATATGGTGAGCACCTTCAGCCTTCCGCAGGATGTGACGAAAGGTGGTCCCGCGGCAGTCTATACCTGTCCGGGATCGGCGGACGCGGGAAGCGGGGTGGTCGCGCCGGTAGCCTTTGGCCAATGCGACGGTGGGATTTGCTTCAAGAGTAGCAGGGGGAGGAAGTTCCCGGGCTTCGCTGGCCGGCTAAAGGGTAATGAGATCATTTGCTCGTGTCCGATCTCAACTAGCGCGACGCCAGGCAGCTCGGATAGCTTCGGCTACCAGGTATTCGGCTCGTACCATCCGAACGCACCCAGAGGAAGTAGATGTGACGCAAGCGCGTGCGCATCGTGTAGCGTGCCTAACCCAACCGCTAACGGAACCACTCTGTTAGTAGGAGCCGCAACCGGAGTCCCGAAGTTCCTTGCGCTAAAGCTTGACGGACCACCACTCCCGGATATCAATGAGTGTCTGTGCACGTGTACCCAGGCGCCGGGCCCGAATGGAAGCATCTCGTGCACGGTGGCAGAAGATAGGACCCCTTAGGACGGTCGGAGGTATCGGATCGGCCTCCGAGCTTGGAGGATGGAAAGTGAGTAGCGCGAGTGAAAGGCATTCCAGCGTGCAGCGGACGGATGCGGCGCGAACGATCGTCGAGGCCGCAAAGACGCTCGCGCCGGTACTTATAGAGCGTAGCGACGAAGCGAATCGGCTGCGACGGATGCCGGATGCGACGTGGAAGGAGCTGATCGATGGCGGCATCTTGCGGGCATTGCAGCCTGCGAGATGGGGCGGCGGCGAAGTGCATCTGGGAACATTTTGCGAGGCGATCGCAGAAGTGGCGCGCGCCGACGGATCGGCTGGATGGGTCGCGGGAATAATCGGGGTGCATCCGTGGCAGGTAGCTTCATTCCCGGCTGAGACGCAGAACGACCTATGGGCTAAGGACCCGAGCACGATCAACTCGTCGTCCTATGCCGCCACTGGCAAGGCGGTGAAGGTAAGCGGCGGCTACCGACTAGATGGCCGCTGGTCCTTCTCGACCGGATGCGATCACTGTGAGTGGGTCGTTCTAGGTGCGGTTGCGGGAACTGCCAAGGTGGAGGGTAAGGATTTGCCCGACCTGCGATCGTTTCTGCTACCGCGCGTCGACTATCGGATCGATGACAACTGGTTCGTGGCGGGACTAGCCGGAACCGGCAGTAAGGATATCGTGGTCGAGGACACGTTCGTCCCGGCGCATCGCAGTCAGTCGCACTGGGACTACGCGCTAGGA
The DNA here is from genome assembly GCA_003135855.1 of Deltaproteobacteria bacterium. Taxonomy (GTDB): domain Bacteria; phylum Desulfobacterota; class Binatia; order Binatales; family Binataceae; genus Binatus. The sequence continues at coordinate 17,756 of PNBD01000131.1, forward strand.
GTGCCACTGCCGGGTTGGGAATTGAATCCTGCGCCGCTTTACCGGCTGTCGTTCGGGCTGGTGTTCAACTACGCGCTGACGGCGTCGGTGCTAGGTGCGGCGCGTGGGTTTCTCGACTTGTGGACATCGATCAGCCGCACGCGCAAGGGTGGCTATGGGCTCAACGTCAAGGAGGACCCGTTCACGCAGCGGCTGTTTGCGGAAGTCAGCTATGCGATCGACACCGGGATGCTCGCGATGCGGCGCAATTGCGATCAGATGATGGATGCGGCGCGCGCCGGCGCGCGGCTGGCGCTGAAGGATCGCGCCGCGATTCGCTACGGCGCTTGCCGATCTGCGCAACTAGCAGTGCGGGCGGTCGATAGGCTGTTCGAGGCGAGCAGCGGGCGCGCGATTTTCGTCGATCATCCGCTGCAGCGACGATACCAGGACGTGAAGGCGATGATCGGTCACGCGTATTTGAATGCCGATGCGCCGGCCAAATTGTACGGTGCTTCGGAGTTTGGAGTTCCAGTGCTGGACGCTACGTTGTGAGTGATGTGCGGCGTGGCGATGCGAACGTACAGTTAAGATTTGATTAGCGGACGGCGATGGGGATGCCGACCTCGAAGACGGCGTCGATCGCGATCCCGCTTTTGGCAGCTGGGAAGAAACGCCACTGGCGCAGAGCGTCGAGCAGGACCTTGTTGAGGCGCGGATTCGGCGTGGGCGTCACCAGTGACACTTCGACGTTACCCTCGTAAAACACTTTGAAGCGCGCGACCGCTTCGGTCTGGAAACTATCCTCGCGCAAGTCGTCGGGGATGACTGGAGCGGGCGCATAGATGGCGCGAGCGCCGGTGGCGTCCGAACCAAGTCCTCCTGCGGCGCCGGTTCCTTCGCCTAAGCCGCCACTTCCAGGTTCGCCGCTGCCTGAGGGTGATTCGGGTGCGGCATTGCCGCTAGCAGGTGTACCAGTCGATTCGGAGGGCGCCTCTTCCGACCTCTTAGGCAGAGAGCCTGCGGCTGAAGGAGGTGGCACGACGACCTTCTTAGGATGTGTCACTAGCGGACGCGGCGCGGGCTTGGCGATCGGCTTAGGCGGTGCCGGTTTGATCGCGGGGATTGCGGCGCCACCACCGCCGTCTGCAAGCCACCGACAGGTACTTCGACTATGCGCGCCTCGATCGGCTTCAGCTCTGGAGGAGGCGGCGCGCTCTGCTCGAGCATACGAGCAAAGACAAAGAGCAAAACGGCCCAAGCGATGATTGCCGCGGGCACCAGCCATGGCAGGCGGCGCCAGGAATCATCGAGCGCGGGCAGTCGCTGAGTTTCGGTAAGGACGGTCATGGGCGCTCGACCGCAATCAGAAAGTGCTCGACGCCTGCGCAGCCACAGCGGCCTCCCCCGTTCGACTTCGCTCAGGGCTGCGGCTGACGATGACGGAAAGAGCGGACCCTCTCCTGACGCCTCTCTTTCCTGGAGCGATTCGGCCCTTGGGCCCGAAGTCGGCTTCGCGTGCGCCGCCCCGCCTCCTCTCCCGTGAAAATAACGGGAGAGGTATAAGACGATCGTGACGCCGGGGACCGATCGCGCGTGAGAGAGTGAAAAGTTCATTGCAGCCAACAGGCATCGCGAATATCCTTGTCGCTAGCAGCCAGGGCATAGCAGGTGACCCGCGATCGGGCGGCGTGCTTTAGACGCGGGGACAGGGGGCGATATCGTGACTCCAGTTAGTCGGCGATCGCGGCGGCGATCCACAGCGCTCCGGTCCTATCAAATGGCGAATCGCCATACGGCGGTTCGGACGCGCTTATTCATAATAGTCGTGATGTGGGTGGTCGCCATGATGTGGGCGGGCGCGAGTGCGCAGGCTCAAGTGACGGCGACGCCAACTCCGACTCGAACGCCGACGCCGACTCCGACTCGAACCGCTACCCTGACACCCACCGCGACCTTCACGCCGACGGGTAGTGGTAGCGGCTCGCTCGCAACCTCGACTAGCTCCGTATCGCCGACGCCGACGATGACGCCGACCGTCACGCCGACGCCNNACAACGCGCGCACCGGCCAAAATTTGAACGAAACGATACTGAGTCCGGACACTGTCAACTCGTCGGGGTTCGGCAAATTATTCGAATTGCCGGTCGATGGAAAAGTTGACGCGCAACCGCTGATCAAGACGCAGGTCAATATTCCGGAGCAGGGCGTGCGCAACGTCCTTTACGTGGTCACCGAGCATGACAGTGTGTATGCCTTCGACGCGGGTAACGGGTCCCTGCTATGGCCGGTTGCGGTCTCGCTGCTTGCTTCAGGTGAGACTCCATCGGATCCACTCGGTTGCACGCAAGTAACACCGGAGATCGGTATCACGTCGACGCCCGTGATCGATACCAATCTTGGACCGCATGGGACGATGTTTGTGGTGGCGATGTCGAAGGATGCGTTGGGTAATTATTTTCAGAGAATCCACGCGTTGGACATCACGACTGGAGCAGAGGAGTTTGGCGGACCGGTGACGATCGCGGCGACTTATCCGGGCGGCGGCGCTGGCAACGTCAACGGGGTGCTCACGTTTGCTGCAAAGATGTTTGAGGATCGCGCAGGATTGGTCGAGGTCAACGGCAAGGTTTACACCACGTGGGCGTCGCATTGCGATCACGGGCCATACACCGGGTGGATTATTGGCTATGGGCTGAATGCGCAGAACACGCTGGTACGGACAACGGTCTTGAACATCACTCCGAACGGAAGCGACGGCGCGATTTGGCAGGCGGGAACGGGACCGGCGGCGGACAATCAAGGGAACATCTATGCGCTCGACGGCAACGGCACATTCGATACGACTCTTACGGCGAGCGGATTTCCGATCAATGGGGATTTCGGGAACGGATTTCTGAAACTGTCCACCGCGGGCGGGCTGGGGGTGGCAGATTATTTCGCGACGTTCGATACGGTGAATCAGTCGGCGCTCGATCGGGATCTAGGTTCGGGCGGAGCGCTGGTCTTGCCAGATATGACGGACGCGCTGGGGGCGACACGGCATCTTGCGGTAGGTGCCGGCAAGGACGGGAATATCTACCTCGCCGATCGCGACAACATGGGCAAGTT
>PNBD01000051.1 GCA_003135855.1 Deltaproteobacteria bacterium
TACCGATCCTGCCGGTCCGTACCTCCTAAACATCTCCCCCTTTGGGGGAGACAAGAGAGAGGGAGCAGGCGTTGAAAATTACTTTTTCAACAGCCTGCTAAGCGCCGGCTTTCGCACGTGGTCGTTTATTCGACGGCACGCGCTATGATAAAAACGACCTTCACCATCAGGGTGATGCGGTGACCGCCGCGTCCGGAGCGCATGAACTACTTCGAATATCGAAACGACCAACTGTATGCGGAGGACGTGCCGATCGCCGACCTCGCGGCTCGCATCAGCACTCCCTTCTACGTCTATAGCGCGCGAACTTTGCGGCGCCACTTCCGCGTGTTCGACGAAGCCTTCGCCGGTACCGATCATCTGATCTGCTATGCGATGAAGGCGCTCTCAAGTCTCAGCATCCTGAAATTGTTCGCGTCGCTCGGCTCCGGTTTCGATATCGTCTCGGTCGGCGAACTGATGCGATGCCTGCGCGTCGGCGCCGATCCCGGGAAGATTGTTTTTTCAGGGGTTGGCAAGACTGACGAGGAAATCGCGGCGGCGCTCGAGGCCGGGATCTTGATGATCAATGTCGAGTCGCGCCCCGAGCTGCATCGCATTTCCGAGGTCGCGGGCAAAATGAAACGGCGCGCGCCGGTTAGCTTGCGCGTGAATCCGGATCTCGATCCCGGGACTCATCCGCACATCTCAACCGGGCATCGCGACAGCAAATTCGGCGTGCCGCTTTCGCAAGTCGATGAATACTACGCTGAGGCTCGCGACCTCAGAAATCTGGAGATCGTTGGCCTGAGCACGCACATCGGATCGCAAATTTCCGAATTGGCGCCATTCACTGAGGCGGGCGAGAAGGTCGCCGCGATTGTCGGCCGGCTCCGCACCGCAGGCATCACGCTCAAATGCCTCGACCTGGGCGGCGGCCTCGCGATTCCCTATCAGGAAGCGATGCCTCCTCCGTCGGAATACGCCGCGGCGCTGCTGAAGCCGCTCGCGGGCCTGGGGCTCAAAATAATCACGGAGCCCGGTCGCGTGATCGTCGGCAACGCCGGAATCCTGGTAACGCGCGTGCTCTACAACAAGGAAACCGACGTGAAGCGCTTCATCGTTGTGGACGGCGCGATGAATGATCTGATCCGTCCCGTACTATACGAGGCGTATCACAACATCATTCCCGTCGATCGGCGAAAACTCGGCCGCCCGGTTACTGCCGATGTGGTCGGGCCGGTTTGCGAAAGCGGCGATTTCTTCGCCCGCGATCGCGAGATGCCCGAGCCCAAGTCGGGTGATCTGCTCGCCATAATGAGTGCGGGCGCCTATGGCTTCGTGATGTCTTCGAACTACAACAGCCGTCCGCGCGCGCCGGAGATTCTCGTCGATGGCGCCGATACCCACGTCATCCGCGAGCGCGAGAGTTTTGAGGATCTGGTGCGCGGTGAGCACGTCGTGACGCTGAAGTCGGCATAGCGCGATGGCCAAGCTCGAATTCACCAAGATGCACGGATGCGGCAACGACTACATCTATATCGTTGCGATGCGATCCCGCCCGGCCGATCCAGCGGCGTTGTCGGTCCGGCTTTCGGATCGCCATTTCGGAGTCGGCGGCGACGGACTGATCATGCTCGCGCCGTCGACCAGCGCCGACATCCGGATGGAAATGTACAACGCCGACGGAAGCCGCGGCGACATGTGCGGCAACGGTATCCGATGTCTCGCGCGGCTCGCCTTCGAGCGCGGTCTCGTGCGGGCGAATCCGATGGTGGTCGAGACTGACGCCGGGCTGAAAACCGTGTCGTTGAAGCTCGAGGGTCGCCAGGTGGTCGCCGCGACGGTGGACATGGGCGAGCCGATTCTCGACGCCCGCATGATTCCCGTCAACGCCGACGGCCGCATCATCGATTATCCGCTCGAAGTCGCGGGACAAATCGAGCAAATCACCGCGGTCTCGATGGGCAATCCGCATTGCGTAATATTCGTCGCCGATGCCGCCGTCTTCGGACTCGGCGATCTCGATTTCGCCGCGCTGGGCCGCAAGTTCGAGCATCATCCGTTTTTTCCAAAGCGCGTGAATACTGAATTTATCCAGGCTGTCTCGCGCCGCCGTCTCAAAATGCGCGTGTGGGAGCGCGGCTCAGGAGAGACCTGGGCCTGCGGCACCGGTGCTTGCGCGGCGCTGGTCGCGGCGGTCCTCACCAATCATGTTGATCGGGCCGCTACCGTCGAGCTGCGCGGCGGCAATCTGGAAATCGAATGGCGCGAAAGCGGGCCCGACGCCAATCACGTATTCATGACCGGCAACGCAATTGAAGTGTTTCGCGGCGAGATCGAATTGAGCGCCGACGAAATAGTTTCCGTCCGCAAAGCGTAGCAGACGCGGAGGCAATCATGTTCAAAGGTGCTTTGACCGCGCTCGTCACTCCGTTTCGCGACGGCGCAGTGGACGCGGCCGCGTTGCGCGATTTGATCGAATGGCAGATTCAAAGCGGCATCGATGGCCTCGTGCCATGCGGTTCCACCGGTGAATCCGCGACGCTTTCCCATTCGGAACATGACACGGTGATCAAGATCACGATCGAGCAAACTCGCAAGCGTGTGCCCGTCGTCGCCGGCACCGGCTCGAACTCGACCGCCGAGGCGATTCGGCTCACCGCGGCGGCGCGTGAAATGGGCGCCGACGCCGCGCTCCTGATTTCGCCGTATTACAACAAGCCCACGCAGGACGGTATTTTCCGGCATTACAAAACGATCGCGGCGAGCGTCGATCTGCCGTTGCTGGTGTACAACATCCCCGGACGGACGGGCTCGAATATCGCGCCCGAGACTTTCGCGCGGCTGGCCGAAATCAAAAACATCGTTGGGGTGAAGGAAGCGTCGGGCTCGATGGACCAATCGTCGGACATCCTGCACCTGTGCGGCGATGCGATCACGATTCTCTCCGGCGACGACGCGTTGACGCTCCCGCTCATGTCGCTCGGCGCAAAGGGCGTGATCTCGACGACCAGCAACATCATGCCGCGCGAGATGCATGATCTCGCCGCCGCCGCGCTGGCCAAAGATTTCAGCCGCGCGCGCGAGATTCATTTCAGGATGCTGCCCGTGATGCGTGCGTTGTTCGTCGAGACCAATCCGATTCCGGTGAAGCAGGCACTCGCGTTCATGGGCAAATGCGCCAACGAACTCCGGATGCCTCTGGTGACGATGACCGCGGGACCGGCCGAGAAGCTCCGCGTAGCGATGAAAGAATTGCGCCTAATTTAGGCGCGCTCTTTTCGCTCTTTTCCCCGGGCTCAGCCTCCGCGTCGCTTTGTAATCCGTTCGCACTTGCGATATCGCTGACGCCGGAGCAACCGCGATGAGCGAACCATACTACAAGCAGCATTGGGTCGATATCGACCCCGACCGCCACTCCGCCTACGACCAGATCCTCGCGTTCCATCCCGCGCTGGAACCGTTGCTACGGCCGCTCGACTTGAAACCGGGCCTCCGCGTGCTCGATGTCGGCTCCGGACCCGGCCACACCACGCTGGAACTTGCGCGCCGCGTCGCCCCCGGCGGCAAGGTCACCGGCGTCGATATCAATGCGGAGTTCGTTGCTCGATCTTCGGCGCGCGCGCGTGACGCAAAGCTCGACGCCACCTTCGTCAACAGCTCGTTCCCTCCGTTGCCGTTCCCGGACAATTCGTTCGATCGTGTTTGGTGCAAGAACGTACTTGAGTATGTCGATTCCGCCGCCGATACTGTCGCCGAGATGGTTCGAGTCACGGCACCCGGCGGTGTGGTAGTCGCAGTGGACAGCGATTGGGACATGATCGCGCTCGAGACCGCGCCGGATTCGCGCGAGCGCTCTAATCGCATTCTCGCGGCTTCCAAGGCGATCGCAATCAAGGAGCCTCGCATCGGTCGTCAGTTGCATGGTCTCTTTCGCCGCGCCGGCCTCAATCAAATCAAAGTCGAGATTTTTGCCGGTGCCGATACCGCGGGCCGCTCGCTGCCGATGCTGAAGGCAAGCTTCGCGCGATACGCGCGCGACTCGGGCAAGATTGCTCAGTCTGAACTCGACCAATGGCTCGCCGATGTTGACGCAGCGGTCGCGAACGGTTCGTATTTTTTCGTTCTGCCGCAATTTGTCGTGCGCGGGGTCAAAAATTAGCAAAAATTTAGATCGATCGCCGCGATGATCTCGCGGCCAATTTCAGGGGGAAAATAGATGGCAGCTGCGTGGCTCGCATTTTTCGACGGATTGTTGGCGCTGGTGCTGATCGCGACCGGGATGCTCTTTGCCTACCTGCAATTGGTGGCGCCGTTCGTGGGCTTCCAGATGTTTGCGTTCGGATTTCTGCTCAGCATCCTCGGCGCGCTGATCGGTCTGCTCGCTGTTTTTCTGACCCGCAAGCCCGAGCGCCGCGCGGGCCGGCAGCGCGCGCTGGTTGGCCTCGTCATATGCCTCGCGATCGCAGTGCCAATTTTCTCTATGCTCGCGCGCGGCGCGAAGCATCCGATCAACGACATCACCACCGACGTCGATAATCCGCCCGAGTTCGTCTTCGCGTTGACGCTGCCGCAAAACCAGGGTCGCGACCTGAAGTACGACAAAGCGAAATACGCCGCTCGACAGCAGGCCAGCGAGGGAATCATCGCTCCGCTGAAGGAAAGGATCGAGCCCACAGCCGCGTTCGCGCGAGTGCTCGACGTCGCGCAAAAGGTGCCCACCTGGAAAGTTACCTATTCCGATCCCGCCAAGAACACGCTTGAAGCCGTCGCGACCTCGAAGCTGTTCCATTTTCACGACGATGTGATCATCCAGATTCGGCCGACTCCCGCCGGCGAAAGCCTGATCGAGATGCGCTCGAAATCACGCGACGGGATCGGCGATTTCGGCGTCAACGCCCGCCGCATCCATCGCTTCTTCGATCGCATCGCGCTCTCGCGCGGTCCGTCCGCCAACGAGGAAATGCCCTAGCGCCCGCGCTATTGCTTAAGCGCGCGAATCGTCCGCAATACCGCGGCGTTGCGATCTTCGTTCACTGGATTCGTGAACACCATCGCCGTGCCGATTCCCGGTGCGCACAGCTCCTGCAATCGCTCTCGAATGCGCGCCTCGGAACCGACAAGCAGCGTCGCGTCGATCAGTTCGTTGCTGACCGCCTTGATTGCCGCATCGCCGTCGCGCCCGGCCGCGCGAATTCCTGCGATGTCACCCTCGAATCCCGCCCGCGCCATCATGTTGCCGTAAAACTTCAGCGCTCCATATCGCGATAGCAGTTTCCGCGCGGGACGACGTGCGGCTTCGAGATCATCCGAAATAAAAGCGGTTGCGAACAGCGTCGCCTCGATCTGCTTGGGATCGCGGCCCGCGATTTTTGCGCCTTCAGCCAACTCGCCAATTGCTTGTTTGACTCGCGCCGGCGGAAAGAAATTGAAAATGACGCCGTCGCCGATCTCACCCGCCAGCTTCACCATCGGACGCGACACGCCGGCGAGATACAGCGGCAATTTCTGCTTGACGACTGGACCGGTCTTGCCGCCTTCGAGTGCGTTCCGCAGCGTCGCCACCGTTTCGCGCATCTTCTTGAGCGGTTCGCCCATCTCGATTCCGAGCGTCGAGTTCATTTCGCGATGCCCCGCGCCGAGCCCCAGGATGAATCTGCCGCCGGTGAATTCCTGCACCGCCGCCGCCTCGTTCGCGAGCAAATTCGGATGGCGCAAATAAATATTCGTGATCGCGGTACCCAGCTTGATTCGCTTGGTGTGGAACCCCAGCGCGAGCGAGCACGCTAGCGAATCGTTATTCGCCTCGGTCATGAACACGCCGGAAAACCCGGCGTCTTCTGCCGCGCGCGACCATTCGATCAGTCTGCTCGGCGGGCTGTCGGGAAGAATCGTACAGGCAAGTGCAATATTCGCCATCTATAACCTCACTTCGTTTCCGCCAAACTTTCATCAGCCCGCATTTCCGTCAAGCCCGTTCCGCGTGTAACCGCCGCCGATTCGCCACTCTGGACTTTCTTTAACCTCGCGAGCCTACTGATAGGCGGATTTCTTACATCGAGCCGGGGGCGGTTACGCACAACGGCATCTCAAACTGCATCTAAAAACTGGAGGGACGCGTGCGATGAAACGACTGGCTATTGCCTTGATTTCAACCTGCCTGGTGCTGGGGGCGACTGGGGTGAGTTTCGCCCTCACCAGCACGGGAATCGAAGAAGCATTTGTGGACGCGGTCGGTGTCTGCGGACCGTCGAGTAATATCGCGGGCGCGCTCGGCAAGAGCGACGACCCCGCGGTGCGGCGGGCCCTTCGCGATGCGCTCATAATCGAGGCGGCTGACGACGCGGCCGGCCTGCCGGGTAACCTGAAGGCGCATTCGGACTGCATCAAGAAAGAGCTCACCACGCGCGGGCTTTCTGCCGATCAGATGGCGGCGCTCGCCACCTGCGTGAAAAACGCGTGGCCCGATCCGTTCGACAACCTCGGCACCTGCGTGACGACACACGGCCGCTTGGAGGGCGCGCTCAAGAAATAATCGCGACCGCACCATCGAGCAATCGAACATCGGCGCACTACTCGTTCGGGCAGTGCGCCGATTCTTTTTCGCGTCAAGATCGGCGCCAGGCGGGTTTGGGTGATAACGGAACTCACGCTATCATCATAAGCTCGAAAATCGGGCGTCCGGGCGAAGCAAAGAACCCACATCATGATCGCAATCGTCGATTACAAAGCTGGCAACCTCGCCAGCGTCAAGCGCGCTCTCGAGTATCTCGGGCACGAGTGCGAGATCACCGATCGCCCCGAGAAAATTGTCGCCGCCGACCGCGTGATTCTGCCCGGCGTCGGCGCCGCAGGCGCCACGATGGAGAATCTGCGCGCCCTCAATCTCGTCGACGTATTGCGCAACGACGTCGCTCGCGCCGGCAAGCCCTTTCTCGGCATTTGCATCGGCATCCAGGTCCTCCTCGATCGCAGCGAAGAAGATCGCGCCGATTGCCTCGGCATCATTCCCGGACACGTCACGCGCTATCCGCGCTCCCTCGACGGCTGTCCGCTCAAGGTGCCGCAAATCGGTTGGAACCGCGTGCGCCAGGCGCGCCGGCATCCGGTGTTTACCGGCGTACCCGACAATACGCATTTCTATTTCGTCAATTCGTACTACCCGATTCCCGACGATCCCTCGGCGACCATCGCGAGTTGCGATTACGGCGTAACGTTTGCTGCCGCCGTCGCGAAGGGCAACGTGCTCGCGACTCAATTTCATCTTGAAAAAAGCGGCTCGGCGGGACTCAAGATGCTCGACAATTTCTGCCGCTTGAATTTTTGACGATGCTCGCCAAGCGAATCATTCCCTGCCTCGACGTGCGCGACGGCCAGGTCACCAAGGGCATCCGCTTTCTCGAAAACGTTGACGTCGGCGATCCGGTCGCGATGGCGCGCTATTACTACGAGCAGGGCGCCGACGAAATCGTATTTTACGACATCACCGCGTCCAACGAGCGGCGCGGCATCATGCTCGACGTCGTACGCGCGGTCGCGCGCGAGATTTTCATTCCATTCAGCGTCGGCGGCGGACTTCGCACGCTCGACGACATGCGCGCGGTGCTGCTCGCCGGCGCCGAGAAAGTTTCGATCGATTCGGGCGCGGTGCGCAGTCCCAATCTAATCGCCGCAGGCGCGCGCGCATTCGGCAGCCAGTGCGTGGTGCTCTCGATGCAGGTGAAAAATACCGGCGTGCGACCCGAAATTCCCACCGGTTACGAAGTCGTCATCGATGGCGGTCGGCAGCCCACCGGCCGCGACGCGCTGGCTTGGTCGCTCGAGGGCGAACGCCTTGGCGCCGGCGAACTATGCATCAATTCGATCGATCGCGACGGCACCAAACTCGGCTACGATCTCGATCTCACGCGCCGGATCAGCGAGGCCGTTTCGATTCCCGTGATCGCGTCCGGCGGCGCCGGCGAGCCGGCTCATCTGCGTGACGCCTTTACGCACGGACTCGCCGACGCTGCGATCGTTGCGTCGATCGTCCATTACGGCGAGCATCCGATTCCGGAACTCAAGTCGTATCTCAAAAGTAATGGCGTCGAGATTCGAGACGCGGTCACGATCGACCTGGGAGCACGATGAAAATCGCGTTCGTTGTCGCGGAGTTCAACTCCGAAGTCACCGTCCCGATGGAAGCGCGCGCGCGCGAGCATGCCGCGGCGCTTGGCGTTGAGGTCGCCCGCGTCGTTCGCGTTCCCGGCGTTTACGACATGGGTCCCGTGGTCAAAGCCTTGCTGCGGCGCGAGGAGATCGAGGGCGTGGTGATGATCGGCGCGGTCATCAAGGGCGACACCAACCACGACGAACTGATCTCGCACGCGATCGCGCAAGCAGGCATCGCACTGTCGATTGAATTCGAAAAGCCGGTCGGCCTCGCGATCACCGGTCCGGGGATGACCGACGATCAGGCCGTCGCGCGAATCGACAACGCGAAAAATGGCGTCGAGGCAGTCGTTCGCGTCGCTCTCGCGCTCAAGGAAATCCGCTCCTGAGTCTGCGATCGCTCAACAGGTGTTAAGAAAACCACGCGCGCTGCGTTGAGAGTGCGGCGCCGACTCCTTATACTCGCCCGTGGTGGTGGCCAAGATGTTAGCGGCGGGCGGAGGAGGCGAGACTTTTTCGACGCGTACGGCTGCGAGGATCCTCGCAGTCACTCCCGAACGAATCCGTTATTGGGTCAAGCGCAATCTGATTCGGCCGAGCCAGTCTGACGGCCGCAACTATCGCTTCGCTTTCAGTGACCTGCTCGAGATGCGCCTCGCCAAGGAACTGCTCGGCAGCCGCCAGCACATCGATCCAATTCAGCGATCGCTCGAGCGCGTTCGCGGGCTGGTCGCCCCGGAGCGCACGTTCACTTCGCTCAAACTCGTCAATGACGAGGGCCGCATCGTCGTGCGCGACGGGCCCGTGTTGATCGAAGCGGAGACCGGGCAGCTGATTTTCGATTTTGAAGGCAGCTATCGCCCCGGCAGAGTCGAGGATCGCTTCGGACCCGCACGCGTGCGCGAGCGTTTCGAGGAAGCGCGCCGAATCGCGGAAGAAGATCCGTTGCGCGCGCTCACCATCTACAGCGAACTCGTCGGTCGCGAGCCCGGCAACTTCGAGGCCCACATGCGCCTTGCGACGCTGCTCGATCGCGACGGCGATCTGAATGGCGCGATGCGCCATCTGCTCGGCGCCGCCGCGATCGTTCCCGCGAGCGGTGAAGTGCATTTCAAGCTGGGCCTGCTCTATCGCAAGAAGGAAGAGAATCAGCACGCGCTGCTGAGTTTTCTGCGCGCGCTCGAATGCGATCCCACCCAGGTCGAAGCGCATCGCAACCTCGCCGAGCTCTACGATCTGATGGGCCGCAAGCGCGAAGCCAACCGCCATCTGAGCGCCATTCACCGCCTGATCAAAGGCGACTGACTTTTCCCTTCGCGATAAGACCCGCCTCTGCTCGATCGCTTAGTGAGAGTTGCGTGTTGAATCGGCGGAACTCACGGCGATAAGCTCCAACTAATGCCTCGCGAGACGCTGAAACGTATCGACATCCTGCGCCACGAGCTCAAAGCTCTGCGCTACGTCCTGGACAATTTTCACGCCGGCAAGCTCGACGCCGCCGACGTTCCGCCGCGCGATGATTTCCAATCCCCGCAGGGACGCGCCCTTTACGATGTCATCGTGAAAGCGCCGTCGCGCCAAGCTGCCGAAAACGCGATCGCCGAACTCGATCTCGACGAGGTCGATATCGATTCCTTCCTCCGCCTGAGCGGCGACCACTACTACACCTATCCCAAGCTGGTCCGCGAGCGCGCCAAAGCGATTCGCGCCGGCGAGCTCAAAGTCGAAAACACGTGAGTCTTTCACCGGCGGTCGAAATCCATTTTCTGCTCGATTCGTCGGGCGCGCTGATTGTCTTCCAGGAAAAAAATGCGTCGTGGGTCGGCGTGCTCGGCTTCACCACCGAAGAAAATGCGCGCGAGTTTTGCCGCGTGAGCAATCTCGACGCTGCCGAGATCGCCTCGATCTCAGTTGGCGATCGCGAGGCTATCGCCGCGCTGATCAAATCGGTCAAGCATCGCGCCGTTCGAAACCTGCTGCTCGATCTCGATTACAAGACCGGCGCTTGCACGCAGATCGAATTCGATGGCGACGCCCTTGGAATTGCGGCTCCGCGCCAGCTCACTCCGCCCAATAGTCACTGAGTTTTTTCAGTAACGTATCCGCGTGACGGCTAAGTTACTGAAAGAGTGCTAGGTCCTGGCCGCGCCAAATCGTCGTCCTACGAATCGCGCGATTGCGCAGCTCCGCTAATTCCGACAACTCCGGATCGCTTCGATACTGCTCGAACGACTGCTCATTAGGAAATGTCACGATGTGCACTTCGAGCGGCTGCTCGTCTCCGGCCGGATTGGCGCAGCCGATCCGTCGCTCAATGATGCCTCCGTAGCGGCTCATAATCGAAGCTGCGCGCGTCTCGAATTGTTCAAACTCGGCTTCGCGTCCGGGATGGATGTATAGAGCCGCTACCAGTGTGACCTTGGAGGTGTGCTGGGCTCAGTTAGTATCAGGATCAAGACATAACACAAAAAGACAGCTACCAGCGCGAGTATGACCCCACTCGACCGAAGAAAACGCAAATATGCCGGCGCTTGAACGAATTCCAAGCTCGATTTCCTGAATGGATTAAGTCTGTCGTGCCGGACGGTCCATACCGCCAAACGCTGCACGTCCTTGGTCTTTAGCAGGAACGAAGCTGACAGCGCCGAAAGCAAGCAAATGGATGCAACAACAAGTAGTACACGTATCCAACGCGGTTGCACCGCCGATACCGCGCTAGGTGAACATCGAGCCGATGCCGGTCGGTCTGACCGTTTTGCCCGCCGGTTTCATCGAGTGCGACAAGTCTTCGAGCCGCTTCTTGAAATCGGCCATCTCGGCATCCTGCTTGGCCACGAACGCCGCCGCTTCCTTCGCGCGACGACGCTCGAACACTTCGCGCTCCGCACGCCGCGCATTGTAGAAGCCCTCGAACGTCTCTCTCACCGCGCGACACATCTGCGACTTCGGCACGTAGGATCCCGAGCACGACGGGCAATAGAAAACGACGCCAGCTTGAAAGTGACGATACGGAATGGTCCACGGCTCATTGCAATCCTTGCAGATGACGGGGACTTCCCACGCGATCGGATTGAATTCTTCTTCGACGGTCGCGGCTGGAGCAGGTGCCGCCTTGGGCGCTGCCGCGACCGCTGCCGGCTTCGCTGCCGCCGGTGGCGCTGCGGCTGCGCCGTTGGCCGTTGCAGGCTTCGCTTCTGCGCCATCTCCCGCAGGTGCGGGTGCGCCGCCTTCCTTGCGGAAGCGCGACGGCGCGTCATCGGGAATAGTCAGCTCAGGATGCAACACGCGCGCGCGTTCCAAAAGCACCGTTTCGGTTTCCGGAATATTAGGATCGGGGATGCAACAATCGACCGGGCATACCGCGGCGCATGCTTCGTGATCGTGGAAGCCGACGCACTCCGTGCACTTCGACGGCTCGATGTAATAGATATCCTGCGCGACCGCCGGATGCGTCTCGCCGTTGAGTTCCCACGGCACTCCGCCGGCATAGATCGCGGTGTTGGGGCATTCGGGCTCGCACGCCCCGCAGTTGATGCATTCGCTGGTAATGACCGTCGCCATTCAATGACCTCGGCTAATCGTGACGCAGTGACAAGATAAGCGCTGCTCGATTGAACTCTAACAACGCCCGCGAAATGCGGCAATCGATTCACGATTCGCCACGATTCAACCCGATTCGGCTTTTCCGCCGCCTGCCGATTTGACTATGCTAACTGCGAACCACGGTACGCCCAAGCGAGCGCGACCGCAGGAGTAACCTATGGATCTCCAATTTACCGACGAAGAAGAAGCCTTCCGCAAAAGCGTCCGCACCTGGCTCGAAGCGAATATGCCGAAAAGCGGTCTCACTGCCGACCGCGAGGGACGCGACGACAAAACTTTTCTCGATAAGGCCAAAGCGTGGCAGCGCAAACTCTACGAGGCGGGATTCGTCGCGCTCGCATGGCCGAAAGAATACGGCGGGCAGGCGATGGACCCGGTGCGCCAATCGATCGTTAACGACGAGTTGGTCCGCGCCAAATCGCCGTACCTGATCGGCGGCTCGGGACTCGGGATGCTCGGGCCGACGCTCATCTCGTGGGGCACCGAGGAGCAGCGGCAACGCTATCTGCCGAAAATCCTCACCGCTGAAGAAATCTGGTGCCAGGGCTACTCGGAACCCGGCTCGGGCTCCGATCTCGCCTCACTGAAAACCCGCGCTGAAACCGTCGGCGACGAGTTCGTCGTCAACGGCCAGAAAGTCTGGACCTCGGGAGCGCAATACTCCGACATGATGTTCTGCCTCGTGCGCACCGATCCCGAAGCGCCGAAGCATCGCGGGATTTCATACATCCTGATCGATATGCACTCGCCCGGCGTCACTGTCCGCCCCTTGGTGCAGATGACGGGCGATCGCGGCTTCAACGAGGTTTTT
The DNA here is from genome assembly GCA_003135855.1 of Deltaproteobacteria bacterium. Taxonomy (GTDB): domain Bacteria; phylum Desulfobacterota; class Binatia; order Binatales; family Binataceae; genus Binatus. The sequence goes on from PNBD01000051.1 coordinate 12,548, forward strand.
TTCGACAACGTCCACGTGCCGCGCAAAAATCTCGTCGGCAAGCTGAACGAAGGATGGATCGTTGCCAACGCCACGCTCTTTCACGAACGCAACATGCTCGGCTCGGCCAGCGGCAGCGAGCAGCGTTTCAATCGCCTGCTCGCGCTTGCCAAAACGATCAAGCGCGGCGGACGTCCGCTCACCGAAGATCCGGTTTTTCGCCAGCGCCTCGTCGATCTCGAAATTCGCGTCGAGGCGATGCGCTTTCACTCGCTGCGCCAGCTAACCGATCAGATTCGCGGCAAAAATCCCGGTATCGAGGCGATGATCAACAAGCTGGTCGGCACCGAACTGAATCACGATCTCGCGACCGCCGCGATGGAAGCCATGGGCGACTACTCGATGCTCGCTCGCGACGAAGACGCCGCGCTGGATCACGCCTACTGGCCTTACGAATGGATGTTCTCGCTCGGCCTGGTGATCGGCGGCGGCACCTCGCACATCCAGAAAAACATCATCGCGGAGCGCGGCCTCAAGATGCCCAAGTCGCGATGACGCGCTCCGACTGTAATCAAGGTATCAGTTAATGGATTTCGGACTCAGCGAAGAACAGCATCAGCTCAAGGACAGCGCGCGTTCCTTTCTGAGCGGCGAATGTCCCACCACGACTGTCCGCAAAATAATGGCGAGCGACGACGGCTATCCGCGCGACCTCTACGGCGAAATCGCCAAGCTCGGGTGGAACGGACTGATCGTCCCCGAGCAATACGGCGGCGCCGGCCTCGGCCTGCTCGACATGGCGATGCTGCTGGAAGAGGGCGGCTACGCGGCGATGCCCGGACCGTTTCTTTTCTCCTCCGTCCTGGCGGCCAGCGCGCTCAACCTCAGCGGCTCTGAAGATCTCAAATCGAAATGGTTGCCCGCGCTCGCCGAAGGCAAAGCAGTCGGCACCGTCGCGGTCGTCGAGAGCGCCGGCAGCGTCGATCCCGCCGACATCTGGACGCTGGCGAGCAAGGAAGGCGAGGGCTGGCTGCTCAACGGCACCAAGATGTTGGTGCCGTACGCGAACATCGCCGACTTCATCATCGTTGCCGCGAGGAGCGGCACCGGAAATCACGAGTTGCGTCTGTTCCTGGTCGAGACCAAAAGCGCCGGCGTGAAGACTCGCTTGCTCAAGAACCTCGATCTGACGCGCCGCGTCTCCGCTGTGGAAATGAATTGCGCAACAGCGCTGCCGCTCATGGAATCCAGCGCTCTGTTCCCCCAATTGATCGACGTCGCCTCGATCGCAATCGCCGCCGACTCGCTCGGCGGCACCGAGCGCGCACTCGAGATGGCTGTCGATTATTCAAAAGTTCGCGAGCAATTCGGCAAACCGATTGGATCGTTCCAGGCGCTCAAGCATGCCGCCGCCGAAATCGTCGCCGATCTCGAACCTGCGCGCGCGCTCCTCTGGTACGCCGCGTATGCGCTCGATTCGCACGACGCCAGCGCGTCGCGCTACGCTGCGATGGCCAAGGCGCGGCTCTGCGAAGTGTATAGTCGCGCCAGCGATCGCGCGGTCCTGATGCATGGTGGAATCGGCTTCACCTGGGAGCACGANNTGTGGTTCAAGCGCGCGCGCTTCAACGAATCATACTTCGGCTCACCGGCGTATCATCGCGAACGCGTCGCCAGCCTCGGCCAGTACTGAGCGCATCGTGAAATTCGACATCTTCTACCAACTTCCCGAAGCTGCGATCCAGAACACTGCGCAGCGCTACCGCGAGCTCATCGCGGAAGCCGCAGAGGCCGACCGTCTCGGCTTCGACACCGTATGGCTGGCCGAGGTGCATTTCACGCCGCGCTTCTCCTCGATGCCGACGCCGCTGATGCTGCTCGCTGCGATCGCCGAGCGCACAACGCGCCTGCGTCTCGGGATGGCGGTGAACCTGATGCCGCTGCATCATCCGTTGCGCCTGGCCGAGGAAATCGCGACCCTCGACGTTTTGTCGGGCGGCCGCGTCGAGTTCGGCGCGGGTCGCGGCGCCTTCCCGCTCAACTA
>PNBD01000022.1:0-13426 GCA_003135855.1 Deltaproteobacteria bacterium
ATCGTCGTCGCGGCGCCGCCGTTCGAGGTCGCTACCGCCAGGATTTTTCGTGCGCTCGAGCCCTCGGGATGGAGCGGTCCCGCGCCCGACGCAGATGTGTCCGCGATTCTGCGCGGTGAAATATCGCCGTCGCTCGTGGTGAACGATCTCGCCGCGGTGGCGATTGCCCAGTTTCCCGAAATCGGGCGTATTAAAGTTCTACTTGAAGAATTGGGCGCTCGCGCCGCCCAGATGAGCGGCAGCGGCGGCGCCGTGTTTGGCGTTTTTTCCACGCAATCAGCAGCGGANNCGGCGGAGCAGGCGCGTCAGCGGATCCCTGATGCTATGATCGTCTCGGCTTCGACGGTCTAGGATTCAGAAACCTAGCCCGCGCCAGGTGGCGTCGGGGCCGATCGCTGGCGGGCTGGCGGTGAGCGGGGCTCGATCGGTCGCCGGATGCGGGGCTTGTTAACATCCCAGGCCTTGTTAACATCCAATGACGCGCGCATTGACAGCAAAAAACTGCATCAATAACATCGCTTATCCCGCATGCTAGTTGCGTACTTGGCGGGAATTCCGGGCACGTTCGCGGTGAGATCGTAGCTTGGTCCGCGGTTGGCGGATTAGCAGGGCGGAATTGTTTGGAATTGCGACCGGCTGAATGGGTTCGATAGCCGGCGATAAATTTTGGGCCGGCGATAAGTTTTGACGCGGTGAGGAAGTATCCCGCGAATCGCGCATGCTGGGCGGTCGCCAAGTTGGTAAGGCACCAGGCTTTGGACCTGGCATTCGAAGGTTCGAGTCCTTCCCGCCCAGCCAATAATCGCGCGAGCGCGGGCGCGGGAGTTTTGGAGGTCGACACAGCGGTCGCGAACCAGAGGAATAGACGATGTCGGAACGGGTCAAGAACCAGCTCGATGTATTCACCGGGAACTCGAACCCCGCGTTGGCGCGCGAAGTCTGCGAGCATCTCGGCGTGAAACTCGGCGAGGCCGAGGTTGGCCGCTTCCCCGACGGCGAAGTGATGGTCGAGATTCGCGAGAACGTGCGCGGCGGCGATTGCTTCGTGATTCAATCGATCTGCACGCCGCCAAATGAAAACTTGATGGAACTGCTGCTGATCACCGACGCGCTGCGACGCGCATCGGCGGGACGGATCACGGCGGTGATTCCGTATTTCGGCTACTCGCGCCAGGATCGTAAAGTCGCGCCGCGCGTGCCGATCAGCGCGAAAGTCGTTGCGGATTTGATCACGACCGCGGGAGCGCATCGCGTGCTGACGGTCGATTTGCACGCGGGACAGATACAAGGCTTTTTTAATATCCCGGTGGACAACCTTTATGCGATGCCGGTGCTGATCGGCTATCTGCGCAAGCGTGTCGATGGCGCGCGAGTTTCCGTGGTGTCGCCCGATGCGGGCGGCGTCGAGCGTGCGCGCGCGTTTGCGCGGCGGCTCAATGCGAACCTCGCGATCATCGACAAGCGGCGGCGGCGCGCGAGTGAAGTCGCCGAGATGCAACTGGTCGGCGAGGTCAAGGATTCGATCGCGCTGCTGATCGATGACATGATCGACACGGCCGGCACGATCACGGAGGCGGCCAAGGTGGTCGCCAATGCGGGTGCGACTGAAGTTATCGCGTGCGCGACCCATCCGATCCTGTCCGATCCGGCGTGCGATCGCCTGAACAAATCGCACCTTACGGAAATAGTCACGACCAACACGATCCCGCTGCGCGCCAAGGCCCAAGCCGAGTTGAGCAAGCTCAAGGTGCTGTCGGTAGCGAGCCTGCTGGCGGAAGCGGTCAAGCGAATTCATAATGAGGAATCGGTAAGTTCGCTCTTCAGTTGAGCGGGCGAGCCTGAAGCGAGGAAGAACATGGAGACCGGTGAACTAGCCTGCGAGAAAAGGGCGACCCGCCCCAAGGGACAATCGAACGCGCTCCGGCGGCAAGGCCGCGTCCCGGCTGTATTGTATGGCCCCACGACTGCACCGACGGCGGTCTCCGTCGATCGAATCGAGTTGAAGACCAGAGTGTCGTCAGCCGCGCACGTGCGCTTGATCAAGCTCAAGTCGAGCGCGGTCGAGCTGGACGGCAAGCACGTGATCTTCAAGGACGTGCAGCGAGCGCCGGTGTCGGGTGAAATCCTGCACGCGGATCTGTACGAAGTCGATCTCAATCGGTCGCTGCGCGTCGAAGTCGCGTTGAAGTTCGTCGGCAAAGCGAAGGGTCTCGCCAACGGTGGAATCCTGGCGCCGCTCGAGCGGACTGTGATGGTCGAGTGCCTGCCGCTGGAGATTCCCGACGCGATCGAAGTCGATGTCACCGACGTCGACATCCATGATGTCATCCATATTTCGACGGTGAAGTTCCCGGGCAACGCGAAGCCGATTTTCGACACCGACTATCCAGTCGTTACGGTGCTGCCGCCGACGGTCGCCGAAGTCGCGACACCGGTGGCGGTCGAAGCGGTCGAAGGCGCAGTGGTCGAAGGCGAAACGCCCGAAGCTGGCGCTGCGCCGGCGGCGGAAGGCGCCGCGAAAGAGCCCGCCGAAAAAGGCGGCAAGAAGCCCGAGGCCGCTGCGAAGAAGCCCGAGGCGGCGGGAAAGAAGTAGTACGCCTCGCGCGCGCGCCGAATCGAAAGCGATCGTACGCGCGCGTCGAGTTGGGGGAGTGGGCCCGGCGTTGGGTGCGCCGGGGGCGATGCGGGAGGGGCTGGCAGTTATGAGTTTCGTCCACCTTCACGTTCACACGCAGTACAGTTTGCTCGACGGCGCCAACAAGATTGGGCCGCTGATCGAGCACGCCAAGGCGTCGGGGATGGAAGCGATCGCGATGACCGATCATGGCAACATGTTCGGCGCGGTCGAGTTCTATCAGAAGGCCAAAGCGGCAGGGATCAAACCGATCATTGGATGCGAGGCGTATCTGGCGCCGGGCAAGCGCACTGATCGCAGCCAGGTGCCGCGCAGCGATGACTTCGACGGCGGCGGCAATTTCCATCTGATCCTGCTCGCGCAGAATCGCGAGGGTTACCGCAATCTCTGCAAGCTGCTCACGACCGCCTACCAGGACGGCCTCTACTACAAACCGCGCATCGACAAGGAAATTCTGGCCGAGCTGTCGGGCGGAATAATTGTGCTCTCGGGATGTCTGTCCGGCGAGATCGCGCGCTGGCTGCGGGCGGATCGAATGGACAAGGCGCGCGAGACGGCCGAATCCTACGCGCAGATGTTCCCGGGGCGCTACTACCTCGAGCTGCAGGACAACAAGCTGCATTCGCCGTACAACGCAGCGCTGCGCGAAATCGGCAAGCAGGTCGGGCTGCCGCTGGTCGCGACCAATGATTGTCATTACCTGCATCGCGACGACGCGAAGGCGCACGAGGTTCTGCTCTGTATCCAGACTGGCAAGGTGCTTTCCGACGAGACGCGCTGGCGTTTCGATACCGATGAATTGTACGTAAAGACGCCCGAGGAGATGGCCAAGGCGTTTGGCGCCGATGCGGAGGAGTTGCGCAACAGCGTCGAGATCGCGCGGCGCGTCGATTTTGATTTCGAGTTCGGCAAGTTTCATTTTCCCGTGTTCAAGGCGGGCGAGGGAGTCGACCTCGATGCCGAAATGGAGCAACAGGCGCGCGACGGGCTGGCCGCGCGGGTGACCGAGATTCGCGCGCGGCGTGCTGACGTTGACGAGTCGCAGTACATCGAACGGCTCGATCGCGAACTGCCGGTTATCCGCGAGATGGGATTTTCGGGATACATGCTGATCGTCGCGGACTTCATCAACTACGCGCGCAGTATCGGGATTCCGGTCGGTCCGGGCCGTGGCTCGGTGGTGGGCTCGCTGGTTTCGTACGCGCTCGGCATCACCGAAGTCGATCCGGTCGAGCATCGATTGTTGTTCGAGCGATGGCTCAATCCGGGCCGCAAGTCGATGCCCGATATCGACGTGGATTTTTGTTTCGAGCGCCGCGACGAAGTGCTCGATTACGTGCGCAAGAAATACGGCGACGATCGCGTTGCGCAAATAATCACGTTCGGCACGATCAAGGGCAAGCAGGCGATTCGCGACGTCGGCCGGGTGCTCGGCCTCTCGTTCGCGGAGACCGACAAGATAGTCAAGCTCTACCCGGCGCCGAAGCAGGGCCGCGATTTCCCGCTGGTCGATGCGCTGGAGATGGAACCACGGCTCAAGGCCGAGCAGAAAAGTCATCCCGATCTTTTCGACTACGCGTTCAAGCTCGAGGGCCTGCTAAGGCACGCTTCGCGGCACGCGGCGGGCGTGGTCATTTCCGACGCGCCGCTGACGGACCTGGTGCCGCTCTACGTCGACAAAGAACGCGACCAAGCCGGGCTCTCGATTACGCAATACTCGATGAAAGGGGTCGAGGAGATTGGACTTATCAAGTTCGATTTTCTCGCGCTCAAGAATCTGACGCTGATCACCGACACGCTCGTGTTGATCAAGTCGGGCGGCAAGCAGGCGCCAGATCTCAATCGGCTCGGGCTCGACGACGCCGACACCTACAAGATGCTTTCGCGCGGCGACACCGTTGGCGTGTTTCAGATGGAAGGTTCGGGGATGCGCCGGTTTATCACGGAGTTGAAGCCGACTTGCTTCGACGACGTGATCGCGGCGGGGTCGCTGTTTCGTCCCGGCCCGCTCGACGCGATGCAGGATGGCAAGACGATGGTCCAGCACTACGTGGACCGCAAGCACGGCAAAGAGCCGGTCGAGTACGATCATCCGCTCCTGGAGCCAGTGTTGAGCGATACCTACGGCGTGATCGTGTACCAGGAGCAGGTCATGCGCGCGGCGCAGGCGCTGTCCGGATACTCGCTCGAGCAGGCCGACATCTTGCGCGCGGCGATGGGCAAGAAGAACAAAGCCGTGATGGAGAAGGAGCGCGTGCGCTTTATCGAAGGCGCGATGAAAAATGGCGTGAAGGAGGCGCTCGCGGAAGCGATCTTCGAGAAGATCGAGACGTTCGCGTCGTACGGCTTCAATCGCTCGCACGCGGCGGCGTATGCGCTGACGACCTACACGACGGCCTACTTAAAGGCGCATTTCCCGCACGAATTCATGGCGGCGCTGATGTCGCTCGACATGGACGACGTCGAAAAGACCTACAAGAATATCGCGGCGCTGCGCGATATGAAGATCGCGATCCTGCCGCCGGACGTGAATCAGAGCCGCGCCAAGTTCACGGTTACGGAACGCGCGATTCGATTCGGGCTGGCCGCGATTCGTGGCGTCGGCAGCAAGCCGGCCGAGGCGATCATCGCGGAGCGCGAAAAGAGAGGTCCGTTCGAGAGCCTGGCGGATTTTTGTCTGCGCGCGGGCACGCAATTGGTGAGCCGCCGGGTACTCGACGCGCTCATCAAGTGCGGTGCCTTCGACTCGCTCGGAATCGCGCGCGCGGCGCTCATGGCACAAGCGGAGCAGGCGATCAGGATCGCGCAGAAGGCGCAGAGCGACGCGGATACAAATCAAATCGGGCTCTTTGGCGGCGCGGTGAAGGTGCCGAAAATGCCGGTGCGAGAGCCGATTGCGGAGTGGGACGCGAAGGAGAAATTGAAAAACGAAAAGGAAGCGCTCGGATTTTACATCACGGCGCATCCGCTGGATAAGTACGAGCGCGAACTCGCGCGCATCGGCAAGCTTACGACTAACGATTTGGCGAGCGCACCGGACGGCAGCCAGGTGCAAATCGCGGGCGTGATCCACGCCGTCAAATTGAAGAACAACAAGTCCGGCAAACGCTACGCGACGTTCTCGCTGGAGGATCGCGATGGCGCCGTGGAAGCGATCGCATGGTCGGAGACGTATCAGAGGTTCGAGGCGATCATCATGGGCGACGAGCCGGTGGTCGCGCGCGGCAAGCTCGACGTTGATGACGAGCGCGCGCAGATAATTATCGAGAGCCTGGTGCCGCTGGATTCGGCGCTGGTCGAATCGGTGCGCGAGGTGCGCATCAAGGCGCCGCTGAACCGGCTCGACAACGGCGGCCTCGACGCGCTGAAACGAAAGCTCTCCCAGTATCGCGGCAGGTCGCTCACGTATCTGCATCTAGGACTCGACGATGGGCGCGAGGCGGTGATGCTGCTCGGCGACAGTTATCGGGTGACGCCGACCGAGTCATTCGTGTCGGAGATGGAGCAGATTCTCACGCCCGGCGCGATCGAACTGCGCTAGCGTTTTGACCTAGAAACCCCAGCGCCTGTTTCGTACGATCCTGGCTGCATGGCATATCGGAGATATCGCTACACACGGGCTTACCGGCGCCGAGCAAACAGCTTTAGAACCCGCCGCTCCCGCCCGCGAAAGAAGGGCAGCCCTCTCGCCGGTCTTGCGATCTTAGCAATAGTTGCTGTCGTTGCCGGGCTAAATCCGGCGCTCCAATTTGCCAAGCAGAATCCAGTGGAGGCGACGGGGGTGGGAGTACTCGCCTTTTCGCCTCTTATCGTTTTCATTTGGTTAAAATTCCGAGCGCGCGCGCGGCGCAAGCGGGAAAGGGAACTTCGCCGAATCGCCGAAGAACGGGCCGCACGCGCAATCACTGAGTCAGACATCGACACGATGACCGGCGAGCAACTAGAGGTCTATTTAATGGGAGTGTTCCGCTACTTGGGTTTTGAAGTCGAACACACAGGGAAACGCGGCGACCAAGGAGCCGATCTGATACTCACCAAAGGTGGCCAGCGGATCGCATGCCAATGCAAGCGCTATAAGGGACAGCCGGTGACAAACAAAGCGGTGCAGGAGGCTTTTACCGCCCAAAGGATTTATGATTGCCAAAAGTCCCTGGTCGTCACCAACAGTCGGTACACACGATCGGCACGTGAAGCGGCAAACCGGTGCGGTTGCGAACTGATCGATAGGCGGCGGCTCGGTATGATTGTCGCCTCCTACCGCGAGGACCGGCTGGACAAGCGCTGGCACCTTACGGAGCTCTTGGGGGTACAGCCCTAAAGCGCCTAGTGTCAAGAGGAATTCATCGAGATCGCTTTTGATTTCCAGGCGCAGCACTTACCTCGCACCCTTAACGCGCACCTCTTCAGACAGCACGACATTCTTCGGCGTGGCGCCGGTCTCGGATCGCGCATAATCAGCGCGAATTGCGGTAGCGGTCTCAGCCATTCGCGCCGGAGCACTTGCCCGCGGCGTCGCCGGGATCGGCGCTTTCTGATAGCGTGCAGTTGACTGTACAAGGCGAGGAGTATCCCCTGGCAAAACTGCACGACGTTGCGAACGAGCATCACGAACGCGCGATCCTGGTCGGAATCGAGCTTGGTACCGAGAGCGGGATCGGCAGCGAAGAATCGCTCGAAGAACTCAAGTCGCTGACTGAAAGCGCCGGCGCCGAAGTGGTCGCGACCGTGCGGCAGCGCCTGAAGGCCGCCGACCCGCGCACGTTTATCGGCAAGGGCAAGGCGAGCGAGGTGCACGAGCTTGCGCGCGACAAGGACGCGTCGCTAGCGATTTTCGACGACGCGCTCAGCCCGGCGCAGGCGCGCAATCTGGAGAAAGAACTCAAGCTTCGGGTGATCGATCGCAGCCAGCTCATCCTGGATATTTTCGCGCAGCGGGCGCGCACGCTCGAAGGCAAGCTGCAAGTCGAGATCGCGCAGCTAAGTTACCTGCAGCCGCGGCTCACGCGCCAATGGTCGCATCTGTCGCGCGTGCGCGGTGGCGGCGCGGGCGGCGGGGGCGTCGGCACGCGCGGACCCGGAGAAACGCAACTCGAAGTTGACCGGCGGCGGCTCCGCGAGCGACTGACGCGGCTCCGTGCGCGGCTCCGCGAAGTCGAACGGACGCGCGCGATTCAACGCCGCCGGCGAGTCGAGGTGCCGTATCCGACCGTCGCGCTGGTCGGTTATACAAACTCGGGAAAATCAACGCTGATGAATGCGCTGACCGACGCGGGCGTCGAGACGGCGAACCGGCTTTTCTCGACGCTCGATCCGACGATTCGGCGGCTCAAGCTGCCCGGCAAAATGAACGTGATGCTGGTCGATACGGTCGGCTTCATTCACCGCCTGCCGCACATGCTGATCGATGCGTTCAAGGCGACACTCGAGGAAGTCCGCACGGCGACGATGCTGTTGCATATTGTCGATGCGAGTTCGCCGCTCGCGTCGGAACGGATGACGATCGTCGATCAGGTGCTGGAAGAAATCGGTGCGGGCGCGGCGCCGCGCCTGATCGTGATGAACAAAGCCGACCTGCTCGAGGATGCCACGCGCGGAACCGCTGCGCACGATACGATTTCAATATCGGCGAAGAACGGCGACGGGCTCGACGCGATGCTCGAGGCGATCGCGCGTCAACTCGGAAGCTCGCGCGAGGAAGTATCGGTCACGTTGCCGGCGCGTCGCGGCGATTTGGTGGCAATGGCGCGGCGCGATGGAGAAGTGCTAAGCGAGGAATACAGCGACGGGCTGGTTTCGATGCGGGCGCGGGTCAGTGCGCCGGTCGCCGGGCGTCTGAAGAAAGCCGCAGTCGCCACAATTTAATCGACGAGCAGTATGGCAGCGCCGTTACATAAGATTCCGGGGGCTCGGGATATCAAGCGGACCGCGTCGTTCAACCATCTGCTGAACATCCCGAATTTCCTGACCCTGTGCCGGCTCGGATCGATTCCGATTTTCCTGACGCTGCTCAGCCGTCATCGATACACCGCCGCATTGTATGTGTTCATAGCCGCCGCAGTGACCGACGCGCTCGACGGCACCGTCGCTCGGTGGTTCAATTCGCGCACCGAACTGGGCGCGTTTCTCGATCCGTTCGCCGACAAGCTGATGCTGGTGTCGGCGTTCGNNTTCACCGGCGAGCGGGTGCCGGTGCGGCCGAGCTATCTCGGCAAGCTCAGCACGTTCCTGCAACTGGCCTGCGTGATCGCGGTGCTCGCGCGATGCGATGACATCTCGCCGGTCTATTTCAACGAACTGCTAATAGTGACGGTCGCGGTGACGGCGGGGTCGGGGGTTCACTACTTCTACCGCGGTCTGGTGTGGCTGCGATCACGCGAGCCCGAGATGTTCGTCTAGTACTAGTCGCGGTGTGAGACGTGGCGGCGCTCGCCTAGATGATCACCTTGGTAGCGCGCAGTTCCTCGACCTGGGATTTTTCGATTCCCGCCTCACGCAGGATTTCGTCGGTATGCTCGCCGAGCCGGGGCGGGACGCGCCACATTTTCATCGGCGTTTCGGTGAAGCGCGCGCCCGGATTCACGGTGCGCACCGAGCCGACCTCGGGATGCTCGTAGATGTTGAAGCATTCGTTCGCGACGATTTCCTCATCCTTGAAGAGCGTCTCGTAGTTGTGCACCGGGCCGCACGGAATGTCGGCCTGCTCGAGGATCGGCAACCATTCGGCAGTGTTGCGCGTGAGGAAAAGTTTGGCGAGACCGCGCATCATGTTGCGGCCGCGTTCCACTTTGTCGGGAACGTCCGCCCACCATTCGGGATGGCCGACTGCCTCGCACAGGCGCTGATTCTGCGCGTCGGTGAAGGGCGCGATCGTCAGCCAGCCGTCGCCGGTCTTGAACGGGTCGAGCGTCGTGGATTTCGGCGCCTGGGATTTGTACTCGTCCTCGGGCACGAAGGTATATCCGTAAATCGAATCGTTGGCCGAGAACGCCATCATCGCCTCGAGCATCGGGACCCTGATGTACTGGCCGACGCCGCGGGCGCGCGCCGCGTGCAGTGCGCTCACAATTGAAAGGGCCGCAGTCATGCCGCTGATCTTGTCGGCCAGCGCCATTTTCACCGCGGTCGGCTTTTCAGTCTTGCCGCCCTGCACGAACGCCATGCCCGAGTAGCCCTGGATGACGGGATCGTAGGCGGGATGATTCGCCATGCGGCCTTTCGGGCCGAAGCCGCAAATCGAGCAATAGACAATTTTGGGATTCGCGCGCCGAATGTCCCCGTAGCCGATGCCAAGCCGGTCGGCGACGCCGGGACGATTGTTCTCGACCAGTGCGTCGGCCTTCACCGCCAGACGCCGCACCAGGTCGCGCCCGTGTTCTTTCTTGATATCGATGACGATGCTGCGTTTGTTGCGATTGAAATTGAGGTACGCGGCGGTGACGCCGTTCTTGGCGGGACGGCCGAGACGACGCATCGAGTCACCTTCCGGAGGTTCAATCTTGATCACGTCGGCGCCGAGATCGCCGAGCAGTTGAGTGCAGAACGGCCCGGAAATCACGGCCGTCAAATCAAGCACCCGAAATCCTACGAGCGGTCCATCAGCCATTGGAGAACTTCCTCAAGGCATCCAGTTCGAGTCCCGAAATAATACTAGGGAAGGTGCGCGCAGTCACAGCGCGGATCGATGCGTATTAATCGGCAGAGCGACATTAGCCCGAGACGCGGCGGATGTCACACGGCCAAACTCAATTATTAGCGGGCTTGGGCACGCTCGAACCGAAGGCGACTTTCAGATCGTCGCCGTTGAATGGATAGACGTGAACCATCCAGCCGAACGCCTGCGGAATGAAATGTCCGCTCGCCGCATCGCATGATTCGGCGTCGGCGATCTTGCCGGTGAATCCGAAGCGGCCGTCAGCCATGAATCCCAGGCGGCGGTTGATTCCATCCGCGGCGGGATTCGTAGCGACCGGGATCGTCCCCGGCATGTCCAGTTGGGTCGCTCCGATGTTGCCGCGGAGCAAGTCACCCAGCGTGATTCCGTTGGGCAAACAGATGTTCACGTGCGCGTGCCAGTGCGCGACGCTCAGCGGAATCAGTGCGTCGAGTTGCTCCGGCGTGTAGTCGGGCGCGGCACTGTACATAGCGCCGATCAACGCGTACTCGCCATCGGGCTGTTTCACATAAAGCAGCGAGCCGGGATGCGCCGGATCGAAATGGCCGGTGTATTCTTCGCGCGCGGCGCGATAGTCGGTGAAGTGATAGACCTCCTGCGGAATCGTCGGCAGGAAAATCTGGTAGCCCTCACTGAGCGCGACCTTGGCGCTGCGATACTTGGCGAGGGCCCGGCGCAGAGTATCGAGCACGTCGTGGGCGCGTTCGAGATCTTGCGGCGTTTGCTCGCGCGACACTGTCATCACCATGTGCGCGTCCATCGCCATGTGACCACCCATCGCGTTGGGCGACGCATTGATTTCGTGGGCATCCATGCCCGTCATCGCGGACATGTCGTGCGCGCGAGCTGGGACGGCGATGGAGATGGCCAGCGCGATTGCCGCGCCCAACAGCGTGATTCTCGTCATTTTAAGTTCCAGCAATCGTCAGCTCCAGCATTGCGGTGGTCGCAAATTTATTTCGCATCGCGGTGAAGCCGGGCGTGTTTCAACGCAGGCAATTCGCTGCGCACGCGATCCTGATATTGCAAATCGATCGGCGCGATCACGACGCCCTCCTGATCGGCGGCGCGCGCGAGCACGCGTCCCCACGGATCGACGATCATCGAATTGCCGTAGTCGCTATAGCCGTACACGTTGGGGCCGAACTGCGCCGGTGCGATCACGTAGGCCTGATTCTCAATCGCGCGGGCACGAATCAGCGGCTCCCAATGCGCCTCGCCGGTCGGGAAAGTGAACGCGCTCGGGATGGCAATTATTCGCGCGCCTGCAAAAGTGAGCTCGCGATAGAGTTCAGGAAAACGCAAGTCATAGCAGATGCTGAGACCGATCGGGCCGAGCGTGGTGTTGGCGCATACCACCTCGGCGCCACTCAACTTGGCGTCGGACTCGCGCGCGGTGACGCGGCCGGGGAGATCGACGTCGAACAAGTGGATCTTGCGATAGGCGGCAATCCGCGCGCCGTCGGGATCCAGCAGCACCGACGTGTTGTAGCATCGGGACTCGCCCGGCGCCTGCTCGGTGATCGATCCCGCGAGCAGATGGATGCGAAACTCGCGCGCGAGTTTCGACATCAGCCCGATCGTTTCTCCTTCGAGCGTCTCGGCGGCCGCGGCCTGTTCGGAACGTTTGCCACGCCAGTTGAAAACTTCGGGCAGCGCGATCAGATTTGCACCGCGCGCCGCGGCGACGCGCACGAGTCGCTCCGCGCGCTCGAGATTGGCCGCCTTGTCGGAAGAGGCCGTCATCTGAATCGCGGCGGCGAGAAATGTCATCGCTGGATTTTCCATAGGCTCGGTGACCGATTGCCGTGCCTGCACGGTCTAGACACAGTCGCGCGCATTGTCGCGCTTTCGCGAGCGAGTTAGTAGCGCGGCGTCGAGGGATCCGCGGTCTGCGACCACGCGTCGATTCCGCCGCTCAGGTTCAGCACGCGTTCGAAGCCCGTTCGCGCGAGATACATCGCGACTTGCGCACTGCGGATGCCGTGATGGCAGACGACCACGATTTCGCGATCGGGATCAAGCTCGGACAGGCGCGACGGGACGTCGCCCATCGGGATGTGGTTCGCGCCGGGAAACGGTGCGAGCTCGATTTCGCCAGGCTCGCGAACGTCGAGCACGAACACCGGCTCGCCGCGATCGAGGCGAGCCTTGAGCGCGACCGAATCGATCTCTCCAATTTCAGGCATCAGACGGCGATCGAACCTGATCGACGAGCTACCTCGTATCGCTCGCGTACAGTTCGACTTTGGAAAATTCCGGAAGATCCGGGCACGGAATCGAAAACGCGAAAGAGTCAGACTCGCCGGGCTTGAGCGGATCGAAATGCGGCTTCTCGTTCAGAATCTTCTGCACGGACGGATCGTCGTTGAGGCTTTCCGCCTTGTGATTGTAGAGGCCTTCGGCGTGGAGGATTTTTCCGTTCTTGTCTTCGAACGCAAAATTCAGGTGGATAAAATCAATTGGGCGCGAGGTGACGTTGGTGACCTTGCCCGCGACCACCAGGTTCGGCGGCATGCAGCACGAATGCATGATCGCGTCTTTGGTGATGTCGATCTTGACCAACTCGTTTTTGACCACCTGGGTCCTCGGATGGTCGTAGCGGCGGTGCATGTCGGCTTCCTGGCTAATCTGCGCGGGATCCTTCAGTTCCACATGCGCGCCCGCAAAGGCCGCGCCGGCGGTACTCAAAGTCATGACTGTCGCGATCAGAATAAGCTTCTTCATATGAACGACCCCCAGATCCTGATCTTGGTGTCGATGCAGCGGGATGTCAATGTACATTTTGAACGCGGAGCCGACTTCGGGCCGCAGGGCCGAATCGCAATAAGGGGAGTCGGCGGCTCCAGAAGTAAGGGCTAACGATGGCTATTGCGACAGATATCAGGTTCATGAGCATCGCGCTCGAAGAGGCTCGCCGCGCGCAAGAGGACGGCGAGGTGCCGGTCGGCGCGGTCGCGGTGTCGGACGGCCAGAACGTCGGCGCGGGACACAACAGCCCGATCGCGATGAGCGACCCGACTTCGCATGCTGAGATCCTCGCGATAAGGGCGGCGGCGATCAGGCTGAAGACCTATCGGCTGGCCGATGTGAGCATCTACGTGACGCTCGAGCCGTGC
>PNBD01000022.1:13456-13706 GCA_003135855.1 Deltaproteobacteria bacterium
TCGAGGTGATCGCCGGCGTGATGGAGGCGGAATGCGCCGCATTGATGCGCGAGTTCTTTCGGACTCGCCGCGGCGGGTGAAGACGGCGGGCTGCGATGGGTAATTTCAGATTCTACCGGCGCGTCTCAATTTTTCCGGGACTGTCGGTCAACATCTCGAAGTCGGGGCCGAGTCTGACGGTCGGGATGCGCGGCGCTCACGTCACGATGGGGCGCACGGGCGTACGCAAGACGGTCGGCATTCCCGGCAC
>PNBD01000096.1 GCA_003135855.1 Deltaproteobacteria bacterium
TCCCGAGTCCGCAGCGAAGCGGAGGCGAGGGTATCAAGAATGAACCGGCGCGACCAAATCAAGCTCACCCCCGACGAACAAACCGCCTTCCTCCGCGATGCGAAAAAAGCGGCGCTCGCCACTCTCGACCAAGATGGATTCCCGCACGTCGTCGCGATGAACTTCCTCGCGCGCGACGGCGCCATCCTGATGACCTCCTACGGCAAGGCGCAAAAGGTGCTCAACATCCGGCGCAATCCCAAAGTCGCCGTGATGGTTGAAACGGGGCGCGCCTACTCTGAACTGCGCGGTGTGATGATTCGCGGCGAATGCCAGATCATCGAAGACTTGCCGACGGTCGAAGAGGCGATGCGTGCGATCCGCGGCAAGAATTCCGCCGACACCTCGGCCGCCGACACCCCGCTAACCACCGCACCCAAGCGAGTCGTGCTCAAGGTGATTCCGAAAAAAATCGCGAGCTGGGATCACAGCAAGCTAGGCGGCCGCTACTGACCCGCTTATTGCCCCACTTTTTCCTAACAGCGCGTAGCGCGCATCTTATCAGTCCCAGGAAGCTCGAAACCCGTGAGGGGTTTCGAACTCTTCTCTCCTCCTGCGCCCAGCGGATGCGCGCCTCCAGCACCTTGCCCGCTTCTCTCCGCCGCAGCCATTTCCCTAGCGCGTAGCGCGCATCTCTTTTCCCCACTCTCTTTCTAACAGCGCGTAGCGCGCATCTTTTTCCTCACTCTCCGCTCTGTTTCTAACAGCGCGTAGCGCGCATCTTTACCTTAATGCGATTCGGCCCTGCGGCCCGAAGTCGGCTTCGCGTCACTCACGGGAAGCCCGAAACCTCGTGAGGTTTCGGAAATTCTCTTCTCCGACTTTCTCTTTCCCTTTTATTTCCCTAGCGCGTAGCGCGCATCTTTCTTGCTGTCTTTTCTTCCTCGTTCGGGGTTTCGAACTCTTCTCTCCTCCTGCGCCCAGCGGATGCGCGCATCCAGCACCTAGCCCGCTTCTCTCCGCCGCAGCCATGTTCCCAAGCGCGTAGCGCGCATCTCTTTCCCCGCTTTCCGCTCTCTTTCTACCAGCGCGTAGCGCGCATCTTATCAGTCCCAGGAAGCCCGAAACCCGTGAGGGGTTTCGGCCTCTTTAAATTGAGTACGCCAACCGCTCGAGCCCCAGCTGATACCGCGTCGCATCAAGCAGATTCTGCATCAGCGCGACCACCGTCATCGGCCCGGTCCCGCCCGGATTGAGCGTGATCCAGCCGGCGACCTGCTTGACGCCCTCGAAATCGACGTCGCCCACAAATTTCCCCGGCCCGACTCGCCTGAAGCCCACGTCGATCACGCATGCGCCCGGCTTCACCATTTCCGCCGTGATCAGGTACGGCCCGATACCGGCCTCGGCGCCGACGCATGGGATCAGGATATCCGCCTCGCGGCAAATCGATGCCAGCTCGCGCGTCTTCCGATGACACCACGTCACGGTCGCGTTGCGCATTCGCCCGCCCAGGATCACCGCCATCGGCTTGCCCGCGATATCGCTGCGGCCGATCACCACCGCGCGCGCGCCCTCGACCGGCACTTTGTAATAGTCGAGCAGCGTCAGCACGCCGCGCGGCGTGCACGGGATAAACCGTCCCCATCGCCCGCGATAGAATCCGCCGACGCTCGCCGATCCCACCGCATCGAGATCTTTGTCAGGATGAATCGCATCGAACAGCCGAAACTGATCGACGCCGTCCGGCACCGGCAATTGCAGCAGGATCGCATTGACTGCTTTATCCTCGTTCAGCTCCGCGATCACCTTGAGCAGCGCCGCCGTCGTCGCCTGCGATACGGCCACGCGCACCGTGCGGCTCTCGCAGCCGAGCTCCTCGGCCATCCGCTGCTTGTTCTTCACGTATTGCCGCGAGGCCGGGTCGTCGCCCACCAGGATCGCCGCGAGGCACGGCACGCGATTGTATTTTTCTTTTATTTCCTCGACGTAGCGCCTGAGCTCGGGCATCAGCAGCGCCCGCACTTCGCGCCCGTCCATGATAATCGCCGCCATGATCGTTTCGATTATAGCACCGCTCGACCTGTCACAACCCGCTATGGCAAATGCCGCCCCGGCAAAAACTGTGGATAGTCGCGCGCCCGTTGCGAGCAGAACTTTCGGCGCTGCCTTAATCTGCGTGGTGGTGCTCGCTGCCCCCTGACAGACCTTCCCAACCTTCACGAACGATCAACGGAATCAAGGCTAGAGCGGCGAGCGGATCGGCCCACCACCAACCGAATGCCGCGTTCGCCCCCAGCCCGAGGAATGCCGTAACCGATAGCCAAGCGCAGGCAATCGATTCATACGCGTCGGCTCGGAGAGCCGCACTCCCGATTGCTCCAGCGCAGCGTAACTTGGCGCGGCCAAGGAGCGGCATCACCACGAGAGAAACAGCGGTAATCGCGATTCCCATCAGGCTTTCCCGCGGCCTTGCTGACACTCCAAGCAACCTGACCGCAGCGTCCACAGCAATGTAAGCGGCAAGCACCAGCAGCAGCATTGCCGCGATTCGTGAAGCCAACTTCTCGACCTGTAGAGCCCGAAGGTCGGAGCGGTTCTTCATTTCGTCGAGCAGTCGCCATCCGACGATAGCGCCACTAGCCGTCTCTACGAACGAATCAATTCCGAAGGCGAGTAGCGCCGTCGATCCCGCGAGCATTCCCGCAGTTACGGCGATGATGCCCTCTGCGATGTTCCAGATTACGGTAATTGCTTCCAGGCGGACGCCGAGACGGAGTTGCGCGCGTCGGTTTTCAGGGGCGAGCGCGTCAGCGGTGGAGCGTCCGTTCAAAGGTTTCCGCGACTGATTATAGCACCGCGCGACCTGTCACAACCCGCTATGCCAAATGCCGCCCCTTCCGTCATCCTGCGCGCAGCGAGCGACGCGAGCGCAGTGAAGGATCTCGGACAGCGGCGCGTCGCGAAGCCGACTTCGNNACCGGTTTTGGAACCGCGCAGCGGTCCTTTGATGCTGCAGGCAACCCGCTATGCACACCCTCCCGCCCCCGCTGTTAGCAGAACCTCCTCCCCCGACTCGTCTCACCTCGCCCCGTCTGTTACGATTTCGCCGCTGATGGATTCCCCGAAGCGCACAGTCCTCTTCGACCTTCACCAACAGCTCGATGCCCGCATGACGGTGTTCGGCGGTTTCGAGATGCCCGTCAGCTATCGCGGGATCATCGAGGAGCATCTCGCCGTCCGCNNGAATTCGGCGGCTGGGAAATGCCGGTGCAATACACCAGCATCGTCGAGGAACATCTCGCCGTCCGCAACGCCGCCGGCATTTTCGATCTCAGCCACATGGGCGAATTCGAAATCAGCGGCCCCAACGCGCTCACCCTCATCGAGCGCGCCTTCACCAACTCGGCCGCGCGCCTCAAAGTCGGCCAGGCCCAGTACACCATCATGTGCGCCGACGACGGCGGCACCATCGACGACTTGATCGTCTATCGCCTCGGCCCCGAGCGCTACCTGCTATGCGTCAATGCCTCCAACATCGACGCCGACCGCGAGTGGCTGCTCGAGCTCAACAACGATACCCGCGCGCACTTCGAGGACGTCAGCGACTCGACCGCGCTGGTCTGTGTGCAGGGACCGCGCGCGATCGCGATCGTCGCCAAACTCAGTGAGTTCCCGGTCGCCGACATCGCGCGCTTCCACGTCGCGACCGGCAAAGTCGCGGGCGTCACCTGCCTGGTCGCGCGCACCGGCTACACCGGTGAAGACGGCGTCGAGCTGTTCGTCGAAAATGCTGGCGCTCGCACCCTCTTCGAGGCTCTCCTCGACAGTGGCGCCGGCGACGGCATCATGCCCATCGGCCTCGGCGCGCGCGATACGCTCCGGCTCGAGGCCGGCCTCCCGCTCTACGGCCACGAACTCGATCGCCAAACCTCTCCGCTCGAAGCTGGCCTCTCGATTTTCGTCAAGCTCGGCCGCCCTTTTATCGGCGAACCGGCCCTCCGGGGCCAACGCGAGCACGGCCTCAAGAAAAAACTCGCCGGCCTGATGACCGACGATCGCAAGAACGTCGCGCGCCAGGGTTATCCGATTCTGCACGGTGGCGCGAGCGCCGGAATCGTCACCAGCGGCACCTTCGCGGCCTCCCTTCAGCGCCCGATCGCGATGGGGTATCTGACCGGCGACCATGCTAATATAGCCGATTCAATCGGCAGCTCAGTCGCAGTCGAAATCCGAAATCGCAAAGTGCCCGCGACCATCGTCGCCCGGCCGTTTTATCGGCCGAGCCACAGGCCTGCCGCATGATGCGACGCTGTAATCGAATCGGCCGCAAGCCAAACGGGGGTAGTGTCCTAATTTGAATTGTGGCATTGGCTGGAGATGTGAGAAAATGTCAGTTTCGCCACGTCATCGCGCTATGCGCGGGATTGGGCCTATTTGCACCAGCAGGGGTGTTGTTTATCGGCGGCTACTGTGGATGGGGCGGTGATTGGTTGATTGTATTCTGGCCAACCGCCCTAACCCTCATCGGTGATAGATTCCGGCCTCCGACTTGGTTTGAAGTCATCAGCGAGTGGGCAGGCGCGATCGGAATCAATGTGCTGCTCTATGCCATAGTCGGCACGGTCGTTTGGGGCGTTGTTGCGATCACTCGACAACTACGGACGAAATCAAATTAGGACACTACCAAACGGGGGAACACTACTTTAGATGAGATTCATGCCGCATACCGAGGCTGATATCGCCTCGATGCTCGATACGATCGGTGCCAAAAGCCTCGAAGATTTGATCGTGCACCTGCCCGCCAACTTGCGCGCGAGCGCGACGATCGATCTCGCTCCGGGCCGCACCGAATATGAAGTCGCGAGCGAGCTATCTGCGATGGCCGCACACAATCACGGCGCGCTCGACTTCGCGAGCTTCCTCGGCGGCGGCTACTACCGTCATTATGTCCCCGCGGCCGTTCGCGCCGTCACCGCTCGCGCCGAATTCGCGACCAGCTACACCCCCTATCAGGCCGAGGCGAGCCAGGGCACCACTCAAGCGATTTTCGAATTTCAAACTCTGATCACCCAGCTCACCGGGATGGAAGTCGCCAACGCCAGCATGTACGACGGCGCATCCGCGGCCGCCGAAGCGGTCCTCATGACGCGACGCCTGATGCCCAAGCGCACGGTCGTCGCCCTCTCGCGCGCGCTATGGCCCGAGTATCGCGCGACCATCCGCACCTATCTGAGCGCGCTCCGCGGTCTCGAAATCGTCGAGGTGCCGTTCGACAACCAGACCGGCGCGACCAGTGCCGCCGAACTCGATCGCGTCGCCAACGATCATCTCCTCTGCACCGTGACCGGTTATCCCAACGCGTTTGGCGTGATCGAGCCGCTCAAATCTATCGTCGATACGACGCATCGCGCAGGCGCTCTCGCGATCTCCGTCACCGCCGAGCCAGTCTCGCTCGGATTGCTCCGCACGCCCGGCGAACTCGGCGTCGATATCAGTGTCGGCGAGGGTCAGGGGATGGGCCTGCCGCTCCAGTACGGCGGACCCGGCGTGGGATTCCTCGCCGCACGGATGCCGCATCTCCGCCAGATGCCCGGTCGCCTCATCGGCCAGACCCACGATCGCGACGGCCGCCGCGCCTTCACCCTCACGCTCGCCACGCGCGAGCAACATATCCGCCGCGAGCGCGCGACCTCCAACATCTGCACC
>PNBD01000006.1 GCA_003135855.1 Deltaproteobacteria bacterium
AGATATGCCATCCGGGGCCGACGACGAAATCGACGGCGACGCCGATCTGACGCCCGCCTGACGAGTGGTCGGCGGCAAGCGCAATTCGTGCCTCCACGTTGCTCGCCTTGACCACCACCGGAGTGCCGCTGGCCGCCGCAGCGTTGGCGCTAGCCACCGAACCGAATGCGATCATCAGCACCAGATAAAGGCCTGCTTGAATCATCGTGACCATCGATTTAACTATCTCCAAGAGCGATCGTTCCACAAATCAGCCGCCGCGTCACGGCGCCATCCGCCCGGACTTCTCCAGCGTGCGCTTTTCCTCACGCTCTTTGAACTCTCCGAGCACCTCGCGCCCGCACAGATCGAGCGACAAGCAACGCGATGTTCGGGTTGACCGCATAACCCACCGGTTCGCATTCGTTCGCGAGCGTCGCATAGTAGTCGTCAACCCAGAAGTGCGCCTCATCAGGCGAAATAAACGGGAAACTCAACGCCCCGAGACCGAGGCGCGCGGCCAACCGAATCGTCTCNNATTGCGGCGCTATCGCGATGCGAGACGGCATGCGATTGAATTTTCGCGGCGCACGGGTAATGAAGACTCGACGCCGGATCGAATCCGCGCCCGTCTCGCGGAGGCAAGCAAGATGGCGGATCTGCATTGGATGCCGGCTTATGAACTCGCGGCGCTGATTCGGCGGCGCGAACTTAAACCGAGCGAATTGATGGCGGCGACGATCGCACGAATCGAGCGGCTGAATCCAACGCTCAACGCGTTCTGCGCGATGCGATCGGATCTGGCGATGACCGAGGCGCGCGCTCTGGACGAGCGCATCGCGCGACGGGAGGAGGTCGGGCCCCTGGCCGGGTTGCCGCTGGGCGTGAAGGATCTCGAAGGCGTCGCCGGGATGGCGACGACGTTCGGCTCGGTGCCATTCAAAAATAACCTGGCGCAGGAAGACTCGATCGAGGTCGCACGACTGCGCGCGGCCGGCGCAATCGTGATCGGCAAAACCAACACGCCCGAGTTTGGATACACCGCCTTCACGCGCAATCTGCTCTTCGGCGTCTCGCGCAATCCATGGAATCCGGATCGCACGCCCGGCGGATCCTCCGGCGGAAGTTCCGCGGCCATCGCGTCGGGGATGGTGCCGCTCGCGACCGCGTCCGATTGGGGCGGTTCCATCAGGATACCCGCGTGCTACACCGGCGCCTTCGGCATCAAATCCACGCAGGGGCTGATTCCGGCGCGGGCGCGGCTCGGGATGACGCAGTGGGTAGATTTTGCGGTGGTCGGCCCGATCACGCGCAGCGTCCGTGACGCCGCATTGTATCTGGATGCTACCGTCGGTTATCATCCGTCAGACCCCAGTTCGCTGCCGCATCCGGGCACTTCTTTCAGCGCCACTATCGAACAATTACCCAAGCGCCTGCGGGTGATCTTTCACCCCGATTTCGGCCACCCCGTCGATGCCGGTGTGCGGCTCGAGGTCGAGCGCGCCGCGGCGGCGTTCAAGGAGATGGGACACGACCTCACGGTGATCGACGAGCCGGTGATCGAAACCGCCGCCGCGTGGCGCACGATCGGTTCATTTCAGTCGCTCGCGGATTTGGGCCGTTATATCGCAGGGCACGAGCATGAATTCGGACGCTCGTTCCTCGCCGGGGTGCAGGCGGCAGCGCGGGTCACGGCGCGCGATTACGGCGACGCCTACCGCGTCCGCACGCAGTTCAACGAATGGTTGCGCGGCGTGTTCGAACGCTTTGATTTGCTGTTGACGCCGATGTTACCGACCGAAGCCTTCAACGCGGCGGGACCGCCGCCCACGGAAATCGACAGCGTCGCGCTCGAGGATCCAATGCAATNNGAGATTTTCGTATCCGTTCAATTTCAGCGGCCATCCCGCGGCGTCGGTGCGAGCAGGATTTGGCGCGAACCGATTGCCGTGCGGATTACAAATCGTCGCCGAACGCCATCGCGACGATTTAGTTATGCAGGCCGCCTATGCCTACGAACAGGCGCGGCCGTGGAACCATCGCTGGCCGAATGTTTAGGAAAAACCGAAGGCGGCAATTGCCGCCCTTTCGATCTCTGTCGGAAGCTATCTCAATACCCAAGCGCCGGAGCGGTGCGCGCTCTAATGGGTGTTGGTAGTATGGGCCGAGCCGGTGGGCGGGAGCTTGCCGATTCGAATCAGCTCCTCACGCAGGCTTGCGCGCGACAGCGGCTTGCACAGTACCGCGGAAGCACCGAGCTCATAGCTCTGCGCGATATCCTGATCGTAGAGCGAACTCGTGATGACAAAAGTCGGCACGGCGCTGCAAGCCTCGCTCGAACGCGCCGCAGTCAGCACCGAGAAGCCACCGTTATCGGGTAAGCGCAGATCGACCAACATCAGATCGGGCCGGTCATTTTCAGTGAACTGACCAATCAGCCCAACGGCCTCTTCCGCATTTTCCGCCACGATTACTTCGCTCGCTTCGCCCAGCAACTGCCGGATCACCGTCACCGCGATGAACGAATGTTCGGGATTATCCTCGACCAGGAAAACGCGAACGCCGAACTCCGGCATGAACCTTTCAGTGCTATCCATCCGATCCCCCTCACCCTAAGGCAGTATACACACATGTCGCCTCAAGCAAATCTCATTTGATCTGCCGTTGGTGCAGCCCGCATGGCTTTGAATGACTGCCTGGGCAGCTAAGCTAAATACAATTGCCGTGCCATTGATCGAGTTACTATGTTGGGGAAATCTCGCATTGGTTCGCCCGGTTTGGCCTTCTCAGCGCGGATGAAGATGCGATACGAAGCCGAAGAAATTGCCCGAACGCGTTCGTAGCCATTGCGCGTAGCATCGACCATGTTTGGGCCATCCGCTCGGCTCGCGATTTTGGATTGGCGGTCGCTGCGTCATTTCCGTAACACTGGTTGCGCGATTTCGATACATCGGACGCGACTCGCGTTGACAAATTGCAGCGCCGTCGAGCATCTTCGGGACTAATTTTCGATACGCCCAAGCCTAGTGAAACGCCGGGTAGTATCGAATC
>PNBD01000150.1 GCA_003135855.1 Deltaproteobacteria bacterium
CCGTTGGGACCGACCACCGCCGTCATCCCGGACGCGAAACTAATCGTCGTCGAGTTTAGAAAGGACTTGAAGCCTAGTAATTCAAGGCTTTTAAGACGCATGCTGCCTCGCCTCCACCACACCGCCCACCCTTGGGAGCTTCCCAAAGGCACCGCAGAGGGTCAAGTGTACCCCCTACATATCGTGCACATCAAACGCGCCCACCCCACCACCTTGTGGATTTACCTGGGATAGCCGACGCGCCTAATCTTGAATCAGCTCGGTATTCCAGTATGCGCTGTCGACCTGCGACAGGTACGGCATCCACTCGCGGTAGTGCTTCAGGCTGAACATCTCGGTCGAAAATGGCGTCCACTCGGGACGTCGCGGCCGCTTCACCAGTATCATGCCGGCCTCATCTGGCGTGCGCCCACCCTTGCGTCGATTGCAGTGATGACACGAGCAGACGATATTTTCCCACGTCGACATCCCGCCGCGTGAACGCGGGATCACATGATCGAGATTCAGTTCGGTGCGTGGCAGACGGCGATTGCAGTACTGACAGGTGTTGCCGTCGCGCGCGAAAATGTTGAAGCGCGAAAATCGTACATGGCGTTTCGGCGCCCGCTCATAAGCTGTCAGCAGCAGCACCCGCGGCACCCGGATGAAGCCGTTTACGATTCCCAGCCGCTCGTGCTCGACTTCGAGCGCGAGATCGCGCCAACTGTCGAAGTCGAACGTGTGGTATTGATCGTCAACGGCTTTCGCCACACCCTGATAAAGCAGGGCAAATGCGCGCTTTACCGAAGTGACGTGAACCGGCAGATATGAGCGATTTAGTACGAGAACCTTGCTATTCAGCAGGCTCGGTCCGGGTATATATGGGGCAGCAATTTCGGTCGCTGCTGACATCTAATGACGAGTATCGGCCCAAGGTCGGCGTGTCAAGGTATGGCATTATGAAAACCACGTTATTTTCTGGACAATCGCGCCTTGCTTGCGGAGGTCGAGCGTGCCTCGTATGATCCGGCACAGGTTATTGAAAGCAGAAGGTAAAACGATGTCCCGACGCCTGCGCGCCATCTGATCACGGTCGAAGCCGTCCTAAGCGTGCCCGCAGCGTCCCTCTTCAACCTCCATCGCGCTTCCTCTGCCATTTGAAAATAAGAGTCTATCTGTGAAACGAGAAATCGCAATTAACGCCTCCGCACTCGAGGTGCGGGTGGCGGTGCTCGAAGACAATCAGCTCGCCGAATTTTTTCTCGAGCGCAACCGGCAAGTCGGTCTCGCCGGCAACATCTATAAGGGCAAAGTCACGCGTGTGCTGCCCGGGATGCAGGCGGCGTTCGTCGATATCGGACTCGAAAAAGCCGGATTCCTGCACGTGTCGGATTTTCAGGATGGCATCTCGGCGATGAGTACCGTCGCGGAAGTGATCGGCGAAGAAGACGTCGAGACCGAACCGCTCAGCGAAAACGGCGATGGCGAAATCGCCTTCGAGGAATCGCCTCCGCCAAATGGCGACGCGCAACCGGCGGAGCAGCAGTCATCGCGACGACGGCGCGGCGGACGCCGGCGGCAGACACCTCAGCGCAGTCATCTTCCGATCGAGCAACAGCTTCGCCGCGGCCAGGAAATAATCGTTCAGATCGCCAAAGAACCGATGGGCACCAAGGGCGCGCGCCTGACGTCGTCGATCTCGCTGCCCGGACGCCATCTGGTTTACACTCCGACCAGCAATCACATCGGCGTGTCGCGCCGGATTGCGAGTGCCGAAGAGCGTGCCCGTCTGCGCGCCGACGTCGGCGAACTGCGCCCGCCGCAAGGTGGATTCATCGTGCGCACCGCCTGCGAGGGCGTCAGCCGCCGCGAGATCCAGCGTGACGTCGCATTTCTCACCAAGTTGTGGGCCTCGATTCTGCGCAAAAATGAGAGCATGCCGCCCGCTTCGATTCTCTACAGCGATCTCGACGTCGCGCTGCGAGTCGTGCGCGATCTTTTCTCCAGCGAAGTCGATCGCCTGTGGTGCGACGAGCCGAACACTTACAGCCGCATCGTGCAGTTCGTGCAGAACTACATGCCGCGCTTGCGCAATCGCGTCGCGCTGCACGACGGCCAGGAGCCGCTGTTCGATCGCTTTAATATTGAACCGCAAATCGAGCGCGCGCTCGATCGCAAGGTGTGGCTCAAATCCGGCGGCTACCTGGTCTTCGATCAGGCCGAAGCGCTCACCGCGATTGACGTGAACACCGGGCGCTTCGTCGGCAAGCGCAGTCAGGACGACACGGTTTTCAAAACCAACCTCGAAGCGGTCGAGGAAGTCGTCAATCAACTGCGGCTCAGAAATATCGGCGGCATCATCATCGTCGATTTCATCGACATGGAGCGCGAAGGCGATCGCAAAAAAGTCAGCGACGCGCTCGCGCAAGCGCTCAAGCGCGATAAGGCGCGCACTTCGGCGCTCAAGATTTCCGAGCTCGGCCTGGTCCAGATGACCCGCAAGCGCACCCGCGAGAGCCTCGAAAAATTGCTGACCGATACCTGCCCGCGATGCGAAGGCCGCCGCGTCGTAAAATCTGTGCCGACCATCGCGGCTGAAGTGCTCCGCGGTATTCAGCGCGAGGCGGTCCGCCGCGCTCCCGACCAGATGCTGGTCGTGAAGCTGAATCCCGAGGTCGCGCGCTATCTCTACGATCACGGCACCAAGGATCTCGAGATGCTCGAACGGCGCCTGTCGACCAAGATCGTGTTGCACTCGAACGATAGTCTCGAAGGCGGCGCCTTCGAACTCGCCCAAGCCCCGGCCGCCGCTTAGCTGATTTTCCTGAACGGAGAGAGCGCGAGTTGTGCTCGCGCGAGATCTCAGGCGAATCTGCGGCGCGCGATCGCAACGCCAATCGCGGTGTACAGTATGCCGAATCCGAAGTTGACTGCGGTCGGCATCAGCGCACTCATCACCGAGAGATTCCGAATCATAAGATCGTTGAACGCGCGCATCGCCCAAGTGGTCGGCAAGCCGAGCGCGACTCGTTGCATCCACGCCGGCTCGAAATCGAGCGGCCACCAGCATCCGCCAATCGCCGCCATCGTCATGATCACGATCGCACCCACCGGCATCACCGCGTCGCGCGTCCGCCCCACGCCCGCGACGATCAGTCCGAAGGCCGCGCCCGCGAATGCGATCGCCGCGGCCGGCAACATCAATGCCGCCGGATCGTGACCCAGCGAAATCCCGAATAGCAGCCAGCCCGCGCCAAACAGCACAATCATCTGCACGAACCCGACGATGAACCGCGCCAGCAATTTTCCAGTCAGCGTCGTCCAGAGCGGCGCCGAAACCGAGCGCAGCCGCTCGAGCGTGCCCCAATCGCGCTCGTCGATCAGCGCCAGCGACACGCCCATCAGCATGCCGATCATCAGGAACGTCACCGCGAATCCGGGCACCTGCAAGTCGAACGCGTTGAAACCTCCGGCCGCGCCGGTCTCCTTGCCGTTCAGATCGAATTCGGTGAATGCGAGCGTGCCCGGGATCGCGAGGTTCGCGTTCACTTTGCCCATCGACGGTATTTCGATGTCGGGAATTTTCGGCGCCGGAAAATCCTGCGCGTTGATCTCGATCGACGGCACCGTCAGTGCCTGCTCGAGGTTTTGCCGCGCGGTTTTTAGTTCCGCGTCCGGTGTTTCGATCTTCAACTCGGCGAGATCGAGATTCGCGGGCGGCGACGGGATTGTGGGCGGCGCCGGGATGCTCGATGCACGGTTGCCGGCGATTTCTTTGAGCTTGGCGAACCAATTCTCGAACTCGCCCTGCGCCACCTTGAGCCGCTGCAGATAGTCTTTCAGTTGATCGAGCTTTGCGCGTTGCACCTCAGTCCGCTTGTTCAGATCCACCTGGATGCGATTGAACTCCGCGTCCAGCGCGGCTTTCGCGTGATCGCGCGCGTCGCTCAATTCCTTCGCGATGCGCTCGCGTATGTGCGCCGCGATCGATTCGCGCGTCGCCACGCTCTCTGCCGCGAGCCGGGTCGCCTCGGCGTGCGCCTTTTCCGCCGCCGCCCGCGCGCGCTCGAATTCATCGTGCACGTACTGCGCCTGCTGCGCCGCGCCCTTGCGCACTTTGTCCATCGCGCCCGCGTTTATCTCGCGGCACAGTTCCGAGATCATCAGCTCGATTCTGACGGTCTGCAGGTACTTCACCGGATCGGTGTACAGAATCATCCGCGCCTTGCCGCCATTGGCAATCGCGCGCGTGGTGCCCGACGGTATGACGATCGCGACCACCGCCTCCGCGCGCTCGCGGACGGTCGCCTCCGCGTCCGCTCGGTTGTCAACGTGGATGACATTCAGACTCTGATCGCGCGCGATCGCGTTGAAGATGATGTGCGAGATCAGGCCGTGATCTTCATCGACGATCGCAATCGTGTATTCGCCGCGCTCGGTGGTGCCGCCGCCGTAAATCCTGGCGAGCGAGAAACCGGCCGCCGCGATCACCGCGATCGGCGCCACCAGCAGCATGAATAGTCCGATCCGGTCGCGCCTGATCAGGCGAAATTCCTTGCCGAGCGTGAACCATATCGCCCTGAGCGTCCTCATGCGCGCGCCGCCACTTCGCTCTCGCCGCCGGCGGCTTGCGATCGTTTAGAAGTCGTTCGACTCACGTCGGCGCGTCGCGCAGAGCATGTCCGGTGAGTTTTATAAACGCGTCCTGCAGATTCGGGCGATGCACGTGAAATTCGATCACTTCGACGCCCATTTCGCCCGCGCGCCGAATCAGCGCGGGCACGTGATCGATGCTCGCGACCGACAGCGCCGCCGCGAATCCCTCCGCAACCGCCCACGGCAGCTCACTAACACCCGCCATCCCCTTGCACCATCCGGGCGCGAGCGCTCTTCGCGTGGTGACTTCAAGCCGCGTTTCGGTGCCCGCCAACGCGATCAATTCGGTCGTGGTCCCGCGCGCCACGATGCTGCCGTGATCGATCAGGATGATTCGATCGCACAGCCGCTCCGCCTCTTCCATGTAATTCGTGCTGTAGAGAATCGCCGCACCGCGCGCCGCCGCTGCCTCGATCACGGTGAAAATCCGCTCGCGTGATTGCGGATCCACGCCGACGGTCGGTTCATCGAGCATGATTGCGGTCGGTGAATGTAACATCCCGCACGCGATATTCAGGCGCCGCTTCATCCCGCCCGAAAATTCTTCGACCGCATCGTGCGCCCGATCGCTAAGGCCGACCTCTTCCAGCAGCTTGAGCGACCCTTCGGAGGCCTGGCGCGACGAGAGCCCCTGGATCCTGCCGAAAAACATCAAATTTTCGACCGCGGTCAATGTTGGATACAGCGCCAGCGATTGCGGAACCAGGCCGAGGCACTCGCGCGCCTGAGCCTTCGCGGTCGCCAGATCGTGACCGTCGATCGAAACACTACCGGCGTCCGGCGTCAGCACCCCGGAGAGAATCGAGAGCGTGGTGGTCTTGCCGGCGCCGTTTGGGCCAAGCAGTCCGACGATCTCGCCGCGATTGACGGCTATTGAAACGCCCTCGAGCGCGACCCGATCGCCGTAGCTCTTGCGCAAGTCGCTCGCGCGAATAATGGTCGAAGCGCCGTTCATCACAGGCGCGCCACGTTCCCCCGCTTTCACTTCCTCACTCAGCGGTAGCTCACCATTTCCAGCAAATTTCCGTCCGGATCGAGAAAATAGAGACAGTCGTGATCGCCCCAATCGATCGGCGCGGCGGTCTCGACTCCGGCCGCCGCCAGACGCTTGGGCGCTGCGATGAAATCCTCGCGGCTCACGGTGAAGGCATGATGTCCGCGGCCGAGTGGATGCGAGATGATCGATTCGCGCTCACGCGCGTCGAGCACATGGTGTTGAACTTCAAACAAGGCAAGGTTCTGGCCGCCGCAATCCAGCAGGACTTGATCGCCGAAGCGCGTGACGACCGCGAGGCCCAGCACGCCGGTGTAGAAATGTTCGGCGCGCGCGAGGTCTGCGACTTCGACGCCAAAGTGATCCAGCCGCTCCAGTTTCATTGGGCCCCGGAGCAAGATTAAGCACGCGGATCGGCTTTTAGGAAGATGCCGCCACGGCCCGCTGCGCCAGATCGGGGCGTCGCGATGCGATCACGCGCTCCTTCTCACGCTGGATAAACGCCGGATTGAACGTCACGATCAGCACCGGCAGAATCGTCATCGCGCCCAGCATCGAGACGAACATCCAGACCGCCAGCAGCAGGCCCATCTCGGCATCGAAGCGGATGCTCGACCAGTACCAGAACAGCACCGACGCCACCAGCGTGAGCGCCGTGAACGCGACCGCCTTGCCCGACGTAACGAGCGCCGTGTAGGTGGCGTCCTTGAGCTCGCGGCCGAGCGCGAGTTCCTCGATGATGCGGCTCACGATGTAAATCGAATAGTCGATCCCGAATCCGACGCCAACCGTCACCACCGGCAGCGTGTTGATGTTAATCCCGATGTCGTGCGCGCCCATGTAGGCGTTAATCGCGGCATTCGCCAGCGCGAGCGGGAACAGCAGATATAGCCCCGCCATGAACGACCGGTAAGTGATCATCACGATTATGTAGATCGTCGTGAACGCGAGCACGTTCAGGAGCACGTCGTTGTCGATGATTTCCTGGTTGGCCGCGGCCAGTTCGCCGATAATTCCCGCCGCCAGCGAGAACTTGACGCCCGGCACCTGATGCTTCGGATCGGCAAAAAATCTTTGCGTGCGCAAGACGATTCGCTGGACGTTCTCGCCGATTCGATTCTTGCAATACACCGTGATCTGCGTGGCGTCGCGGCGCGGTGTAATAATGTACGCCGTCGAGAGCGGCGACGACCCTGCCAGCAATCCGCCGAGCAGTTGCCCGGTGCCGCGCGCCGTGGTCGGCAGGACATTCCATTTCGGCTGAAACTCCAGCAACGCGGAGCTGCCGTTAGAGAGCAGGTCGGCGACCGAGAACGTGCGCCCCACGTCGGCGTCGCCTTCGATGTAACGCTCGTACTCATCCATCACGTGATACATCTTGGGATCGTTGAGGCTCTCGCGTTTGGGCAGTTCCGCGACCACCACAAACTGCTCGATCGCGCCGAACTCATTCTGAATTGCGGCCATCGCGCGATTGTACGGCGAATCAGGCCACAGAATGGGCGATTGCGACGACGGGTCGCCCACCTTCAGGCCTTGCCAAAAGAACGCGCAGAGCGCGATCACCCCGAGCGTCGCGGCGAAGGTCGCGATCCGCCCGCCCGTCTCCAGCATCGGCCGCGCGATCGCTTGCAGCAGGCGTTTGAAGATGCCGTGTTCGCGCTTCTCGATCACGTCGATCCGCGGCGGCTCTAGGTAATAGTAGACGATCGGATTGAGTATCAGCTCGCTCACGATGATCGCGGCGATCCAGAAACTCGCAGTGATCGCGAGTTTCTGCAGGAACAACACCGGCACCAGCAGAATGACCAGCACCCCGAACGCATCGGTCAAAATTCCCGATAGCGACGGCACGAACAATTCCGAGAACGACGACAGGATCGCTTTTTCCTTGTCGCGCAACCGGTAGTACTCCTCGTAATACCGATCGTGCATCTGCACCGAATGACTGACCGCGCGCGCGGTTATCAAAAACGGGATGACCAGCACCAGAGGGTCGAGTCCAAAACCGAGCAACCGGATAAATCCCAGGCCCCAGATCGCGCAGATGACGCCCGAGATCGTCGGCCGCAGCGCGCCGCGCCAGTCGCGGAAATAAAGGTACAGCAGCAACCAGACGGCCAGCACCGTCGCGGCAAAAATCCACAAAAATTGATTGGTGTACGAATAGACCCAGCCGTAAAGAATCGGCTGCCCGCCTAAATAGATGTGAACCGTGCTGTCCCTGGCCGGATCGACGACAATCCGGCGAATCTCCTTGAAGATGGTTTTGTAGTCGAGCCGCGACTCCAGGAAACTGCCGACCACCACCGCGGCTTTGTCGTCGAATGAAACAAACTGTCCGAAAATTACTCCAGGATTTTTGTGTACATTGTTTTTTAATTCGTCCAGTTCGAGCTGGGTGGTCGGGATTTCGCCGTTGGGCAAAATCGGCATGCTGAGGATAACGCCGCCCGCCAGCGGCTTGAAATAGCTGGCGGTCGTGACGGCGCGGATCGAGCCGTGCTGGATCCCGTAGACCAGATCCAGATTGTGCGTCATCTCCACGATCTTCTTGATGATCTCGGTCTGATAGATCGTCCCTTCTTTCGCCTCGATCATGATCGTGACGTTGTTCACGCTGCCAAAGTACTGATCGTACTTGTGCGCGATCTTGATGAAGGGATGATCTTGCGGCAGCAGTTCGCCAAAGCTCGTGACCAACTGCGTCTGCAATGCGAAGTAGCCGAAAAATATCGTCAGCGCGCCGACTACTCCCAGCACCCGGAAGCGGCGGCGCAGAATCCATTCGCCAAATTGATACCAGGTCATCGCGTTCTCCGATTTCGCTTACACGCGATCAGCCCTGGCAGGCGCGCCAGGTCTTGCCGCCATCTTCCGTGTAAAGGATTGTGCCGTAGCCGACAATCCATCCGTGTTGCGCGTCGAAGAATCGCACCTGGCTGAGCGGGACTGGAATCGTCGGCACGGTCGGATCGTGCGCCCACGCGCCGTTGCTTTGCAGGCGGAGTACCGTGCCGGTGTTGCCGGTCGCCATGCCCTGGTCGCCGCCAAAAAGATCGATCGAGAAAAGCGGATCGCGGGCCGGGTACATCACTAGCCCCGGCACAACCGTGTCCGGCGGCGCACCCGGCTTCTCCGCTTGATGCGCGAAATGCCACGTCTTACCGCCATCGTCGGTCTGCACCACCGACCCTTCGAGTCCGCAAGCCGCCCCGTGCAAGTCATCGCGAAATGAGACGCCGAAGAAGGTCGGCAGGATGAAATCCGCGAACCGCTGGTCTTCGTTGGGCCCGAGCGCCCGTTTCCATTGCGAGACCAGCGATTGCTGTTGCTCGCTCCAGGTCTTGCCGCCATTCTCCGTGTGCCAGATTCGCCCGAGTTCGCCGACCACAAAGCCATGATTCACATCGACAAATTTCGCGCTGTAAAGGCGCGGCTCTTCATATAGCAGCGCGTAGTCGGCTATTTCTGGCGGAAATAATCTTTGCAACTGTCGCTTGCTGAAGCTCTCGCCGCCGTTGCTTGTGGTAAGCAGGAGCGCGCGATCGCCAACCAGGTAGCCGTGCAGACGATCGGTGAATGACATTCCGAAAATAAACAGATGCGTCCGCGAATTGAGACGCTCCCAGGTCTTGCCGCCGTCGCGCGTACGCATCACCAGGCCGTCCTGACCGCACAGAAATCCGTTCTGATCGTCGGTCATCTGGATGCCGAAGATGCCCAGATTGGTGCCGATATCGATGCGCCGGAAAGTCTTGCCGCCGTCCTCGGTCAGCAGCACCTTGCCGCGATCGCCGACGATGAACGCCCGCGTCGGACTGGTCGGCCATACGTCGAAGAACTTGTCGGTGAAGCGGATGTTGCGCACCGGCATCGGCGGCACCGCAACTTCGCGATGACACGCCGCGGTCGTGAGCGCGATGAGAACAAATATCGTCTTGATCAAGCGCGAGGGGCTGATGGGTCGCTCCATTTAGTCCGGTCCACGGAAAAATTTGCTCTATACTCAAGTAAAGCGGGCAGCTTAGCAAGCCATTTATTTGCGGGTTGCGTTCGATCGGCCTCGACCTTTCGATTCGTCAAGCACGGCGCGAAATCTGCCCGATGAGATCGCGCCGGTCCCGCCGCTCGCTACAAATCCGACAGCAGCAGCCCCGTCAGATATTCGCCCTCGACGTGGCCGAGCAGCACCGGATGGTCCGCTCCCGGTCCGAGATGAGCGATCGTGCGCAATTGCCGGCCGGCGTTCGAGGCCGCAAAGCGCACCGCGCGGATGAAATCCTCGGCGCGGAAATGCACCGAGCATGAAAACGTCATCAGACGCCCGCCCGGCGCCAGCACGCGCATCGCGAGCGTGTTCAACTCGACGTAAAGCCGCCCAGCGCGTTCAGCGTCGCCGCGACTTCGTGCCAGCGGCGGCGGATCGAGCACGATCAAATCGAATCGTGCTTCAGTCTCCGCCATGAACCTGGCCGCCTCGCCGTGCACAAACTCGATCGCATCGTCGCGATGCCGATTGAGCTCCAAATTCTGCCGTGCCCATCCGATTGCCCGCGCCGACGTTTCGACCGCGACCACGCGCTTCGCCTTGCCGGCCAGCGCCGCCAGCGCGAATCCGCCTTCGTAACAGTACGCGTCGAGCACCCGCGCATCCGCAGCTAGTGATCCCGCCAGCGCGCGATTGTCCCGCTGGTCGAGGAAATAACCGGTCTTCTGCCCATGCTCGAAATCGACGTGAATGCGAATTCCATTTTCCTTTCCGACGGTTTCGTTCACCGCTTCGCCGCTCACCAATCCGACGCGATCTTCGAGTCCTTCCTGCCGTCGCACCGCGCCTGCGCTTCGTTCGATAATCGCGCGCGGACCAAGTAATTCACCGAACTCCGCGATCAATGCATCGCGCATGCGATCGGCGCCCGCCGTCAGCAATTGCACGACCAGCATATCGCCGTAGCGATCGACGACGACGCCTGAGAGCCCGTCGCCATCGCCATTCACCAACCGATATGAATCGGTATCATCGCGAATGAATCGCCGTCTGAGCTCGAGCGCGCCTTTCAGTCGACGCGCGATCAGCTCGGTGAGGTCCGGCGTCTCGCCCCACGCGATCATCCGCACCGCGATCGTAGTCGCCGGATTGTAGTAGCCCATCCCGAGCATCGCGTCGCCCGCGTCATGCACCGACACGATCGCGCCCGCATCAACCGTCTTAGGTTCGATCCGCTCGATCGCCTGCGAAAATATCCACGGATTGCCGCCGCGCACCGGGCCTTCCCGCCCGCGCTTGAGGATCACGCGCACCGGCGCACGAACTATTTCCCCGGCCACTGCGACTCGCCGGAGCGAATGAACTCACCGCTGCGGCCGCCGCGTTTCGCGACCAGCCTGACCGCGCCAATCTCCATCGCGCGATCGATCGCCTTCGCCATGTCGTAGATTGTCAGCGCCGCCGCGCTCACCGCGACCATCGCTTCCATCTCGACGCCCGTGCGCGCGTCGGTGACGGTGCGCGCCTGTATTTCCAGCGTCGAATTCGCGCGGTCGGGTCGAAAATCCACTTCCACCACGTCTAGCGGTATCTGATGACACAGCGGGATCGTTTCATGCGTGCGTTTTGCCGCCATGATTCCCGCGATGCGCGCCGCCGCGAGCGCCTCGCCCTTCTTGAGTTTGCCGCCTACGATCGCCTCAAGAGTCGCCGCCGCCATCTTGACCTGCCCGCGCGCAATCGCCTCGCGCCGCGTGACCGGTTTCTCGCCGACATCGACCATCCGAATTCGCCCGTCGCGATCGAGATGCGTCAATGCCGCGCCGCGCCGCCTGGTCGGTTGTTTCTTGCTCGCCATCGCCGGAGTGGCTATGAGCTTATGTTGACCGCTTCCGGATATTCAATAAACTGAGGAATCCATCTCAACCGAATTCTCCACGCGAGTCTTATGGCTGACGAAATACTAAAGGTCGTGATCCTCGGCGCCGGTCCTGCCGGCTACACTGCCGCGCTCTACGCGGCGCGCGCCAATCTGAAGCCGCTCCTCGTTGAAGGCAACACACCCGGCGGCCAATTGACGATTACCACCGACGTCGAGAATTATCCCGGCTTCGAACATGGCATCCAGGGACCCGAGATGATGGATGTCTTTCGCCGCCAGGTCGCGCGCTTCGGCACCCAGTTCATGTCCGGTGCAGCCACCAGCGTGAAGTTCGGAAAGCGGCCGTTCGAAATCGACGTCGAAGGCAAAATCATTAAAGCCGAGACCGTCATCGTAGCGACCGGCGCAACGGCCAAGTTGCTCAATATCGATTCCGAAAAACGCCTGATGGGTTACGGCGTCAGCGCGTGCGCCACTTGCGACGGCGCCTTTTTCAAAAACAAGGACGCACTGGTAGTCGGCGGTGGCGACACCGCGATGGAAGAAGCGACCTTTCTCACCCGCTTCGTAAACAAGGCGACTATCGTGCATCGGCGCGACGCGTTGCGCGCATCGAAGATCATGCAGGATCGCGCGCACAAGAATCCGAAGATTGGTTTTATCTGGGATTCGGCTATCGACGAAATTTTCGGCGATCGAAAAGGCGGAGTCAGCGGCGCGCGCTTGACGAACGTCAAGACTGGCGCGAAGAGCGACGTCAAGACCGACGCCGTTTTCATCGCGATCGGCCATCAGCCCAACACCGACATCTTCAAGGGCCAGCTCGAGATGGACGAGATCGGCTATCTCAAGGTGCGCCCCGGCTCGACCTACACCAATATCGAAGGCGTTTTTGCGGCCGGCGACGTCGCCGACAGCGTCTATCGTCAGGCGGTCACCGCCGCGGGCACCGGATGCATGGCTGCGATCGACGCCGAGCGCTGGCTCGAAGCGCAGCACGCGTAACATTCAGCCGTCAGCAATCAGCTTTCGAGCCGCGTCTTTTGTTCGCGGTCGCTTCTGCTTTGCCCAACGCAAATCCGCTAGCTGAGAGCTACATCCGCACCGGCACACCGTGCGCCGCTAGATACTCCTTGCACTGCCGCACGGTGTACTCGCGGTAGTGGAAGATCGACGCCGCCAACGCCGCGCTCGCGCCGCCGGCGGTGAGGCCGTCGTAGATGTGCTCGAGCGTGCCGACGCCGCCGGAGGCGATGACCGGCACGTGCACCGCGTCGGCGATGGCGCGCGTCAGCGGGATGTCGTAGCCTTCCTTCGTGCCGTCGCGGTCCATGCTGGTGAGCAGGACCTCGCCGGCGCCGAACGATTCCATGCGCTGCGCCCACTCGATCGCGTCGAGCCCCGTCGGCGTGCGGCCACCGTGGATGTAAACTTCCCAGCTCGAATTCGATTCCCCCGCCTTCCCAAGGAGGCCAGGGTGAGGTTGCCGTCGCTTCGCGTCGATCGCGACTACGATGCATTGGCTGCCGAACTTCTCAGCCGCGGTACGGACGAAATCGGGGTTCTGCACCGCCGCGGTGTTGATCGACACCTTGTCGGCGCCGGCGTTGAGCAGATCGCGCACGTCCTGGATCTCGCGCACACCGCCACCAACCGTGAGCGGCATGAACACGGTATCCGCCGTGCGTGCGACGACATCCAGGATGATCTTGCGACGCTCGTGCGACGCGGTGATGTCGAGGAACGTCAGCTCATCAGCGCCCTCTTCGTCGTAGCGCTGCGCGACCTCGACCGGATCACCGGCGTCACGCAAGCCGACGAAGTTGACGCCTTTGACGACGCGGCCGTCCTTGACGTCGAGGCATGGAATGATGCGGCGGGCTAGCATATCAGATGGCCTCAGCGGCCATCGGTCCCGGTAGGGGCGCAGCACGCTGCGCCCTTCTCTGAATGCCCAATACAAGTTCCATCAGCCTCGTAATTTGCACGGTTCCCACAGTCGCAGGCCTTCAGAGCCAGGCGCAGCATGCTGCGCCCCTACGGCTCCTAATTCACCCGTCCGCTCGCGCAATTCCAATCGCCTCTGCCAAGCGCACCGCACCGGTATACAACGCCCGCCCGACGATTACCGCATCGATATTCACCACGCCGGCATCGCGCAGCGCGGTGATGTCAGCGATGGACCCCACGCCGCCGGACGCGGTGACCGGAATGCCGATCGCCTCGGCAACTGCGCGCGTGGCCGCGACGTTCACGCCCTGCTGCGTGCCGTCGCGGCTGATGTCCGTGTAGATCACGCGGCAGGCACCGAACTGTTCGACCTGCTGCGCCAAGTCGATCGCGCTGGTCGTGCTGGTTTCCGTCCACCCTTGCACCGCGACCTTGCCATCGCGCGCATCGATGCCGACCGCGATGCGGCCGGGAAAACGACGGCACGCGTCGTGGACGACCGCGGGCTGAGCCAGCGCGGCGGTGCCGAAGATGACACGATCGGCGCCCAGCTCGATTAGCTCCGCGGCACGTGCGACGCTGCGTATCCCGCCGCCAACCTCGATCGGGATCGGCAGCGCCGCGCACAATGCCGCGATAGCCGCCGCATTCACCGCCAGCCCGGTCACCGCGCCGTCGAGGTCGACGACGTGTAGATACTGCGCGCCTTCGCTCACCCAGCGCTGCCCCATGGCGACGGGGTCGTCACCGTAGACGGTCTCAGCGCTCATCTCACCACGCAGCAGGCGCACGCATTTCCCGCCTTTGAGATCGATGGCCGGAACAATCAGCACGTCAGCGGCTTTCCGCCACGATGCGGCCAAAGTTCTCCAGGATCTTCAGCCCGACCCCCTGGCTCTTCTCCGGGTGGTACTGCGTCGCAAAGACGTTGTCGCGTGCGATCGCCGAGGTGAACTCGATACCGTAGTCGGTGCTCGTCGCCGTCAGCGCCGGATCCGCCGGCACAACGTAGTAGGAGTGCACGAAGTAGACGAAGGCGCCGTCGTCGATGCCGCGCAGGTGCGGCAGCTCCTGCTGTTTGCGGATACAGTTCCACCCCATGTGCGGCACCTTGAGCCCCGGCCGGTCGGCGAAGCGGAGCACGCGTCCGGGGAAGATCCCAAGTCCGCGCACCGGGCCGAACTCTTCACTCTCGTCGAACAGCAGCTGCATGCCGAGGCAGATGCCGAGGAACGGCGTGCCTCGTTCGATGACGCGGCGCACGGTATCGACTAGATCGTAGGCGCGCAGGTTCCCCATGCAGGCGCCGAACGCGCCCACACCAGGCAACACAACACCCGCGGCGGCTTCGATACGCCCGGCATCGCGCGTGACTTCGGCAGCAGAGCCCACGCGCTCGATGCCCTTCTGCACCGAGCGCAGGTTGCCCATGCCGTAGTCTACAATTGCGATATCTGCCATATCTTTAGTTAGTGCGGATGGCGGAATTCGGAATGCTGAATGAACACCCAGCCACTAACTCAGACCGCATTCCGAATTCTACATTCCGCATTTCTATAGGGTGCCCTTGGTAGAAGGCATCATGCCAGCCATGCGCGGATCAACTTCCAGCGCCATACGCAAGGCGCGCCCGAATGCCTTGAATACGGTTTCCGCCTGATGGTGTGCGTTGTCGCCCGCCAGATTGTCAATGTGCAGCGTTACCAGCGCGTGATTGACGAACCCCTGAAAAAACTCGCGCACCAGATCCACATCGAATTCGCCCACGTTGGAACGCACGAAATCCACATGAAACACTAGGCCGGGACGACCAGAAATATCCAGCACCACGCGCGACAACGATTCGTCGAGAGGCACATAGGCGTGGCCGTAGCGGCGCAAGCCCTTCTTGTCTCCAACGGCCTGATTGAATGCTTGCCCCAGGGTAATGCCGATATCCTCGACAGTGTGGTGCCCGTCTATGTGCAAGTCGCCCTTGGCGAGTATCTCAAGATCAATCATGCCGTGGCGTGCAACCTGATCGAGCATGTGGTCGAGAAAAGGCAAGCCGGTATCAAATGTGGCGGTGCCGTTGCCATCCAGATTCATCTGGACGCTGATTTTTGTTTCCAGAGTGTTGCGGGTTACTTGCGCACTACGCATGATTCGTCCTAAACAGATTAAACTCGCGACTAAATACCATTCTTGGATTGATGAATACTCTCTTGCAGTGCTGCAACAAAGCGCTCATTCTCCTCTGGCGTACCCACCGTGACACGCAGGCAGTCGGTCAATGCCGTGTGTGCCGCACTCATGTTCTTGATTAATACGCCGCGTTGCTTCAGTCCTTCAAAAACCTTGGTGGCGTGCGCCACATGGAACAAAATAAAATTGGCCTCGCTCGGATACGCCCGCACATCCACCGTCCCGACCAGACGCTCATACAACCACGTCCGATCCTGTTTGATCTGTTCTGCCTGCTGCAACAATACGTCGTGATGCTGCAATAGTTTTTCTGCTACCAGTTGCGTCAATACGCCGACATTATACGGCAAGCGCAGCTTTTCCAACTGCTCCAGCCATGCCTTCCTGCCGGCCAGAAAACCCAGACGCAAACCGGCCATACCGAGCTTGGAAAAAGTTCGCATCACCAACAGATTGGAATAATGCGCCAGCATAGGAATAAAACTGGCGCTGGCAAAAGCATAATAGGCTTCATCCACTACCACCAAGCCGGGCGCGGCTTCGATGATTTGTGCGATAGCCTCGGCATCGAACAGGTTGCCCGTAGGGTTGTTTGGGTAGGCGAGGAATACCAGCGCAGGCTGATGGCGTTGGATGGCAGTCAACATGGAAGGCAAGTCTAGCGCAAAATTTTCCGTGAGCGGCACGCCGATGTAATTCATGCCGGTGAAGGCCGCGATCATCTTGTACATCACGAATGATGGCTCCACGCCCAACAGCGTAGCGCCCGGCTTGGCCACCGCCAGCTCGAGCAGCTGGATGATCTCGTCCGAGCCGTTGCCGAGCAGCACTTCCATACCTTGCGGCAAGCCGGTTACAGCGCGGATTTTTTCTTTCAGTCCATGTGCGCTGGCGTCGGGATAGCGGTTAATAGCGGCATCTGCCGTGAGTCGGGCAATTTCGTCGCGCAATTGCGGCGGTAACGCGTAGGG
>PNBD01000112.1 GCA_003135855.1 Deltaproteobacteria bacterium
CCAGGTCGGAGTCATGTGCTGCTCGCCCGAGCACGCCGGATTCGAGGCGCGCTTCGAGGAGTTCGCGATCACCGAGCCGATCTCGCGCAGGCGATTCTCCAGCTCGATAAACCGCCGGACGATCTCTTTGCTCGAATTGTAGAGTATCTGCCCCGCCGGAGTCGGTTTGACACCGGCCCGCGCCCGCTCTAACAATCGGCACTCGTACTTGTCTTCAAGGCTTCGGACCTGCTGGCTGACCGCCGATTGGGTTACGAAATTTTGCGAGGCGGCATAAGAAAAGCTACCGCTTTCGATTATGTCGCAGAAAACTTTCAGCGTTTCAATGTGCATAAGACAACCTGATGTATAAGGCTACGTGATACCTATATACGAGGCAACTGAGTGCCAGGTTACAGAGCTTTACGGCCTAAAGACGAGCGTGCAGAACGAGTCTTCGTGGGTCAAGGGGCGGCAAGACCAATTCCTCGTTTTTGGTCACCAAAATAACTGTCGACGTTGCGTCGATATAATGGCAATTTCTCAAAGTTCATAAGTAAAACGCCTTTCAAGAATGGCAGGGAGCCTAACATGTCGGATTTATTAAGAGACCTGGATTTCTTTTATTTGGACGATTTGCTCACCGACGAAGAGAAAATGGCGCGCGATACCGCCAAACGATTCGTCGAGCGCGAGATCATACCGACAATCGAGCGCAGTTTCGCCGACGAAACTTTCCCGATGCAGCTGGTTCCGCAAATGGCTGAGCTCGGTATGTTCGGCGCAAATTTGAAGGGCTATGGCTGCGCCGGAATGAACAACGTTGCTTATGGACTGATCATGCAGGAGCTGGAAGCCGGCGACTCGGGGCTGCGCTCGTTCGCGTCAGTGCAAAGCGCGCTTTCGATGTACGCGATCTACGCGAACGGGACCGAGGAGCAGAAGAATCGCTACCTGCCGGAGATGGCGAAAGGGAAATTGATTGGCTGCTTCGGCTTGACGGAACCGGACCACGGCTCGGACCCGGGTGGGATGGAGACGCGGGCGCGTCGCGACGGCGACGGATGGATTCTCAACGGGACCAAGCGCTGGATCACGAACGGCTCGATCGCGGATGTCGCGATCGTGTGGGCCAAGGTCGATGAGGGCATCACGGGGTTCGTAGTCGAGAAGGGCGCGCCGGGATTTTCGACGCGCGATATCCATGGCAAGTTCTCGATGCGCGCATCGATCACGTCGGAGCTGATTTTCGAAGACGTGCGAATTCCGAAGACGGCTCATCTGCCGGCGGCGCGCGGCCTCAAAGGGCCGCTCGGATGCCTCACGCAGGCGCGCTACGGAATCGCGTGGGGTGCGATCGGCGCGGCGCGATCGTGCTACCACTGCGCGCTCGATTACACCAAATCGCGCAAACAGTTCTCGCGTCCGCTGGCCGGCTATCAATTGGTGCAGGCCAAGCTGGTGAAGATGCTGACGGAAATCAGCAAGGCGCAGATGGTTTGTCTGCGGCTCGCTCATCTGAAGGATCAAGGCAAGATGCGTCCGGAGCACGTGTCGTTCGCCAAGCGCAACAACGTCAACGAGGCGCTGAAAATTGCCCGCGACGCGCGCGACATGCTGGGCGCCAATGGAATCGTGAACGAGTATCCCGTCATCCGGCACATGATGAATCTCGAGACGGTGAATACCTACGAAGGGACCTTCGACGTGCACACGCTGATCCTCGGGCGCGACATCACGGGCGAGAGCGCCTTCGATTAAGAATCAAAACTGCATTAAACATCCGGTAGGGGAGAAAAAGAAATGATCAAGACGAAGGCATTCAATCACGCGGCGTTCCGCGTCAGCGACGTCCAGAAGGCGACCGAGTTCTACGAAAAAGTGATCGGGCTGAAGAAGCTGCCGCGGCCGGATTTTCCGTTCGGCGGCGCGTGGTACGGGATCGGCAACAACGCATTGCACATCATCTCGAGCGAGGGTCGCGGCAGCAAGCCGGACCCGCTCGGTGCGCATGTTGCGTTCGATGTCGAAGATTTCGACGAGACCAAGCGTGCGCTGAAGGAGATGGGAATCGAGTTTCTCGAGGCGCCGTCGAACATGGGGGCGGGCCGTCAATTGTGGGTGGTCGATCCGGATGGGAATACGGTCGAGCTGCGAACTGACAAGTAGCGGCGCGCGATAAAGCAATTCGGAAA
Organism: Deltaproteobacteria bacterium; assembly: GCA_003135855.1. Taxonomy (GTDB): domain Bacteria; phylum Desulfobacterota; class Binatia; order Binatales; family Binataceae; genus Binatus. The sequence continues at coordinate 2,175 of PNBD01000112.1, forward strand.
GAGGACCCTCTCCTGACGCCTCACTTTCCTGGAAGCGATTCGGCCCTTCGGCCCGAAGTCGGCTTCGCGGCGCGTTGTTCGGCGTCGTCCCTTCGACTGCGCTCAGGGCAGGCTCTCTAACGATTTAGAGACGGGAGAGGGGAAGAGCAGATCGGCTGGCGCGCTTACTTCGATTCCTTCATTGCGCGGACCAGGATGGCGGCCAGCTCGGGGCGCGTGAATTCCGGCGGAGGCGCCTGGCCTGCGCGCAACATGTCGCGAACCTTGGTGCCCGACAGGATCAAGCGATCTTCGTCGGTATGCGGGCAAGTCTTGAACGACGCCATCCCGTTGCATCGCTTGCAGTAGAAGGTGTTCTCGAACATCAGCGGCGTGATGCCCATCTCTTCGGGCTTGAAGCGATCGAAAATTTTCTGCGCGTCGTAACTGCCGTAATAGTTGCCGACGCCGGCGTGATCGCGGCCGACGATGAAATGGGTGCATCCGTAGTTGCGGCGAACGATCGCGTGCAGGATTGCTTCGCGCGGGCCGCCGTAGCGCATGTGCGCTGGGAACACGCCGAGCATCGCGCGGTCTTTGGGATAATACTGATCGAGCAGCACCTTGTAGGTTTCCATCCGGACCGCGGCGGGCACGTCGTCGCCCTTGGTCTCGCCGACCAGCGGATGAATCATGATGCCGTCGCAGATTTCGAGCGCCGCCTTCTGGATATACTCGTGCGCGCGATGAGTGGGGTTGCGGGTCTGGAAGGCGACGATTTTGCGCCATCCACGCTCGCGAAACGCGGCGCGGGTCTGGCGCGGCTCGCGCGGAAACTCGAGAAAAGTGCGGCCCGGAATTTCCTCGAACAATGTGACGCGTCCGGCGAGGCAATAAGGCGGCATCGAGGTGACGTTCCTCGCACCCGGGTGCGCATCCTCGTCGGTACCGAACACTGCCTTGGCTTCGGCGTGACGATCTACCTTGTAAATCTCGGCCAGCTTCATGGTCGCGAGCACTTTGCCGTCTTGGGTGGCGAGTGCGATATCGGTGCCGACCTTGAGTGAGTGCGCCTTGGCCTCGTCGACCGCCAGCGTGATCGGAATCGACCATGGCACGCCCGACGCGAGCCGCATCTCGTCGCGGCTCCGCTTGTAGTCCGCCTCGCCCATGAAGCCGGTCAGCGGTGAGAACGCGCCCGTCGCGAGCATCTCGAGGTCGGCCAAATCGCGCGCGTTAAGGGTGACGACTGGCAGCGTCGCGGCGCGAGTGCGGAGACTAGCCTGCTCCGAGGCCGGCGCCTTCAAGTCGATCAGCTCGCCGCCGCCGTGCGCCGTGATTGGATCTTCGCGCATGCTCATCAGCGCGCCCCTTTGTTGATGTAGTTCAACTGTTCGAGGCGGCCGAGTAATTTTGCGAGGCTCTGATCGACGGTCTCGGTGCTGCTATCGACAATCAATTCGGGGGTGTGCGGTTCCTCGTAAGGATCGGAAACGCCGGTGAAGGATTTGATCTCGCCGGCGAGCGCTTTCTTGTAGAGGCCTTTGACATCGCGCTCGACCAGTTTGTCGATCGTGCAGCGGACGAACACCTCGAAGAAGCGATCGTGCTGACGGCGGACTTCGTCGCGGATCTCGCGGTAGGGCGAGATCGCGGCGGAGATCGCAATCACGCCGTTGCGCGCCAGCAGGTGGCATACGTAGCCGATCCGGCGGATGTTGATGTCGCGATCTTCTTTCGAGAAGCCGAGTCCTTTGGAGAGATTGGTGCGGACTTCGTCGCCGTCCAGAATTTCGACGCGATGACCCCGTTTGCGCAACTCGGACGCAACGAGTTCAGCAAGGGTGGATTTTCCGGCGCCGGACAGACCTGTAAACCACAAGGTAAAACCCTGATCCATGCGAAATGTATAGCTCCTTTAATCGAATAGATTGCTTGGCAGACTAGCGAGGTTAGTTAGTCTTGCGAGGTTACTTAATCCAAAGTGATGTGACAAGGGTTTGGCGATGGCGAGTAGTGTCCCGATTTGACACCACCTTGACGCTGGCAACTCAAGCGCGCGGCGAAAGCACGTTCAAATGAAGCGCCAGCGCGCGCGGTGAAGAGAAGATTTCGTCGGCGCCGGCGCGGAGCAGGCGATCGCGCGATTGGTCGTCGTGCGCGATTCCATAAAAGCGAAGATGTGCGGCGCGGGCGGCGAGCAGGTCGGCCTCGCTGTCACCGACGAAGGCGGCTTCGTCAGGACGCGCCGACAATTCCTCGAGCGCGCGAACTATCATGTCAGGCGCGGGCTTGAGCGCGAGCATCGAGTCGCGGCCGACGATTGCGGTTATCGAATCGGGCGGGTCTAAAGGATTCAGCTCGAACCAGCGGTGGATTGTGCGCGAGGAATTCGAGGTAACGATCGCGATCGAGGCGTCGAGGTGCTTGAGCGCGGCGAGCAGATCGAGTGCTCCTTCGAGCGGCTGGGCGCGATCGACGCCGGCCATTTCGATTTTCTCAATCATGGCGGAGGCGGAGCGAAGATTTCGATTTTCGTCAGGGCCGATCCCGTCGGCGACGAGAAGTTTTCGATAGGCGTCGTAGAGCGGCAGGTTCCCGCGCGGAATTCGTTCGAAGATGTCGGCGGGCGCGCCGACCGAACGGAGAAACGGTTCGAGTTGCAGCCGGCCGCCGGCCCAATCGACCTCGGGCTCGAGGCGCGCGACGGTGTTATCGAAATCGAACAGCCAGAATTTTGTCATTGTGGGTCGCGGACGAGCGGGTGCATGTCATCGAGGGTTGTTCGGGCAGGTGCAGGGGGAAGTAACGGCGCGAGAACGAGTCTGGTGGCCGTCGAAGTCGATTATCACTGACAATGGATTTTCGTGGTAGCCGGCCAGCAGCTTGAATGCCTCGGCGGTGGCGAGCATCGCGACGAAGTCAGCGTCGGCGACACGGGCGCCGACTGGGGCGAGCAACGACGCATCGGCGCATCGCGGGCAGGATGAAGGCGAGGTCAGCACTGCGATCTTCGCGGGCTGATCCAATCGCGCAACGACGCAAGCTCGCAGATTTGTTACAGTGCAGCGGCGGTCGGCGAGATCGCGCGCGGCATCACTGCCGATGATCAACAGCGCAACGTCGATTGGCTCTTCTGATGCTTCATCCAATTGTGTCGTCACGTCTGGATTAAGCTCGCGCATCGATTTTTTCAGCCGGTCAAAGGCTGATCGATCCGCCTGCGGCATCGCGAGACGAATCGAGCCGACACCGGCGCCGACCAGGTATGCGAGCGATTGTTCAACCTGTTGCGCCTCGCCTGCGATTAGCATTTTCGCATTGAGGAGACGCTCCTGCGCGCGCCCGCCGATTCGCGGAACGATTATCTGGCGGCTGTAGCGTTCGATTTGCGCGTCAGTCAGGGGCATCGTGATGAACTGTCATCGCGCAAGCGCGCGCGTCGCGGCGATTACTCGATGACGTTTTTTTCAATCGGCTCGACGGTCACGCCGCTGTTGCGCAGCCAGGTGAGCGCGCGTTCGATCTGATCGGAGCTGCCT
>PNBD01000129.1 GCA_003135855.1 Deltaproteobacteria bacterium
ACCGATCGGCGACTTCCAGTTGATGCGGCGCGATTAGTATGTAGCGTCCGTAACGCTCGATGAATCTTCGGCCGCCGTGTCCGCCCACGTAATACGCGACGTATGATCCGAGCAGGCATCCCACCGCGCCCGCAATTGCCACCATTTGCAGGCTGAATCGTCCGGTCGCAACCAGGTATCCTGAAAACGGCATGATCACTTCCGACGGCAGCNNGCATGCGCTCTCGATCGCCATCAGCAGGAGCACGCCGCCGTAACCGAGCGTTGAAATCGTCGCGATGATAAATCCGGACAGGCCCGCAATAATTTTTTCCAGCATTTGGCGCGCTGCTCTCGAACCGCTCTCCTGGTTGGGATGCCGTAAAATCAAAGCATCCGCATCAACAGCCGCGCAATGTGGACCGGCAAGGATCCAACGCCGGCCTCTCCGTCGAATCTCTACTTGCTGAAGGCCACCGCCAGATTGCGGTTGCCGTCCTTCGCCGCCATCACACGCTCGATCTTCGACAGGCGCTCCTCGAACTGTGCCAGCTTTTCAGCCTGCTCCCCGTTCATTTTGATCTGATTGCGCAACTCGTCGGCTTGCTGCTTTAGCTGGTCGGCTTGTTGCTCATTCTCTTTGATCTGCTTCTGCAGCTCGTTGAGCAGCATCGAGCTGAGCATCGAATAGCGCACGGATTCGACCTTGCCATCCGCATCGCGCACGACGAGTTCCGGATAGACCTTATTGACTTCTTCTGCGACCAGCCCGTACTGCCTGGTTCCTTGCTCGTCGCTCTTGTAGCGGAACGTCACTGGACGCAGCTTCATCAGCGCGTCAGTCGAGTCGCCCATCGCGGAGATATCTTTCTTGTAGCGCGCCGAGGACGCCAGGATGCCGAGGCGCCCAGAACTGCTGATCACTACGTCAACACCCATCACTGGGCTGCCGTTGATACCCGCGATGTAAGTGGCCGTCTGAGTATCCAGCGAACCGAGCCGGATCGTATTGGCCTCGGCGGCGACACCGACATGGCCGATATCGATGTTGTTGTCTCCGGTGGTCAGATTGAATCCGCCATAGAGACCTATTCCGATATTGTGCTGCCCGGTGGTGTTACTGCTCAGCGCCGATACTCCCAGCGCAATGTTATTCATCCCGGTGGTGTTGTTGTAGAGCGCGTGCATCCCCGCGGCAGTGTTGTAAAAGCCGGTGGTGTTCGAAAATAGCGCGTTCATTCCAGCGGCGGTGTTGAAGAAGCCGGTCGTGTTGGCGGACAGCGATTGCATTCCGACGGCGGTGTTCTGGTAGCCCGTTGAGTTGCTTTGCAGCGCCCCAACTCCAGTCGCGGTATTTGCGGAACCCGTGGTGTTAGCGGCGAGTGCACTCACTCCGTCGGCGGTATTGTTGAAGCCGATGGTGTTAGCGGCGAGTGCTCTCATTCCGGCGGCGGTATTATCGTGGCCCGTGCTGTTGCTCTGGAGGGCGAAGGCTCCGGTAGCGGTATTGAACGAGCCCGTGGTTTGCGGTGGTTGCGCGCTGAAGAGAGCTGCAAATCCTGTGGCCGTGTTTAAGTTGCCACCGGTGTTGTTCTGTAGCGCGCTCCCTCCGGTTGCCGTGTTGCTGGAACCCGTGGTGTTAAATAAGAGAGCGCTCGCTCCGGTGGCGGTATTGTCGGCGCCAATAGTGGTACTCTCGAGCGCCTCCGATCCGGTCGCGGTATTTTCAAAGCCCGTCATATTGGCGTTCAGCGCATTGAACCCGGTCGCGGTATTGTCGGAGCTGAACAAACCCCCGCTGCCGCTGTTCTTCTCGAGAGCGCCCGAACCGGTCGCGGTATTATTGAAGCCGCTGGTGTCCGCGTTAAGCGCGTTGAACCCGAACGCGGAATCGTCGTGGCCGTTGGTGACGCTCGCGAGCGCCCCCGTGCCAAAGCTGGTGTTGTTTTGCGCCAGCGCTACGCCGCTCAAAAGCACTATCACCACTGCCGCAAACAGATGAACGCGTACCACTGAACTCTTCATTGCTACTCCTCCACGGGTAGTGTTGGCTTCCGCGATCGCCAGCGCAGATCGCTCGCCGAGTGACTACTTATTGAAAGCGGCTTGAACACTACGATCTTTCTTTTGCGCGATCACTGTTCGCTCCAGGTTCGCGAGGCGTTGCTCGAAAGCAGTTCGCTTCGATCGCTCCTGTTCGTAGCTGGCCTTCAAATCCGCGATCTGCCTCTGCGTCGCCGCCTTCTGTTCGACCATCGCTCTGTGCTGCTTCTGCAGTTCGTTGAGCAGCATCGAGCTAAGCATCGAGTAGCGCACCGACTCGATCTTGCCATCCGCGTCGCGCACCACAAGTTCTGGATAGACCTTATCGACTTCTTCTGCGACCAGCCCGTACTGCTTGGTTCCTTGCTCGTCGCTCTTGTAGCGGAACGTCACTGGACGCAGCTTCATTAGCCCATCGGTCGATGCGCCCATGTCTGAGATATCGTTCTTAAAGCGCGCCGACGAGGGCCCCAGGATGCCGAGGCGTCCAGCACTGCTAATCACTACCTCACTTCCCGTTATTGCATTGCCGGTGATGCCCGCGATGTAGGTCGCCGTCTGAGTACCCTGCGTGCCCAGCCGGATCGTGGTAGCCTCGGCCGCGATACCGGGATTGCCAATGTCGATGTTGTTGCCGCCAGTCGTGAGATTAAGCCCTGCGTTAATACCTATGCCGATGTTGCTATTGCCGGTCGTATTGCCGGACAGAGCGTTCATTCCCAGCGCGGTATTCTGTAGCCCAGAAGTGTTGCTGCGGAGCGCATTGACTCCGTCGGCGGTACTGTTGAAGCCCGTGGTGTTGCTCAAGAGGGCTTGCAATCCCGTAGCAGTATTGTAGTAGCCCGTGGTGTTGTTCGAGAGGGCGCCGAGTCCGCTGGCGGTATTGTTGAAGCCGGTGGTGTTGAGCAGCATCGCGTTCAGCCCGCTGGCGGTATTGTTGGAGCCCGTGGTGTTGGACTTAAGGGCGTTGATTCCGTTTCCGGTATTGTTGATACCGGTGCTGTTGCTGAGGAGGGTGTTCCGCCCGGTCGCGGTATTGTTCGAACCCGTGGTGTTTTTGAACAGCGACTGAAATCCGGTGGCGGTATTGTTGCTGCCCGTCGTGTTGCTGAACAGCGCTTGCACGCCGCTGGCGGTATTCTGAGAGCCCGTCGTGTTTGCCTCGAGGGCCTTCGTTCCATCCGCGGTATTGTTGTTGCCCGTGCTGTTGAAGACCAGCGCGTTCTTTCCGGTGCCGGTATTGAAGAAGCCCGAGCTGTTGCTCTGCAGAGCCGCCAGCCCGACCGCGGTATTGTCGTGGCCCGTGGTGTTGCCGTTGAGCGCTTGCCATCCGACCGCGGTATTGCTCACGCCTGTGGTGTTGCTCTGGAGCGATTGGAATCCGTCCGCGGTATTGTCGTTGCCCGAGATGTTGTTCTGCATGGCGCCCGATCCGGTAGCAGTATTCCGACTGCCATCGGTGTCGGCATTGAGCGCGTTGAACCCCAACGCGGTGTCATCAACGCCGGTCGTGACGTTCGCCAGTGACCCACCGCCGAGGTGGGTGTCGGATGGGTCCACGGCCCCTGCGATGCCCCCGCTCGAAAGCACCATGAGCACAACCGCCGCCATGCAAGAGTAGATACTCGTAGCTGTTTTCATCGCTTGTCCTCCGCGAATGTTGTGAACCCCGCGAGCGTCCTGCGGGATTGTCGCCTTGACGAAATCACCAGACACTCAACCTGGATTCCGGCTGCGTGATGATCCAATAGGATTCACGATACTGCCGGGGATTCGTCGGCGACAAACGCAATCGATCTTCATGGCGGGTCCTCCTCGCGATTTGACTTCCGATCGCGGTCTTGTCGGATCGCGATGCCGGAAAATAAGCGTCCCCAAAATTCAAACGAAAAAAGTTGTTTGCGGCCTTGGACAAGAAATGTTCTATACTGTATATATGTTGAACGCGAAGGATGCCTGCCTGGTTTTGGCACGCGCGATCTTGCTGGAAATAATCGTTCGGCGGGCGATTTTCGCGACCATCACATATAGGCGAGGAGAACGATGGCAAAGGACACTCTCAGCGTTACCGACAATCGCACGGGCAAGCATTATGAGATTCCGATCGAAGAGGGCGGCGTGATTCGCGCCACTGCGCTGCGGCAAATCAAGGCCGCCGATGACGACTTTGGCCTGATGTCATACGACCCCGCCTTCACCAACACGGCTTCATGCCGCAGCCGTATCACTTACATCGACGGCGACAAAGGAATCCTCCGCTACCGCGGCTATCCAATCGAAGAGCTCGCCGAAAAGAGCAACTACCTCGAGACCGCCTACCTGATCGTCAAGGGCGAACTCCCCGACCGCGGCCATTACGACCGTTGGGAGAACAACATCAAGATTCACACGATGGTCCACGAGAACATAAAAAAATTCATGGAGGGCTATCGCTACGACGCCCATCCGATGGGCATGCTGGTCGGCACCGTCGGCGCGCTCTCGACCTTCTATCCCGACGCCAAGGATATTCACAACCTCGAGTCGCGCCGCCTGCAGACGCGCCGCCTGATTGGAAAAATCCCGACGCTCGCCGCCTTCGCCTATCGCCACACCAAGGGCCTCCCCTACGTCTACCCCGACAACGAGCTCAGCTACACTGGCAACCTGCTCTCGATGCTGTTCAAGATGACCGAGCTCCGCTATAAGCCCAATCCGGTCCTCGAGCGCGCGCTCGAGGTGCTCTTCATCCTGCATGCCGACCACGAACAGAACTGCTCGACCAATGCGATGCGCTCGGTGGGAAGCTCGCAGCCCGATCCCTATGCCACTGCTGCCGCCGCGATTGCCGCGCTCTATGGACCGTTGCATGGCGGTGCCAACGAGGCCGCCATACGGATGCTGATGGATATCGGCTCGGTCGCCGCGATTCCCGATATGATCAAGAAGGTCAAAAATGGCGATCGCCGATTGATGGGCTTTGGGCATCGCGTTTACAAAAATTACGATCCGCGCGCCAAGATTCTCAAAGAGATGGCGGCGCAGGTATTCGAGGTCACCGGCCGCAACCCGCTGATCGACATCGCGATCGAACTCGAGCGAATCGCGCTGCAAGACGACTACTTCATCTCGCACAAACTTTACCCGAACGTCGATTTTTATTCCGGCATCATTTACCAGGCGATGGGATTCCCGATGGACATGTTCCCGGTGCTGTTCGCGATCCCGCGCACTTCGGGATGGATGGCGCAGTGGGCCGAGATGGTGCGCGATCCCGAGCAAAAGATTGCCCGCCCGCGGCAGGTCTATATCGGCGAGCAGCTTCGCCGCTACAGCCCGCTGCAGTCGCGTCCCAAACCCACTCAGCGAGAAGACGCGGTCAGCGAAGCGATCTAGCCGGCAATTCACGATCGATGAAGTAATCGGTGGGGCAGGTACCTGTACTGCCTCACCCGCTGACGATTTCTAAATACATCATGGCGTAAAATTCGCCACTTTGTCACAAAAATAACACTAATCCGTTCGCCATCAATCTGATTCCCTGCTAATAGAAAGACGACGCGCCAAAACCCGGACGTGTCTAATCCGCTCGGAGTGGCAGTTGTATGAGTAAGAACGGGGGAGAGCCACACGATAATGTTCTCACGCTCGAAGAGGCCCTCAAACGCTTTGGGCGTGATCGAGGTCTTGCGCCGAAAAAAAGCGATAACCCGACCGAGTCCAAGATTCGTTACGCGGACTTCGCGAGTCGCCGCGATGAAGTGAAATCGGGCGCCAAGCCGCCTGCCGCGCCGCCTGATCTGGTCGATGACATCGAGGACCTCGACGCGGCCCAAGATGCACCCGAAGATGCCCTCGAAGATGCGCCCCTGAATTCACCCGACCAAATCGTCGCGATAATCGACGGTATTCCGCGTACCTTCGAGGAACTCCAGCAGCTCGCCGCAGCCGAGGAAGCCTTCCGCAAAGACTTTCCAGATCTCGACGACGCGAACATCGAAACGACCGACACCATCGACGAACCTGCGCCGCCGCCAGCATTCATCGTTTTCCCTCGTCGGGGATGGACGAGAGATTTGACCATCTCGGCCGTCGGCGCCGCACTCATGATCTTTGCCGCGATCTTCGTCGCCCGCCCTCCGCATCGTTCGAGCGCAACTCCCGAATTGACTTCGCAGAATATCTCGACGGTGCCGCTCAAGGCATCGGATACCGGCGCCGGCGATTCGATCACTACCTTGGTCATCCTCGCCGACTCGGACTTCGACCTGTCATCGAAGCGCCACCGTCTCAAACCCACTGAACTCGAGGCCCGCGTCAAGGATGAACTGAAGTCGCGCGCGTTCCCCGATATCGGCGTATCGGTGGGAGCCAAGGGCGAGACGTATCTGGCCGGCCAGGTCTTCAGCCTCGATGAAGCCGAAACGATCACCGATATCGTGAAACACGTACGCGGCGTTCGGCGCGCGCATTTTCTGCATCCCGACGTGACCATCGCCGACGGCCCCGCTTATTTTGGCGTGACGACCGCGTGGGCGCTCGACGTTTGGGGCGCGAAAGTGCAAGCCGTCTTTATTGGATCGCCGGCGGACAAGGCGGGCATTCAGCCGGGTGACGTGATCAGCGAATTCGATGGCAAGACGGTGCCCGACGCAAATGCCTTCGATGATCTGGTCGCGACATACAGTCCGGGGCAACGCGTCCAATTCCGCATCTGGCACGACGGCCAGCCTGAATACCTGGTCGCGCGCATGGGCGAGTTGACGACCGTCGCCGCCCGCTAATCGCGAATTCGCAAATAATTTGATTACTCGAAGGGGCGGTCTTTCAACCGCCCTTCATTTTTCCGTCGATGCGCTATGCGCGTGCCGCAAAGTGGGGCTTGCGCTTCTCGAGAAACGC
>PNBD01000029.1 GCA_003135855.1 Deltaproteobacteria bacterium
TGCCAGTCGCGCACGCTCACGTCATTTACGATCACGTAACCGGCGATCACCTCATGCGCGCGATCGTGCGGCACATGACGGCATCGCCGGCCGATCACAAAACCAAGCTCGCCTTCGTAATCCAGCGCGGTGGAAACGCGCGGCAAATGAATCGGATCGCCGGGACCCGTAACGCAGCTCGATTGCTTGTTGAAGAACATCGGAAACTCGGGCTTCTTCATTTGCGATTCCGCGACGTGATCCGCGTAGTTGAGCCCGATCGCCAGAAATTCCGGCGGGCGCTTGATTGGCGCCTCGAGTTTCACACTGGCGAGCGCAAGCCGCTTGGCCGAGTCCTTCGCCGCATTGCGCGCGCGCTCGAGTGCATTTCCGCCGGCAGCCAGGAACGCGATCATGTCGCGCGGCAATTCCGGCGTAGCCGCCGCGAGGTCAACGATCGAGTCGTCGATCACGACGCCGATGCGCGTCGCTCCGTCATGAGTAAAAGTCGCGAGTCTCATCGTCCTCTCAGTTCTTCTGTTACTGCTGCTCGTTAAAACCGGTCAATCGCTGGAGCGTGTTTGGATCGATTCCCTTTGATGCATCGTATTTGATCAATTCGGCATCCGGCACGCCTTCATGATACTTGCGCGCGAGTTCGTCGGCATCGAAGTTCACACCGATGGGATTATTTTTGAAATCTCCGCCGGTGAAAAATCCCTTCAACTTCTCGACGCTGTCGAAATTGTCGATCTGCAATTCCACGCGGTTACCATCGGGATCGCGATAGTACATCGAGGTCGTCGGGCCATGATTGATCGTCACGACCGGCATGATGCCTGCGGTTTTCAGCCGCTCGTATGTGAAAACCAGATCGCCGAGATTGGCGTAGGTGTATGCCAGATGATCGAGGCCGACCGAGCGGCGATCGCGATCGACCAGACCCGGCACGGCCGCGATCGCGATTCGATGATGCTCGTCGTCGTAGGTGAGGAACGCGATGAAATCGTTCGAAGTCACCACTTCGGCCTCGAGCACGGTGGTATAGAATTCGATCATCGCCTTGAATTTGTTGGTGCGCAGGACCGCGTGCGCAAATTTGGCCGGCGCGACGCGCCGCTGGCTGCTGGTTTCTTTTCGGGGTTCCGCCGACATTGCAGTTCCTCCAAGGCTTAAGAATTCAATCGGTTTCGAGGACCAATCGTCCCCGCGATCAACATAGTCCTTCTTATCGCAATGATTCCATCATTCGACAATGGCTAGCTTGCGAACTGGTGGGTGTCTATCGGGTATCCGTGGGCACCAATAACGACTAATCTGAACCCTCGCGCGCATAAGCGTTTTTGATGCGGGCGCTGCGAAATGAAGCGATTGATGGAGCAGGCATGGAGCGGGTAGTAGAGGTACGCGCGCGCACAAAATTTCTGGTCGAACTGATCAAGCCCTCGCATTACGACGACGACGGCTACGTCATCCAATGGTGGCGCGGCTTCATACCCTCGAATTCGTTGTCGAGTCTTTATGGACTCGCGCTTGATTCCCGCGATCGCCGTGTGCTTGGCGACGACGTCGATATCGAGATTGAAGCTCACGACGAAACCAACACCAAGGTTCCGGTCCGCGAAATAATCCGCCGCTTCGGACGCAACGTCAATCGCGGGATTGTGCTGATCGTCGGCGTGCAGACTAATCAGTTCGCGCGCGCGGTCGATATTGCACGCGAGCTGCGCGCGGCAAACATCGCCGTCGTGATCGGCGGCTTCCACGTGAGCGGCTGTCTCGCGATGCTTCCCGAATTGCCGCCGGAGCTCAAAGACGCGCTCGCCGACGGCATCACGCTGTTCGCGGGCGAGGCCGAAGAGCGCCTCGAGGAACTTTTCAAGTCCGCCTTCGAGCAGCGTCTGTTGCCGCTCTACAATTTCATGAATGATCTGCCCGCGATGAACGGTACGCCGCTGCCGTTTTTGCCGCTCAAGTACGTGAAGCGCTATGCCGGCGCGCTCGGATCCTTCGACGCGGGCCGCGGCTGCCCCTTCAGTTGCAGCTTCTGCACCATCATCAACGTGCAGGGCCGCAAGTCGCGTTACCGCACTGCCGACGACGTCGAGCAGCTGATGCGGGCGCACGCGGCGCAGGGCGTGCGCAGCTTCTTCATCACTGACGACAACTTCGCGCGCAACAAGAATTGGGAGGCGATTCTCGATCGGATCATCGAGCTGCGGAGCCGCGACCACATGCGCCTCAACATCATCATGCAGGTGGACACGCTCTGCCACAAAATTCCCAATTTTATCGAGAAGGCGGCGCGCGCCGGATGCAAGAAAGTTTTCATCGGGCTCGAGAACATCAACCCCGAGAGCCTGAAGGGCGCGTCGAAGGGACAGAATCAAATCACCGAGTATCGCAAGATGCTGCAGGCGTGGAAGAAAGCCAAAGTGCTCACCTACGCCGGCTACATCCTGGGCTTTCCCGCCGACACGCCGGAGAGCATCGCGCGCGACATCCAGATCATCCAGCGCGAACTGCCGATCGACATCATGGAATTTTTCATGCTGACGCCGCTGCCCGGCTCGCAGGATCATAAGGAAATGTACTTACGCGGCGAGCGCATGGAGACCGATACCAACAAGTACGACGCCGAGCACGCAACCGCGCACCATCCGCGCATGACCGCGGCCGAATGGGAGGACATCTACCAGCGCGCGTGGCATCTCTACTACTCGCCCGAGCATATCGTGACGCTGATCAAGCGCGCGGTCGCGAGCGACATCCGCACCAGCCGCATTGCGTCGATGATTTTCTACTTCTATGCCAGCCACAAATACGAGCACGTGCATCCGCTGCAAGGCGGAATTTTTCGTCGCAAGCGGCGTACGCAGCGGCGTCCCGGCTATCCGCGCGAGAGTGTGTTCACGTTTGCGCTACGGCGGACGCGCGAAATGGTCGCGACCTACGGTCCGGGTCTATGGTTTTTCTGGCGGCTCGAACGTCTGCGCCGGAAAATCGAAAAGGATCCAGCGTCGAAGAACTACACCGATCTGGCACTGACGCCGGTCAGCGAGCACGAATTCGCCGACGATCTCGAACTGTATCATGCGACCGACTCGGCTCGCCGCGCCGCCGAGCAGGCGCAATCGCACGAGACGATGCGCAAGCGCCGCTTAGCCCACGCTGCTTTCGCCGCAGAGTAACGCATGGCCCCAAGCGACCGCGTGATGCGATCCGACCTGGCTTCACACGATAAATTTGCCGACCGAATTTCGTTGACCTGAAGAATCTATCCCTTTACCGTGATGGCATCTCGCACGCGCGGTTTCGCGTGGCCGCAACGCGAAAGCCACTGAACGAAAAGGTTAAGGAGAGAAAACCCGTATGATGACCGGAGAGCAATACAAAAGGTCGCTGGCCGACAACCGCGAAACCTATTTCGAAGGCGAGCGGGTGCGCGATCTCGTCACTCATCCGTTGCTTGGCGAATGCGTCTCGCGAATCGCGCAGGGCTACGATCAATTTTACTCGCCGGCAATCGGCGCAGTCAGTCCGCTGATGGCAATTCCGCGCTCGGCGCAGGAGTTGCGCGACCGTATCCCGCTGCTGCTCGAATCCGACATCGTCGCCAACGTCACCTACCAGTCGATCATGACGCTGACGACCGCGGCCACCCGGATCGCGGACGTCCTGCCGGATTGTGCCGAACGCATCCGCCACTATGTTCAGAACGCGCAACGCAACGATATTCGTATCGTCGAATGCATCACGGATGCGAAAGGCGATCGCAGCCGTCCGCCGGGCAAGCAGGACGATCCCGATGCCTACACGCGCGTGGTCGAGCGGCGTAAAGATGGCGTCGTGATTCGCGGCGCGAAGCTGCATATCACCGGCGCCTCGATGAGCCACGACCTGATGGTGATCCCGACCAAGGCGATGAAGCCCGGCGAGGAGGCGTACGCGATCGGATGCGCGGTCGCGGTCAACTCTCCCGGCGTCAAGATCATCGACACTACCTTTGCGCCGCGCCATCCCGATACCCGCGTGTTCCCGATCTCCGCGAAAATCCATATGCCCGAGGGATTCGTTATCTTCGACGACGTATTCGTGCCGAACGAACGCATCTTCCTCGATGGTGCGGTGCAGCAGGCAGCAGTGTTCGCGCATTCGCTTGGGCTTTGGGAGCGGCTCGGCGGACTTTCGGCGATGGCCGAGGAGGCGGACCAGCTCGTCGGCTTCGCTCAGCTAATCGCGGAGGCCAACGGGTTGGCGAATGAAGGGCACGTCAAAGAGAAAATCTCCGAGATGCTCATCCATGCCACATTGATTCGAGCTGCGCTCGAGGCCGCGATCGCGAACTGCCAGATTACCGATCAAGGCGCCTTCCCCGACGAACTCTATACCAATGCCGGCAAGTATCACGGCGCTGCGAATTACAATCTGATGGTGCGGCATCTGCACGACATCTCGGGTGGTTCGATTCTCACCGCACCCGGCATCGCCGATCTCGAGAACGAAGTGACGGGTCCTCTCGTTCGCAAGTACATGGGGACCAGTAACGCGGTCGATGGCGACTATCGTGCGCGGCTGTTTCACGCGATCCGCGATCTCACCGCCGATGCGTATGGCGGGTGGAAGGCGGTTACGAACGTGCAGGCCGGAGGCGGGCTATACGCGCAGCGGATCGTCACCCGCCGGTACTACAACCTCAAAGGCGCGAAGCATAAGGCGCTGCGAGTGGCAGGACTGGCCGAAGAAGTCATCAAGTGATTCGCTGACCGAACGGCGCAGCAGTGCCAAGGGTTCCCGCGCGATCAGCGTTGGCCTAACGCCATCGAATGCTTGCAAAGCCGGCCGTCTCAGGCGATTCGCTACCTGCTGAAGGCCGCCGCCAGATTGCGGTTGCCGTCCTTCGCCGCTATCACACGCTCGATCTTCGACATGCGCTCCTCGAACGCGGTTCTCAGTGCTAACTCCCGTTCGCGGCTTGCCTTCAGCTGGGCCTTCACTTCAGCCATTTGTGCGGCCTGACGCCTATTGGCGTTCGTCTGTTCGGCCAGCTCTGCGTGCTGCTTCTGCAGTTCGTTGAGCAGCATCGAGGT
>PNBD01000117.1:0-7090 GCA_003135855.1 Deltaproteobacteria bacterium
TTGGTGAAATTGCAACGCCCGCCGCCGGAGATCAGGATTTTAGCGCCGGCTTGATCGGTATGCTCGAGCAGCAGTACGCGCCGGCCGCGTTGCCCCGCGGTGATCGCGCACATGAGGCCGGCCGCGCCGGCGCCGACGATCACGACGTCAAAAGTCGCAATCAAAGAAGACCTGATCGACTGCTCTGGACTGTTCGCGCCAAGAATTACTGGCCGCTCCAGACCAGCCGCTCCGCGCGATAAGGATCGCTCTGGACGCGGCATTCGTTGTCGAACATCATGGTCGGCCGCCGCTCGATCGAGTAGGCGGGCCAGTCGGGAATCTGATCGTTATTCGGATTACCGGTGCGTGCGAAGGCAATCCACGTCCGGCTCATCTTTTCGGCGAGGGCGAAACGGGTCGGCGCGTCGCCACAGAGCGCCGAGGTCTTGACGGTATCGAACACGAACGGAATTTCGAGCGCGTGCGGCGACTTCAATCTGCCGTTCAGTGCGGGAGTTTCCCACGTGAACATGTAAACGAAAACCGGCGCTGCGTTTTGCGCGACCTTGCGATCCGCGATGACGAGCGACGGGGCGCGCATCGCCTGGTCGGTCACAATCGCGAGCACGATGTCGCGGGGCGAGTCGTTCGGGCGCGCGCGCCGATAGCCGTCGATCACGTGGCCGGCGCGATCGCCGACCAGCATTTCAACTCGCGGGCGCATTGAGGCCTCGTCCAATCCGTCGAGCCACGGAGCGTATCCGAAGAACAGCGTCATCTCGTCCTTGTTGGTGCCGACCATCAGCGGCACTTGCGCGGAGATTGCGGGTGCGACGGGCTCGAACGGTCCCGCCGGAAGATGCTTTCCATCGACGACCGGATTGAAGCCCACGCGGCGGCGATTGGCGAACGACATCATGCTTACTTTTTTCAGCACTGCCGCTTGCGCCTTTAAAAGGTGCTCGGCCGGAATGGTGCGAAGCTGGTTCGTCTGCTCCTTGCTGAGGCCGAGTTCCGCGAGCACTTGCCTGGCAGTCTCGGTCCCGTCGTCGCGGCTCGCCATCTGCACCGCCGGTCCGCTCTGGATGATTGCCTTGTGGAAGAGGCGGTGCGCCGCGGGCATCGCCATCAGCACGCTGACCTTCGCGCCGCCGCCCGATTCGCCGAAAATCGTCACGTTGCCGGCGTCGCCGCCGAACGCCGCGATGTTGTCGCGCACCCACTGGAGCGCTGCGACGATGTCGAGCATCCCGGCGTTGCTCGAGGACGCGAATTCGGCGCCGCCGAGTTCTTCGAGATGCAGGTAGCCGAATGCGCCGAGCCGATGATTGATCGTGACGACGACCACGTCGCCCTTGAGAGCAAGGTTACTGCCGTCGTACCAGCCCGACGAACCGGAGCCGGCGATGAACGCGCCGCCGTGGCACCAGAACATCACGGGGCGTTTGCGATGGTCGTTGACGGCAGGGGTCCAGACGTTGAGGACCAGGCAGTCCTCGCTCATTGGCAGCGGTTCGGCCACGAACAAATTGAGAATCTCGGGCGCGATCGCGAACGCGTTGTCGTCCTGCATCGCGCGAGGTCCGAAGACGAAGGCGTCGCGCACGCCGGTCCAGGGCGTGGGTTTGACCGGTGGCATGAAGCGGCGAGCGCCGTCGGGCGACTCGCCATACGGGATGCCTTTGAAGACGTTGACGCCGCGCTCGGCGATCCCGCGAATCTTGCCGCTCGTCGTTTCCACCACAACGTGCTCAGCCATGATCGGATACCTCCGCGTTGTGATTTAGTTACCACAATTCGGACGCGCGCGAATGCTGGTATATCAGCATGGGCGCGGGCGGGCGCGCATCGCGGCCGTTCCCGATGATCTGAAAGTCGCGCTACGGCGCAGGGTCAGGCGCGACGTTGCAGCAATCTCGGCTAGCCGCAGTTGCCCCCGGTGCTGCGGACCTTCGCCGTGCCGCCGTTGGGGTTGCAGGTCGGCGGGGCAGTGTCGGTGCCGTCTGCTTCGCCCCCGTTTGTTGCGGTTGCTTTCACGAAGCCGCCGTCCGTGGTGCATTCTGCGTTCGCATCACCGTTGTTTTTGGCGATCGTCTTGGCCGTGCAGTTCGCAGTCGCGGTCGCCGTGGAAGCGCTATTATTGTTCGAGATGGCCGTCGTCAGACCTGGCCCAAATGAGTTTGCCTGCGCGTCGCTATTGCCATTTGCCGTGGCGGTTGCCTTGCCGGAGTCTGCCGACGCCCCCGCGGCACTTTTATTGTTTGCGCGCGCGACGCCCGAGCCGCCGGTGTTCGCCTCCACGTCAGCTTCACTGGATTTGGTTGCGCGCGAGATGGCCTTGGCGCCACCGTTCGCCTTCGCATCAGCCAAGCTGTTTCCTAATGCGTTCGCCTTCGCTACGCCCGAAGAAGGTACGTTCGCATCGCACTTGCTTCCGTCGGTGCCGGTATTGGAGACATCGCCCGAGGTTGATTTGCACAAGGCGCCCATGCCCGCGTCAGCCGTGCCCGCGGCGAGCGCGAACAGCAGTAAAGATGTGAGGCCCAAGAGGGCAAAACTCCGTGTCTGAACCATTGAAACTTCTCCTCCCATGAAATTGTGACTCTCGAGCCCCCGCCGGGCTTGGAGCAGCGACCTTATAGCGATTTTTCCATCACATTGCGAGGCGGCGAGCGCCGGCTCCGCCTCGCCCGCATCGGGACGGCAGCGCGCGCCGCGCTGGACCAGCCTCACGAATTGACCGCCGATCGCATCACACAAATTAACTCGAAATCTGCCCGCGAAGAGCTTCAAGCACACCGACACTAAGGGTAAGCTGGTTGTTCAAATTGAGATCGAAATTCGGGGCACTTCTGAAGGTATCGCATCGAGCGGCGCGCGATGAAGATAAAGCGACAGTTGGGCGAGGTGATAAAAGCGCGGCGCGAGATGATCGGATTTTCGCAGCGCGAGCTCGGCTCGCGCGTGGGCGTGAAGGGATCGCATATCGCCTATATTGAAGCGGGCCGGCGGCGTCCGTCGCTCGCGCTGCTGTTTCGGCTGGCGCGAAATCTGGACCTGAACCGACAGGAACTGTTCATGCTGGCGCATCCGGATGCCGCGTCTTTCGTGACGCCACCCGCCAAGAACGGCGACATTGTGTGGCGACGCTTCGTCGATGCGGCCCCGCGATATTCGGTAACTCCTGCCGAGCTGGCGGTCCTGCACGATATCCGCATGCTGGGTAGGATCTCGTCGCTGCATTCGTACCTCTCGATTCTAAATTCGATCAGGCAGGCGCTCGCAACAGAGTGACCTCGACGCACCGCGTCGGACGAAGGTGCGACTGCGGAGTCATGTCGGCGCTCGGCTCTTGAGTTGGGCGGCGCGCTCTGCGAATACCGTGAGCGGGAGCATCAATCAATGGTGATTCAAATCTACAGCCTCACTTCGGTAGCCGACGCGGTCGCGACTGCGGAGGCGGGTGCGCATCTGATTGGCGTAGTCGTGGCCGAGCGGGGAGTGGTCGCCGAGGCGATTGATGCGGACCACGCGCACAACATTCTCGCGGCGATACGGCCGCGCGCGCGAGGCGTTGCGCTTTCGCTGTCGGACGATCGCGACGAGATTTGCAGCATGGTCGATGCCGTGCGGCCCGACATCCTGCACGTGGTGGCGCGCGAAATTGAGCCGGAGGATTGCGCGTGGATTCGCACGCGCATCGCGCCGGTGCAGTTGCTGCGCGCAATCGCGGTGCGAGCGGGCGAGACGATCAGCGAAGCCGACACGCATCAGGAGTGCGTCGATTTCCTGATGCTGGATTCGGGCGCGAAGGGACCGCCATTTGTCGGAGCGGCCGGCGAGACGCACGAATGGTCGGTGAGCCGGAGCGTCGTCGAGCGCTCGCGAATCCCGGTGATATTAGCCGGCGGATTGTCGGCGGAGAATGTCGCGGAGGCGATCGCGCAGGTCAGGCCGTGGGGTGTCGATTCGTTCACGCATACCGATATTGTCGGGCGCCGCGGAAAAAAAGATCCCGCGCGAGTGCGCGCGTTTATCGCGGCGGCGCTGCGCGGCTTTGCCGACGTGATCGATTCGTCGAAGTGACGGCGAAGCGTGCGCCGCGGAAAGCATCGATGCGATCAGTCGAGGGTTTTGTGAAATCGCAAAGTCGCGAGCGTCAGTGCTCCCGCTCCGAGCAGCGCCATCGCAACCATCTGCGGCCATAAGACTTCGAGTCCTACGCCCTTCAGAAAAGTACTGCGCAGCACGACCAGAAAAAAGCGCAACGGATCGAGATAGGTCACCAGCCGCAGAGCCTCGGGCATGCTCTGCACCGGATAGCCGAATCCCGACAGCATGATCGCCGGGGTGACGTAGAAAAATCCCAGCGAAAATGCCTGCTGCTGGGTCGTGCACAAGGTCGAAATCAAGAGTCCGACGCCGAGTGCGCTCGAAAGAAACAGGATCGTACCGAGCAGCAATACGAACGGGCTGCCGCGAAACGGAATCTGGAACCATAGCGTTCCGGCGATTGAGACCACGATCAAATTTCCCAGTCCGACTATTAAGAACGGCATGGTCTTGCCGATGATCACTTCGGCTGGCGTGATCGGCGTGACCATCAATTGTTCGAGGGTGCCGATTTCCCGCTCGCGCACCACTGCGAATGCGGTCAGCGTGATGACGGAGAGCAGCAGCAGCGTGCCGATCACGCCGGGCACGAAGAACCATCGGCTCTCGAGATTGGGGTTGTACATCGGCCGTTCTTCGAGTCGGATGCGCGGAGCGAAATGCATCGCCGCGGGCAGCAGGCGTCCTGCGCGCTCGAGTTGGTAATCCTCGGAATACTTAGTTGCTACCTGATTGATATAGCCAATGGCTATTAACGCGGTATTCGAATCGGTGCCGTCCAGCAGCGCCTGAACCGGCGCGGTCTGGCCTTTACGCAGCAACGCGGCGAAGCCCGGATGAATCTGCAGCACCAGGACCACGCGGCGATGATCGATCAAATCGGCGATCTGAGACTGATCGGTAAGAATCGCGCGCACCTGGAAGCGATTGCTGGAGGTGAAGCGCGCGAGGAACTCGCGACCCTCCTGGCTGTGATCGAGATCGATCACGGCGGTCGAGAGATGGTTCACTTCGTAGGTCGCCGCGTAGCCGAAAATGAGCATCTGCAACAGGGGCGGGATGATTAGCGCGAAGCGCGCGCGCCGGTCGCGAAACAAATGGATGAACTCCTTGATCAGAATCTGATGGAGACGCTCGAGCACGCCACTCACCTCAGGCCAGCGTCTTGTGAAAAGATCGCTTGGCCAGCATCACGATCAGCACTGCGTAGAGGCCGAGCGCCAGGGCCGGGACCGCGAGTATGCGAAGTCCATTACCGCGCAGAAATACAGTTTTCAGAATTATGATGTAGTAACGCGCCGCGACGATGTAAGTAATCGGCCGAATGCCTACAGCCATTTGATCGATCGGAAAAGTGAATCCCGACAACAGCATCGAGGGCAGAAACGCCGCGACCAATCCGATCTGGCTGGCCGCAAGTTGATCGCGAGTGATGACGGAAATCCAAAACCCCAGACCGAGGATTACGGTCATGAAGAGTCCGGAGCCTACTGCCAGCGTCACGATCGAGCCGCGGAACGGAACGTCGAACCACCAGACCGCGACGGCGACGCAGATCGCGGTGTCGAACATGCCGAGCATGAAGTACGGAATCAGCTTGCCGATGATAATTTCGAGCGCGGTCAGGGGCGTCGAGATGAGCTGCTCCATGGTGCCGCGTTCCCATTCGCGGGCGATGGTGAGTGAGGTGAGGAGCGTGCCGATGACAGCCATCACGATCGCGGCGACGCCCGGTACGATGAAGTTTTTGCTTTCGAGATCCTCGTTGAACCAGGTGCGCGTTTCGATCGAAACGGAAGGATTCACCGTCGGCGCGCGGCTGCCGCGAAAAAATGCGGCCTGCACGCCCGCGCCGTATCCGGCGAGCACGCCTTGCGCATAGCCGATCGCGAGCTGCGCGGTGTTCGAGTCGGAGCCGTCGACCAGAGCTTGCACCGTAACCGGGCGACCATCGTGGAGGCGTGCGGAAAAATCATGCGGAATCACGATCGCCAGCTGGCAGCGGCCGTTGTCGAGCACCGCGTCCAGAGCGCGATAGTCATTGACCATCGCGACCAGCGTGAAGTACTCGGACGATTGGAAACGCTTGAGGAGATTCTGACTCGCCGGACTGCCTTCGCGATCGAGTGCATAGACGCGCAGGTGTTTGGTGTCGAGGTTGACGCCGTAGCCGAGCAGGGTCATCAGCATGAACGGCATCACGAGCACGATCAGCAGGCTGCGCGAATCGCGCACGACTTGCAGGACTTCTTTGCGCGCGACCGCGAGCGTCCTGCGGAAATTCATGGCGTCGCCTCCGCTAAGTGATCGGCGCCGCGCCGGCTGGTCAACGCGACGAATGCATCTTCGAGACTCGGGCGAATCGGCTGCAGTTGCGCGATCGTGATCCCAGCGCCTTCGAGCGCGCGGCGAATTTCGTTTGCGATGCTGTCGCGGGCCACGACCAGGTGCAGCGCGTTGCCGAAGACCGCCGCGTCGTGGACGCCCTCGACTCGGCGCACAGTTTCGATCGCGTCGCCCAGACGATCGCATTCGAGCAGCAGCAACGATCCTTCGATCGCGCCAACCTTCAGGTCCTTGGGAGTCCCGAGCGCCACCAGCGAACCGCGATACATGAGACCGAGCCGGTTGCAGTATTCGGCCTCGTCCATGTAGTGCGTGGTCACGAAAATCGTCACGCCTTCGCTGCTCATGCTCTGGATGAGTTCCCAAAATACGCGGCGCGAGAGCGGATCGACGCCCGAAGTCGGCTCGTCGAGNNTCGAGAAATACGATCGGCGGACGATGAAGCACGGCGCATCCCAGCGCCAGGCGCTGTTTCCAGCCGCCGGCGAGGGTGCCAGTGAGGCTCGATTCACGGCCGCGCAGCCCCGCCATCTCGAGGGCCCAGCCGATTCGCTCTTTTACGAGGTCGCGCTCGACGCCGTACATGCCGGCGAAGAAGCGCAAGTTCTCGAGCACGGTGAGATCAGCGTAGAGCGAAAATTTTTGCGAC
>PNBD01000117.1:7173-146990 GCA_003135855.1 Deltaproteobacteria bacterium
CGGTGAAGTCGCCGAAGCGCTTGACGAGATTTTCAACCTCGACCGAGTAGCCGTTGGAGTTCATTGGACAGCATCTCGTTGCGCCGATGCGGCCGGCTCTTGATGCGCCACGTCTTCGCGCACCGCTGCGACGAACAAATCCTCGATGGTCGGAGTGACGCGGACGATCTCATCGAACGGAATCTCGCGGGCATTCAGCCGCGCGCGCAATTCGGGAAGCCGCCGTTCGGCATGATCGACGAACAAATGAACCGCGTTGCCGACCAGCACCACGCTGCTGACGCCGTCGGCGCTGGCGAACTCATCGCGAACGCGGCGCGCCTCGGGTGAAACGATCGCGATCACGGCGCCGGGCATCTGCGCTTTGAGATTGGCGGGCGTGTCACAGAAGAGCAGCCGGCCCTGATGCAGCAGCGCGATCCGATGGCATCGCTCGGCTTCATCGAGATACGCGGTCGAGTTGACGATCGTGACGCCCTGCCCGATTAGCGAGTAGAGCATCGCCCAGAATTCGCGGCGCGAGACCGGATCGACGCCGTTGGTCGGCTCGTCGAGCAGCAGCACGCGCGGGGTGTGAATCAGGGCGCAGACCAGTCCAAGCTTTTGTTTCATCCCGCCGGAGAGCTTGCCGGCGAGGCGTTTGCGGAATTCGCTCAGTCCGCACGCGGCGAGCAGTTGCGCTGAGCGGGCCTCGCGATCGGCTTTGCGAACGCCGAACACGTCGGCGTAAAAACGGATGTTCTCATCAACGGTGAGATCTTCGTAGAGACCAAACCGCTGGGGCATATAGCTGATCAGATGCTTGACGCCTTCAGGATCGCCGACGACGTCGCATCCTGCGACGGTCGCGCCGCCCTCGTCGGGCGCGAGCACTCCGGCGAGGATTCGCATGGTGGTCGTTTTGCCCGCGCCGTCGGGACCGACGATGCCGAAGATCTCGCCTGCGCCAACTTCGAAACTCAAGTGATCGATTGCGCGAACGCCGGGGAAATCCTTCACCAGTCCGCGAATCGTGAGCTCGGGATCAGCCATGGCTGTTACCTCGCTGCACGGGCGGGCCGAGATGAATCGTCGCGTCGGCGGGCATGCCGGGCTTGAGTTCGTGATTCGGATTCGGGAGATCGATTTTGATTCGATAGACGAGCGTCACGCGCTCCTTATGAGTCTCGACGCTCTTGGGCGTGAACTCCGCTTCCGATGAGATGAACGAAATCTGACCGACATACGCCTTGTCCGGATAAGTATCGGCGTGAACGGTCGCCGCTTGACCCCATCGGATACGCCCGAGATCGGTTTCGTCGACGTAAGCGCGGAGCCAAACGTGATCGAGGTCGGCGAGCGTGACCACCGGCGTGCCCGGCTGCATCACTTCGCCGAGCTCGGTCTGGCGCGTGAGGATCACGCCGGAAAACGGTGCGCGCAACGTGGTGTAGCCGAGCATGATCTTCGCGAGCTCGAGATTCTCGCGAGCGCTGCGGATGTTGGCATTGGCGACGGCGATATCCTGCTCGGACGCATGTTGCATCGCGAGATCGCGCTGCATCGCGGCGTTGCTTTGCTTGAAGGCGGTGTCGGTGCGATCACGTTGCTCGGCAGCGATCACCTTTTGCTCCCACAACTTCATGCTGCGATCGTAGTCAAGCTTTTTCTGCGCCACGTCGGCCTCGTCGTTGACGATCGTTGCGCGCGCGGCCTCGAGCCGGCGCATCGCCGAGGTGAGCTGCTGTTCCTGCACGCGCAGAGCGGCATCATTGATCGCGACCTGTTGGCGATAATCGCTGTCATCGAGCCGCGCGAGCAGCGTGCCGGCCTTGACCCACTGACCCTCGTCGAATGGCAGTTCGATCACGCGCGACTGCACTGCTTTGAAACTGACGACGCTCTCGTGCGCTTCGATATTTCCGGAGACGAGCAACGCGTCGGTCGCCGCGGTTTTGAGAAGCAGCGGCGCGCCGAACCATCCGGCGATGCCGATCGCTGCGAGCACGATGACTACAATGACTATTGTCTTCATCGAAGTCCGGCCAATTTTTTTGCTGGATGAATGCGAGTCTTTGAATGCGATACGCCGGCGGCAAACTCGGTATGGCGGCGATTGACCTTGTCTGCCGTCGATGACGTCGCCGCCGGGTCGCCGCTGATGCGGTCGCCAATCCAACGCAGAAATGCGGCGCGCCTGCGTACAAAGCGCGGATCACCGGGCTCCATGTCTGAGATGAGGCGGACTATCTGCGGCATCACCATCGGAAAAATCACCAGCGCAAGCATCGAAATGAAGAGCTGCGTCAGGTCGATTTGCTTCGGCAGAAATCCGTCGCGCTGAGCTCGACGAAGGCGCGCGACCGCTTTCTCGAACAGTTCGCGGCGTTCCGTTTCCGCGATCAGCTTGCCGCGGCCGTTGTCGATTGCCTCCCACTCCATCAGCCGCGTGAAATCGCGGTCGGTGCCGCCCAGCTTGTAGAGATGAAGCAGGGCATCGGCGAACTTATCGGGCGTGGAATCGATCAAGTCGGCGCGCTGACTGATCTTGCGGCGCAGCACTTCGCGATAAAGATCCTGCTTGGTGCCGAAGCAGTAATAGAGCATCCGTTTGTTGACGCGGGCGCGGCGCGCGATCGCATCGACGCGGGCGCCGGCGAAGCCCTTGGCGGAGAACTCGGTCAGCGCCGCGGCAAAGATCTTGTCGCGAGTGCGATTGAGGTCGCGAATGATTGTGCGTTGACCAGCCATCGAGCCCCATTAACCGGACAGTTAATAGCGCTACTATTAACTATTAAGTTAATTAAAACTGCGGCAGCGGTGAGTCAAGAGGCGGAAGCAGCGCTTATCGTTTAGGTCATCGGCTGGATTATCGGCCGCTGAAAGTCGGGTCGCGCTTGGCGATGAAGGCCTGGATGCCCTCCTGGAAATCGCCGGAACGGAACAGCAGCAACAGTTGCATCAGCACATGATGGGTATGCGATTCGAAGTCCTCGCTGAGCCCGTGCCGGAAGAGCCGTTTCATCGCGCGAATCGCGAGCGGCGCATTGGCCGCGATTTTCGAGGCCCATCGCTCGGCCTCGGCCATCAACTGATCATGCGGCACGACCGCGTTCGCAAGGCCCAACTCGACTGCGCGCGCTGGCGGAATCTCGTCGGCGATGAAACCGATTTCGCACGCGCGGGCCCATCCGACCAGACGCGGCAAGTACCAGGTGCCGCCGCTTTCAGGGATGATTCCGCGCTTGGCGAATGCCGGCACCAGTTTGGCGCGATCGCTGATGAGCCGCAGATCGCATCCGAGCGCCAGGTCGAAGCCATAGCCAGCGGCGGGCCCGTTGATTGCGCAGATGACCGGCAGATCGACGCGATGCAGCGTTACCGTGGGAATTTCGCGAGTACTGATATGAGCCGCGCCGCCGATTCCGCGGCCCGACGCTGCATCCTTTAGATCGAGACTGCTGCAAAAGCCGCGTCCCTCGCCGGTCAGAATGATCACGCGCACGTTGGGATCGTTGTCGAAGTCCTTCAGCGCTTCATTCAAATCGTTCAGCATCGCGACACTGATCGCGTTCATCCGGTCGGGACGGTTGAGTTTCAGGATCGCAATGTGTTCTTTTTTTTCGACGAGCAGATCGGCCATGGCGGTTTGACTCCTTGATAGCTTGCAGTCTCGACGCAGCGAGCGGCTCGATTGCGCGCGGCGGATTTTCGGACGCTAGCGCATCGCAGTGGAAGAGCGAAGTGATGCGAATTGCGTCTTGACATATGACCGCATGATTTGTACAAACGTACACATGCGATTCGAGGCAAACGAGCGCGCGTCGACTTCGGCGGAAGGGCGGCGCCGCGAAATCCTGGCGGCCGCGCTGCGCGTGATCGGCGCGGGCGGTCCCGACGCGATTACGCATCGCCGGGTCGCGGCGGAGGCGGGCGTCGCGCTCGGCTCGCTGACTTACTATTTCGAATCGCGCGAGGACCTGGTCCGTGAGGCTTTTCGCTATTACTTGCAGCGCAGCAGCGAGCTTCTGATCGCGCTCGGGAACGAGATTCCGCCGACCAAGGCTGAAGACCTGGTCGAGTTGATCATCGAGATGACGCGGCGCGAGTTCATGGAGCCCGCGATGCTGCGCGCGGAGTACGAGATGATCCTGTACGCGGCGCGCGACGAGGCGGTTTCGCGTGAGTTCGTCGCGTGGGAACGCGGACTCGAAGCGCGGCTGGCGGCGAACCTCGAACTGCTTGGCGCGGCACGTCCGGTCGCCGCTGCCCGCACAATAATCGAGATGGTGCGCGGTTTCGAACTGGAGCGCCTCGCGCGTCCGTCCGATCCGATCGACGATCTTCGCTACCGGTTGAGCACGGTGATTGCCGCGCTGGTCGGATCGCGCGATGCGGCCGCGACTCGAGATGGTGCGGTTCAGATGCAAATCTCAAAATTCACACGGCCGAGACGCGGGAGCCGTGAAATCTCGCGCAGAACCGAACCCCGGAGGACGATTCGATGAGCATCCAGCATCTGCCCGCCACCGCTTCAGGCGAGGAAGTCGCGGCCGCTCTCAGCGAAGACGGCGTCGTGGTGGTGGACAATCTGATCAGCGCCGCGGCGATGGACTCAGTCGCGGACGAACTTCGCCCGTGGATCGATGCGACCGCGGTCGGTCCCGACGATTTCAGTGGACGGCGCACGCGGCGGACCGGCGGTCTGGTGGGACGATCGCAGAAGTGCCGCGAGCTGGTGATGAATCCGTTGGTGCTCGGCGCGTGCGGAAAATTCTTAAGCCACGCGACCAGCTACCAGTTGCATCTCACGCAGGTGATCGCGATCGGGCCGGGCGAGCCGGCGCAACCGATACATCGGGATCAGTGGGCGTTCGACTTTTTCACTTTTCCGCGGGGCTTCGAGGTGCAGTGCAACACGCTGTGGGCGATGACCGACTTCACCGAGGAGAACGGCGCGACGCGGGTGATTCCCGGCAGCAATCGTTTCGACGACAAGCTGAAATTTGCAGAGAAGGACACCGAGGCCGCTGAGATGACGAAGGGATCGGTGCTGTTCTACTCAGGCAGCATTTATCACGGCGGCGGCGCCAACCGCTCGAACGCGACCCGCGCCGGAATCAACATCACTTACAATCTTTCGTGGCTACGGCAAGAAGAGAATCAGTACCTGGCGGTGCCGCTCGAAATTGCGCGCACGTTGCCGGTCGAGTTGCTGCGATTGATGGGATATCGGCGTGGCGCGTACGCGCTGGGCTACGTCGACGATTTGCGCGACCCGATCGAAATCGTGCGGCCTGACCTCGGACAAACGGGGCTCGGCGATCCCGAAGTTCACAAGCGTATCAAGGAGCAGAGCGCGCAGTTTCGCCACGGAATCACGCAGAGTTGAGGCGCTATTGGCCGGGGTGAATGGAGACGTTATGCATCTGGGAGTTGGCGCTCGCGCGGACTAGAATCGCGCGAAGGTAACGACGATGGGCAACACTACGTTTCGAGACGTCACGTTTGATCGCCCCGCGCGGATTGCCGATCGAGCGGTCGCCGCGACGCGCGTCGCGTCGATTCCCTGGTACATCTGGTGCCTGGCTGCGGCGGTAACGTCCAATGCGTTCGGCGGCTACTGGGACATCTCGTGGCATATCTCGATCGGGCGCGACACGTTCTGGACGCCGGCGCACATGGCCGTTTATCTGGCGGGCGTGCTGGCCGGAGTCGCGAGCGGCTACACAATTTTGGCGACGACTTACAGCGCGTCGGATGAAGCTCGCGAAAGTAGTGTGTCGGTTTGGGGATTTCGCGGGCCGCTCGGCTGCTTCATCGCGGCGTGGGGCGGAATCGCGATGCTCACTTCGGCGCCGTTCGACAACTGGTGGCACGCCGCATACGGGCTCGACGTGAAGATCATCAGCCTGCCGCATTCGATCCTGGCTTTCGGCGAAGGCATGATCACGCTGGGCGCGATGTTGCTGGTGTGCGCGCATCTGAATCGCGCTGCGGGCGCGTACCGCACGAAACTCGATCGGCTACTGCTTTACATCGGCGGGATCGAGGTCTTCGGCGCGGCGCTGTTCGCGCTGGAATCGACGCCGATGGAGTTCATGCATAGCTCGTCATTTTATCTGGCGGTCGCCAAGACGTTTCCAATTGTCCTGCTCTCAATCTCTTTGGTGTCGTCCTCGCGATGGCCGGCGACGACGATGGCCTCGATCTACACTGTGCTGTTTCTCGCGGCGTTGTGGATTTTTCCGCTGTTCCCGGCCGCGCCCAAGCTGGGTCCGGTTTATCAGAACGTGACGCGGATGGTCCCGCTGTGGTTCCCGACGCTGTTGATCGTGCCGGCGTTCGCGCTCGATCTCTTGCGGCAGAGGATGGGTGAGCGATGGGGTAGTTGGCAGTCGGCGATTTTAGCCGGCGTGACGTTCATCGCCGCGTTCGTCGTGGCGCAGTGGCCGTTCGCCGATTTCCTGATTTCACCCGCGGCGCTCAGCCGCTTTTTTGGCACGATCTATTTTGGCTACAGCGATCCGGCAAACTTGCTCTACGATCCGTACAAGTTTGTGCATCTCGACAAGACTCCGGCCACGCTCGTGCAGGGAATGCTGATGGCGGTGGTGGTGTCGATCATTTTCTGCTCAGTCGGGATGGCGCTCGGAAACTGGATGCGCAAGGTCCAGCGCTAACGCGAAAGCGCCGCCATGCCAGCTCGGTCGAGAATGATGCACGTGCGACGCGCCAGCTTGATCGCGCTGCTCGCCGCCGTGCTGATCGGTTTTGTCCGCCCCGCACTTGCGCACGTCGGCAGTCCCGACGTTTTCTATGAAGGAGACGCGGGCCCGTATCATCTTATAGTGACGGTGATTGTGCCGCAGGTGATCCCGGGCGTCGCGGAGGTGCAGATTCGCTCGCAATCCGGCGACGTTAAATCGATTAGCACGGCGGTCACGAGGCTTACGGGCCCGGGGTCGAATCTGGCGCCGGTGCCGGACATCGCACAGCGCTCGCCAATCGATCCGCACCTGTTTACCTCGGCCCTGTGGCTGATGGAGTACGGCTCGCTGCAGGTGCGGCTTAAGGTGAACGGCGCGCACGGCGGCGCCGATATGTCGGTGCCGGTGCCGTCGTTCGCGCGGCAGATGTTGCCGATGCCGAAATGGCTCGGCGTGCTGTTGTTGGCGCTTCTCAGCGGACTTGCGATCGGGGCGATTTCGATAATTGGCGCGGCGGCGCGCGACTCGAAACTGGCGAAAGGCGCGCCCGTCACACCGGAGGCGCGGCGCAAGGGCAGGCGCGCGATGCTGGTGTCAGCCGCGATCGTCGCGGCAGTCTTCTACCTCGCGTTCGCGTGGTGGGGCGCCGACGCCAGGGAATTCGCGCGCATCACACAGGTGTTCAAACCGCCCAAACTGGCGCTAACTCTCACCGGCGGAAACCGTCTGGCGATTAGCGCAGCCGACTCGAACGATCCTGTGATCCAGCAGAAGATTATGCCGCAGTTGATGCCGGATCATGGCCATCTGATGCATCTGTTCATGGTGCGGACGCCGGGACTCGACCGGATGTGGCATCTGCATCCCGAGGCGATCAACCGTGAAGGTGCGTTCGCCGAGAATTTGCCGCCGATCGAAGCGGGCCACTACCAGGTCTTCGCCGATGTGGTGGATAAATCCGGCTTCCCGTGGACGTTGATCGGCGCAATCGATCTGCCGCAAATTTCCGGCGCGCCGCTGAGCGGTGATGACTCATCGGGAACGGCCGCGCCGCTTACAGCAACTTCATCGCCGTCGATCAGCAAGGTCAGTGAATCGTCGGATACGGCGACTGACGTGCTCGCGGACGGCACGCGCGTGATTTGGCGGCATGACGCGCTGCGAGCGAACACGCCGATGCTCCTGTGGTTTGAAGTGCAGGACAAGAATGGCGAAGCGGCGCGCGGACTCGAGCCTTACATGGGAATGGCGGCGCATGCGGAAATAATCGCGAGCGATCTGAGCGTGTTCGCGCACATTCATCCGTCGGGATCGGTGCCGATGGCGGCGCTGATGATGGCGAGCGCCGACGCCGGCAAGACTCCGGGCGCGATGTCGGCGATGAACATGCCGGCCGGCGTGACCATGCGTGAGATGCCGCCGGCAATCGTCGCGCCGAACATCTCGATGCCATACGGGTTTCCGAAGCCGGACCTGTATCGAATCTTCTTCCAGTTCAAGCGCGGCGGCCAAATCGAGACCGCCGCCTTCGACGCGCGCGTGAACTGACCCGATCCATTTCGCCGATCTGCCCCGAGCCTGCGCCCTGGGCTGGACGGTGGCCGCAGTTTGGACTAACTCCGAAAGAATAGTCGGTTCGTTGAGATTGGTGCGCCGTTCAGTCCGGAAATTCCGTGGCGCGACGCTCTGTCCCGACATTTGTCCAGGAGGACGAGTCATGAAAAAGACGGCGACACGTTTTTTCTTCCCTCTCGCGCTGGTTTTGGTGATCGCGCTCTCGAGTGCGGGAACGGCAGCCGCGCAGACCTGCGGCTTCTGCTCGGGCGAAACTACCGCCTCCGGGACCGGAGCGCTAGCAGCCGACACTGGCGACCACAACTCGGGGTTTGGATTCAGCGCGCTCGGAAGTAACACTTCCGGCGCGGCGAATACCGCCGTGGGGTCCGACGCGCTCATCCTCAACACCACGGGCGCAAGCAACACCGCGACAGGATACGGCGCCATGTACAACAATGACACGGGCAGCCGCAATACAGCCGTCGGAGTGGGCGCCCTCGACCTCAACAACGGCGACGACAACACCGCCGTGGGAGATAACGCGCTCAACAACAACTCCACGGCTAGTCGGAATACGGCTGTCGGTGTGGGTGCTCTCGACCTCAACAACGCCAACTACAACAGCGCTTTCGGATACAACGCCCTCTTCAACAACCAAACCGGCACGCAGAATACCGCCAGCGGTTATGCCGCCCTGTAATCCAACGTTTCAGGTTCGTACAACACCGCCGATGGACTGGGCGCGTTACATCAAAACACGAGCGGGAGCAACAACACTGCTAGTGGATTCAGAGCCCTGAATACCAACAATGGCACGAACAATACGGCCGTGGGATATCAGGCGCTGTATTTCAACAATGCCGATTACAACACGGCCGTTGGCATGAATGCCCTGCTCAACAACACCACAGGATTCTTTAACACGGCTACGGGCACCCAGGCGGCCACAAGTAACGTTGGCGGCAGCTATAACACGGCTGACGGAACGAATGCCCTCCTGTCCAACCAATCAGGCTTCTACAACACCGCCGTCGGGTTTGCAGCACTTCAATCAAACACTACTAGCTACAATACTGCCTTCGGCGGGAACGCCCTCCAGTTCACTACCAGCGGTGGCGGTAACACCGCGGTCGGACTGAACTCGCTCGTATTCAATAAAACTGGTGGCAGCAACACGGCGGTCGGGACCAGATCGCTGCTGAATAACCTGAACAGCAATAACACCGCCGTCGGAGCGAGCGCCCTCGAGAAGAACACTACAGGGTTCGGCAATACAGCTGCCGGCTTGTCCGCTCTCTTTAGCAACATCGGCGGCTACTACAATACCGCAAACGGACAGTACGCCCTCTATGCGAATACCTCGGGCTACTCTAATGCCGCCCACGGGGCGAGCACCCTGCAAAACAACACTACGGGCTTTAATAATACCGCCGCCGGGACCTTCGCTCTGTACCGTAACACTACGGGCAACCTTAATACCGCCACGGGAACTTATGCGCTGCAGTCCAACACCACGGGCTTCGGCAACACCGCAAACGGAGTGCAATCCCTCAACAACAACACCACAGGCGTTCATAATATTGCTGTCGGGTCTAATTCACTGTCCAACGTAACGACCGGCCAAAACAACATCGCCGTTGGCTTCAACGCAGGCGTCAACCTCACCACTGGCAACAGCAACATCGATATCGGCAGCCCCGGTATCGCAGCTGAGGCGAGCACTATCCGGCTCGGCATCCAGGGCACTCAGACTGCGACTTACATCGCAGGCATCACCGGCAGTAACGTGACCGGCCCCGACGTGGTGATCAGCGCAGCCGGACGTCTTGGAGTCGTGTCGTCCTCGGCGCGCTACAAGAAAGATATCTCCGACATGGGCGAATCGACTGATGGGTTGATGAAGCTGCGTCCGGTGACTTTCCGCTACAAGAGCGACGAGCAAGGGATCAAGCAGTATGGGTTGGTCGCAGAGGAAGTTGAGACGGTGTACCCGGAGCTAGTGGTTCATGACGCGGACGGCAAGGTTGAGTCGGTGCGCTACTCGATGCTCACCTCGATGCTACTCAACGAACTGCAGAAGCAGACCAAGAAGAACGAGCTTCAAGGTGAACTGTTGCAGAGGCAAACCAAAAGGAATGAGCAACAGGCTGAGAAGCTAAGCCAGTTGGAGGCGCGCCTCGCGAAGCTCGAGCTTGCGATCGCGTCGAGGGATAGCAGTCGCAATCTGGCGACGGCCTACAACCGGTAGCGACCAGGACCTATGAAGGTTCCTTCACGCGAGCCGTAGCTGCTACCTGCCGAAGACGGAAGTCACCAGCTCGGTGTCGAGGTATTCGGTCACCTCGCAAATCTTGCCATTCGCGAACTTGAAGACGTGGCAGTAAGTATTGTTGTAGGACTTGCCGTTCTTGGCGGTTGCTTTGCCGCGCGCCTGCATCGCGACATAGTCGCCATCGGCGATCAGATTGTCGGGCGTGAGCGTGATGCCCTCCACCAGCTCCGCATTGAGCGGTCCCAGCAGCTTGGTGAGTAGCTCCTGCTTGCCGTTAAACACCTTGGAGAATTTCGTCGTGCCGATGAGCGTGAAGCGAACGTCGTCGGTCATCGCACCAACGAAGGCCTGAGCGTTACCCTTGGCAAGCTCGGCGAACATATTCTTGATCGATTGTTTGTTCTCGGCTGCGCCCATGAGATTCACCTGCCTTTGTCGCGAGATCGTGCAATCACCTGCATACCGCAAGTTGGCGGTTCGATCCAAATCAGATCGACCAAAAAGTTCGCGCTAGACAGCGAAGCCGGAATCAGTGCCGAGCAGCGACAAGCCGGCGCCGCTCAACCAGGATTCGGCGACCGCAGCATGCTGCGTCAACGTATGGATATCGCGGAGGCATCGCTGCAGCGGCGAGGTGTCGTATGGCGACGTGCCGCCGCCCGCGGTGTAACACGCATCGACGACCGACGCCGCTGTGTGCGCGACCCAGGTGATCGTGCCCATCACACGCGATCGATCCGCCGGCGTCGCGACGCGTCCCGCGACTGCCGAGGCCCACACCGATTCGGCTTCGCCGCGGAGAAGTCCGCGCGCGGCACGCAGACTGGTGGCGGCATGGCCGAGACGGTACTGAAACAGCGGTGACGCCGCGATCGAGGACTGCGCATAGAGCCGCTGCTTGTTGGTGCCGGCGAGCAGGATTGTTTCCCTGAGCGCGCGCTCCGCGATTCCAACTCCAACCGCGCCAATATGCAGCGCCGCATAGAGCAGCGCTTCCGCCAGGGCGGGACCGGGAATGGTCGGTCGTCCGAGGAAAATGTCAAAGGTGTCCTCAGCCGGCACGATGACGTCCTCGACGGCGATATCATGGCTGCCGGTTCCGCGCAGTCCGCTGACCGTCCAAGTGTCGAGGATAGTTGCGCGTTCGGCCTTGAAGAGCATCGCGCGAATTTCGGGAGCGCCGGGAATCGCACCGGCGCGCGGACGTCCATTCTCAGTCACGACGCAATTGCCCATCAACCAACTGCTGTGCTGACAACCACTCGCGAATGCCCATCGGCCCTTGGCGCGATAGGTGCCGTCACCGAGCAGTTCCGCAGTGCCGCGCGGCGCGAAGCCGCCAGCGATGATGAGGTCGGGAGTGTCCGCGTACAGCTCAGCGAATCGCTTGGGCGACATCAGCGCGAGCAGCATCGGAGTTTCGCAGCCGATCATCACGGCCCAGCCGGTCGCGCCGTCGGCGGTCGCCAGGGTCTCGATGATTTCCATGGTGGTGGGATAGTCGACCTCGAGGCCGCCTTGACTTTTGGGCACGAACATCCGGAAGCATCCCGCGGCGATTAGTTGTCCGAGCAAATCGAGAGGCAGCCTGCGGGCGGATTCGATTTCGGCGGCGCGCGCGCTGATAGTTGGCGCGAGATCGCGCACTGAATCGAGAACGATTTTGGCCTCGTGAGTCATGCGAGAAATCTCCCGGCGCAATCGCGCGTGAGTGCGGCCCTATCTTCTAATCAAGCGGGGCGGCGGACGCCAATTGTTTTTCAGGAGGTGATGTCAGCCGGCGAGTTCATCGAGCAGCGCCTTGGCGGCTTGCAAGTCTGGAGTGGTCAAGCCTTCGGTGAACCACGCATAAGTCGCAGCGAGCGCGGCGTGCGCGTCGTTGCGTCGATTTTGCTGCGCGAGCATTCGCGCGAAACTCATGGTGGCGCGCAGTTCCCATGACTTTGCTTCCTGCGCCCGGGCTACCTCGATCGCGCGCCGGAAAAATTCGTCGGCTCCGGTTTCGTCACCCTTAGCAAGCAGCAGCTCGCCTTTCAGACGATACGCTTCGGCTTCCTGGAGTCGTGCGCCAAAACTTTCAAAGGACGCAAAGCCCTGTTCGATGATCTCGAGACCAAGATCGATTCGACCGATCTGAAGGCAAGCGTCGGCTATTAGATTGAAGGAATAGGATCGGGTGAGTTCGGCGCCATGCTCGCGCATCCCGGCCAGTGCGCCCAGCATCATTTCGACTCCGCGATCGGGTTCGTTTTCAGCCGTTAGCGCGCGGCCGAGCGAAAGAGTTGCCGAATCGACCCACGACAGGAAGCCGTTTTCGAGCGAAATTTCCATCAGCGCATCGATCTTGGACCTGATGGTGCGATAGTCGCGCTGAAAATCGTCGAGCGCGATCGAGTAGAGCAGCGCGAACGCTGTGCTGTTCGGACGTTTGAACTGATCGGCCAGCTCGAGCGCACGCTTCATCGTCTGGTTCGCTTGATCGGGATAGCCGAGCATCCATAGCGCCCACGCCAGTTGGACACGTGAGGGAATCACGGTCGCGTTTTGCATCGGCAGATACAAATCGATGTCGCGATCAAAGATCTCGACCGTCTGCTTAAGATGATCGTGCGCTGCGCGAAACTTGCCCAACCAGACCGATGTGGCGCCCATCGCAGCATGCGCGCCGCCAACGGCCAGCACACTCAACAGGTGTGCCGGTGCGGGCGTCGAGCCGGTAACCTCGGCCGAGACCTTAGCCTCGAGCGGCGCGGCGAGGCTGACCATCCGCTCCGCCAACGCGGCCGCCTCAAGGAGTTTCGCGCGCGTAAGACTGAGCGACCAAAGCGCGAAGAGAACGCCGAAAATCGCCGGCGATTCACCGACCCGGCGACATAGTTCCTCCATTCGAGCAACGTGCAAATCGAGCTGAGGCGCCGCAAAGCCACGAACCACCGTGAAGAGCGGGCCGTGCGCCAACCGCAGTTCGAGCTCGAGCAGATCGCGCTCGCGCGATTCCGGCAATTTCGGCAGCAAATTGATCGCCTGCATCAGGGAGCGGATCGCATCTTCATACGCCGAGCGGCGGCCGGCTTGCACCCCGGCGAGCTTCAGGTAGTGCACCGCCTTGGGCACGTTGGCGCTCCGGCTGTAATGATACGCAAGCTGGTCGAGGTGATCGTCGAGCGACGCCGCGAACATCTCCTCGAGCACTTCGCCGGTGCGCTGATGGATCAATCGCCGCCGCTCCATCAGCATCGAGTCGTACGAGACTTCCTGCGTGAGCGCATGCTTGAAGGTGTACTCGCTTTCAGGGATCGCCGGCTGTTCGTAGATGAACTCGCCGAGTTGCAGCGTCGCGAGCAGCGGCGTCAGCTCATCGTCGGCGAGACCGGTCACGCGGCGGATCAGCCCGAGCGGAAACTCCTTGCCGATAACCGCGAGCGTCCGCAGCAGCTCCTTGGCGGGAGCGCTCAAGCGATCGATGCGCGCCGCGAGGATTCCCTTCACGGTCGGCGGCACCTGAATCGACGCGAGCGGGCGCGTAAGCTTCACCGCGCCGTTGCGCGTGAGCGCGCCTTCGTCGAACAGCACCTGCACCATCTCCTCCATGAAGAAGGGATTGCCTTCGGTGCGGCTGATGATCATCTCGCGCAGCGGACGCAGCTCGATTTGATCGCCGAGCAGCGCGCCAAGCATCTCGGCTGCGTTCTGAGTACCGAGCGGATCGAGCCGCAACTGCGCATAGTAAGTCTTGCTGCCCCACTGATGGCGATACTCGGGCCGGTAATTCAGCATCATCAGGATGCGCACGGTGCCGATACTGTCGGCGAGCAAATCGAGCAGCGCCTGGCTCTCGTCGTCGATCCAGTGCAAATCCTCGAAGATCAATACCAGCGGCTGCTTGAGGCTCTCGCGCAGGATGAGCCGCTTGATCGCGTCGCGCGTGCGGCGGCGGCGGACCGACAGATCCATCTGCTCGAAAGAAAAGTCGATGGCCGGCACGCCGAGCAGCGCGAACAAGTAGGGCAGGGTGTCTTCGAGCGTGCGATCGAGCGCGAGCACTTTGCCGGTGATTTTTTCGCGCCGCAGGTCGGCATCGTCGCGATCGGAAATTCGAAAATATGTATTCAGCAGATCGATCACCGGCAGATAGGCCGACGCCTTGCCGTGCGAAACCGAGAATGCGTCGAGCACCAAAAAATCGGTGAGGAAGCGGGACCTGAATTCATGGAACAGGCGCGATTTGCCGACGCCGGCCTCCGCGACGGCCGCCGCAATTTGTCCATGTCCCTGCTTCGCGAGCTCGAGCGCCCGCGTCAGCGCTTCAATTTCCGCCTGCCTGCCCACGAACTTGCTGAGTCCGCGTCCCGCCGAGCGTTGCAGGCGCGTTCTAAGCGGACTGAGGCCGGTGACTTCGTAAACGTTGATCGGCTCGCTGACCCCTTTGACCCTGGTCGGGCCGAGCGCCTTGAAGGTGAAATATCCTTCGCAAAGATTGCGCGTGCTGTCGGTCGCGGCGATCGATCCGATCGGCGCCAGCGTCTGCATCCGCGCCGACAAGTTCACCGAGTGCCCAATCGGCGTGTATTCGGTGTGCGCGTCGTCGGTCCTGATCGAGCGCACCACCGCTTCGCCAGTGTTCACGCCGACCCGCGCCTGCAGCGGAATCCGGCCGTCCGCGCGAAGCCGATCGGAGTAGTGCTTCAGCTCTTCCTGCATCCGCAGCGCGGCGTACAAAGCGCGTTGCGCGTGATCCTCATGCGCGATCGGCGCGCCGAACAGCGCGAAAATTCCGTCGCCGGTGGATTGCACGATGTAGCCTTCGTAGCGACGCGCCGCATCGATCATCAGCTTGAGTGCGGGATCGACTATTGCGCGCGCCTCTTCGGGATCGAGCTCCTCCATCAATTCCATCGAGCCCTTGATGTCGGCGAAGAGTGAGGTGACGGTCTTGCGCTCGCCGTCGGCTGCGAGCGAAGGGTCGTCGTGCTCGCCGAGCGATTGCATGGCGGGCTCGGCGCGATCGGTAGGCGATGGTTTTACCGCCGAAGGTTCAGCCTGAGCGAGCGGCGCTCCGCAATCTCCGCAGAATTTCGCGGTGCGAGAATTTTCGCTGCCGCATTTTGCGCATCGCAAGGGCAGTGCGGTTCCGCATTGCGCGCAGAATTTCTTGGCGTCGGGATTTTCAGTTCCGCACTTTGAACAGAGCATGGCGTTTGCGATCGGCGCACATCGCCGCTGCTCCTATCAAAGCTGACCGCCGTTGCGATGCCAAGCATCGCAGTCGTCATTACCGCATCAGGAGCGCGTCAGACTGCTTCGATTCGCGCCGCCACATGCTTATGAAACGGCGTGCCCGCGAGCCAATCGCGATGGTCCGACGCCGTGAGTTCGTTCGGTGCGACACCATGCAGAACCGATTGCCCGGTTTCATCGGGATAGGAGAGGCCCGCGCCGTTCGGCAAAGTCACATGTCCCGGCTGCAAGCGATCGCTCAATTCGATGATCGCTTCCGCGCTGCCGCGGCGCGTCGTGATGCGCACGCGGCCGCCGGTTTTCACACCGAGCGATTGCGCATCATGCGGACTCATTCTGAGCGAGCCGGCACGGTCCTTGGGCCGCCATTCCGGATTGCGCATGATCGTGTTGGCGGTCGTCGAGCGGCGCTCACCCGCCGCCAGGATAAACGGGAACTGCGGATCGCGCTCGAGCTTGTCCTGCGGCAGCGTTTTCAATTCATCGATCAGTTCCGGAATGTCGAGTTGGATTCGACCGTCGGCAGTTTTCACGCGCTGCCAGGTCTCTTCGTAGTCATCGATCGAAAACGTCACGCCGTCGCGACTCTCGAAAATCGCGTCGAACAGTGCGTTGCCCAATTCCGGTCCATCACCCTTGAATCCAGCGCGACGGATCGACTCGGGATAGGTCATCGCGCAGGTCTGCGCGGCGCCCCACATGATCGCGGCGACCTCGTTGCCCTTGCCGAGCGTGGGCCCGAGCGTTTCGTACAGCACGATCGGCGTGAGCGCTCCGAGCGCCGGCTTCTCGGACATCAGGCGCTGAAACGCAACTGCATATGCGAGGCGTCCGTTCGCGGCTGCCGCGTGCAGGGGGGCCAGATCCTCGTCCTTCAGCGGGCCAATCGCACGAACCAGGCGAGCGTGAATCTCCGCTTCGGGCAGTGTGCCGGGCAGCGGCTCCAGGATCGGCGCGCGCAGATGAAAATAGTTATTCGGGAACTCGCTCGCGAAAAATGTCGTCTCCCATTTTTCGAACTGCGACGAGGCCGGCAGCACGTAGTGCGCGTGGCGCGCCGTCTCGGTCATCGCGACGTCGATCACGACCACGGTGTCGAGCGCGTCCAGCGCCGCGCGCATGCGCTTGCTGTCGGCGAGCGAATGAATCGGGTTGGCGCTTTCGACGATCATCGCGCGGAAACGCTTCGGATGGTCGGTCAGAATCTCGTCGGGAATCACGTTGCACGGAATCATCCCGCCGATAATCAGATGCCCGCCGACCGGACTGCGCCGATCGCCGATCACCTTGCCGACCAGTTTGCCCATGCTGGTGTGCAGGTTCATCGCGCCCTTGCGCCCGAAATTTCCAGTGACGACGAACAGCAATTTCTCGAGATATGAGTTGAGCGTGCTGTGCGGCGACATCTCGATGCCGAGATCCTCGAGGATCGATACGCTCGCGGCGCGCGCAATCCGGCGGGCGACTTCGCGCACCAGTTCTTCGGGG
Organism: Deltaproteobacteria bacterium; assembly: GCA_003135855.1. Taxonomy (GTDB): domain Bacteria; phylum Desulfobacterota; class Binatia; order Binatales; family Binataceae; genus Binatus. The sequence goes on from PNBD01000117.1 coordinate 24,418, forward strand.
ACGCCGGCGCGAGCGCAGTATTCGGCGACCGGAATGTCGCGCAGCACGTCGAGCAGCAAGTTGCCGCCGCTCGCGTGCGCGCGCAGAAATTCATGATTGATCAGATCCTCCTGCACCAGCACGGCGAGGATTGCGCTCAGGCAGAGCGCGTCGGTGCCGGGGCGCACCTGCAGATGATAATCGGCGATTTCCGCGGTCTCGCTGCGGCGCGGATCGATCACGATCAGTGCGCGATTCGGATCGGCGACGATCTCCTTCAGGATGAGTCGCGCGGATTGGAAGCCATGCGACTGCCACGGATTTTTGCCGANNACCCAGAACTCGCCGGTCTTCTCCTGCGCGAGTGCGTTCGACGAATACATCGCGCCGAGCGCCCGGCGGGTGGCGACGCTGTACGCGCCGCATAAATGATTGCCCTGTCCGCCGCCGCCGTAGTAGAAAATGCTCGCGCCGCCGTGCGTATCGCGCACGCGTACAAGGCGTTCAGCGATCTCGCGAATCGCGGTGTCCCAATCGATTTTCTCGAAACTGCCGTCGGCGCGGCGCCTGAGCGGCGAATCGATCCGGTCTTTGCCGTTTTGATAATAGTCGAGGCGCTGCGCTTTTTCGCACGCGTAGCCGTGCGATGCAACGTGCTCGCGATTGCCGCGCACGCGCGCGATGCGCCGTCCTTCGAGCTTCACTTCGACTCCGCAATTCACGCTGCACAGCATGCATGCCGTCTTGTGCCATTGCTCGTTCATAATTGCTCCTGATCAGGGCAGCCGCCCGATTCGCGCTTTCGACGGAACTGGCTATCCGCAACTTGCGCTGACTTGACTAAGTTCTATTTTGGAACTTATTATCGTGTCAAGCATCCAATAGTGAATCGAGGAAAGTTGTGCGCTGGAACGATATCGATCAGATGACTTGCTCGCTCGCACGGACCCTTTCGGTGATCGGGGATCGCTGGACGATGCTGATTCTGCGCGATGCGTTCCTGGGCGTCCGCCGTTTCGAGGATTTCGAAAAGGACCTCAAGATGCCGCGGCATCGGCTCTCAGAGCGGCTGCGCAAACTGGTCGAGCAGAACGCGCTTACACGAGTGCAGTATCAAACGCGTCCGCGCCGTTTCGAATATCGCTTGACGGAGAAGGGCGTGGACCTGTACCCGGTGATTGTGTCGCTGATGAACTGGGGCGATCGCTGGATGGCGGGAGCGGACGGCCCGCCGGTCGAGCTGATACATAGAAACTGCGGCAAGCAAATCGTGCCCGCGCTCAAGTGTCCTGAATGCGATGAGGAAATTCGTGCGCGCGAGATGACCGCGCGGCCGGGTCCGGCGCTCCGCAAGCGTGGTCTTCCGGCCTACGGGCGAGCTGCGCCGCGGCCGGTTCCGGCGGGCGATGCGGCGGCCGCGATAAATCGTGCGCGTTGACTCGACCGAATCGCGATCGTATCTGAGCATTAGCAAATCGATATTCGCAGGTGTCCCATGAGTGCATCAGGATTGAACAACCAGATTGTGGAAGGCGCCACGACGGTGCGCGCGTCCCTGAATTACCTGGCGCCGATGACCGAAGCGCCTTACACCTACGCCTACGCCGCGCCGGAAGGCGTGCCCGCGACGAATCGCAAGACTGCCTCGCAAGCGGTGTCGATTCATGACGCGCGGCCGATCGTAGATCGGCTTTCACTGGATCGCGAGGGCTTCGCCTTGGTGCGCGAGCGGAGCGAGGTATCCAACTTTTACGACGATAGCGAAGTGCGGCGCGTCTACTACCCGGAGTGCGAACGCATTTTGCAGCACGCGACCGGCGCGACTCGAGTGGTGGTCTTCGATCATATCGTGCGGAACAAGGCGCTGGCGGGCGAGAAGGGAATCAAGCTGCCGGCCAAGGGAGTGCATAACGACTACACGATTCGCTCGGGGCCGCAGCGCGTGCGCGATTTCTTTCCCGACGAGGCCGACGAGCTGCTGAAGCATCGCTTTGCGATCATCAATGTATGGCGGCCGATTCGCGGGCCGGTCCAGGAATCGCCGCTCGCGGTCTGCGATGCCGAAAGCCTGCGCGAGAATGACTTCGTCGCGAGTGCGCTGATCTATCCGCATCGGCGGGGCGAAATTCTCGCGGTCAATTACAATCCGAATCATCGCTGGTTCTATATCCCCGCGATGCAGCCGGACGAAGCGTGGTTGCTGAAATGCTTCGACTCGGCGACCGACGGCCGCGCGCGTTACACGGCGCACACCGGATTCGACGATCCGACCAGCGCGCCCGATGCGCCGCCGCGCGAGAGTATCGAGACCCGCGCGTTTGTTTTCTTTGGCGACCAGAGCGCGTAGAAAAGGCGACACCACAACAGTTCCGAAATCAGTGCCGGGAGGTCCGCATGGAAAATATTCGTTTTGACGATGTCGAAAAACTGCGCTCGAAGATCAGCAAGGATTTCGGTGCGTGGAGCAAACCGATCGCGGTGACGCAAGAGAAGATCAACCAATTTGCGGACGTCACCGGCGATCATCAGTGGATTCATCTCGACGTCGAGCGCTGCAAGCGGGAAAGTCCGTTCGGCGGTCCGGTCGCGCACGGATTCCTGACGCTGAGTTTTGTAGCCGCGCTCGAGATTCAGAACGATTGGCAGGTCACCGGCTTTCGCAACGTGGTGAATTACGGCGCGAACAAGCTGCGATTCATCTCGCCGGTTCCGGCCGGTGCATCGGTGCACGGGCACAATCGCATCATCGCGGTCGAGCCGAAGCCGCAGGGAACTCAGATGACGGTTGAAACGAACATGCACGTGGTCGGCAATGAAAAGCCGGCGCTGATCTACGAGGGAATTTTTCTGTACGTGAAATAAGTGACGTCCTGGTTTTGCGGGATCAGGAAATCACACTGCGCATTCCCAAGATCACGCCGCCGATGATCAGCAATGCGCCGGCGATATTCGCCATCGCGCGCGGATAGGGCGTCAGCTTTTCCAGCAAGACGAATGCGCTGATTGCGGCTACCCACGCGAGGTTCATCACGCCCGCGACGAACAGCAACGCCATCAGCATCCAGCAGCATCCGACGCAGAGTGCGCCGTGCTCGACGCCCAGCCGCAATGCCCCGAGCGCGCCGTCGCGCCATCGCGTCATGAAGAACGCGACCGGCGATTGGCAGTGTCCGAGGCAGGCCTGCTTGAGCGGCGTGAGCTGATAGATTCCCGTCGCGATCAGAATTGCGGCGCCGGCGATCGGCGTCGCAATCGATGAGTTGGAAATGATCGACGCGTGCTGCAGTGCGAATTGTCCGGCGGTCGCGGCGGCGCTGAACGCGGTCCACACGACGACGTAGCCCAATGCGAACAGCCACGTGCATCGCGCCGATGCGTGCTCGCGGCCGCGCGCGATTCGCGCGTACATCAGGATCATCGGGCTCGCGCTCGGCAGCATCATCGCGACCATCATCACCGCCCACATCATGAAGGTGAGCCACGCGTCCACCCACTCTGTTGGCATCGGCGCCATCAGCCGCGCGACGACGCCGCCAAGATCGCTCGCCGTCATTGGCATCCGCACCAGGTAGAGCCATGCGAGGATCGTGAGCCCGCCGAGTTCCGCGAGCACCAGCATCCGCTCGCGTACCGGCAGCGGCGGCATCGACGTTACAGGTTGCGGCGCGGTCGCCATCGACGGATCGAGATTGCGGAGTCCGCCTACGCGTTCGACCAGTTGATCGGCGCGAAGTGTCCGTTGCGTCCCGAGTTCTCGAACACCAGGTTATGATCCCTGAAGCTGCTCGACTTGCCCTTCGCTGCGGCGAGACGCGTCGAGGCCGGATGACCGACGTTGTCGAGCCACACGACTTGACCGCCCGCGCCGGTGATTCCCTCGACAGTGACGTCCGCGATGTTCGGGATGGAGAGTTTCCTGACCTTGCCCTCGACGCTGAAAGTGATCGGCGCGGACTTGGTGGGCAGTCGCGTCGTGATCATCGGCGCAAACATCGACGGTGGCCCTCCGGTTGAGCCGTCGAAGATCGCTTCGAGCGCGGCGCGCTGTTCCGAGTTCGCCTTGCTGTCCACGTAAAGGGCGAACGTGCCGCCGCCCTGCGCCATCGGACCCGGCGTGATCAGCGCCTGCACCGCGTTAAGTCCCGAGATGTCGGTCTTGCCGTAGTTGCCCCGGTTTACGTGGAAGCCGAGCACGACGTCGCAGTGGCCCTCGGTCGGGGGTGCCTGCGCGCTCGAAAGTAGACACGGACAGAGCACCTCGCAATTGCACGACTCGAAATACTCGCCCTCGATACGCCAGTTTTCCTTGGCGATGCTCATCGCGTCCTCCTGAGTTCGACGTCGGCTATTCTACAACCGCGCCATACGCACCTGTCGAGCATGATAATTGGTTGGCGCAACGTGTGAGCATCATTGCCTCGCGGCCGCCGCTCAGCTAGTTGCCAGCAATGTGCAACGCCTCGTGTAGCGGCACAGGCAGGTGGCCCTCGTGTATTGACCGAAATCGGTGCTAGGGCACACGGGCAGCGCGACCGGACGCCCGCAAGATTTCAAACGCTTCTTTCCCTGTTCGCGTGAGCCAATCTAGGAAGTCGTCGCCGAAGCTCTTCTTACCATGACCGAGAGTACCAGTATCTTTTGTGCAGAGCAGATCCACCATTGACTGCTCGCTATCGGTCTTCCATCGTGGTCGCATTTCGCCGGGCAAAATCAGCGGTTCTTCAACTTTGTCTGAGGCAACTTGGACAAACGCCAAGGTCTCGCCGTCCGGCAATGGTACACTACTGAAACCGCCCGGCTTCCCTCCCACGCAAAAGCCCCAGCCACAATACCAAGGGCGGTCTTCGTAATAACGAAAGTCCCAAACCACGCTTCCGCCCCCGTTATGCCACATTGATGTGCACTCTTTAGGGCTATAGCCTTTTTCGGGCAATATCTCTCTCATTTTGCGTCGAGCCTCGTGCATTAGGCTTTCGAGCTTTTCGGCGACCCCCGCTTCGTCGAAAACCTTAGCTGCGGGTAACTCTCTCACTGCACGAAGCAGATTGCCAAGAGCGTCTAGGTCGGCGTTGTTCATGTCTTGCTTCATCACTTTTTCTCCAAGGAATTTGACGAACTCATGAACTAGTGAACTCGATTCGTGTTGAAAGCGAAGTGCGAGCCAGACTATCGTCGTCTTCCAGTAGCAGCGCGCACGAAGCGGGATCGAGTACTTGTTGCCCTGTTCAAGGAATCCCTGCGGTGGCAGGGTCTGGTGCGTCAATAACACAAGACCACCTTTAGAGTTTTGCCCTTTCCCCGAAAGCCATCCATCGTATACGTTCATCTGGTTGAGCCTGTCATCAAGAGCGTCGGCTTCATCGGATTCGTCTTCGCTGTCTGTACCCCTCTTACCAATCGGCGCGTTGACCTTGTTCTCTATGACGACAAGCGGCTTTTTGTCTCCGTAGATTATGATATCCGGTTGGCCGCGCGCTCCCGCAAAGTTCACCGATTTCTGAGTTTCCCACGTCAAGGTCTTTGCTTTCTTTAAGTCCTCTTTCAGCTGCACCAGATGCTTCCCGCCGGTTATGTCGGAGGCACCTCCTCCGAACAAGACTTCCGCGACGAAGTCAGCTTGCGTTTGCCGATCGCAACATCGGGCCAACAAGTCTGCCAATGCTTCAGTTAGGAAATTCTCCATCTGCGAGCGTTCAGCGGTTGACTGGTATTTGAAGAGTCTTCCGTAGATCGATTTCGGGTTCTCTGTCATAAAAACACCGCTTCTTATATGCCGGTATGTCGGGATTCCCTTTTGAATTCTGATTCAGACTCGCCCCTAAGTAAGGGGGTTTGCAAATGAGAAGCTCGCGCGTGGTTTGAGTCTAAAGGCTTCCTGACGTGGTAAGTGATCTGCAATATAGCGAGCTCAGCCGATTTCGCCACCGAGATCAAGATGCATCGCGTCGATGCGAAATAGAGAATTTACTAGAATTACAGTAATCGCACCGTCCTTTAACCTGATAGTCACAGGACTAGGGTGCCGCGCACTGGATCCTTGCGCTTGATCCAGACAAATCCGTCGCCCTTGGAAATGAGCGCGACGTCGATAGGGCCGCCCACCGTCTCCTTCTGATCAGCCGACATCCGGGCCATGAATGCAGTGATGCTGACCAACGCTTCCGCTAGTCCCGCGAGTTCGTGGCGTGGCAAGCCCGCGACCGCTCGCGTCAGCGGATCAGTGTGGCTCTCTTGCATCTCACGGCTGAGATTTTCCTCGAAACTTTCCTTGAGCTTCGCCATCGCATCGGCGGAAGGAGACTTGGTCTTAGCTGCTTTGCCGCTTAGAAGTGTTCGACCGGCGATGTCGATGAGCTTCTCTTTCAACTGCGGAGAAATTCCACCATAGAACATATCAATCACCTGTCTCTGCGCCAGCGGGATGACCATGCCGTCGACCTCATGATCCACGTGAGCTTCATCCACCTTGAGGAAGCGCAATTTCCCGACCGCGACAGTTCCGACGTGGTAGTGCATCAGCGCGGGCAGCGCTTCCGACTCGCCGATTCCTGCGATCACGATTCCGCTCCATGCATTTGGTCCGAACACCTTCTGCGTGTACATGAAGCGAGCCGCCTTCCGCAGAGCCTCGCGAATCTCTCGCGACAGCTTGAAGGTGCCGAACAACTCCTTTTCAAGTTCGTCCAGTATCTGTCCATACTCGGCCACAATTCTTTCGCCGTATCCATCGCCCAGATCTTCGATCGCCTCGGAGCCTTTCCAATCCGCTTCGAAATCCTTGTCGATTAACTCCGTCAGGATTTCGTTGATGCGCTTGTTTGCGGAGTGCCCTTCTTTCTCCAGTCGTTCTCTAAGTGGCGTCAGGAAAACCGCGTCCCAATACCCGCCAATCACCCCCCGAAACGATCTGCGCTGGGCTGATTCCGGAAATAGCGCCTCCGATCCCTCGATAAAGCGCAGGAAGTCCTGTCCATATTGCTCGAGCCGATCGAAACGCCGCTCCGCGAGTTTCCGCGAATAGAGCTTGATCACTGTTTCCCATGGAACTTCCATGATCTCTGCCGCACCATAGGTCATTACTCCGACCGGCGCCGATGACGACAACTGAAAGAGTTTCTCGGCCGTGTGATAGACCTTGTAACCATCGCCTAACGTCACGGCGCTGTCGGCTGCCAAAGCAACGCCGCGTTTGTTCATAACTGCAACCTCGCACGTCATGATTCGTTGTTCCTCAGTGCCGAAAATGTCCATGTCTTTTCCATTGTTCTGTCCGCGCTCTCCTCTGGCACCGTCACCTTCTTATAGCGCGCGGATGACAACGGTTGTCACGAGGCGCGTCCGTTTTGGCACCTCGGACAAGGACGCCGATAGCCCAACTCCGCCCTGTGGCGCAAGCGCTCGGGCGTTTCCTTGTTCTTGGTTGAAGCTGGTCCGCCAAAGCGACCAGTTCCATCACTTCGGCTGCGCCGGAACCCTGATCCCGCCCATTCCCGACGGCCTCAAGTTTTGTCTTTTCGTCCTCGTCCGCAATGCCATTCCTCAGAACTTTCGGTTGATAATATTCCGCGTAAGCAACATCTGTGAGGCTCTCTCCCGTGGCGATCCGACACGATTACCTTTCTACAACCGCGCCATACGCATATGTCGAGCATGATAACTGGTGGCGGAAGGGACGAGCGTCATTGCCTCGCAGGCGCCGCTCAGCTAGTTGCAATATGCAACTGAGGTAAAAGCCATGAGCGATTCGAAAAGCAAAGTCGCAGTCGTAGTGGGCGTCGGCGAGGGACTGGGCAGTGCATTGGCGCGCCGATTCGGCGCAGGCTATAAAATCGCGCTGGTCGCCAGAAGCGCGACTGTCATCAACAAGGTCGCCGATGAAATCCGCGCCGCCGGTGGAACCGCACTGCCGATCCAGAGCGACGCGGCGCTCGTCGAGCAAGTCGCGGCCGCTCATCAGCAGATCCGCAAGGAGCTTGGTGCCATCGACGTTTTGATTTTCAACGGCGGCCGCCGCTCGATGGGCCGCTTGCTCGACATCACGCCCGAAGTGTTCGAGGCCGATTGGCGCGGTCATACGTTCGCCGCATTTCTATGGGCGCGGCAGGTCGTGCCCGAGATGCTCGAGCGTCACTGCGGCACCATCCTGATCACCGGTGCGACTGCCGGCATCCGGCCGTTCCCGACTTCAGCCGGCTTCGCGCCCGCCAAATTTGCGGTCCGCGGACTCGCGCAAGTGATGTCGCGCGACCTGCATCCGCAGGGCATCCACGTCGCGTACGTCAACGTCGATGGCGGAATCGACATGCCGATGCTCAGAAAGTTCCGGCCCGAGGTCAAAGACGAAGACTTGCTGAAGCCGTCGGCGATCGCCGAGGCGTACTGGTTCCTCGCGCATCAGGATCGCAGCGCGTGGAGTCACGAACTCGATGTGCGTCCGTTCTCGGAGAAGTTCTAGCGACGCGCAGGCGGGACGAGAGTGATTTTTCGGTCGCAATAGTGACGCGAAGCGCCCAGACTTAAGTGAGATCAGTGTTCAAGATTTGCATTCGACTTCGGCTGGCGAACGTCGCCGGAAGAATTCCGCGCGGCAAGTTTTCACGGATCTAGATCGAGGACACGCACATGGCGGACGCGACGCAACGCGGTTATTCACGAACATTTCAGGCGCTGGCGCAGTGGTTTACGCCCAATCGCGACAACGCGCTCAGGCAGTATCGCTCGCGTGCGCCGATTTATGATCTCGAACTTCGACTGCTCGAGCCGGTGCGTCAACGCTCGATCGAGATGCTCAGCTTGAAGCGCGGCGACCACGTGCTCGACGTCGGATGCGGCACGGGCTTGAGTTTTTCGGCGCTCGAGGAACTGATCGGCGCGGAGGGCTCGATAACCGGAATCGAGCAGAGTCCCGAGATGCTCGAGCGCGCTCGGGTGCGCGCAGTCGAGCACCACTGGCAAAACGTCACGATTGTTTCGTCGCCGGTCGAGCACGCGGAAATTCCCGGCGCCGTCGATGCGGCCTTGTTTCACTTCACTCACGACATCATGCGGACTCGCAGCGCGGTCGCCAACGTGGTCAAGAATGTGCGTTCCGGCGGAACGATCGTCGCGGCCGGTCTCAAGTGGGCGCCTCCGCGAGCGATGGCGCTGAATCCGTTGGTCTGGGGCGCCGCGATGCGCTCGACGTCGACGCTCGAAGGTCTTTCGCGCCCGTGGAGCCATCTCGAGCAATTGGTGCCGAATCTCGAAGTCGAGGAAATGCTCGCGGGCACCGTGTTTGTCGTCAAGGGAATTGTGAAGTCCAACTGAGCGACTCGCGATTGAGGATCGAGGCAGGCGATTGAAGCACGCGATGTTTCTGCCGTCCGGACCGGCGCCGCGCATGATCGAGTGGGCGCGCAAGATCGAATCGGCCGGCTTCGATTCGCTCTGGCAGGGCGAGTTCGTTAATTCCGCGCTGATTCCGCTCGCCGCCATCGCACCGTCCACCACGAAGATCAAACTCGGCGCGGGCGTGGTGCTCGCTTTCACGCAAAGTCCCGTGATGCTGACGTTTGCGTCGCTCGATCTCGACTACTTGAGCGAGGGGCGTTTCATCCTCGGGCTCGGCGTCGCGCATCCGAATCGCAATAACAATTGGTACGGCGGTAACGACGCGGGCAAACCGGTCAGCCAGATGCGCGAGTATCTGCAGGTCGTGCGGCTGATCACCGAGAAGTCCGCGGAGGGCGGACCGATCGAATTTCAGGGCGATTACTATCACGTGCGGGCGCGCGATTTCACCCCGCGTCGAGTGCCGCAGCCGCGACCGCGCTTTCCGGTTTACATCGCGGGTGTGAAACCGAAGATGGCGCGGCTCAGCGGCGAGCTGGCCGACGGCTTGATCGGCAATCCGATGTTTTCGCCGCGCCACGTGCGCGAAAACGTGGTGCCGGCGGTCGCGGCCGGGCTCGCGATATCAAAGCGCAAGCGCGCAGATTTTGAAATCCTCGGCCAATGCTTCACCGTGATCGACAACGATCTCGCGACGGCGTATCGAATCGCCGCGCGCTCGTTTCTGTTCTCGATCTGGGCGCGCATCTACGACGACATCATGATCGCAGAGGGATTCGGCCACGTGCTCGAGGAAGTCCGCGCCTTGCAGAAGAGTGGCAAACCCGACGACGCGCTCGACAAGATCCCGCGCGAGATGGTCGATGCGTTCGCGGCGGTTGGTCCGATCGATCGGGTGCGCGCGCGGCTGCAAGCGCGCGCAGGCCTCCTCGATACCGTAATCCTCGCGGTGCCATCGACGCAGACCAGCGCCGACGAGCAGGATCACTACCGCGCCAAAATTCTCGACAGTTTCGGATCGTAGTCGCGAATTCGCGCTTCGCCGGTTGCATCGCTTGTGAGAACGTCTTATCGAGATCAGTTGGAACGCCCAACCTTTAGCCGTCCGTAAGGAGTTCAATCATGAAACTGTATTTTTCTCCCGGCGCGTGTTCGCTCTCCCCGCATATCGTTCTGCAAGAGGCGGGCATCAATGCCGAGCTCGAAAGCGTCGATCTCAAAGCCAAGAAGACGAAGAGCGGCGCGGACTTCACCGCGGTGAATCCCAAGGGGCAAGTGCCGACGCTGGTGCTCGACAGCGGCGACGTGCTGACCGAAGGTCCCGCGATCGTGCAGTACCTGGCCGACCGCAAGCCCGAGTCCAAACTCGCGCCGGCGGCGGGAACGCTCGAGCGGTACAAGCTGCAGGAGTGGCTCAATTTCATCACCAGCGAGCTGCACAAGGGCTTCTCGCCCCTGTTCAATCCAGCGACTCCTGCTGAATTCAAGAAGATCGCGGCTGACGGGATCGGAAAACAATTCGCGCTGGTGGATGCTCAGCTCGGCAAGGTCGGTCCGTTCCTGATGGGCGCGCAGTTCACGGTCGCGGATGCATACCTGTTCGTGATGACGACGTGGACCAAGTACGTCGGGATCGATCTCGCCAAGTGGCCGAAGGTCAAGGCCTACTCCGATAGCATCGCGGCGCGGCCCAAGGTGCAGGCGGCGCTGAAAGAGGAAGGGCTCGCCTGACGGGTCTCGCGACTGTGCAAATCTGAAGCGCAACGCGCCTGCTCGCGTCGATCGCGGCCGGCGCGTTCTTTTTGCGTTGGAGGCTCGCGATGCGAAACCGCCACCTCGCTTAGTTAAAAGACGCGCGCGCTTTTGGGTTCCACCAGAACGACTTGCAGCGGCTGATCGCGTGCATTTTCGGTCTGCAGCATTTCCAGTTCGAGCCACGCCGCGACGCCGGCCGGCGCGCCGCGCTCATCGGTTCTTCCATCGCTAAATTTCAGCTTCACCGCGACGTCAGTCAGCGTCACCAGCACTCGCGGCGGATGCGATACTATCAGGCCTTTTTCGCGCGGGCCGAAGCCGAGTCGTACGATCCTCACGCGATCGTTTTCGAAATCCACGGTATAACGCGCGGGATCGATTCGAACCGCGTCGAGTTCGAGCGACGCTGCGGTCGGAGCGGATTTGAGTTCCACGCGAATTTCGCGAAGCGGTGTCGTATCGGCACGCTCAGTCGCGCCCGCCAACTGCTCGACGTACTGAGTGCGACCGGAATTCAGATCGACTCGGACCATCGCCATCGCGACGGGCGTGTATTTCGGCGCGGCCTGATCGGCCGCCAGATCGACGTGCACGATTCGGACGTATTCGTTTTCGAATGCGACCTGATACGGCTCGGAATCTGTCACCGCGCTCTCCGATTCGTCCTTCATTGGTCTCGTCCCTTGCGGCTCTAACCGTTCAGACCGAGCATCTTGCGCAGCTTGGACGCGCTGAAGCCGACCATCGTTTCATCGCCAACCTGGATCACCGGAACCGCTCGATACCCGCGATTGATCAGCTCCTCGCGCGCGACGGGATCGTTCGCGATGCTCTTCTCGATGAAGCCGACTTTATGCGCTCTGAAAAATTCTTTCGCTTGCTGGCACGCCGAGCATCCGAGATTGGTATAAATCACCACTTCCATTGCGGGTCTCCTCGCCGGACATTTGACGGGCCGCGGCTCTAGCGCCGTTCCCTATTTTTTTCTGCAGTGACGATCAGGTCTTGCGGCGAGATTCGCGTCCGCTCAATGAAGCTTCATCGACGCCGTGACATCGCGTCGTGAGTGGCATCTCGCGCATCGCACGCCGGAACATCCGCCGCAATCGTGAACCATCTTCTCGAGCGTGCGGCGCATCCGCTGCAATCGGCGGATCTCGTCGTTCATCTCGGCCAGTTTGGCCTCCGCTTTGCGCGTCACCGGTCCGCATTCCGCGGTCGATTTTACGCCCAGCGAAAGCAGATCCTTGATTTCTCTCAGCGAAAAGCCAAGCTGCTTCGCATCCTGGATGAAGCGCAGGCGATCGAGCACCTCGTCGGCGTAAATCCGGTAGCCCGCGATCGTTCGCCGCGGTTTCGCGAGGAGCCCCTGGCGCTCGTAGAAGCGCATCGTGTCAATGCTCACGCCCGCCGCGTCTGCCACTCGACCGATCGTCATCTGTTCCAACACGCTACACCCTTGACCATAGTCCAGAGTCAATGCCCGTCCGCGTTTTCGATGTTCGCGCCAGATGCCAGTTCAGCGGTCAGGCGCCAATTTCAAGTTCCAAGACTAGATCAATTCGATTGTCCGAGTCAGCCGCCCTGGAAACGCGAATATTTTCTTCGGTGTACGAATTAAAGGTTGAGATGGTGCCGGGCGGAACGATAACTAAAAGTGAACAACACTTGACCACACAGTCACACTGCTGTTACCACTGTACAGTGTCGAGTCGATGACTAGCTGATCTCGAAGGGGGGCCTTCGCTGATCGCCGGCGAGGATTGAACACTTGAACGCATTGATACTCGAACCCTAGCCAGGAATTTCAAACGATGTCTGGCATCTGTGGCGTCGTCAGCAGCGATCCGCGCGATCGGATCGATCCCGGCATCCTTGCCACGATGCGCGATACGCTGCGGCATCGCGGCCCTGACGATGAGGGCTTATATATCGGGCCGGGCGTCGGCTTGGGTCATCGCCGACTATCGATCATCGATCTCAGGTCCGAGGGCCGCCAGCCGATCGTCAACGAAGATCAGTCGGTGTACATCGTCTGCAACGGCGAGATTTACAACCACGCCGAAATGCGCCCGTGGCTGGAAAAACGCGGGCATCGTTTCCGTTCGCACACCGACGCCGAAGTCGTCCTTCATCTCTATGAAGAACTCGGCACGCGATGCGTCGATGAGCTCAGGGGCATGTTTGCCTTCGCGATTTGGGACGAACGCGCGCGCCGTCTGTTTCTCGCCCGCGATCGCCTTGGCGAGAAGCCGCTCTACTATCGCTTCGATGGCCGTCATCTGATCTTTGCCTCAGAAGTGAAAGCGCTGCTGGCTCATCCTGCGGTGCGGACCGAACCTGATGCCGCCGGGATCGATCAATACCTAACGTTGGGATATCTGCTCGGCTCGCAAAGTGCCTTCAGCGGAGTCAAAAAACTCGCGCCCGCTCATTACCTGACTTTCGAGAACGCTCGCGTCAAAGAGCGCCGCTACTGGCAGCTCAAGTACGAACCGAAACATAAAATCACCGACGAAGAGGCGCGCGGCGAAATCCTTGCCCGCCTCACGGAAAGCGTCAGCATCCGCCTCGCGAGCGAAGTTCCGGTCGGCGCATTCTTAAGCGGCGGCGTCGATTCGAGCGCGGTCGTCGCGCTCATGAGCTATCTCGGCCAGCGGCACGTGAAAACATTTTCGATCGGTTTCAAGGACTCAGACTACGACGAGACCCGCTATGCGCGCATGGTCGCGGACGCCTTCAGCACCGACCATCACGAATTCATCATCGAGCCTCCCAACGCCGAGGAGGTCATCAGCGAACTGGCCTGGCACTATGACGAGCCTTACGCGGATTCTTCGGCGATACCCGTCTACTATCTTTCGAAGCTCGCGCGCCCGTATGTCACGGTCGCGCTCAACGGCGATGCAGGCGACGAAAATTTCGCAGGCTACCGCCGCTATGCGATCGCGATGCTCGCCTATCATCTGCGCAATGTCCCGGCACCGCTTAGACGCGTCGTCGGCGCCGGAGTGTCCGCTGGCTACTCGGTGGTTGCTTCGACGCAGCGTCTGAAGCGCCGCATGAGCCTGCTGATCGACATGCTCGGACGCGATTGGAAATCGTTGTACAGCGGCTTGATGACCGTCTTTGATGACGACGAAAAGCGCCTGCTCTATACCGGGGACTTTGCGGCGCACGCGAAACTTCCGAGTCTCAGCACCCTCTACGACGAGTCACAGGCGGCCGATCCGCTCGACTCGACCCTGAGCGTCGATGTCCGCTCATACTTGCCCGATGATCTGCTAGTGAAGGTCGATCGAGCGACCATGGCCGCCGGCCTCGAGGCGCGCTCACCGATGCTCGATCATCAATTCATGGAGTTCGTCGCCCGCCTGCCCGCGCGCTTGAAAATGAATTGGCGTGAACCAGCCGGCAAATCAATTTTCAAATCGTCGATGCGTGGGATTGTGCCCGACCCCATACTCACTCGCAGCAAAATGGGATTCGGTGTGCCGCTCGATCACTGGATGCGGGGCAACTGGCAGGACTTGCTGCGCGATGTCCTATTGAGTCCGGCCGCCAGCACCCGTGGCTACTTCCATCCTCATCGCGTCAAGACGCTGATCGACGAACACCTTGCTGGCACCCGCGATCGCCAGACCCAGCTCTGGTCACTCCTGATGCTCGAGATGTGGCATCGCACTTTCATCGACCAGTCGATCGCGACGCCGGTATCCCCGGGTCATTCGATGATCCACCGCATCTGCGCGTAAGCCGCTGTTCGTGTGCGATTCGACGCCCACGCTTTTGGTACCAGGACTCGTCGAAGGTCAGAACTTCTCCTTGAACGGGCGGACCTCGAGTTCCATCGTCCACGCGCTCGGATGCTGATGCGCCAGATGCCAGTAGGTCTCGGCAATCGCATCGGGATCGAGTTGGTCTTCATCTTTCATGTTGGGAATACGCCGTCCCGGAATGTTGATCGACCCGTCCACGTTGATCCAGGCGACGTGAATTCCCTTCGGCCCGAGATCGCGCGCGAGCGATTGCGCGAGTCCGCGTAACGCAAACTTCGCGGGCCCAAACGCAATCGATTTCGGTCCCGCCTTCACACCCGCGGTCGCGCCGGTAAACAAGATCACGCCGCGTTTGTGTGCAATCATGTCCGGCACGACTTCCTTCGCGCTCAGAAAAGCGCCGAACGCGCCCACCCGCCACGCGTCCTCGTATTGCTCGGCGGTAACTTCACTGATGTTGCCCCACTTTCCGCCGCCGGCGTTGTAGAGCAGCACCTCGGGCGCGCCCAGCCGCTCGCGAATCGATTTGAATGCCGCGCTCACCCGCGCGCGATCGCCAAGATCGGCCGGCACTTCGATCGCTTTGCCGCCTGCCGCGCTGATTTCTTCCGCCAGCGAGTGCAGATACTTTTCATTCCGCGCACTGATTGCGACGGCGTATCCCTTCGCGAATCTCCGCGCGAGCGACGCGCCCAGTCCCGGTCCAACTCCTAACACCACTGCAACGCGCTCGTCTTTTGATTCTTTCGCCATGGCTCACTTCTCCATCGAGCCGGTCAGGGAATCAACAGCAGCTTTCCGATCGACCGCCGCGATTCAAGATAACGAAGCGCTTCGACGGCGTCGGCCAGTGCAAATCTCTTTCCGATCGGCACCGTCAACTTGCCTTCGCGCGCGAGCCGAAATACGTCGTCGAGACCGCGCCGATGAATCTCATGCATCCCGTACACCATCGGCACTACGAAGCCACTCACCTTCAACGATTTGGCGAACAGGCTCATCGGGTTGATTGGGTCGGGCGGCCCTCCCGCGCTGCCATAGAGAATCAGATGCCCGAACGGCGCGAGGCACTTGAGGCCTTTCTCGAAGGTGGGCTTGCCAACCGCATCGAGGATCAAATCGACGCCACGGCCTTCAGTCAGCCGCATCGCTTCCACCGCGAAATCCTGGTCCTGATAGTTGATCACGTCGTCCGCGCCGTATTTGCGCACAAAATCGATCTTGTCATTTGAGGAGACGGTGCCGATAACTCGCGCGCCTGCCGCCTTGGCGATCTGCACCGCCGCGATTCCAACGCCGCCCGCCGCCGAATGCACGATGACGCTTTGTCCCGGTGTCGTCTGATGACAACTGTGCAGCAGATGCCACGCCGTCAGCACCGCGACCGGAAACGCGGCGGCCTGCTCGTAGTCCATGAAGTCCGGAATCGGCATCACTCGCGATTGCCGGATGCGCGTGTACTCGGCGTAAGAGCCCATCCCGATGTAAGCGACGCGAGTCCCCGCCGTCAGGCCTTTCACGTCTGGCGCGACCTCCTCGATCACGCCCGCCGCTTCCATCCCCGGCGTATCGGGAAACACCGGCTTCACCAGGTACTGCCCGCGAATGAAAAACGTATCGCCATAGTTCAGCGCGATTACGTGATTTCTCACCAGCACCGTGCCCGGACGAAGCTCGGGCTTCGGCACCTCGCGCAATTGCATCACTTCGGGACCGCCGAGCCGATCGAACTGGATCGCCTTCATGTTGGTTTCACGACTGTCATTTATTGTGGATACCGAGCCAGCGCCGGCGATCCTCGACGATCGGGCGCTTGCTTTTCAGCAGTGCGTACGCGTCGTCCAGCGTCATCGCTCGCCGAGTCTTGAGGAACCACGCAACCACCAACGGGGCGCGTTCGCATCCCTCTTCGCAATGAACCAGCACGCGATGCCCGCGCGCCAGCTCGTCAGCAATCACCTCAGCAGTGCGATCGAGCGACTCGACGCCGCGCGCAAGTATCGGCATGTGGATCGCGTGCGCGGGCTCGCCGTGCGGAACATCGGGCAGTACGTTGATGATAGTGCCATCGAACTTTTGCGCATCCTGCAAGTCGCCGACGAACAGGTTCGCGATGACTTCGCTTTCTCCCCAGCGCTCGCCCATAGCTGCGGAATCGATCAACTATACTTGCGATTTTGCCACCACGGAAAATACGGCGGCATATCTTTCGAGATCTTGTCCGGAAATTTGGCCGGCCGCTTCTCGAGGAACGAGGTAACCCCTTCCTTGACGTCGGCCGACGCGCCGCGCGAGAAGATCCCGCGGCTATCGATTTTGTGCGCCTCCATCGGATGATCGGCCGTGAGCATCTTCCAGAACATCTGGCGGATCAGCGCGACTGACACCTGCGAGGTGTTGTCCGCAATCTCACGCGCCAGCGCGCGCGCCGACGGAATCAGTTGGTCGGGCGCACAAACCTTGCTGATAAGGCGTCCATGCAGCGCCTCCTCGGCGGAGAACACGCGGCCGGAAAACGCCCACTCGAGCGCCTGCGAGATTCCGACCACGCGCGGCAGGAACCAACTCGAGCACGCTTCCGGAACGATCCCGCGGCGCGAGAAGACGAAACCGAAGCGCGCATTTTCCGACGCGATTCGCACGTCCATCGCGAGTTGCATCGTCACGCCGACGCCGACCGCGGGTCCGTTGACCGCGGCGATCACCGGTTTCAGCGATTCGAAAATGCGCAGTGTCAGGCGGCCGCCACCGTCGCGAACCGCCTCATTGCTCCAATCCACGGTGCCGTCAGGCCTGATTGCGCTCTGCCGCTCGGGACGATCCGGACGCGTTGCGTCGAAGGTATTCGCGCCCGCCGACAAATCGGCGCCCGCGCAGAAGCCACGCCCGGCGCCCGTCACGATGATCGCGCGGATATTGTCGTCCGCGTCGGCCTTGTCGAACGCATCGATCATCTCGTTCATCATTTGGCCCGTGAACGCGTTCAACTTCTCCGGGCGATTGAGCGTGATCGTCAGGATGTTGTCCGCGACGTCGTAAAGAATCTGCTCATAGGCCATCTGACTGTCTCCTCGAGTTGAAAATCGCGATCACTGATTCGCGACCTCCAGTTCGATGCGATTCGCGTACTTCCTGATCGCCGCTTCGCGCAGCTTCGGTATGTGCTGCGTCGGGAACAGCCCGTCGGTCGCCTTGTAATCGCGCAGCACTTGGCGCGCGACGGTGATCTTGTGCACTTCGGTCGGCCCGTCGGCGAGTCCCATGTGGAAACTCTGGATGACCTGTTCGACGAACGGCATTTCGTTGGTTGCGCCGAGCGATCCATGAAGATAGAGCGCGCGCGAAGCTACGTCGTGGAAGACTTTCGGCATCAGCGCCTTGACCGCAGCGATGTCCTTGCGAACTTTGAGATAATCCTTGTAGCGATCGATCTTCCACGCGGTGCGCAGCACCAGCAGGCGGAACTGCTCGATCTCCATCCACGAGTCGGCGATCTTTTCCTGCACCATCTGCTTGTCGGCCAGCTTCGATCCTTGCGTCGTGCGCGACAGCACCCGCTCGCACATCATGTCGAACGCGCGGCGCACCTGTCCGATCGTGCGCATCGCATGATGAATGCGGCCGCCGCCAAGCCGGGTCTGTGCGACCGCGAAGGCGCCGCCACGAGGCCCGAGCATGTGATCCTTCGGCACCGTCACATCCGAATAACGGATGTAGGCGTGACTGCCCCCGCGCTCGTTCATCCCGACCGACAGGTTCTTCAGGATCTTCACACCCGGCGTGTCGCTCGGCACGATGAACATCGACATCCGCTTGTATTCCGCCGCATCGGGATCCGTCACCGCCATCACGATCAGAAACGAGGCGAGGTGCGCGTTCGACGAGAACCATTTCTCGCCGTTGATGACCCAGTTGTCGCCTTTCATTTCGGCTTTGGTTTTGAATACTTTCGGATCGGCGCCGCCCTGCGGTTCGGTCATCGAGAATGCGGAAACGATTTCGTTATCGAGCAGCGGCTGCAGATATCGCTTCTTCTGCTCGGGCGTGCCGTAATGCGCGAGGATTTCGCCGTTGCCCGAATCGGGCGCCTGGCATCCGAAGACGATCGGCGCGTACGCTGCGCCGCCCAGGAGTTCGTTCAACAGTCCGAGCTTAACCTGGCCGTATCCTTGGCCACCGAGTTCGGGCCCAAGATGACAGGCCCACAGCTTGCGCTTTTTGACCTCGGCTTGTAGCGGGCGAACCAGCGCGTTGCGTTTTGGATTGCGCACGTCATACGGATGGCAATCGAGCACATATTGCAGCGGCTCAACTTCCTCGCGCACGAACTTATCTGCCCAGTCGAGTTCCTTCTGGAATTCGGGTTCGGTTTCAAAATCCCAACTCATGATTGTTCCTCCATGGAGACAGCGATCCTGTGATTGCGCCCGCGACCGTTCGGTGCAAACAGGACGCGAGTGGATTGTCGCCAATAGCCGGCGGTTTTACCAGAGCAGCGCGTTGTCTGAGCGCGGGCCTATGGAATCGGCGTCGCGAGCCAAGCAAGATGAGTCAATGCGCTACGCTTGCGAATCACTCGAATGAAGCTTTCAGTCGTCGATCAATCGCCCGTCCCGGCCGGATTCACCGCCGCGGATGCGCTCAACAATACGATCGATTTGGCGAAGTTTTGCGATCGGCTCGGCTACGAGCGGTACTGGATCGCGGAGCATCATGCGACCGGCGCGTTCGCGAGTCCGGCGCCCGAGATAATGATCGCGCGCGTCGCCGCCGAAACGCGCAATATCCGGGTCGGCTCGGGCGGCGTGATGCTGCCGCATTACAGTCCGATGAAAGTGGCCGAGACTTTCCGGATGCTGCATGCGCTGTATCCCGGTCGAATCGATCTCGGGATTGGGCGCGCGCCCGGCGGCAGCCCGCTCGATACTTATGCGTTGCGACGCGATCGCGAGAGCCAGCCGGCGTCCGACGATTTTCCGAAACAGTTGCTCGAATTGCTCGCTTTCCTGCACGAGAGTTTCCGTCCCGATCACGCGTTCAGCCGCATCCATCTTTCGCCCGCGATGCCGGGTTATCCTGAAATCTGGATGCTCGGATCGAGCATGTGGAGCGCCGCCGCGGCGGCCCAGCTCGGACTGTCATACAGCTTCGCGCATTTCATCGATCCGAATCCGACGCGCAGCGCGATCGAGTACTACCGCTCGCACTTCAAGCCCTCGAATGAGCTGTCGAAGCCACTCGCGACGCTCGGCATCGGGGCCATCTGTGCCGATACCGAAGCCGAGGCGGAACGGCTCGCATCGAGCGTCCGGATGTTTGTGCGCAACGCACGACGCGGCGATCGAGGACCGATCCCGACGCCGGAAGAGGCGCTCGCCGAGCTGCGCGCTACGTCGTTGGAGCCGGATCCGATGCTTCGAGAGACCGGCGAATGGCCGCGATCATTGATTGGCACTGCAGATCGCGTGCGCGATCAACTCATCGACATCGCGAGCGTGCTCGGCATCGACGAAGCGGTGATCGTGACCGTGGTGCACGATCATCAAGCGCGATTGCACTCGTATCAGCTACTCGCCGACGCTTTCGGCCTGAAACCTCGCGCCTGAGGAAAGCAGGGCCGGGAGGCATCTATCCTGATGTGCAGGCTAATCGTGTGCTTTATCAGGCTATGAATATCTTGACTTAGCTTATTGAAGACGATATCTCTCTAGGCATGTTAATTTTGCCTAAAGAGAGAGTAGAGCAGTGAAACGAAAGCTTACGTTATTCGCACTCGTCCTGGCAATGGTCGCAGCGGGTTTCGCTTCGGCACAGGCGCAGACAGATCTGGAATCCGTTTCCCCTCTGATCACAACCGCCAATTTGAACGGTACCTGTGGCTTCACTGCGGTTGCAACCAAGGTCGATCCGAACAGCAGTAACTATTTGGCCCCTGATAGCTGGGTGGGAACGATTCTGTTCAACGGCGCCGGCAAGGCAACCGCGAACATCACCATCAATAAACGCGGAACGGTCCAAAACTTCAATATCACTAACGGCACCTATTCGGTGAATGCCGATGGACGGACGGGAACGATCGACTTTACGTCCTTCAGTCCGGGCGCTCCTCTTCTTAAGTTCGTGGTCACGTCCAACGCAACCGAATTGAGATTTATCAACATCGGACCAACGGATCCCACGGCTGGCATTATCACGGAAGTCGTAGCCGGCGTCTGCAAGTTTTGACGGATTTGGCCGTGGGGGACATCTCTAAAGGTAAGTCTTTGACTCGCAGAGCCTCGCGCATCGCGCAGGGTGCGGCTGGAGCACGCGCTGTGTTTGTAGCCGTCGCGCTCGCGTTGGCAGTTCTGACGAGTTCGTCGTTAACCTTTGCCGCGAGCGCGACACCGTCCAGGACTCCAACTAGAACCGCGACGCGGACCAAGACCCCGACCGCGACCAGGACACCGACCCGGACGCCAACCAGAACCGCGACACCGGCCCGGACCGCAACTCCCACGCCGACCAGCACCCCGACGTCGACGCCGCACCCGGCCGCAATGATGAATCAGTACTTCGAGGTGCTCGACTAAGACTCGCTCCTCGCTCAGGTGCAGGGGCTGGCCCCCTCCGCTATCGTCTTTGCCGGAGTTCGTTCAACGGGCGAGTATTCAGCACGTCCGCCGGCTCGATCCATCCGCGGCGCGCTTGCGCAAGACCGAACTCGACATTGTCGAAGCCGTTGGTCGAGTGCGAGTCGGTCGAGATGACCAGCTTGACGCCCGCGCGCTTGGCCGCCATGCAAGCGGTATCGGCCAGGTCGAGCCGATCCGGCTGCGAATTCACTTCGAGCGCGCATCCTTCTTCATGGGCCGCGCGTAGCACTTCGCCAAAATCAAAGGTACTTTCATCGCGCTTGCCGATTAGGCGCCCGGTGGGATGCCCGATTACATCGACGTGCGGATTCTTGATCGCCTTGATCAGGCGGCGCGTCATCTCTGGCGCCGGCTGATCCAGCTTCGAGTGCACCGACGCGACCACCCAGTCGAGCTCCGCGAGCACGTCATCAGGCAAATCAAGTGAGCCGTCTTCGAGGATGTCCACTTCTATACCGCGGAGCAGTTTGATTCCGCTGACGCTCGCCTGCACGGTTTCGATTTCACGCCACTGCTCGCGAAGCCGCTGCGGATCGAGTCCATGCACCATCGCGAGCCGCTGCGAGTGATCGGTGACCGCGAAGTACTCGAGGCCCGCCTGCTGCGCGGCCCGCGCCATCTCCTCGATCGACGCGCGCCCGTCGGTGTACGTCGAATGAGTGTGCAGGTCGCCGCGCAGGTCCGATCGTTCGATCAGCCGCGGCAAGCGATGCTCGAGCGCCGCTTCGACTTCGCCGCGATCCTCGCGCAACTCGGGCGGTATCCATGACATCCCGAGCTTGGCGTAAACATCTTCCTCGGTGCGGCCCGCGATCGATCTCTCGGCGCGCAGCAATCCGTACTCGTTGAGCGAAAAACGCATCCGCTGCGCGATTTTTCGGATGTGGATGCAATGCGCCTGCGAGCCGGTGAAATAGATCAGCGCCGCGCCGTAGCTCTTCGCCGGCAGGATACGCACGTCGACCTGCAAACCGCCGTTCAGCACGATCGTGGTCTTGGTCTCGCCGCTGCCGAGTGTTTTCGCGGCGCGCGGATAGGCGAGCACCCATTTCGATACTTCGGCAGGTCGCGACGAAATCGTAAGGATGTCGAGATCGCCGACCGTGTCGCGACGCCGGCGAAAACTGCCGGCGACTTCGGCGCGCTCGATCGCTTTGCAGCGACGAAGATATGCGAGCAGCGCGTCGACCTCGAGCGCCGCGTCGGAATAGAGCCATCGCTTGGGCTTGGTGCGCGGCTCGCGACTAAGATGCTCGAGCAGTTTTTCTTCCATCTTCGGACCGAAGCCGCGAATCGTGCGCAATGCCCCCGCCTCGAGCGCAGTCCGCAATTGCGTGAGGTCCTGGATCGCCAATTGTTCCGAAATCTGCTTGACGCGCTTCGGGCCTAGTCCCGGCAGATGCATCAGGGCGAGCACGCCCGGCGGCACCTTCGCGCTCAGCTCGCGATGGAGCGCCAGTTCGCCGGTTTTCACCAGCGTTTCGATCTTGGCGGAAAGGTCCTTGCCGATTCCCGCGACCTCGGACATCTTCTCGATGCTGAGTTCCGCGAAGGTCGCCGGATAATCCCAGACCGCGCGCGCGGCGTTGCGATAGGCGCGCACGCGAAAGAAGTTCTCGCCGGTAATTTCGAGCATGTCCGCGATTTCGCTCAGGACGCGGCCAATCTCGCCGTTTTGCATCGGAGTTCCCGCCGGTCTCGCGTGATCAGTAATTGTCCATAATAGATCGCGGCGCCGCGCGTGCTGAAACGGTCAGCGAGTGCGGTTCGAGCAATTTGCGATGGAAAAAGATGGCCGGGCTACTAGGGGGACCGCGGGTGGGGGCCAACGGTCGAGTAGCCCGGCCTTTGCTTGGGGGACAGGCGCTGTTAATTCTCGGGGGAGGAGTTTTGCAGCGCTATTTGAGGTAGAGCAACATCTGTGCCTTAAAAATTTTCAAGTAATTCGAGGGCCGGCGAGTAAGATGTCTTCTCGTTTTGCAACGACGAAGACAGAAAATGCCCCGAAATGGGTCGTATTGCCGCGAAATCAAGGCTGTTTTGCAGGATGCGAGCGATGTGGCTCGCCGATGCACTCTTTCGCGTATTGTTGACGGACGTCGCGGGCCGCAGCGCAGCGACTGCATTCCGCAGCCCCGATGAAATGCTCACTGACGAGCCGCGCGGCCTGCAAGTTCCCGAGCAGCGCGGTCCTAAATCTAGTTGGCGACCTTCATTGAAATCGAGTCGCTGCCTAACTGAGCGCCTCCGCTGGCGTAAGCCTTGGTCGAAATCGCATGCGTACCGTTCGCGACGTTCTTGGAATTCCAGCTGAACGTGTAAGGCGGCCCCGACGCGAAGTACCCGCCATCGATGTAGATATTGATCCACACCACGTTCGAAGCGACCTGCGCCGTGACTGTCACGGTGCCCGACACCGTCGCGCCGTTCGCCGGAGCGGTTATCTTGACGGTCGATGACGCCGGCGTAGACGTTGGCGTCGCCGCGGGTCCGCCAGAGTTCGACACCGTCACCGAGACCGAAGCGGTACCGTTCTGCGCTCCGCCCGTTGCGTAAGACTTCGCCGAAATCGTATGCGCGCCATTTGCGACGGTTGTCGAATTCCAACTGAAGGTGAACGGCGGCCCCGACGCGAGGTAATGGCCGTCGATATAAATGTTGATCCAGCTCACCGACGAGCTGACCTGTGCCGCGATGCTCACGGTCCCGGATACTGTCGCGCCGTTTGCTGGTGCGGTTATCTGGACGTTACCCGCAACCGCAGTGGAGGTCGGCGTCGCGGTCGGAGTTTTGGCCGAGGTCGGCGTCGCAGTCGGAGTTTTAGACGAGGTCGGAGTGGGCGTCGGCGTGCCGCCGGTGAGGCCGAACACATCGAGCTCGCCGTCCGACGCGATATAGACTTTGCCGTTGACGACGGTGGGAATCAGGAACGCGAAGTTTCGCTTGTTCCACGGGCCCGCCGGGATATCTACAACCAGCCGGGTCGCGAGATTGGTCGCGTCGTAGGCGTCGAGCGTGAGCGGTCCGTTGCCGTCGGTCGAATTCGCGCGCTTGATCGCCCACATCACCGCGGTCCCCACAAGCCCGCCATTCGATGAGATTGCCGGGATTGTCCCGCCGCTCGGATAAGTGTCGGGGGTCTGGCTCGTCCCGGTCAACGTATCGCTAGCGAGACTGTCAGCCTTAATCGCGGTGTCGGCGCCGGAATAGTAAACCGTCTGATGGCCGGACGCGTCGCGATAGTACGCGGGCGCCCCCCAGAAGGCATTGCGACTCGCCGTACCATTGGTCGGACTCGCGCCAAGGACGCGCCATAATTTCTGCACGACGTTGTCGGTGCATGGAACGTTATCGGCCACGGTGCTCGCCCGGTATTTGCCCATGTTGGTGCGATCGAGCACGTAGATCGAGCCTTCCTTGCCCGCGTGCGTCGCGATCTTGACGTGCGCCGCCGTCTGATCCGGCAGGATCATCATGCCGCCTGATCCGAGATCGACATCCAGGCTGTTCAGTTCCTGCTGATTGCACGGCGTGAAGTAATCCAGCACCTGGAAACTGGTGCCGAGACGAACCGCGCTGTCGCCGTAATTCGGTCCGCCGGTATTGACGTCGAACGGGCCGTTGCCGCTGATGAAATAAACCGAATCACTGTCGGCGACCAGCCCGATGCTGGCTTGCCAAATCGAGCCTCCGCCGGTGCCCGGTGGATTGCTAGGCGAAGTATTGAAGACGCCCGCTTGTTGCAGCGTGGTTTTGTTATACGCGATCACCCACCCTTGGTAGTTGCCGTTGTCCTCATGCGATCCCCAACCGGTATAGACCAGCCCGTTGAACAGCAGCAGCGCCGGCCGATTGAATTCCGCGAGCGGATCGAAAACGACATTCCCCTGGCCGTCCTGGATGCCACCGGTGCCGTGATACTTGGCGTGGATATCAACTGGACTGCCCGCGCGCGCAGCGCCGTTCACGACATTCAGCGCGTTGAGTCGCTGATGAAACACCACCGGCGATGAAATCGTCTTGCTCGCGGCGACGGCGTAAATCGTGCCCGACGCGAGGTCGATCACGGGCGTGCCGGTGATCCCGACCTGGGGCACGCGAGTATTGTTGTAGTCGGTCGCGACCTGGACCGTCTCACCGGCGGGAGTCAGATTTCTCGTCCATAGCGGCGGCCCGTTGGTATCAGCATCGAAGGCGTAGATCGTGTTGTTTTCGGTCGCGATGAACAGCGCGTTATGCGTTCCTAGCGTCCCCATATTGAGGTTCGGCAGGTACAACGGCTGCGAATAGACTTGCGCGTCGAGCGATCGCTTGAACAACGGCCCGAAACTCGATTTCACTTTCGCGACGGTCAATTGAGTTTCGTTGGGATTCGAGCTCGTGTGGCCGTTGTCGAACATTTGAGTGACGAAGGCCGGCGCCGCCCAGGAATTTGCGGCGAGCGAGAATAGGGCCACGGCCGCAATCGTCAAAACTATCGAGATTCCACGCGTCATTCGGTGCATCAGTCGGTACCTTCCCCATCGATGTCGTCGAGGTTCTCGGCGGTGCTCGCACCGGGAAATCCGGGGAGCGCAAAAGCGAAAACTGCCTTGGACGACTCAGGCGGTAGCAAAGCAAGATTCAATCCTTTGGGCGCAGCATCGCTATGATTGGCTCCGCTCGCGCCAATTGCTCAGCTCGCCTGGCAAGGAGGAACGATTATTCAGGGTTCAGACATTCAGGGTTCCGATCGGCGTCGGGAAAATGCGGAGCTGCATTCCTACGGATTAAGAGTGACGGGAGCCGCCCGACAAACATTTTGCGCGAACCAAAAAAGACGGCCAAAAAAAGACTTCGATGATCCAACGCTGAAAGTGATCGCCGCGCTGAGAGTGCCCGCGTCGACGATCTCCGCCTGCCGCGCGCGCAATCGCGCGGCGGAAATTTGCGCGTCGGTTGAGAGGCGTAGCCGCCTGTGTTAATCCCTATGGGCACGGGGCGTAGCGCAGCCTGGCAGCGCACCTGCCTTGGGAGCAGGGGGTCGGCCGTTCAAATCGGCTCGCCCCGATTCGCGCCAGTAGCTCAGGTGGAAAGAGCAGCGGCCTTCTAAGCCGCGGGTCAGGGGTTCGAGTCCCTTCTGGCGCGCCATGAACGGATTTTCGAGCCCGCTGAGAGACTTAAGCGACGGGCGTTATGATCGGAAAGAGGTGGTGGGTGTAGCTCAGTTGGTAGAGCGCCGGATTGTGGATCCGGTGGTCGAGGGTTCAAATCCCTTCACTCACCCCAGACATCCTGCTAGGTAAAGCATCCTTCGACGGTGGGCCGTTAGCTCAGTTGGTAGAGCAGCTGACTCTTAATCAGCGGGTCTGGAGTTCGAGTCTCCAACGGCCCACCACTTAGTCTCGGAGTGACTGCGAATCAGAATTGAAAATCGAAATTAGGGCTGGAGTGCGAACGAGTCTGAAGGAGTGCCGATGCCCGAAACGCAACAGCGATTTTCCCTGATCAGCGATAAAACCCTCGCCGATCTGCGCAAGTTGATCAACGTCCCGATCGAGGACTCGCTGGAGCCGTGGTGCCATGAGGCGAGCCGCGACAATATCCGCCATTGGGCGCACGGGATCGGCGATGACAATCCCTTGTGGTGCGATCCTGCCTACGCGGCTAAGACCGAATTCGGCCGGGTGATCGCGCCGCCATCGTTTATCTTTCCGCTCGACCGTTCGTTCAGCGGCTACGTCGGGGGATTGGCTGGGGTCCATGCGATGTTTGCCGGCATCGATGTCGTCTGGCACAAGCCGATGGTTCTTGGCGATGAGTTCACGACCAAAGTCTGGCTGAAGGACCTGATCGAGCATGATACGCGCTTCGCGGGCCGCTCGATCCAGCAGATCTATCGCTGCGAGTTCCTCAACCAGCGTGGCGAACTGGTGGCCGAAGGCGATAGTTGGTGCTTCCGCACTGAGCGCGATACCGCTCGCGAACGCGGCACCAAGTATTCCGAGGTGAAGAACAAGCCGCCCGTGCAATATACGCGCGACGACCTGGCGAGAATCTTTTCTTTATACGAGGCGGAGGAAGTTCGCGGCGCGACGCCCCGCTTCATCGAAGATGTCAAGGTTGGCGACCAGCTGCGGACGATGGTCAAGGGTCCCATGACCGTCACCGGCTTTATCGCGTTCGCCCAAGGATGGGGTGGGCTTTATATTTGCGCCAATAAGCTTGCGTGGAAGCAATTGCGGAAGCATCCGGGGCTGGGCATCGCCAACAAATTCGGCATCCCCGACGTACCCGAGCGCGTGCATTGGGAAGATGATTTGGCGACGCTGGTCGGCACGCCTGCCGCTTACGACTATGGTCCGGAGCGCTGCTCGTGGATGATGCATCATCTGACGAACTGGATGGGCGACAATGGTTTTCTGCGGCATATCGAAGTGAAGATTCGCAGGCACAATCCCGTCGGTGACACGCTCTATATCAATGGCGAGGTGACACGGACCTTCGCAGAAGACGGGGCGCATTACGCCACGATCTCGCAGAAGGCGGTGAATCAGGACGGTGAATTGTCCGTGCTCGCGACTGGCACCGTGCGCCTGCCCTCGCACAAGGCGTGATCGCCGGCGACTAGTTATTTGAGTCGTTAGCTCAGCTGTTAGAGCAGCTGACTCTTAATCAACGGTTCGGGAGTTCGAGTCTCCAACGCCCCACCAAATCGATCATAAGACCTGCCTGATTGCGTCGTGTCCAAGGGACAATGCAGGATTGCAGGGGCGGCGGTGGCAGTTCACTACGCCCGCAGCTATTTGGCTATTCGATGTCATTTTTGCCTTGGATCGCGTGACCGCAAGGTCCTAGGAGATGCTGCATGGACTCAGAGAAGGAACGGCGACTGTTAGAGAAGTACGGACTGGCGGGGTTTCTTCGGCGGCATACGTACGATAAACCGCCAGTCGGTTTAACCGAACTGGAACGTGGCTGCCGAGAATTTGAAGTCGCTGAGCCGCGTGACTCGATGTATCGAGTTTCTCGATTCCTACTTCAGCAGTGGTGGGGTGATTCGAAAAAGCTAGTGGATGCATTAAGCGTTTTGCTGCTCACGTGGAACTCGGCCTTTTACCGATATGGCGCCTTTGACGAATCGCTTGTAGAGACTTGTCTCAACGAAAACTCTTCCAAAATCGAGGCCTTTGGCAAGCGAGAAATCGATTCATTCGTTGATGCGGACTATTCGGAAGTCGAGCGACTATTTCTTACATTCCACCGTGCTTTGGGCCACGCCGATGCTAAGGGAGAAAGTCCTGTCGCAACGGGTAAAGCGTTACACTTGCTCGCTCCCAGTTTCTTTCCGATCTGGGATGGCTACATCGCGGAGGCCTACAATTGTCCATTCACGAATGAATTTCCGCAGGTTGCCTATTTTGTCTTTTGCGGTCGAATGCGCGAATTCGCAATCGGGCTCAAGGAAGAGCTGACCGAAACGGACGTTACGATGAGAGCGTGGCTACTTCAAAAACCGCTTCTCAAGCGGATCGACGAGTACAATTATGTGACTTTCACTCTGCCCGAGCTCGCGCGACAGCGTGAAAAAAGACAAAAAAAGGCGGCCGCTGTGAAGGCGGCGAAGCAGTAATCCGTCTGATCGAGGGCGCGACTTTGCAGCTCAGCGGTGCTTCAGTGCTTCGAGTTCTTCCAGGGTGCGCGGCCAGTCCTTTCTAAGCAGCCGTGACAGGGCGCGGTCGGCCAGCAGGCGGCCATCGGTCTGGCATCGCGCGCAGTAATTGGTCTCGTTCGATGCGTACCGGATGCGCTGCACCTTGGCGCCGCATCGTGGACACGGCTCGCCATAGCGGCCGTGGACGGCCATCTCGGCGCGGAAGGCTGTGACCTTTTCCGGAAACGCGCCGGCCGCGTCGGCGCGCAAGCGATCGGTCCATTCGAGCAGCGTGGTGCGCGTGGCAGTGTAGAGCCGCTCGATTTCAGACGCGGCGAGTTTGTGCGTCATGGCGATTGGCGAGAGTTGCGCGCAATGCAGTATCTCGTCGGAATAAGCGTTGCCGATACCGCTGAATAGATGCGGGTCGGTCAGCGCGCGTTTCAGCGTATGGTTGGCCGAGCGCAGCGCGGCGGTGAAGGTATCGAGGTCGGCGTCGAGCGGCTCGATCCCGCCGGCGCTCAGCGAGTGGAGTCCAGTTTCGCCCTCGACCACGTGCAGCGACGCGCGATGCTGCGTGCCTGCTTCGGTGAGTGTCAACGCGCCGTTGTCGAATTCGAACGCCGCAAGATAGCCCTTACGGACCGGCTTGGTCGCGGATGTATTCCAGTGCAGCCGTCCCGCGATTTTCAGATGCATCACCAGCCACAGATCTCCGTCGAGTCCGATCGCGATCTGTTTGCCCAGCCGCCGAACCTCGCGTGCAATCATTCCATGCGCCGCACTCAGCGGCGGAATGGCCGAGCGCAGGAGAAACGGGCTTCTCACGATCGTGCGAATCAGCTTGCGGCGGATCACGCGATCGCGCAGAGCTTCCACGTACACGGTTACGTCGGGTAATTCGGGCATGAGTGTTTATAATGTGCAGACCGCCGCGCGGCGCTGCCTGTGGTAGATTTACCTCAAGTGACAGTCAAAGAGGACGCGCCGATGAATTATTTTCTCGCCAAGACCGATCCGGAGACCTACTCGATCGACGACCTGGAGCGCGAGAAGCGCACAGCCTGGGACGGCGTGACCAACCCGCAAGCGGTTCGCGCCATCCGCGAAATGCGCTCGGGCGACGGTGTGTTCGTTTATCACAGCGGCCAGGGCGTGGTCGGGATGGCGATTGTACGCTCGGCGCCGCGCGACGATCCGAAGAACCCCAAGTCGGCGGTGGTCGATCTGGAGTACGCCGGGCGCCTGGATCCACCGGTGTCGCTGACTGAGATCAAACAGTCGAAGCTGTTCGACGATTGGGCGCTGGTGCGGCAGGGCCGTCTCTCGACGATGACTGCGCCTGAGAAATTTGTAACATGGATGCGTGCGCGATATCCCGACGCGACGATTTGAGGCGACGCGTTTCGCCGGGATTTGACTTCGTTCGAACAATGGATGACTAGAGGTCTGGGGATAAAGCAATCATGACGATCAAAAACTTTGCAAATCACTTAATCGCCGGCATCGCGGCGGGCCTCGCGATGCTACTGCTGTTGTCAGGTTGCGCCACCACCGTCGAGAGCACACCTGAAGCGGCGAAGGCAGTCCAGTCCGGTACGCAATTGCCGACGGCAGTAACCGCGTTCATGGGTCCGTACGCATCCAAACTGGCGCCTGGCCCCGCGGGCGGCGCCGCGCTGGTATGGATCTATCCGGATGCGAAGTGGATCAACTATCGCAAAATCATGCTGATGCCGGTCGAGTTCTGGGCTGGCGCGGATTCGAAAGTGCCGGCCGCGGATCAGCTGGTGCTGACGGAGTATTTCTACAACGCGCTGAAGACCAATCTCGAGCAGAACTTCACGCTCGTCGATCAGCCGGGACCGGGCGTGATCAAGCTTCGCGTCGCCCTGATGGACGCCACCACGGCGGTGCCGGGGCTCAGGACTGTCTCGGTGATCGTCCCGCAAGCGCGCATCCTGAACGCCGCGCAATCGCTCGCGACCGATAGCTACGCGTTCGTCGGCTCGGCCGAGGCGGAAATGATCGTGACCGATTCGGAGACCGGCGACGTGCTCGCGGAAGCGGTCGATCGACGCTCCGGCGGGATGGGGATAAAGGGAGCAGCTTCGTTTCAGTGGGGCGACGCCAAGAACGGGATCGACTATTGGGCCGAGCGAATACCGGCGCGCATGCTCAGCCTGCAAACCAAAGGTTCGCCGTAGATGAAAATCGGATTGATCTTCGTCAATGCAGGTCCTTTCGCCGAGCCGGCGCTCTTCAAAGAGCTGGTGACCGGCGCCGAGAGCCACGGGTTTGAATCAATCTGGAGCGTCGAGCACGTCGTGCTGCCCGACGGCTACCAGAGTCCGTATCCCTACACGTCGAGCGGCAAGATCGCCGGCATCACCGACTCGCCATTGGCGGACCCGCTGATTCATCTCGCCTTCGCCGCCTCGATCACGAGCCGAATCAAGCTTGGAACCGCAGTGATGATCTTGCCGCAGCGCAGCCCGCTATACGTGGCCAAGGAAGTCGCAAGCCTCGATCGCCTATCGGGCGGCAGAATGATGCTCGGAATCGGCAGCGGATGGCTGGCCGAGGAGTTCGCAGCGCTGGGTCTCGATTGGTCGAAGCGCGGCGCAATGACCGACGAATCGATTCAGTCGATGCGGGCGCTGTGGCGCGACAATCCGTCCAGCTTCCACGGCAAGCATTTCAACTTTGGTCCGGTGAGGAGTCATCCCAAGCCCGTCCAGCCGGGCGGCGTGCCGATTCTGGTTGGCGGGCATTCTCCCGCAGCGGTGAGGCGGGCGGCGCGGTACGGCGACGGCTTTTTTCCTGCCGTGGGTGAGCTTGGCAGTTCGGGTAAGGGGATGTCGTGGCAGGTGGATGCTGCCGCGATGGGCCGACTGCGAGATCTACTCAAATTGCTGAAAACCGAATGCGAGAAAATTGGCCGCAATCCCAAGGAGCTGGAAATCTCGTGCATCGGTCCAGCCGACCTGGATACGCTCAAAGCTCTGCGGGATGAAGGCGTGTCTCGCGTCGTGGTCGGGCCGCCGGCGATGGAGGCGGAGGCGCTCAAGCGCGGCCTCGACAAGATGGCAAAGGAGATTATCGGCGCGATCGGATAAGGGTCGGGAAAAAAAGGGGTTACTGATGGCTACCCAGTTCAAACCGACTAGCGGATACGCGCCATCCGGCGACGGAAAGATCTATTTCGAGACGGCGGGGAGCGGCCGCGCGCTGGTGTTCATCCACGCCGGCGTTTCCGATCGCAGGATGTGGGATCCGCAGTTCGAGACCTTCGCGCGCGACTTCCAGGTCATCCGGTTCGACTTGCGCGGCTTCGGCAAATCCGCCATACCGCCGGGGCCATACTCCAATCGCGACGATCTGCGCAGCGTGCTCGCTTTCCTCGGCGTCGCCAAGGCCGCGCTGGTCGGATGCTCGATGGGCGGGACCACCGCGATCGACTTTGCGCTGGAGCATCCGGAGGCCGCGAGCGCATTGGTTCCCGTCGGTGCGGGCGTCAGCGGATCCAAAGATTGGTCGCCGCAGACGATCAAGCATTTCGGCGAGATGATGCGCCTCGTGCAGGACCGAGACCTCGAAGGCGCGCGCGAACGCGATGCTCGCTTCTGGATTAGCGGTCCCGCGCGCGACTCTTCCAAGATCGATTCCGCGTATCGCGATCGCGCAACGCAATTGCATCGCGAGAATTTCTCGATCGAGCGATTCGCGATGCCTCCGGAGCAAGAGCTTGTGCCGCCGGCGATCGGCCGTCTCGGCGAGATTAGATGTCCCACCATGGTTGTGGTCGGAGACTCGGACGCCGACGATCTGCTCAAGCTAAGTCATCGGCTCGCGAGCGATATTCCGGGCGCGCGCCACGTCACGATCGAGAACGCCGCGCATTTGCCAAGCCTCGAGCATCCCGATCAGTTCAACGCGATTCTGCGCGATTTCCTCGCCGGGCTGCCAAAGTAACGCGTCGCCAACTGGCTGCCAATTTCCGCCGTTCAATCGATTGTCCAGACCGGTGGCCGGTTGCGCGTGGTCCCAATCCGGCCAACTAGATATGCCTGCTGTGTCGGCATGCGAACGGTCGTAAGATTCAGATCGACTGGCAGATCATAACGGAGGCGAAAATGAAGTATCGAATCGCGCTGGTGGCGACGGCGTTCGTGATCGGACTTTCATCCGCACTTTCATCTCAAGCTCGCGCCGGTTCGCTGAAGCCCGGCGACTTGATCTCTCCCGACAATGCCGCGTTGGTCGCCGATCTGGTCAGCCCCGGTAACTTCATTTTGGTCCAGCAGGGGATGCATCTGAAGATCGTCGCGACGCAAGCGCTCGAATGGCCGCCTCCGTACAAGAGCGCGACCGAAAAGTATGCGCCGCAAGTTCGACTGAACGACAAGGGCGAACTGCAGAACTATTCCGCCGGCCTCCCGTTCCCGCTGCTCGATCCCAACGATCCGCAAACCGCGTCAAAGGTGATGTGGAATTTCAGCTTCCGCCCGCAGTACACCGACGACGCCGACATCCGCGACGTCGAAGTGGTGAGCTACCGCCCGAACAGCGCCTTGCCCGGTCCAATCGAGCACTTCGAGGTCGGCCATTTCGCCTTCTATAATAATGTCGGGCGCACCGAGGTCGCGCCCGTTCCAACCGATCCGGAGGCGACTGGTCCCGGCATCCGCTATCGCTTCGGCGCTTTCCCGTTTCTCGAGCCGGCTGAAATTCGCGGCTACGGGATGGTTCGCCTGCGCAATATCGATCCCACCGTGGATGACAACGCCTGGTACTACAATCCGATGACTCGGGGCACCCGTCGGGTGAGAGCCGGCGAACTCTCCGACGCGCTCGGTCCGTACGAGGTCAGCGGCAGCGGCGGGGGCGGCGTCACTTCTTACGCCAACAATCTCGATCCCGATTCCTACTTCGGCTTCTCGGCGAAAATCGAGAACTACAATTACAAGCTGCTCGGCATCAAGCCGATGCTCGCGGTGGTGCACGGCGAAAACTCGCCGGCCCAGCCATGTCAGTTCGACAACAATCGTTCGGTGTGTCCCGAGGCGTGGGAGATGCGCCAGCTATACGTGATTGAGGCGACGGCCAAGCCGCAATCGTGGACGCAGAAGATTGGCAGCGACGGGGTGCTGATTCCGAAGCGCGTGCTGTACATCGATTCGGAAGGATGGTTCATCACGGCGTCGGACCAGTACGGCCCCGACGGCAAACTCTGGAAGACGATCGCGACCTTCAACACCTATCGCGATCGCCCGGTGCCCGACGCCAAAGTTGCGATCTATCCGTTCAAGCGAATTTTCCAGACGGCGCTGGTCGATGAGGATGTGCAGAACGGGTTTTCCTCGGTGGTGTATATGCCGGGACGCGAGGCGCAGGATCGCGAGTGCTGGTACATCAATATGGGCATCGCGACCAAGGCGTTCCTCGATCCGCATACCTTGCCGATGCGCGGCCACTGACGGGTCGCTTGCTCGCGATGCATCGTGGCTATCGCACGCGCTTTTGAAGTCCGAAGTTACTGTTTTTCTGCCCGATAACGCAGCCGAATACGCCTGCTATACGGCAGGCTATTTGAGCAAGGTATCGACAGCTGCATCGGCATAGCGCCCCATACGAGCCGTCGGTGTCACAGGAGATTCAAGCTTCGCCGCGCCTCGGCGCCTGCCAAACAACGCGCTGGTGAACCGCGGGCGGATAGAAACTTAGCGAAACCCGCGGCGACACCGGCCACAGGACATTCTCGGTCCCCCCATTGATTACGTTGGACGCTGCGCACACGCGCGATTTCGTGAACTCCTGCGGAGAGTGCCCTGCATCGAGGACGTGGGGGCGGATGAGGCAGTCTGATGCCGAACTGCTCTCTGGCCTCCAATTTCCCTGTTTAACAGGGAAAGAACAGGGAATCGATTCGAATTGGGGGCGTTGACATGCTCTTCGGGCGAGAATACGGCCCGAATCTTCTAGGTTTTATGCCAAATTCCCTAAATCGCTAACAGGGAACTTCCGATTGGAAAACAGGCAGTGCGGCTCGCGGTTCAGCGAATTCCCGACTCGGAACGGGCGGGACTGCGAGACGCATCCTCGATGCGACGCGTTCTCTTAGCCCGGCAATCCTTTGCGACAGATCCTCCTACCGAATTGCTGACATTCCACCTATTGCATCTCCCATAACGCCATCCGGCTGGTTTGTTAGTAGCAGTTCCGGATTGAATCCAGGATTAACAACTCCTTAGGGACGCTCTCTGTTAGAAAGTTAGTAGCCATTTACTATGTATGGTAACAAACTCTCCGACAACACTTTCTGTTACAGATTTAGTACCTAGGTATATATATAGGCATCGACATTTCTTCAAGGAGAACCACCATCAGAGCCGCGAGAACATTCTTTTAAAGTTCGAATTCAGCTTGTTCCCACAGTCCAGTAAGTCGGCCGTGGTGATCGCGGTAAACGTTGCCTGGGAGAGGGAAAACGGTCTCTGTTAGTTCCTTAGTAGTCATTGCAGGTTCGGTACGAAAGACAAAAACAACTATGACGGTGAGATGGTTCTTGGTGCTGATTCAACTAACTAGCGTTTTGAGAGGTCGCCGATCGGACTTCATAGCTGTCATTCGCCAAGCCACTGGCACCGCTAGACAATAACTCTCTCCGACTAGCCTCACATTTGTGACTGGCATGAATCTTGAGTGTTGAAACATTTCTGTATGGAATCGAAATCCGCTAAGACTCACAAGGCAAGCAAACGAGGTCCGTCAAATTTAAAACAATTTGACCCCTCCTTGCGGCAGCATCGTAGCGAAGAACTTGACTATGTCACCACTGGCCGGCCCGAACATCCGGGCGAAGGACGAGAATTATCACCATCCTTTTTGCTTCGCGACCAGAAGGTCGAGCTACTGCCGGTAAGCTCGATTCTTCCTTACAAGGACAATCCGCGCACTCACTCGCGCAAACAAATCCGCCAGCTGGTCCGAAGTATTCGAGAGTTCGGGTTCACCAACCCAGTCTTAATCGGAGCGGACGGAAAACTGATTGCGGGTCACGGACGTCTATTGGCGGCGCAAGTGGTAGGTATGGAGAGCATACCTGCAATTCGACTCGACCAAATGACGCTAGCGCAACTGAAAGCTTATGCGCTCGCCGACAACAAACTTGCTGAGAATGCGGGTTGGGATCGTAAATTAGTCGCGCTTGAGCTGAGTTACATCGAAGAGTTGCACATCGACTATGACCTGACGCTGACCGGTTTTGAGCAAGGTGAGATAGATTCGTACTTTCAAGTGTTGGAAACGCCTGATGACGAAGGCACTAATGACGTACCCACAATCGACCGTTCAAAGCCAGCCGTGACGGAGGATGGGACTCTTTGGCAGCTGGGCCAGCACCGCTTGCTTTGCGCCGATGCTAGAAAAGACGAGTCATTTCTGAATCTGTTAGGGGCAGACAAGGCTCAATTGGGTTTCGTTGATCCCCCTTACAACGTTTCAATTGTCGGAAACGTCTCTGGCCTAGGTTCGATCAAGCACCAGGAATTCGCGATGGGATCGGGCGAAATGTCTGAAGCGGCATTCACCGAGTTCCTAACAAATACCTTAGGAAATCTTGCAAGACACAGCATCGACGGTTCGATTCACTTCGTCTGCATGGACTGGCGGCATCTTCCCGAGGTCCTGGCCGCCGGACGCAGGGTCTTCACAGAGCTCAAGAATCTCTGCGTCTGGCGAAAGGACAATGGCGGAATGGGTTCGCTGTACCGGTCTCAGCATGAATTGATCCTTGTCTACAAGCACGGTACTGCTCCGCATATCAACAACATCGAACTGGGTCGGTTCGGCCGCAACCGTACCAACGTGTGGGACTATCCGGGCCTTAGTTCCCTGCACAAGGGCCGTCTCGACGACTTGGCTATGCACCCGACGGTCAAACCAGTGGCGTTGGTCGCTGACGCTATTCGGGACTGCTCGAAAACGCGCGGGATCGTCCTCGACTGTTTCGGGGGCAGTGGAACAAATTTGATCGCCGCGGATAAGACCGGCAGATGCGCACGTGTAATGGAATTGGACCCGTACTACGTCGACGTAACCGTTAGACGTTTCCAAAAGCTAACAGGCAAAAAAGCCGTCAACGCAAGATCGGGCTTGAGTTTTGAAGAGATCGAGCGGGCCGTCGAGAATGCATCGTAGAGCAAAGTTAGATTAGTCGTGAGAGGAATCCCAATGGCCGAAGAAAAGCGACCAAACCACGGTGAAAAAACGCAAGCGACACCCGAGGACTATGTCGGCTACAAGAGTCCCCCGAAGATAACCCGGTTTAAGCAGGGTCAATCGGGTAACCGAAAGGGACGTCCAAAGGGCACCCGGGACTTTAAAGCCGATCTTCTAGAGGAACTCGCCGAACAGGTTCCAGTTCGGCTTCGGGAAGGCGGAAAACCGACCAAGGTCTCAAAGCAAAGAGCGATCCTGAAAGCCGTTTTTGCACGAGCTTTCCAGGGAGACCTACGCGCGGTCGCCATTCTGGCGAACTTGATCCAGCGTTTTGTCGGCACCGCAGATGGTAGCGCTCAGGAGGAACCCCCCCTCAGCGGTGACGAGAAGGAAGCGATCGCGCTGCTCGAATCTCGCATTCTGAGTATTCACGGTATGAGCAAGCCGCATAATAACGAGGAGAGGAAACAATGAATAGGCTCGACCGAAGCGATCTT
The DNA here is from genome assembly GCA_003135855.1 of Deltaproteobacteria bacterium. Classification (GTDB taxonomy): domain Bacteria; phylum Desulfobacterota; class Binatia; order Binatales; family Binataceae; genus Binatus. The sequence goes on from PNBD01000117.1 coordinate 62,249, forward strand.
AACCGCGCAACTCGACAGTATTTTACTACCTTCATTGACCGCACCTTCCGAACCGTCTCGCCTGGCAGATATTTGCCGAACTGGCATATCGATGCGATGGCTTACCAGCTAGAAAGGTGTTTGAGAGGCGAGAACAACCGTCTGGTGATCAATGTACCTCCTCGCAATTTGAAGTCGATATGCGCATCGGTAGCGCTTCCTGCCTATGCTTTAGGTTGTGACCCTTCGAAACAAATCGTCTGTGTTAGCTACTCGGCCGAACTGGCGGCCAAGCACGCGCGTGATACTCGCCGCGTGATGGACTCAAAATGGTACAAACGCGCTTTTCCGAATACTATACTCGCCAAAGACTCGGAGATGCATTTAGTCACCACCGTCCAGGGACACCGATTCGCGACCTCGGTGGGCGCTACATTTACGGGAATGGGCGGCGACCTCATTATCATCGACGATCCACTTAACGCAGAAGATGCGATGTCGACGCTAAAGCGGGATGCCGTCAATGAATGGTTCGATCGCAGTGCGCTGTCACGTCTGAACAACAAGCGTACCGACGTAATCGATATTGTCATGCAGCGCCTCCACCTTAATGATCTGACTGGTCATGTGTTGCAAAAAGGAAGAGGCAGGTGGACTCACCTAAACCTGCCGGCGATTGCGGATGAAGCCCAAACTTACGAGATCGGCCGTGATGCTGCAGGAAACCCTCTGCTATACCATCGGCAAATCGGTGATGTGCTCCACCCCAATCTCGAGCCGATGGCTGTCCTCGATGATCTCAAAGCCCAAATGGGTAGTCTCTATTTTTCTGCGCAGTACCAGCAATCGCCTCTATCTCCCGAAGACGGTCTGATTAAGTGGAGCTGGTTTAAGCGTTACGAGACCGAGCCGCTGTGGGAGCAGGGGGACATGATCCTCCAAAGCTGGGACACAGCGCAGAAGGCTGGAGAGTTAAATGACTATTCGGCATGCACCACCTTGCTCATCAAAGGCAACAAATATTTTGTGCTTGACGTGTTCAGAAAAAGGCTGGACTATCCGAGCCTACGCAAACAGATTGTAGAACTCGCGCGCCGCTTCCACGCCGACACTCTTCTGATCGAAGACAAGGGTAGCGGAACCTCGCTGATACAAGATTTGCGCAGCGAGGATAACGGCGGCGTTCCGCTCCCCATCGCCTTCAGGCCCGAATCTGACAAAGTCACCCGGATGAGCGCACAGTCTGGCAAGATCGAAGCGGGCAATGTTTATCTGCCTCCTCAGGCGTCATGGCTCGATGATTTCCGGATCGAGGTTCTGCAGTTCCCTTATTCAGCCCACGATGATCAAATCGATAGTCTCTCGCAAGCTTTGACCTGGTTGGGCCAGCGCCAGCACTCCCGCTTCGAAGTCGATTGGGGAGACGATCTGGAGTTAGGGCTGGGCGGACGCTACCCGCTATACCGGACTTAGGTGACAGCAGGGTCGTATTATCGTCGAAGATCTTGTTGCTTCAACCGGTTAGCCACTCGACCTTATGCTCCATAGCTTCGACGGATAGAACGCAGCACGGCACCCACTATGCAGGTCGGCTCCGTGACTCTTGATCGATTCTTCACACGCTGGCCTCTGCGGTTGAATGGTCTTATCCCATTGGTAAGCTAGTAGTCGTCGGCTGTTAGGTTCATTGTTCGACCTGCGGTCAGATGATCGTCCAGAGCCGCAAGTCAGGGGCGCGGGTGTGGCTGAGAAACATCGACCGGCTGATCTTGGTCTGGTTGTACCGAGTGTTCCCCTCGATTCTGAATGCGGTGACTGTCGTTTAGCCGGAGACCGTGGTCCGGTGGCATCGGCGCGGCTTTCGGGCCTATTGGCGCGGAAAGTCCCGCCGGCGTGGTGGCCGCCCCAGAATCGACCGTGAGATCCGCGATCTCATGACGGATGAGCAAGGAGAACTCCCTATGGGGCGCGCCGCGGATACACGGTGAATTGCTGATGCTCGGTATCGAAGTCGCCCAATCGACCGAGGTACATGGCCAAGCGGCAGAGGCCGCCCTCCCCAGGGTTGGAAGACATTCCTGCGCAATCACGCCGCTGGAATCGCTTCTATCGATCTGTTCGTAGTTCGCACGATCTCACTCAAGCTGCTCTACGGCCTGGTGATTCTTCGCCACGCCCGAAGGCGATTGGTAAGCATCAGCGTGACGAGCAATCCGACTGCGAAACGGATTGCAGGTCAAGTTACCGACGCGTTTCTTCTGGGACGAGGCTCCGCGTCACCTGATTCGTGGCCGCGACGGAGTTTATGGTCCAGCCTATACTCGCCGCATTCGCGCAATGGCGATCGGAGATCGCCCTACGGCGCCGCGCTCGCCGTGGCAGAACTGCCACGTTGAACGGCTGATCGGATCGATACGTCGCGAATCACTCGACCGTCCCTCGTCAAAAGCTAAACCCGAACGTATTGATGATGAAATCCGCCGAGGATCGGGATCGCCGCAATGCGGCCTATCTTGTGCGTCCGCCGAAAATCTGGCGCATCTTTAACCAACGAGAGATGCGTCCGGACCTGGTTGTATTAGGAAGCGTAATTCCTGAGGACGCGACGTTCTCTCCGCGCTTTGTTATGGCAGCGTCTTTGCTAGAATGTATTTACTTGGGGGCCGAAGGCTCGGCGCCCGTCAAAATAAGTGGATGCACGATGGCCGTTGTAAACGTTTCGCGCTCAGCATTAGTCCCCGGCTGACCCAAATGGTTTCGCTGCGTGTACCAATTGCGGCACTTGGTCTCAAACAGCCCATGGAGGCAGACTGATGAGCAAAATCAAAATCGCATTCGCTGCATTCGTGATGATGGCGGCCGCTTTCATGATGACCGCGCCTGCCTCGGCGCAAATGATAGTCCCCAACCAGGGGATGGGCGACTACGACGAAGTGAATCAATGGCACGATGCCGGCTGGTGGTGGGCCAATCATCCAGATTGGGTCCGCCAGAATCACCCCACTTGGTGGGGCGACTTCGACGATAACCATGTTTGGCAACCTGCAGCCTGGTGGTGGCAGAACAATCCTGATTGGGTGCGCCACCATCACCCCGAATGGTGGGGCGACTTCGACGATAGCCATGTCTGGCACCCCGCTGACTATTGGGCGGCGCAGAGGGCCGATTGGACTCGCCGCCAACATCCCGAATGGTGGGGAGAAAATTATCAGGGCAACTGGTATCCGGCTTCGTGGTGGGTGGCAAACTACCCGGACTGGGTGCGGTTATATCATCCGGAATGGTGGGGCGCCCCGTCCGAGGGGGTGTGGTATCCGGCTTCCTGGTGGGCAGCAACTCACCCCGATTACATCCCGCAAAACCACCCCGACTGGCAGGGCGATTACGACAGTGGCGGAGCCTGGTATCCAGCCAGTTATTGGAATGTAAATCGTCCGCAATGGGTAGTCGCGAACCATCCCGATTGGTGGGGTGATTATGACAGCGATCGGGTTTGGCGTCCGGCGTCCTGGTGGTCCCAGGTTCAGCCGCAGTACGTGGTCGTAAATCATCCCGACTGGTGGGGCGATTACGACGACAATAATGAATGGCACCCGGCTCAGTATTGGTACCATCAAGATCCCCAGTCGGTCCAAGCCAACCATCCCTACTGGCAGGGCGACTTCGACGACCATCACATGTGGCATAGCGACGTATGGTGGCAGACGCGCAATCCCACTTGGGTCAGTGCGAATCACCCCGACTGGCAAGGAGACTACGACCAGCAGCACCACTGGCGCGACCTCTACTGGTGGGGCGCGAGAGACCCGGCGTTTATTCAACAATCGCACCCCAATTGGGCCTACGCTTTGCAACAGGCAGTCGTGCAACAGCAGGCTCAACGGGAGCGCTCAATTCAGTTAGCCGCGTTACTCGAGCGTCAGCAACAGCAAACGGTTGCCGCTAATCGGATGCTGGCGCAGGCGGCGTCCGCCGAGATTGCTCACCGGCAGCAGTTGCAACAGCAAGCTGTTTCGCTCCGCGAACAGCAGCAGCGTCTGCAGCAGCAGGCCTTGCAACAGGCGCGGGAAAAGAACCTTCTTAACGCGCAGCAGATGGCGCAACTGAAGACCTCGCAGCAACAAGCCCAGCAAAGAGCCGCGTTGGCGGTGCAGAAGCGGACGGCCCAGCAGCAGGTGCAGGAAAAGGCCATTCAGGAGCGTGCTGCTCAGCACGAAGGTCAGCAGAAAGTTGCGCAGCAACAGGCTGCCCAACGCGCAGCTCAGCAGAAAGCGGCGAAGGAGCAGGCCTCCCAGCACGAAGGTCAGCAGAAAGCCGCGCAGCAACAGGCCACTCAGCAACAGGCCACTCAGCGCGAAGCTCAGCAGAAGGCTGCGCAACAGCAGGGTGCTCAGCGCGAAGCTCAGCAGAAGGCGGCGCAACAGCAGGGTGCTCAGCGTGAAGCTCAACAGAGGGCCGCGCAGCAGGCTGCTCAGCACGAAGCTCAGCAGAGGATGGCGCAGCAAGAGGTTGCCCGGCGCGAAGCTCAGCAGAAGGCCGCGCAACGGCAGCCAGCTCCGCACCAAGCTCAGCCGAAGTCCGCTGAACAACTACGCCAGGAACAGGAGCACAAGAAGCCGGCGCCAGCGCCCGGGCCCGGCCAACCATAGCCCGCAGAAGCTAGATGTGGCCGCGCGGCCTGCTTGACGCAGGCCGCGCGCCGCGGCCCGCAGCGAGTCGGCAAGCGCAGTCGCCACAATCCGATCTGCTTCAGTGGCGAACTGCTTGGCGCCATGGACGGATGCGGACGGAACGAGCGATACACGTGTCTCCACGAACCCGCGCATGCCAGCGAAGATGGTGGCTGAGGCGAAACCCTTCCAACAGGAAGAACCAGCGGCAGGCTGAGAAGCTGAGCCAGTTGGAAGAGCGTCTCAATCTTGAATGGCAGCGCGAACCATGAACAAGCTCGATACGGGACCCTGAACCGCAAGGGGAGGTGACCCCGTGACACGATTAAGGAAGTACGCGATTACTGCGATTGTGCTCGCTCTAAAGATGTCTCCTACGCGTTCTTACATTGGTCCAGCAAAAGAAGAACGTCTAGGTCTGACGTCAGACCGTTAGATTGGAGAAAGGCGGGCTGTCACTACTAAAAATTCCACTGAACCGGAATTCGAGCGGCCGCGAGAATTGCCATCGAATTAAAGCGTTTAAGTGAGACGCCGATGCGATCTGAACCACAAGCGGCCGACGCCTGATCGAGATCAAAAAACCTCGCGCGTATAGATTCTCAGAGGACGGCTTACGGCCGCCGCGCAACAATTGGTGAGCAGGAATCCGGAACGAATCAGGCGGCGAGGCGTTCGTAGCGATGACGCAGGCCACCGACCGGAGGGATGGCGACACCTTCCCGATCGGGCGTGGCATGATCGGGCACGGGTCCGGACAATCCTTGTCGAGCGAAAGATGAGTGCGGGTGCGTTGGTAGTAGTCGACGTATGAGGAGAGCACGTGGGGCAGATGACGCTCGTTGAAGATCACGATGTGATCCAAACACTCGCGACGTATTGAACCGATCACGCGCTCGACGTATGCGTTCTGCCAAGGTGAGCGTGGCGCCGACTTCCGTGACGCCCGTAGCTTCGATCCGGCTGCGAGAGTCTGAGCCATACGATGCGTCGCGATCGCGCAGCAGATAACCGGGGCGCCGTGTCCCACGGGAAGGCTTCGGTCACCTGGCGCGAGAGCCACGCTGCGGTCGGATGCTCGGTGACAGCCGTACGCATGATCTTCCTCCGATCGTGGGCCAGAATGATCATCACCTAGAGCAGCCGGAACGATGCGGACGGCACGACGAACATGTCGATCGCAGCGATGCCTTCGGCGTGATTGCGCAGGAAGCTACGCCAGGTCGGAGAAGGTGTGCCTCGTCTTCGCACCATTTACTTCGCGACGGTCTCCAGTGTAGCCGCCGATGCAAAACTGACCCAGGGTCTGGAGTGAACCCCGTCAGTTGGACAGTTATGGAGTGAACCCCGTCAGTTGGACAGTTATCAGGCAGGAGATTGGACCAGGGGGCGGGCGTGTAACTCCTCGAACCGCACGGGCGAAAGATAGCCAAGTGCCGAGTGCAGTCTGCGAGTGTTGTATACCTCGTCGATGAAGCGTGGAAGCCTCGCGATCACGTCGGCATGGGTTCGGTAGTCACTGAGATATACCTCCTCGCACTTGATCGTCTTCATGAAGCTCTCGGCCTTGCCGTTGTCGTAGGGATTACCGCGCCGACTCATCGAACCGATCAAGCCGTGTTCTCTAAGCAACCGCCGGTAAGGTTCAGCTGCGTACTGAACACCGCGGTCAGAATGATGAATGCAGCCGGGCGGTGGTCGTCGCGTCTCAATTGCCGTCCGCAATGCCGCCAAGGCGAGTCGCGTATCGATCTGGCGACCGAGCGCATAGCCAATCACCCGGCGCGACCAGGCGTCCAGGACCACTGCCAGGTAGACGAAGCCGGCCGGGATGCGGATGTACGTTATATCGGCGACCCAGAGCTGGTTGGGGCCGGTCGGGCGGAAGCCGCGGGCAAGGTTGGGGAAGATCGGACCGTCGTGATCGCTGTCGGTGGTGCGCACGAACTTGCGCAAGGGTCGCACCTGAAGGCCATTTTGGCGCATCAGTCGGGCGACCGCTTTGTGATTGACGATCATGCCTTCGGCGTGAAGCTGACGAGTGATGCGCCGGTAGCCATCGCGTGGGAACTCGGCACACAGTGCCTCAACGCGCTCACGCAAAACCTTTTTCTCCGCCGCTACGCGGCGTCCGCGGTAATAGTAAGTCGAGCGCGCCAGCTTCATGGTTCGGCATCCTCGCGCGACGGAGACGGCTTCGGGCCGCTCACAATGGAGTAGCTCCCGTCGCTGGCCTGGCGTCCCAACTGCGCCCCTTTTTTGAGCAGATCGACTTCCATCGTCAGCTGGCCGACCTTGCGCTCGAGTTCAGCGATCTTGCGCTCGTACTCGGCGACCTGCACCGCCTCGGCCAACTCGTCGGTGAACTCGCCTGCCTCGTACTTGCGGATCCAAAGCCGAATCAGATTGCGCGAAAGACTGTGCCGGCGCGCAAGCTCATGCAGACCCGCCCGGCCGTCGAGAAATTCCTTCGCGAGTTGCCGCTTGAACTCCGAACTGAAACTGCGATGTCGAGCCATGGCCTATCCTCCGATAAGCCCGCCGCCCGGTCCAATTCGTACCTCCCCGGCTGTCCAGTTTCAGGGGTTCACTCCAACCTTCGCCCGAGGTGGGTCAATATTCAACCGGCGTTGACACTTGGCTGACCTCGATGCCGAGTTTGAGCAGCTCGCCGTGGATCCGAGGCGCACCCTACAGCGGGTTGGCGCTGCTCATCTGCCGAATCAGATCGCGAATCTCGCGCTCTACTGAGGGTCGCCCTGATCTCGAGCGCCAACGCCAAAACAGGCGGAATCCCTGACTGTGCCACTGGATCACAGTTGCCGGCTTGACCGACACCATCACCTCCAGACAGCGCGGCCATATTCGGTAGAGCCAGACCCAGAGCTAGCGGTCCATCGCGAACAGCCGGGCCGACCCGGCCGCTGGCGGCGAAGAACATGCAGCTGATGACGGAGAGCTAGGTTCTCTAGTTCCACCACCGCCCGGCTGCGCAATCGGCGGGCAAGAACCAAAATGATCGAACGCACGGCCTTATGCATGCCGGCGACACTACGGCGGCCCATCCCAAAACTCTAGACTTTTCGCCGCGTTCGTAGTTTTTGGTGGGCACAGCGGTTCCGCAAATGTTCCCGGGCCGAAATTTTGCACGTTTTTCGGGCTACTATTTGCTGAGCAGTACGTTGACCGCGTTCCACACGCCAAGCGGTTCCTTCGCGATCAATTCGCGGGCCCTGTCCGCCATCGCCGAAGATGGGCTTGGCGCGGGCTCATACTCGGCCGTCAATTTGTTCCATATCGCATAGGCTTCTTCAAAACGCCTCTGCCTATAGTGTCCCAAAGCTTGGGAAAACCGAGAGACCAGATCCTTCTGTGCGTCAGTTGCTCGATTGAGCTCCGCAATTGGCTGATAGATCGTCATCGTTTTCTTCGCGCCCTTGACCTGGACCCAGTCCAGTTCACGCATCAGGAACTCGTGGCGGGCGAGTTGATTCGTATTTTCTCCGACCACGATCAAGCATGCGTATAGCGGCGGAACGCCTTCCAGTCGCGCCGCCAGGTTCACGTCCTCGCCCATCGCGGTGTATGCGAAGCGATTTTCGCTACCGATGTTCCCGACGACCGCGTTTCCGCTGTCTATTCCCATCTTGATAGTAAAGCCCTTTTCGCCCCGCCGCTCGTCTTCCTCGCGCGCGCGCCCGACTCCATCAATGATCGCCATCGCCGCTCGAATCGCGCTGCTCGCGTGGTTGGGATCAGAAAGCGGTGCTCCCCAGATGCCCATCACCGCATCTCCTACAAACCGTTCGACATAACCGCCGGTCGCATCTACCGGCTGTACGATGTAATGAAAATACCGATTGACCTTGCTGGTCAGGTCTTCAGGCGTCATCTGCGTCGACGCAACCGTGAAGCCGCTCAGATCCGCAAACATCACGGTGATTTCATGCTCTTCGCCTCCGAGCTTGAGTGGATTCAAATCGTTCGCGAGGCGATCGACGAGGACGGGGGAGAGATAGTGTTCGAAGGCGGATCGTACGCGTTCACGGATCCGCTGCCGTCTTTTGAGCAACGCCGAGAACGCGACAGTCTGGGCCAAAACACAAGAACTCAGCAGCGTAAGCCACGTGCAATAGAGTCGATGTGCGCGCAAATAGTAAACGGCAAATCCATAGTAGATAAGAAAACATGCCAAGACCGTGATGATCGACCACAGAATTAGCCGGTGATCTGACATTGAAGTAGCGAAATATGCGAGAAATAGAGTTAGTCCGAGCCCGATCGGAAGCACTATTCCATATACGATAGAATCATCAGTAAGGACATGAAGGAAGTCTTGACTAAGTATGTCCTCGATTGCATTTGCTTGAAGCTCGACCAGATATTGCCTACCGCTCAGCGACTGAAGCTTGGGCGTGTTTCGCGTCTCAAAACCTATCAGAACTATCTTGCCTGCGAGGTCCTGCTTAGGCGTCTTGCCATTGACGACGTCGATCGCCGAGTAGTGCGAAAACGCTTCATGTGGTCGACAATATAGAAACCATCCCGGCGGGATCTTTGTGCGGCCGATCGAAACCGCCGCCGTCCAGTCAGTGAACGCGATGGCGATGGGCGCATGATGAAGGTAGTCACCGGCGATCGCCTCTGAGAAAGGTACGTAATATTCGCCAGCGATTTTCAACACAGGCGCGACGGACGTCGTCAGGCTGCCTTCCAAGTCGAGGTATGCGGTTCCGCGTGCGGCGCGGGTGAGCAACTGCGAGGGTCCTTCGTAGCGAGCGGGGTAATGTTCGTTGGCATCGAATGAGTCGACGATGTCGTCACCACGGCCGAAAATGTAATGAATCGGACTACGCTCAACTTCTTTCGGCTTGATGGGTCCGTAGTGAGCTGACGAACCTGCTTCGCGTAGGTTTTGTCCGGAAGCAAGTGCGTGAGGTGTCGAGTAGTCCGGTGGTGCAAGAGCCGACCCCTCGCTCGTCCAGCCCAAATACGTAGATCCTTGCTCCTCAACAGCTTGAGCAAAGTCTCGTTGAAGCTCTGCCAGATCGCCGTCATTGACGTCGAATGTAGCGGGTTGAGAACGGCCAAGCAGTTTGGAAAGGACCGGGTCAGTCAAGCCTAGGTCACTCGGCAAGACTGCCGCAAGACCCACTATCGCTGCTTTATCATCTTTCAACTTCCGGAATAACGCGGGGTACAGCGCGCCGAGCGACGCGGGCGTCCGCGTATAAGAATTTACGGTTTTATCGTCGATCGCAACGATCACTACTGCGCCGGATAACTTCGACCGGTTGAGCCACATCGACATCTGCAGAGGCAAAACGTTGAATTCGATTCGCATGATCGACGCAGGGAAAAACCAGTATAGACCTCCGCATACCACCACGACAGCAAGACCCACCAAGCCTGCGCGAAGCGCGTCGCTAACCGATCGGCTCAATAAATCTGGTTTTTGCGCAGCTTCAAGCAAGTTCTGACGGCACCCGCTAGCGTGTACATGAGAACTCCTGATACATCGCTCTATCCTCGGTGTGGTTCTACCAATTGATAAGCACCGCGTCCGTGCGTTCCAATGTAGATTGTTCCATCATCGTTCTGTTCGATGTCAAATACCGAGACCGCCGGAATGACACCCAAGTTGAAAGCCTTCCAGCTCTTGCCTCCGTTGATGCTACGGAAAACGCCAATGTCCGTTGCCGCGTACACGTGTTTTCGATGTGTCTTTCGCTTGTCGACTAACAATCTTAGAACTGGAACATCAGGCAAGGGCGAACGTCCGCCTATGCCATCGGCCTGACTCCAGCTCGCTCCGAAGTCGTTGGTCCTGAAGAAATGGCCGACGCCGGTGGCAGAGGTAAATCCAGAAATACTCAGATAGGCGGTCTGAGAATCGTTCGGATCGACTTCAATTCCAGTAGCTTGGGTGGCAGAGCTGTCGAATGGGAGATTGTTAGTAACATCACTCCAGACAGCGCCACTATCAAGATTCGCTTGAGTCGTGTTGAAGACGCTGAAGCCATCACCGTCATTTACAGACACGGCCCATGCGCGATGATCGTCAGAGGGTGCGAACTCGATATCTTGTAGCGCGCACGAGCCGTCCAGGCACCCGGATGTCAAGTCCGCAGCCTCCTGACGATGCCAAGTAAGCATTCCATCGGTCGATACGTAGATGAAGTGCGCCCCGAACAGCACGCGAGCGGAGACCTGGGGATCGACTGCGATCGGCGGGTAGAAGTTCGGCGCATCACCGGCGCTAAACATTGCCCTGGTGATAGAGCAGGTAGGCTGTCGAACATCGAAGGTGAGACCCCCGTCAATTGATCGACCCATCTGACCGACCGGCAAAAATCCAAACAGCAAAAACGAATCAGACGTATGGTAAGCAAGGTTCGGATTGATCTTGTCGAACCGTTGAAATGCACCATCACCCGCGTCGACGCCATGCCAGCCCAGATTCTTCGGGCCCTTGAACAACTGCGTGCCGTTGTCCTGGAAACCCGCCAGGAGCCGCGCTCTCATACTCGGGTCCGGTGCGATCGCTTGAATCTGTCCGATCTGGAGGGTGCCGTTGAGTGAAGAGAATGACGCAACTCCGCTATTGATGTTGTCCAGATCGAATTTGTAAGCGCCGCCGTCGTTGCCGAGATAGATGGTGTGATTGTCAGGAGCGCTCGCGAGTGCGTGCTGATCTGTATGCGTTCCGCCGTTGGCCGCAAGAAACGTCCAATTCGTCCCGGACTCCGTCGATTCATATATTCCGACGCCTCCAAACAGCACCGTCGCGCCGGTCGGATCACTGGGCGCAACCAGCAGCGTCTGATCGTAAAACGGCTGAGCATAGTTAAACAGCCGGTCGCCGGGGTTAGTGCCGTCGATCACCTCCAGACCATTAGGATCGAGGAAACTTGGTACGGTCTTAACGCTCCATGTGACCCCAGCATCGGTCGACTTAAAAAATCCGGCATAACCGGTAGCGTCCGATCTGCCGACCATCGCATACACTGTGCCCGGTGGTGAATTCGCCGCTGCCAGAGTCGTGCGGCCCCCGCCGTCTGCGAGGCCGGGAAAATTGACTATCGACCACGTTTGGCCGCCGTCACCGGAACGGAATACACCGGTCAGAGCGATGCTGACGTACACGTTCTTGGGATTGACCGGATCGATCGCGACGTCCTCAGCAGGACACGAAATGAATCCTGCAACGCCGCAGCCGAAGGTCTTTCCGGGGACGTGGATCCAGTGAAGTCCTCCATCTGTCGAGCGCCACAGCCCGAGTTTGGCCAAATAGTTTTCATAGACCGTCGGATCCGCTCGGCCAGAGCTGAATCCGAAGCTGACGGCTGCAAACAAGTGGGATGGATTGTGCGACGAATCTATCGCCAATCTGGTAAAGGACATGCGATCGAAGGTTCCGGGCGCCAACTCGGTCCAATGGCGACCCAAGTCTGACGATCTGAATATTCCCGCTCCGTAGTACGAGTCGCCTGAGTTGTTGCCTTCCCCCGTCGCGACGTAGAGCGTGGAGGGAGCGGTATTTACCGCGTCAATCGCCAATGCGCCGATCGCTTGCGTTGGCAGACTGTCGGTGATTGGCCTAAAGTGCACCCCGCGGTCGCGGCTCAGCCACACGCCTCCGCCGGCGGCGCCAACGAAGACATCTCCGGTCCTTGGTTCGACGGCTATTGCAGTGACCCGTCCGCTGGCATCGAAGTGCGTACCCGGGGAGCCCGGCGGAAAGAAGGGGGTCAAGTCGCCGAAATCCGGCGGTTCATTCAGCAACGGCTGCGGTCCGATGAATCGCCAGGTCTCGTTACGCTTGCTGGCCGCAGTCGATAGGGACAGCTGTACCATCTCAGTCTGACGCATCTGATCAACAGCGCGTCGATAAGCACCTTGGACTACCCCGAATTGAAGGCCGCGCAACCGGGAAAAATAGAGGTCGCGCTCACGGTGCACTTGCAGTCGATGCGACAAAACCGCGGCTGCACTGATCGCTGGGCAAGGATTTTCGAGTGCTATGGAATCCCCACCGTGCAAGAACGAGAAAACGATCGCAAACGCAAGGACTAGAGTTTTATGCGGCGAGAGTCTTCGTGAATCAAGCATTTCTCCCCTGTTGGCCGGTCTCATTCCAATCTGCGTTTGCCGTAGTACGGCAGCGTCGTCTCGGAGCTAGATTCGGCTTTCGGCTCACTCACCGTGACTCCTCAGCGGATTTGGGTTTCATCACCCGACTCATAGTCTTGGAAGGCCACTTACCGGCCCTCCCGTCTCGACTCGGCCGGATCATCGTCGCCCACCCTCCGGTAAATCAATATATGATTCCCCTATTTTGCAATCTCCGGAATTTTGCCTTTGAGTCGCACATCCTGCGCGGAGACACACTGCGCCTTGGCATACAGTCTTCTGAACCAGGCGGATTCTCTCTCCTCAGGATGATCGGCGTACCAGTCACGCAGCGCGAATAATACGAATTTGCATCGCTCGGCGGAATCGAACTTGCCGGATTGCTCCCACCTTGAGATCGGCGCACCTGCATCAAACTCGTTTGGTGCAATCCATGGCGGCATCAACAAATACCACCCGACCAAGGCGAGCGCTGCTGCGTGGCGGGCTTCATTCATATTTTTCTAGCTAAAGATGCTCCAGAGTCCGTTCAAGTATTTTGAGTCATTCTTGTGCAGCATCGCGATTCCACTCCGATCCGATAGGCGGTAAGCCTCAAACAGAATCGAGAGAATCGGACCGGCCGCGGTCTCTATTTGTGTCTCCGTTGTTGGTGGTCGTGAATCCATCTTCTTTCCACTCGAGCCTCCACTCAGGAGTTTCGAGTCGAGAGATACACTACCGGGAAGCACAAGTCGATCTTTACCCTGCGCGAATAACCTCGTCTGCTCCGCCGATTGCTGGAATCCTTGGCGGGCGCACGCCTTCTATTGGCGTGCAACGCCCGAGGTGACCAACTCAGCTTCCAGCGCTGCGTCACCGGGCAATATCAGTCCCTTGTCTTTTTCATAGATCGCGCGATGCAGCGGCACGCGCAGGACTTGCGCTCGCGCCGCTGGCTCCGTCTGTGGATCTACCATCTGATACCCTAAGTCAGTCAACAGCACGGTGTCATCGTTGGTTTGGATCACGCCGAACATTTGGGCCGCCAAGACCTTTATCTTGAACCTGGCGCTCTCGACCTTCTCATGTTTTAGCCAAGCTGCAAGTTGATCAGCCGTTCTGTCCTGTCCGCCGTGCTGAAAGATCGCCTTGACGACAGCAGCCGCATCATCAAGATCGCAGTACTGGAAGCCGATTTTTGAGCGCTCCAGCCGCTGGCTTACCGTCCCTGATGATCAGAGGGAATTCGACGCGGAGAGCGGTTCGCCTATCGCGAAGACCATCGCCACGCTCGATATCCTCTCGGGTGGACGCGTCATCCTGGGCGTCGGCGCCGGATGGCTTCGTGAAGAGACCGAAGCGATGGGGACGCAGTTTGAATCCCGCTGGAAGCGGCTGCGCGAGACGGTCGAGGCGATCCGAGTGCTATGGACGCAGTCGGAACCCTCCTATCAGGGTGAACTGGTGAAGTTTCCCCGCGTCCGATGCGATCCGAAGCCGATCCAGAAGCCGGGCCCTCCGATTTTGCTCGGCGCGCTCGGACCCAAGGCGCTCGAACGGGTGGTCCGTACTTACGATGGATGGGTGCCGATCGCCGGCAGGCCCCAGAGCTTCAAGCGTCATGTCGACGCTCTTAGGAAAGTTGCGACCGAGCGCGGGCGCGATCCCAAGACCCTGCAGATCAGCGCGTTCGTCGCTCCGGCAGACGATGGGATCTCGTTGGAAGACCTCAAACTGTACAAGGAAGCGGGCGCCGATCGGCTCGTCCCGTTTTCCCAAGGCGATGCGATCAAAATGGCCGCCGGAAAGACCCTCGAGATCGTGCGCAGGCCGGCGCCGACCGTCGAGCGCGCCGAGAAGGTGAAATAGAAACCCGCGGTCTCAAGGATTTAGCAGTCAATCGAAAGCAGCGCGCCTACTACGGGCGATCATTGTCGGTGTCGCAACCAAGCCTGTCGACTATAGATCGAATGGCTGCATGGTTCATGCGGCCGGAGACGAATATTCGCGATCACATCATCGCAAAGCTTACCGGCGAGCGAGACGCTCAAAGCTTAGTCCGCTCAGAACTTTTTCATTTGCGGGCCGGTTACCGCAGGAGAGGAGTTGCGCGGCGAGATCCGGGGCGCACGCTTCTGCACCTCGTTTAGCTGGAGAAATCGTCCTTGGGAAAAATCGTCCTCGGAGAAGCTTTACCAATACGATACTCCTTTTGCTCCACCTGACCTCCACAATCGAACGTGCGGATAGTGGGGTTAAGGGACTCGCGTCCGCCGAGGGTAATTTCCTAGGTGCGGTGAATCCGTTTGTCTTTCATGAAGCCGTAATCAATCATCGTGCGACGGGTCTGGCGAATCTCGTTCGTCCATCTTTTTCTTTCGCTGCCGTCGTTCATCGGAGACAGGTCGCGTGAGGTAAAGTCCGACCTCACAGCATCAAGCACTTCGTCATAGATCGTTGGGTTTAGCCACGCTGGTCCGCCGCGCCGATTTAGGCAGCGGAGAATTTCATAGATATTAGCAGCTTTTGTTCCATTGAAACCCGTGTACAACGAGCAGAAGCTACTGTCAAATTTCACATGGGCCGGACGCCGCGAGAACCTCGAGATTGCGGTGACGGTCGAATGTGCCCCCGTGTGCCGACGAAAGCGCGCGCTGCACTTGATAGACCGCTTGCATCGTCCCCATCAAGACGGATCGGAACTAACTCCTGCGAAAAGGGAAGCGAGCGACATCGGCGCTCTCGAGGGAACACTCCAAAGGTGGATCGGATATCTCCAGACATGCGTGTTCAGCTAACTCCTGTTAGTTCAGCCACGTTTCGCTGCCCGTTCATAAACGCAGCTGGATATTGAATCGAACAGTCGTCGGATAAAGACTCGGCGGCGATGGCGCGAGACAGTCCCGCTCGCGAGCGCTCCAAGCGGATTGGTAAGATGGCTCCACCATGCTGCGAATATCGAAGATCTCACCCAAAACGCCGGCTGTCGCGGAATTGGCAGAAGCAAACGTTTGCGACCGATGCATGAATCTACTAGCGCGAAGTAACCACCGAAACTTGAGTTTTATCCGTCGGACCTGCGATTAGGCCCGAGATGGCGATATGTTTTCCACATCATCTCTGCGATCGAGCAGCCTCCAAGAGTGAAAGAGTCCGTAATGATTCGAGGCAGGAAAACCTTCATTTCTTTCCGAAACTCTTGGCTCTCGATAACAGAAGTCACAGCATCCACGAGGCGGGGTAGAACGGTCGGACGGTCGATAACGGCGAATAAATCGCTAATCGACTCCGCCGACCAGAGGGGAAGTGGCCTGCTCGGCAAGTAGTCGCCTCGCAAGCCTCCCGCCGCGATTCCGCCCTCGAACCGCTCGCTTGGTCGGGATGCCGTCAATCAAAGCATCCGGGGTCAACAGCCGCGCAATGCGGACCGGCAGGACCGCGACGCCGGCCGTCTCCGGCGGAATCTTTACCTGCTGAAGGCCGCCGCCAGATTGCGGTTGCCGTCCCTCGCCGCCATCACACGCTCGATCTTCGAGAGGCGCTCCTCGAACGCGGTTCGCAGTGCTGACTCCCGTTCTTGGCTGGCCTTCAACTGGGCCTTCACCTCGATCATTTGCGCGGCCAGACGCCGATTGACTTTCGTCTGTTCGGCCAGCGCTGCGTGCTGCTTTTGCAATTCGTTGAGCAGCATCGGGCTGAGCATCGAGTAGCGCACCGACTCGATCTTGCGGTCCGCGCCGTGCACCACCAGTTCCGGATAGACCTGCTCGACTTCTTCCGCCACCAGACCGTACTGTTTGATTCCCTGCTCGTCGCTCTTGTAGCGGAAAGTCACCGGACGCAGCTTCATCAGCCCATCAGTTGATTGGCCCATGTCTGAGATATCTTTCTTAAAGCGCGCCGACGAGGGCCCCAGGACGCCGAGCCGTCCAGCACTGCTGATCACTACGTCACTTCCCGTTATTGCATTGCCGGTGATGCCCGCGATGTAGGTCGCAGTCTGCGTACCCTGCACACCGAGCCGGATCGTATTCGCCTCAGCCGCGATCCCTGGGTTCCCAATATCGATGTTGTAGCCCCCGGTCGTCAGGTTGTATCCCGCCGTGTTACCGATGGCGATGTTGTTACCACCGCTCGTATTGCTATACAACGCGCCCGACCCCAGAGCGGTATTGTATAGCCCGGTCGTGTTGCTAAAGAGAGTTCGGAATCCGCTACCGCTATTGTCATGGGCCGTAGTGCTGCTATACAGCGATTTTACACCGTCGGCGGTGTTGAAGTAGCCCGTGGTGTTGCTGAAGAGGGCCTGCAATCCGGTCGCGGTGTTTAAGTTGCCGGTAGTGTTGTTCATCAGCGCGCCGACTCCGGTGGCGGTATCATTGATGCCCGTGGTGTTTTTGAACAGCGACTGACTTCCGGTGGCAGTATTGCTGGAGCCCGTCGTATTGCTGAAGAGCGACTTGAATCCGGTGGCGGTATTCTCGCCGCCCGTCGTGTTCGCCTCGAGCGCGTCCGTCCCGTCGGCGGTGTTGTCGCTGGCCGTGCTGTTGAAGACCAGGGCGTTCCTTCCGGTGGCGGTATTGAAGTTGCCCGAGGTGTTGCTCTGAAGAGCAGCCAATCCGATCGCCGTATTGTCGTGACCCGTGGTGTTGCCGAACATCGCCTCCCATCCGATGGCGGTATTGTCGTTGGCCGTCTTGTTGGTGTCGAGCGATTCGTATCCGTTCGCGGTATTTTCGCCGCCGGAGGTGTTGTTAACGAGGGCGCCCGATCCGGTCGCGGTATTTTCGTTGCCCGTGGTGTCGAATTGGAGCGCGTCGAACCCAAGCGCCGTGTCGTCAAGGCCCGTCATGACGCTAAACAGCGCCCCAGTGCCGAGTCGGGTGTTGCTGGGGTCGATCGCCCCTGCAATGCTCCCGCTTGAAAGCACCATGAGCACAGCCGCCACCATGCAAAAGTAGATACTCGTAAATGTTTTCATCGATTATTCCTCCGCTGGTAGTTTTAACGAAGTCGCCAGATACCCCGCTTGGATTTCGCCCACGCGATGCTTCGCTAGCACTCACAATACAGCCGGGGATTCATCGGCGACAAACGCAATCGATTGCTGCTGAGACGCGCGGCAAGTAGTCGCCTCGCAAGCCTCCCGCCCCGATTCCGCCCTCGAACCGCTCGCTTGGTCGGGATGCCGTCAATCAAAGCATCCGGCGTTGACAGCGGCGCAATGCGGACCGGCAGGACCGCGACGCCGGCCGTCTCCGGTGAATCTTTACCTGCTGAAGGCCGCCGCCAGATTGCGGCTGTCGTCCTTCGCCGCCATCACACGCTCGATCCTCGACAGGCGCTCCTCGAACTCCGCTCGCTGTGATGACTCCCGTTCGCGGCTGGCCTGGGAGCTCCAATTGCGGTTATATCGTTGGACCGGTACGAGTCTCCGCGAGTCTCGCGACCTGCTCTATAGCCGCGTAATCGGTCACATCTCCCGGCGAGACTAAGTGCATAGCGAAAATCCCGCGTCTCCGGAGTTGAAAGCCGAGCTAATGCAGACCGATAGTACGTTGTGCCTTCTCAAAACCTAATCCGTGCGCACGGAAACGCGGGAGCTCGCCGGGACGGCTCGTAGCTAAAATTATTTCGAGGTGTCAGCCCTACCAGGGACCGGCGTGATGAATTGTGGCGCGACTTTGCACTGACCGCGAGGTCTTGAGCCGCCCGCAGTCGCAGCTTAGGCGACGTATGAGCTTGACGCGGTGGACTTCGTATCGGAAGAGCGACAGCCGGCCAATATGTTCCCCTGCAAGACCGCGCAAGAATTGTGGCTGCTTTTGAAGCGGTCGATTATGTGGTGGTGTTCGAAGAGACGCGTGCGCAGAACATTATCCGAGAGCTCCGTCCCGACGTGTTTATCAAAGGCGCCGACTGGCGCGGCAAAGCCATCGACGGCTCCGAGTTTGTGCAGAGTTACGGAGGCGAAGTAGTTATCGCCGAGTTCCAGGCGAGTCGGGGCCCGCACTAATCGTTGGGGACCCCAAGTGCCACTTGGTATTGAACCGCATTGTTCATACCCACTGCAGAAGGTCGCGAAGTGAGTAGGCTTAGGCACCCGGTTCATATTGAACCAAAGTCGCAGTACCCGAGTCCGGAATAGCATTGAACACCAGCGGATGGGTAGCGTCGAACACAACCTCATTGCGAGTCGCCGAAAAGCTCCGAAAGCCACGGCGATCGCTGGGCAAGTCCATACATTGGAGTGATCCGATCGGCCAAACTCCCGAGTGGCTCGAGAAGAGCTGGCCGCATTGTGAACGCCAGGAAACATCGTCAGTAATCGTCAGTGATCGTCAGTAGCCGAAGGGAGGGCGGTGAGTTCCGACCTATCCGGGATATTTGCCTGGATACTGGTTCTTCTTTCATATTTTCTAAGGAAAAACTCAGAGGAAGGGTTTAGATGCGCCGCTATTTCGCGGTGATTTTGCCCGTAGGGCTACTGACGGCTACTGGCAGCAACTGACGATCTTTCCCGGACTTGCTTGCAGCCTGTACCACGGACACCATCCGCCTACCCTGTACATCATTACGACTAAACTGAAGCTCGATTCCTGCGGAGCGGAGATCGCTGGCCATGCGACGCAGCGCATTGCCCAGCGCATTGGGCGCCTTCGGCCAGCGTACTGAGCGGCGCATGCCTTCGCTCACCATGCAGTTCACCCGCGCCAGAAGTTCTGCGACCGTCCCAGTAAAGCCCTCTCGAACCAACTCGGCTAGTGGCTGGTACAGCGGCGAAGCCTCGAGCGCGAGGTTGTGCGCTTCGTCGCAATTGGCCCGGTAACTTGCCAGTGCTTCGCCTGCTTCCATTTCGAGGCCTTTCTCGCACGCGCTCACCCAAATGGCAAAGTCTGCCATCCGCGGCAGTTGATCGAGCCTGACCTGGGGAAGATTCCTGAGTCCGGCAACAGCGGCTTCGAGCAGCGTTCCGAGGATTCGCGGTCGGGCTTCTTCGAATTCGCGCCAGAACTGCGCCTCGTCACGCCGCATCTCGGGCTTCATGTCCTGGAACTCAATTATCAGTGCGCGGTCGAGAAAATCAGGCCGCGCGGTGCCGAGGTCCGAAATCGCGTTGAACACCAGCGGACGGGTTGCGTCGAAGATCGCCTCATCGTGGTCACTGTAAAGCTCCCGACCCCCGAAGCCGCCGCCGGTTGCCAGCCGACAGGCTGCGTCAGCCAGCTCATCCGGTAGGTGACTAAGGTTGTCGAAACACACCAGCCAGGAGTTCCTTGCCGCGGCCGTCAAATCGCGAACTTCGCGGGGTACGCCTCGTAAGGCAGCAGTGCGCGGGTCGATAAGCGCGCTTATTATTTTGCAGGCGGACGATTTTCCCGTCCCCTGCTCACCCTTGGCGATCAGGATCGGGCAGGGCACGCCGGGGCGCAGCGCCGCGACGAGAAAGGCTCGGATCAGAACCCAGCCTTGGTGGTCGACGTTGAAGAAGCGACGGAGTTCGTCGAGGGTGCCGCCGCGCTCGGGCTCGGGCAACGGCTGCGAGCCGCGCGCGCGGCGAAACTTGGCTGGCGCGCGATCTACGATGCGCCAGCCCTGGGGATCGATCTCGACCGCGCGCCAGGCGCGGTCGCACAGGTCGAGGTAAAGCTTGCCGCGATGCTCAGCCACCCTGAGATGCACCGGACACTCCCCACCATCGAACANNCGCACGTGGACGGGACACTCTTCCCCGTCAAAAAGCGCTCGCGCCTCGAACAGCTCCACCGCTGCACGAATCGCTCGCGCCTCCGGGCTCTCGCCAGTTTCGGAATAGTAGGATCGCAAAAGAAACAGCTGGAAAGCACGGGAACGAATCGGATGATTCTCCCAGTGATCGTCAACGCGAATGGAAGCCCAACCGTGCTGGTCCGGATCGTGGAAGAACTCGATTCCGATGGCTAAGGCAAGTCTGATTAACCTGGCTGCGGTTGACTCCCAATCGCCATCATCGATCCGCACAGGCTCGCCGAGCATATGCTCGATGAGATCGGCCTTGTCATATTTCGCGAGAACCTCGCGCCAGTATTGCCACTGCAGCGGATCAGCATGCCTCACGGCCGAAAAGGAAAGGACGGCCTCGGTCGAGACCAGCAGCTCCGGATCATCAGCCACCCGGGGCTCAAGCTCGCGCAGGAAGAGCAGGGCGAGCTCGGCGGCGATGCTGCGGGGCTGTTCGCTGGCGCTTGTCATCGTCAGATCCGGGGAACGAGCTTTTTCCATTTGCGCCGGTTACACCGGCGACACAGGGTCTGCAGATTGGATTCTTCGGTCTTCCCGCCCTTGCTGACCGGAACAATGTGATCCATCTCCAGGTTGATTGCCCTCCGGCAGTTGCGACATCGTCCTCCGTCGCGCACCAGCACCGCCGCGCGAACGCTATCGGCGATCCGCCTGCTCGCGACGCGGTCCTCGTAACCAGGTCGTTCCACCTGCGCGAACTCGAGGAACTCCGCGAAAGCACTGAGCTCCATCGACTCGGTAGCACCGATCATCCCCTCCAACTTAATCGGACTGTTGGGCAGCAGGTTGTCCATTCGCGCCGCGAGCAACAGGAGACAGATCAGGTGACCCTTGCTGGCATCAGGTAGTTGGCGGAAGCGCACGTCGTTGAGCAGGTCGTACGGCAGTCTGATCTCCCGCCGGGTGCGCTCGAATTGACGAAAATTACGAAACCCGAAAAACTGTTCCATGATGGTCTATGACGGATTGGACTCGATGAGGTTGATCTTCACGACCGGGACCGGCGGCTTACGATATGGTTCGAGATCGACCCCGCGAAGCACTGGAACCGCGGAGTAGTCAACTGCACCCTTGCGCGAGCTCTTCAGGAGTTCGACTCCGCACCCATAGGTCCGCCGCGCGGTCGCCATGCGCTCAAGCATTCCGCGCAGCTTGTGCTCCGCCAGCGCCGCGCTCTCCAGCCTGAGCTTGGCCTCGCGGTAGCGAAGCGCAGCATCGCGCCATTTCGGATCCGCACTCAAATCCAGTTTCTCCTGGTCCGGCTCGGGCCAGCGGTTTTCCACCACGAGCTCCCAGAACGCAGCCTCGGCCTCCACCAGCCGCTTTGCGTAATCTCTGTCGCGGCCTACTTCAATCAGGATTCCCGCTGTCCCATCGAACGACCAATAGTGAGCTTGCTCTGCTCCTGAGACCTCCAGTTGATGCTGGAGCTGGGCAGAGTAGTGAGATGGGATGCGTCGTTGCTGGGCCGCGATTCGGTCCCGCTGGCTCAAGGGGCATTTGATTTCAAGGATGGTCGAGCCGTCGAAGCTAATCCCGTCAAGCGACGCGCGCATCCACGAGTGTTCGTTGTGGGTGAAACAGTGCGGCTCCATCTGCTCGCCGGTGTAGGCTTCGTAGACTTCGCGCGCAGCCCCTTCGAGAGAGCGCCCGCGCTGCATCGCACGATTCTCAGCATCGCCCTCCGCCCGCTTGCCGGTCTTTATCTCCCACAGCTCCCTTGATGTGAGCCAGGGGGAATCACCCATCACCACCGGCGCATCGCTGGAGCCAAGCCCGCGAGCCCGCCACGCTCGCCATTGAGGCGTGTTCTGCTGAAGGGCTTCAACCTTCGGCATGGTGTGCCTCCTTACCTGCATTTCGGGCGCGCCTGCGGTTTAGGATCTGAAGCGCCTTGCGGTGCGCGGATTCGGTCAGGTCTTCCAGCCGCCCCACCTTGAAATACTCCAGCACGCGCTCGACCTCGGTTCCGGTCTGTGTCAGCAGCTCGCCGAGCTGGCGGGCCTTTTCCGGACCGATCGTCGCTAGCGCCGGAGTGCGGACGCTTTCTCCTCCTTCGCCACGCTCGTTTTCAGGATCATCTCCGGTCGCGATCAGAAACGTCTGAAGCAGCGCATACTTGAGAGCGCCGGTCATCGCCTTGTAAGGTCCCTTGTCGCCCGGATCGCGACCTTCGCCCGCCACTCGAATCGTTTCCCGCTCGCCGGTTTGCGAGTCGACCAGCGTGTAATCCATGACCACTCGGACTATGCGCTCTCTCGCGGCGGGCAGTGGCTCGCTGGTTATCGACTCCAGGTGGGGAATGACAATTACGCCCAATTCGGCGAGTGCATCGCCCACCGCGCCGGCGATATCCGCTGCCATCGCATAGCTGTATCCGAACAGTTCGTTGTGGCCGCGCTTCTGGATGTAGCCGATCCTCGAGCGCACTTCTGTGAGCCTCTGCGCGAGGGTTGACGGGTTCACGCGCGCAGAGCCCTTTTGCCTTGGGGCGCGTGGCGTCGTTGACAGTCGCGCGTCCGATGCGTCGCCCTCGGTCCGGTCGGCGCTCGCCCGGCGCGTCGCCGGGCGCGCCTTGGCCCCTTCTGTCGGGAACTCAAGTTGTGGACGCTCTCTCTGCGTCGAAACTTTACGGCGAGATTTCCGCGAGCTCTTTTGCGCAACTTCGCTTAGCCCGGTCGAATGCCCGTCGGTGGCGGTCGGGATAGTCTTGCTGTCGATGGGCCGAGTTGTTCCTTTGTTCGACAGTTGGAAACTCTGCCCCTCGTCATCGACGTATAGGCCTTGATCAGGGTCAATGCCGGTAAGCGGCCTTCCGGTGAAGGGTTTGGCTTCGGTCTCGCTCATCTTGTGCAGAGGGTACCACTCACGCGCTACTGCAAACGGGCCGTTGGGTCCCCGAGCACCGACATTGTTTTCGGTCATCACGCACAAATACCCGTCGTGGTAGTCGAGCATCGCCCGCGACCTGGGCTCCTCCTGCGGAGTTTGTGTTGCTGGTCGTTCTGACATCGTCTTCTCCTTTTCTTTATTTGGGACCGCTAATCCTCGTTACTGGCATAAGGGTCGTCGCGGCAGTCGGGCCGGCTCTTCGGGGTTCCAGACCTCGCCGTAGAAAGCGGGGCAGGGGGCAATCTGGCCGCAATTGGGGAAACGATGGCGCCAGATTGGTGCTGCGGGAGGCTGTTCGATTCGTCTTGTGTCGTTCATGGGATGATGGCTCCCAAGCGCACCACCACCATACTAATCTCTCCGACGAGAGTCAACTATAAACGACAATAATAGACGATATATCTAAACGTCAGCGTGCCGCGACGCCCTCCGGAGTCGCCGGTTGAATCGTGCCGGCGTTCCGACTAAACTGGACTTTCAACCGAGGTGGCGGCATGAAGCGGAAGGAGCGCAAGCCGGGTGATAACCCGGTCAAACGGGCGGTGGCGGCGGTCGGCGGACCGACCAAGGCAGCACGGGTTTGCGGAGTCTCCAACTCCGCGGTCCACAAATGGATCAACCAGGGCAGCATTGTCCTGCTGCGCCATGCGCTCGCGCTGTCGCGCGCCTCCGGCGTTCCCATCGAGGAATTCGTCGGAGAGGAACAGGAATAGGGCGCGCGCCTCCGGATACTGGTGGCGGCTGAAGGCAATGGTTTGATTGCGGAAGAAAGTCCGCCACGACTGTGCCGGCCGTATGCCTGGTGCTGGCAGGTAGGGCGACACAGTCGCTTGGGAGACAGTGAGCCCAAGATTCAGCAGCTCACCCTGAATCCGAGGCGCACCCCAGAGAAAGTTCTCACGAGCTATCAATCCGACTAGATGTGCGGATCTCACTGAAGACCCGGGGGCGCCCGTCTCTCGAGCGACCATGCGATCGATATCTTCTAATCACTGACCAGCCGCTAACGGCGCCAGCGCAAGACGGTCTCCGGCTGGACCATCGTGGAGGCTTACCCGCCAGCCCGGCCACCAGCGCGACAGCAAGATCGGCAGCAGCCGATCGCAAGGGCGGAAGTGCTTGCGACGAGTTCGACCGCGCTCCAGCACGGCGATTTTGATGGCGCAGCGCAATCATTTCTCACACAAGTGCCATGCGGTCCCGGAGCTTCCTTCGAGCGACGAGGAATGCTCCTCTTATCGGCATTCCAATGAAAAGCAGACTATCCCCAGACTATCGAAACCACCAACGAATCTCGGCGGATCATGAGAAAGTACAGGCGCAGACTTCTTCGGCGATTCCTCAGTATAGAAGACTCGGGAACGGAGCCCGGAGAATTCGAACCGACGATCTCGGCTGTTTCCGCTAAGATCCGTGGAACCCTCATTTTTTCTTGAGAGCCCGATATCTCTCGACCGGGGGAGCGGCAACCGGACAAGGATTGGGAGTTGGAGCGGAAACCCGCCGCGGTGATCTTGTCAACGCCGGTTGAAGGGTGACCCGACTTTGCGGCGGTTTGGACTGAGCCCATCGGTTGGATAATTCTCAGGCGGGAGATTGGAGCAGGGTGCGATCGCGCTCGCATCCGCTGGCGAAGTAAGCGATGAATCCCGCCTCGAGGAACTTGCGCACGATCGAAAGAGCCTTTTCCTCCTCGACCGTCACCCGGAGCATCCCTCTGTCGTAAGTCTAACGTCCCCATGACGGGGCGCGCCATAGTGTCAGCGGGTGGGAAGGAGAAAAGTGGGAGAAGCAAGATTCCCCGTGCCCCTGCTTTGGCGTGACGCGAATTCAGCTCGACCGTTGCGCGAGCGCCCAAGTGGGGCGAGCGAGGCGAGCGAAGCTGTGTTGGCGTTGGCGGAGGAAGCGCCGGAGTTGGAGCGGGAGAAGGGGCCAGTTGCTGAAAGCGCCCTGCTGATCGACGATGGCCTTGGTCAGGCCCGCGCTCTGAGATACCCGCCAACAAATTGCGGGGGCTGAGCGTCGGCGGGAGCGGCGGTCTGTCCCACGGCGCGACCCAGTTCTTCAGCACGGCCGTCACCAACCATCGCGGAAGCCGTCGCTCCCGGAGTTCGGCCCGGAGCTAAACTGAGTTCGGCCCCGAGCAGCTCCTCGGCGAGCCGGAGGCGCTGGGTCTGCTCGCCCTCATGCTGCACGCGGAAGCCCGCCGTCGCGCGCGGCGCAACTTGCATGGCGAATACGTGCCGCTCGCCGAGCAGGATCCTGCGCTGTGGGACGCGCAGATGATCGAGGAGGCCGAGGTGCTGCTCGTGCGCGCCAGTGCTTTAGGATCGATCGGCCGCTATCAACTGGAAGGCGCGTTGCAGTCGGCGCACGTTTATCGCCGTCGCACAGGTCGCGCTAACTGGGTGTCGGTGGTGCAGCTATACGACGCGCTGCTGGCGCTCTCGGGCTCGCCGGTCGTAGCGATCAATCGCGCGCTGTGCATCGCGGAGATCCATGGCGCGAGCGCCGCGCTCGACGCATTGCAAGAGGTAGCCGCCGATGTGCGGCTCACTGAATACCAACCCTACTGGGCTGCGCGCGCCGAGCTGATAGCCAAGACCGGCGCACACGACGCAGCTCGCCGCGCGTACGAAATCGCAATCGGTCTCGAGCGTGACCCTGCGGTCCGCCGCTTCCTGCAGCATCGTCAGTCGGCCCTGCCGGCTTGATCGCTCTCGCCGCCGAGGATGGTCGTCTGACCGTCCTCGGTAACGGAGTTGCGGTGGTTCTCACGGTACGAGCCCTCGGTTTCGAGCGACGAGTTGTGGCGCAACGGATCTAGCTGGACCTCTGGAGCGCGGGGCAAAGCGCCCGAACGTCTCATGAGCGCCTGACCTTGGCTCGTCGGCCAGACTCACGGGATTTCTCTGTTAAACAGAGCGGCGAGGGGGAAGTTCCCCCTCGCGCTCACCTGATCAGACAGCGCAAGGTGGTCAGTTTTAACTTCGGCGGCCTCCCGCAAAACTGGGTCAGCTTTCAATCGGCGTTGACAGCGCTCTGAGTTCCGTGTCCGGCGTCTGATCGAGGTAATCGCCGGCGGGCAGGCGATGCGGGTTGTGATCGCGAATCGCCTGCACGAGATTCTTTAACGCGTCGATCAGTTCGCGCTCGCCGAGCCGCGGATAGAGCACTCTCGCGAGCCGGCTGCCGTCGCGAGCGCCGCCGACCATCAGGACGTAATCGTTTTTGCCATAACCGATGATGCCAATCTCAGCAGTCGGCGGACGCGAGCAACTGTTGGGGCATCCGGCCATCCGGATTATCACATCAACATCGCCGAGCCCGGCGGCTTCCAGTTCCGCGAGATAGCGCGGCAGCACCCGCTCCGCATGGGTCATCGCCAGACCGCAAGTCGGCTTCGCGGGACACGCCATCGCGAGGCGCCGGATTTGCGCCACCGCGCGATCGAAAGACACGCCATGATCGGCGAGCGTCTTTTCGATCCATTCGCGGCGCGCGCGCGGAAGGTGCGCCAGCAGCAGATGCTGGTTGGGCGTGACGCGCACGCCGATTCCATCCACCTCCGCGACGATGCGCCGAATCGCGCTCTTGTAGCGGGCTTGCGATTCGTCGCGCACGCGTCCGTTGGGAATCATGAACGCCGCGTAGAGGCGATCGCCGTCGCCCGCTTCGGGATGCCAGCCTAAATGATCGCGCACCGGCGGCAGCGGAACCGGCTCGTCGTCGGCGAGCGCGATCCCAAAGCGTGCGCGCAGCGTCTCCTTGACCATGTCGAGGCCGAGGCGCCGAATCGTATATTTCCAGCGCGCCGCGCGGCGGTTTCGCCGTTCGCCATTTTCGCGCTGGATCGTGGCGATCGCGCGCACGGTATCCAACACCTGGCCGCGATCGACGCGGCCGAGGTAAAGCGCGAGCAGCGCCATCGTGTCGGCCTGGTTGTGCGTCATGCCCATCCCGCCGCCGCTGTAGAGATCATAGCCGGCGACCCCGTGGCCGTTGACGCGCGGTATGAAGCCGACGTCCTGCGTCAGCAGGTCGATACTGTTGTCGTGAGGATGGGCAAAGCCGACCTTGAACTTGCGCGGCAGGTATTGCGCGCCATAGATCGGTTCCTCGGCATTCAGCGGCGCGACTTGCGCACCGTTGCGATCGGCGAGGAACACCTGGTAGTAGGCCGAACTCCGCGGCGCCATCTCGCGCGCCACCGTGTGCGCCAGTTCGTGCGAGTCGAGCGGAAGCTCGGCGTCCAGATCGTCGATCGGGCTCGCGACCGTGTTACGATTGATGTCGCCGCATGCGCCGAGCGTGGTCAGCTGGTAGCCGTTATCGCGGTAGCTGCCGTTGATATGGCGAATCAGACGATGCAGATTGTGCCCGCGCACATAATGGAACTGCACGCCCTGGCGCGCGGTCAGGCGGATGCTGCCGTCGGCATAGCGATCGGCGGCCTCGTCGAGCGCGAGCCATTGCGCAGGCGTGAGCTCGCCGCCGGCGGGATTCTTGACCCGCACCATGAAGATGAAGTCGCCGTCCTTTTTGCCGCTTTCGTTGCGCTCGCGCTGTTTGTAGATGCCGAAATGTTTGGCGATTTCCTTGGCGTGCTCGCTAATCGTCTCGGCCTCGCGCGCGCTCAGCGCGTCGATCTCCGAGCGCATCGTATGACGGCTGCTGTGCGTCGACTGGACATAGAATAGCCCCTCGCTCGCATGCTTGAGGCGCTCGACAGTGGACATTTCCGCCACGCTCGCATCTTGGAGCGTTACCGGCTGGGCGCCGAGTGGACTATTGGATTTCATTTGGTGCGACTCCAGTCGCGCGTTCGATTCAGGCGCGAGTGGGATCGCCTAGTTAAAATAGATCGCGCGCCTCGACGCGAGACCCTGCCGCAGCGGTGCGCCGACCGCCGTTCGCGTCGCGCGATCACGGCACCGCTCGAGCCGCTCGTGTGCTGCGGGTAACGCGATATGTCGAATTTGCGATGCCATCGATAGGGCCGCGCTCGAGTGGCTCGCCCCTGCGCCTGGCTCATCGCGGACGCTTGTCCCCCAAACCGCTGAGGCTAAGCGTGCCGTCCTGCTTGACAAAACAACACACCCAACATTAAAACGAATGCTCTCGGTATCGGGACCGGCAGCGTGCGGCGCTTTGTGAGGACCGCCAATATTTGCGTGGCCGGAAATGACTACATCGCGATTGCCTGCGACCAGACGCAGCATATACCCTGAACCATCTGGCAATTCGATGCCGTTCATTCCGATCGATTAGTTGTAACGGACGCTGTGTGTTTCCTTGAATACCGATATCGAGGCTAAGCGGCCTATGTGTGAAGCCGAACAGACTCGCCGCAACTCCCGCGCAGCGCGCTTCCTGCGAATCAGACTTACCATACTTCTCGTTCTGCTGATGGCCGGGAGCGCAACTCGTGCCGCAGCCAGCACGTACGCGGTCTATGTCCCTCTGGACGATCCTGCGTACGAGGAGCTGGAAACCCTCTCCGGTTTGGGCTTTATCCAGACGTATATAGATGAAATCAAACCGATTGCCCGAGTCGAAGTCGCGCGCCTTATTCTGGAAGCGGAGACGGAGCGGACCTCGGGCACGGCCAGCGCTCCGCTGGCGGCATCGCTGATCCGATCGCTGCGCCTCGAGTTCGGCGAAGAGGTCCGCTGGCTGGAACAAGATAGCGAGGACAATCAGCCGGCAACCTTGCATCCGCTCCAACGAATCGAGGGGCAGTATCTTTTCTCCAGGGGCGTGCGAAGATCCTGGAACAGCAGCGCCCCTACCGTGATACACGCCCAGGAGACGACTCCTCTACTACCCAATAGTGACGGCGTGCCGACCGCACCCGGCAGTAACGAAATTGTCAGATTGTCGGGATGGGCAGGGGTGGGTGGATTCCTGACGTTCTATGGCGAGGGTGGGATGGCTGGTCCGGTTACCCGCTCGATTCCGGGAACGAACCGTTTCCGGCTGTTTGGTGCGGCCACCGTTCTGAGCTTGGGGAATACGGCTATTTCTTTCGGGCAGGAGGAAATGGCGTGGGGACTTGGACACTTCGGCTCGCTTTCACAAGGAAATAACGCGCAATCCTTTCCTGCCCTGCGAGTACAGAACATTCATCCGAACCTGTTGCCCGGCTTCCTGCAATACTTGGGGCAGACCCGGTACCAAATCGTCTTTGGGCAGCTCGACGGAGACCGCGTGTTCGCCCATCCGTGGATTTCGGGACAGGCCATCTCGTTCAAACCGTTTCCATTTCTCGAGCTCGGCCTGAATCACATGATCATGTTTGGTGGCAAGGGCAACGATAACTACAGCCTGCTCGGTTTCCTCGGCCGCTTCACTGGCGTTGCGACTGGGAATCCGACCGGGGCGAACACCAACACACGGGTGGGGGCATACATCAAACTGATCGTTCCGCAGCTGCGAAATACACAGATTTATTACGAAATTCTCGGCGAAGATTATTTCCAGCCGTTCGGGGGCAATACTTTCCCGCTTAAAACCCCTTTCAAAGCACCGTCGTATACGTTCGGAATCTACGCCCCTGAGCTGACCGCCGATGGACTGACGGACGCAGACGCTGAATACACTCTGATCGACTCCGTCTACTCGGTTCACAGTGACAGCCTCTACTGGACTGGTCAGAACAACTTCATGGGCGATGCGCTCGGACCCGCCGGATGGCACGTCAACGCCAAGCTCGGCCGCTGGATCAACTATCAGACCAAAGTCAGCCCCGAGTTTTTCTTCGAACGCCGTTCGCTCCACCCCTTTGCGCCTGCCCCCACGCTGGTCGGCAACGAGAATGGATTCGGTGGCGCAATAAACCTGATGCACATCCCGTTCAAAGTTGAAAGCGCCGCAGATTCGCTGGGCCAGATGAGCGCGCGCGCCTCGGTCGAATATGTCCAGCATATCAACTATTCAACCACCAACTCGGTGCGCGCCATGTTACTTCTCAGCTTTGGTCTTACGCCGCCATGGCCGAGCCTCAAGTTGCAATGAGTAAGGGCATCAACAACAGTTTCAAATGGTCCGATGCTAACGGCGAATGCTGGGGCATCGCCGTCGACAATTTCAAAGAAATCGGCCGCCGCTGCTATGAGTATATCGACAAGCACCGTGGCGCGATTGTAGAATTTGGTCCAAGACCGTGCTCGAGTTTGCGCGTCCCGACGGATGGCAATCTAGTTGGCGTGGGCCGCGTTCCCACCCGAGTTTCATGCGCAGCGGTCGTCGCCGGGGGCTCAAGGAACTGACATTGGCGTCGGAGTGGAGATGGTCGCGCCGTCTCGTTCCGAATCATTTGTTTCAGAGGAAATTTTCGATGAAGACGGACCACAAATCGAACGTTCTGCGGACAATTTCTCTCTTGGTGGCGATTGCTATCGCTCTCCCGATCGCGGCACGCGCCCAAGGAGTGCCGGCCAGTTCGAGTGGAGTATATTCGGGAACTTCGAATGGTTCGGGTGGTTACGCAGGCGGCGGGATGCCATCGGGCGGAGGGGGCTATTCCTACGGCGGCGGACCTTCAAGCAATGCACCCGGCGGATATGGCAACGGCGGATCTGGCGGATATTCAAATGGACCCGGGATGTCCGGAAATTCGAATGGGATGGGCGGTTACTCCAACCCGTCCGGGATGCCGGGGAACGCCGGACCCATGGCACCGGGAATGTCGCCTGGCAACGCTCCGAATGCCCAGTTCGGCTCGACGGCAAACGCACCCAATACCCAGTTCAATGTACCGTCTCCCAATGCGTTATCAGCCGGTATGAACAATCCGAACTCAACATCCATTGGTACATTGCTCAATGGCACCGGCCTCACCGCGAGTGATGCGGCGAAAATGTTGCAAAGTGTCAGCCCGAACACGCTGAGCAATATGGCGTCTCAGATGGGGATAACGCCAGATCAGATGCAGGCTCTCAAGAATCAAGTCGCAAACGGCGGTCTGAGTAGCAGTCAGATCGATTTGTTGAGTGCCAAGTTAGCGGCGAAGGGAATGTCCGATGCGAATGTCTCATCAATCGGAGTTGCACTAGGACTGAGCGATGCTCAAGTGAACACCATCAGGGCGCGCTTTGCGCAGACCCAGACCCCGAATGGCCAGCCGCAACAAATGCAGACCATGCAAACGCAGAATGGGATGCCTGGACAGAACGGGATGCCCGCATCGAATGGGATGCCCGGACAGAATGGGAGCTCTAATGTCCAAATGTCCAGTATGGAGAGGTCCTTTCATCAGGCGGCAAACGGTCAGGTTGACGAGTTCGCGACGCCCGAAGATCTCTACCAGTACGGCTACTCGATGTTTAACGGACAGGTTTCGACCTTTGCTCCTACGAATAACGTCCCGGTTTCCTCAGATTACATCGTCGGACCAGGCGACCAGTTCCGGGTGTTGGTCTGGGGTCGAATCAATGATGGCTGGACCCTGGAAGTTCAAAGAAACGGGCAGATCGAATTACCGCAGGTTGGTCCAGTTGAAGTCGGCGGATTAACCTTTGATCAGGCCAAGAAGCTGATTGAAAGCAAAACCGGTCAGATAACGGGCGTCCACGCTGACGTCACCATGGGCGAGTTGCGGACGATCCAGGTATTCGTGGTCGGCGAAGTTTCACAGCCCGGACCGTACACCATCAGTGCACTCTCGCGAGTATCGAATGCGCTGGCGGGGGCGGGAGGAATCTCCAAGGTTGGCAGCCTGCGCAAAATACAGCTTCGACGTCACAATCAATTGATAGGCACGGTCGATCTGTACGCGATCCTGATGCATGGTGACACTTCCGCAGATGTAAGACTGCAACAAGACGATGTCATCTATGTGCCCGTGATTGGCCCGGCTTTCGGCATCGCTGGAATCGTGAAGCGTCCGGCGATCTACGAGATGTTGCATCCCACCGAGCGGCTTTCCGATGCGGTTGCGCTGGGCGGCGGAGTTGGACCGTTTGCCTATACCCAGCGGATCCAGGTGCAGCGGGTTGACAATCACGTTCGCCGGATTGTGCTCGACACCACGATAAACCAGATGGCGGCCAAGAACTTTGAAACCATCGATGGCGACCTGATCAAAGTATTCCCGGTCCTTCCTGACCAGAAGAACAAAGTAACTTTGGTCGGCAATGTTTTCCGGCCCGGCGATTATCAGTGGTACAAGGAGATGCACGTCAGCGACTTGATCAGCCTGGGAGAAGGCGTGCAGGCGCACACCTATTTCAAATACGCCCTGATCAAGCGGCTCGAGGGGGTGCAACTATATCCGCACTACCTGCCCCTCGATCTCGGCAAAGCACTCAACGATCCCCGCGGAGGAGACAACGTTCTGCTCCACGCCACCGACGAGGTCACAATTTTTAGCGAAGACACGCTGCGCGATTTGCCAACCGTAACTGTAACGGGCGAAGTCCGGATGCCGGGTCAGTACCGGCTTGATCCGAGGATGCGCGTAAGCGACCTGGTTTATATGGCGGGCGGTTTGCGCGATGATGCGTTCAGAGAAAGAGCAACCTTGGCGCGCACCCAGGTGCTCGACGGTGCTCATACCGAACACACCTATGTGGAGGTCGATCTCGGAAAAGCCCTGGCGCCGGCCTCGCAGAATGATTTCCTGCTGGTGAACAACGATCAACTGTTCGTTCGCTCCGCAACCAACTGGCACCTGCCCTGGACCGCGACGGTATCAGGCCGTGTGAAGCGGCCCGGCGTCTATGCGGTTAGGGAAGGGGAAACTCTGAACGAACTCCTGGACAAAACGGGCGGGTTCTTACCGGACGCATTTCCGAAGGGAATCATTTTCACCAGGGCTTCGGTTAAAGCAGTCGAGCAGGAACGCCTGGAGCAGACCAAGCAGCGACTCTCGCAAGACCTGATGCAGGTGGCGCTCACGGTTCCGATGGGACAAGGCTCCAACACTGACAGTTCACAAAAATCCGCCGTTCAGGTTGCGACGTTGCAGAATCTGCTCAGTCAGGCACAGAACACACAAGCCGACGGCAGGGTCGTGATCAAGTTCAGCGACGGCACCGGTCGTCAATCGATTACTAGCAAAGTTATCCTCGAGGACGGCGACAATATCACGATTCCGGTGAGGCCGATGTCGGTCAACGTGCTGGGCCAGGTTAACAATCCGACCTCGATTCTCTGCGAGCGAGGCTGGACAACGCGCGATTATCTGTATCGGGCGGGGGGGCCGGCCAGCAACGCGGATATCAACAACATGATGGTCATCCAGGCGGACGGCACGGTAATGACCGACGAGGGAATCCGGAATACTGGAACCGGGCGGTTTTTCCCGGCACTTCCGTTGATTTCGGGCGGCTTGCTGAGCACCAAGCTCGAGCCGGGCGATACGGTCTTTGTGCCGGAAGACGTCCAGAGTTTCGTCAAGCTTGAACGCTCGAAGGACATGTGGAATATCTTCGCCAATGCTGCGCAATCGCTCGGGATCATTGCGTTGCTCGCGACTAGACTGTAACAACCGATGCTGATGAAGGGCTCCCTCATCCTGTCGATAGGCGTCGTCCTGATGACGAGTTGCCCGGCCTTTGCTCAATCGGCGCATTTGCAGCGAAGAGCGGACGATCGGGCGGTGCTGACTATCGCGGCCCGCATGTATGGCATCGATCCCGAGCTCCTGATGGCGATAGCGCGCGTCGAGTCGAACGACAATGCCGATGCCGTGTCGCCCAAGGGCGCCCAAGGACTGATGCAGCTGATGCCCGCGACGGCGGAACGGTTTGGGGTGAGCGACCCCTTCGACCCGGTCGATAACGCGCTGGGTGCCGCCCGTTTTTTGAATTATCTGCGGCGTTGGCGGCTTGCCCATCCGGAAATCGAAATCACGCTGCCGCAGATCCTGGCCGCCTACAACGCCGGCGAGAACGCGGTCGTGCGGTACGACGGAGTGCCGCCTTACGCAGAGACCCAGGAATACGTAAGGCGAGTCTTGCTCGTTTACCTGCTCGACGACAGCAAGCCGCCGCTCCGGCGAGGCGAAATGCGGGCATCCGGCGCGGCGCGCTCGACCAGGAAGACGAGTACCGCCAGACCCAATTCATCTCCGGCAAATTCCCATCCGCGCAACTTCGACTCGCGCGCGCTCGATCAGCTACAAGACATCAAGGATCGTCGTTCCATTGCTCTCGCACGGCATCAGTGACGCGTAGTACCTGCCGCGACGCCAATCGGCTGTTGTCGCTGCCGGCGTGATGCCAGATGCAATCGCTTGCCGTATTTTTCACGCTGTTGATCGGGTTGGCGGCCGCCTTCGGTATCGGGCATCTTGCGAGATTCCGCGGTTTGATCGCGGTCGGCTTCGGAATATGTCTGATCGCTAGCGGAACTAACGCTGCGCTATGGTTGATTTCCGCTCACGGCCTCCGCCTTTGGCTGCTTCTGCCGCTGGGCGTCCTTACGTCATTGGCTCTCGCATGGCTCGTGCGGATGCTTCCGTGGCGGGAAGAGGCCGACGCATTCGGTTGGCCAGACGCAGGCGCAGCCGTTCCGGCACTCATCCTAATCGCCCTTCTCTTCGCCATCCTGGTGGTCGGGCGCGAACCGGCGGCCGAGACAAACTACTTCGATGCTTGGATTCCAGAGTGGCTGAGTGAGAGCTTCAAGACCGGGTACCTGATTCAGCCGGGGTCGACATCACTCGGCCCCGGCTTCATGTCATCCGGGATCTACTATCCCTGGAACCTGCTCGGGTTCATCACGATCACGTCGAAGGCGCTATCGGTCAGCCCTTTCGTCGCGCTCCTCGCAATCGATGCACTCGCAAAGCTGACTTTCGTAGGGCTGCTCTTCTTACCTTTTCGCGGCCGTCCACAGATTGCTTGGGCGCTGGCTGCGTTCACGATGCTCCTCGTATGCAGCGATCGTCTCGTCGTGATGTTCGTGGCAATGAACGCTTATGAAGAAGCAATTGTACTTTCGGCCGGACTGATCTTTATCGCCCTGGTGCGGGAGGGCAACCTCGAGAACCGCCTGCTCGAAGCGATGACCGCAAGCTGCTTCCTGGTGTTGTCGCGAAATTACGGCGCCGCGTATGGTGCGCTCATCATCTGCGTCCTGGGCGTTATCTATATTCGGGCCTACCGAGACCGGACGAATGCATTTCCGTGGAGAGCGCTCGCCGTTGGAGTCGGGTTGTTCGGAATTACGGCCTCACACGAGACCTCCTTGCTGATCGCTTCGGGGAACGTTTATTTTCCGAGAGATCATGCCCTGCACATCTCAGGGTTTACGCTCGTGCAGCGTCTGGTTGGGCTGGCAAATGATTTAGGGATAGTTCAGAGTTGGAGCTCGAGAAAAATCTTCCCGGCGGCGAAGGGACTGTGGATACCAGCGCTCGTCCTCTTCGTGATCTCAGCGCGCAAGCACGTAGTGTCATTCGACACCGACTCTGCGCTGCGATATCTTGCTCCCGTTTTGTTGCTCGCGGCTCCGGTCGCCCTAGAGTTGCTCACCGGTTATCGGCGCTTCGAGACATTCAGCAAGCTTTACGCCGTTGCAGTGCCATTTTTTATCGGAATGCCGATCGTTTGGTTGTCCGCAGTTCCGCAGGGCCAAAATACCGGGGAGGTTGCGAACCATTTCGACCGGGAGCTCACAGCGGCAATCATCCTGGTGGGCGTGGTGATCGGCACAGTGGTCGCCGCGCTCGGAAGTCTTCATCGAGCTGAAACAGTCATCCAGACGATGCTTTTGCCCACTGTGCCGATCGACGAGACCATGGCCAACAGGATTCTTTACAATGATAACGCCGTCGAGCGCGCGGATGTTCGCCAACGGAGGATACTGTATTTTCATTACGAACCGGGGATCGGACTCCGAATCTACCTTGGGGGGAACCTCTTCCGCGACCTCGATTTTTGGAGCCCCTGTGTGCTGGGGGAACTGACGCGGCTCGGCACATTCGAGAGATTGATTGGTGAATTGGGCGCGCCGAACATCTACCTCCCGCACGACGACGCCTTCTTCTACGAGCGATTCGTGGGTGTACAGATCGGCAAGTCGGTGAAGGCTGAGTTGGATGGCCTCGCTAATGCTCCTTACGTAGCAAGAGTTATAGTGGGCGACGGCGGCGCCAGATTCTATCAGACGAAGCCAGGTTTCTTCGGCAAACAGTCGGTCGCCGCCTGCACCGGCGTAAACGCTCGCTAACCCATGCGCCGATTGACCGCTGCGCGCTTCGATTCCTGTCCCTGCTGCGGAAAATTGGAATTCGAGGTTGCGTGGTTGAATTCTCGGGCTAGCCCGATCGAAACATCGGACGACTTTTTCTACGGTGGTAAGCGTTTTATTCACGAGATCGACCGATGCCTAGGATGCGGCTTTGCCTTCATTGCTGATCCAGAAACGGGCCGCTCTGAAGCTTTTTATACGGAAGCAGATCCCGGGCTTTACCTTCGGCAAAGTCGACTTCGTCGTGACTATTTCACTCGGCTGAAGGCGAAGTTGATTCGGCGCGGCCTCATCGAGAATGAAATCAGATCGGTGATCGATCTCGGCGCTGGCGATGAAGCTTGGCTCGGCTTGTGGCCGGCCGCCAAACATAGTGCGACTGAAACCAACCCCGTGCTCAGGCAGCGGTTGAACGCGTGCGGGGTTCATCTCATAGCTGACTTACCTAATGATTTGGCGGCCGCGGATTTGGTGTCGGCCTTCGATTTTTTGGAGCATCTTGAGAATCCGGTTGAGCTGGTTCGGCAAATCCGATGTGCCGCAAACGATCACGCGCGGCTCGTCGTGAGCGTGCCGGACATCGGAACGTGGGCGGCGCGCTTGGCTGGCTGGCGGTATTACCTTGTTACCCCGATGCACTTCTCGTATTTCACCGAAGCAGCGCTTTCGCACCTGCTCAAATCGCAGTTTCCGGATCGAGATGTGGAAATCTTTCCCTCGCCACGAATGCAGTTGAGCTTTGATGGCCTTTCTCGTTGGCTCGCGCCTGGCACGCCTCGAAAGCGCTGGCACTCGCTTGTGATACCGCTCTATTATCGCGCTAGCTTGATCGGTCTGGTTTCACCACGCAGCGATCGGGCGGGTTGATGGCGCTAGCCGGCGAAAATATCCACAGATCCGCAACACTGCGGTTGCCGGACGGGCGTTCGACGTCCCTCCAAGGCAGGGAGTTGCGTTGTCCTGCTTGCGGCTCAACGGCGATCGGCAAACCTTGGGCGCATTTGGCCAATTTCGACATCGAGAACTGTCCGGATTGCTCGTGTTTGCACTTGGCGCCGCTGCCTGATCCGGACGCCCTGCGGCTCCTCTATCAAAGCAGCTATTTTCAGGACGAACGCGAAACTCACGGATACTCGGATTACGCCGCGGAGCAGGCAAATGTG
Organism: Deltaproteobacteria bacterium; assembly: GCA_003135855.1. Taxonomy (GTDB): domain Bacteria; phylum Desulfobacterota; class Binatia; order Binatales; family Binataceae; genus Binatus. Next base: position 100,050 of record PNBD01000117.1, read on the forward strand.
CGGCGAACCTACGAGAAAAGACTTCGAAAAGCCGCCCGATTGCTCTCTTCATCGGCATGTAGCGCTGCAGACAGTCTGCGTGTTCACGAGGTGGGGGCCGCGTTAGGTTATGGTCTCCCGGTTGCCCAAAAGGTTTTTGGGGGTCGCGTATCGGCCTCCGACATTTCTGCTGAGGCGGTGCGAGCCTGCGCGTCAATGGGATTCGAATCGTCTCTCGCCGACACATATGGGCGTTGTGCGCTGAAAGATGCCAGCATCGATGCGCTCTATCTCTTCGACGTGATCGAACATCTGACAAATCTTCCGCTGTTTCTCGATTGGTCGGCGCAGGCCCTCCGTCCCGATGGAATTCTGGTTTTCACAACGCCAGATATGACCCATCCGATCAACAAGCTCTTGGGCGTTCGCTCCCCGTCGATAAAGATCCCGCAGCACGTCATATATTTCACCCGCTGGGTCCTCGATCGCTTGTTAAAGCCGCGATTTGAGCCGGCTTTTCATTGTTGGGATTGGCAATGGGTAAGCTTGGGCCAGCTCGCATCTCGCATACGAATGATTCTTGGCGTGAGCGCGATCAGCGCGAAGCGATCGCCTCGGGCCATTCTTGTGCCGAACGGGATGCGCTTGTTTGTTTATAGGAGGACCGCAAGCGGAAGGGCGGCCATCACCCAAGATGGATAGCACTGCTGTGCGGTCGCCTGTCCCGCAAGTCGATGTCGTGATACCGGCGCGCAACGAGGAATATGCCCTTGCGAGCACTATCGACCAGGTCAGAGACGCGTTATCCGGCGGGGCCTGCAAATTGCGCTTTATCGTCGTTGATGACGGCTCGACAGACGCGACATGGTCGACCATCACAGACATTCAGCGGCGAACCGGCACGAATATTACTGCTGTCAGACTTTCACGCAGATTTGGAAAAGACGCTGCGATAATGGCTGGACTCGCGCAATCCCGAGGCGATGTCGCGGTGACCATCGACGCCGACGGCCAACATCCGCCTGCAGTTATCGCCACTATGCTCGAACTTTGGAAGAGTGGCGCCGATGTCGTCAACGGCATGAAGGCGGTGCGTGCGGAAGATAGTTTGCGGCAACGTGCGACGGCAGTAATTTTCAATTGGCTTTTTCGGTCGCTCACCAGACTCGATTTCGCGGGCGCGTCTGATTTCAAGCTCCTCGACCGGTCTGTGGTCAGAGCGCTCCTTGACTGCGGCGACTATCACGTCTTCTACCGAGCGCTCGTGTTATGGGTAGGTTTTCGCCAAGTTGCCATGCCGTTTGATGTCTCGCCGGCAACGCGTGAAAGCCGTTGGACCGCACGCGCCCTTCTTCTGCTGTCGATTAATGCCATCGTCATGTTCTCAGACCTGCCGATTTACTTCCTGCTCGCGGCTGGATTGGCGACATTGGTGCTATGCGCCGTGCTCATGATTATTCTTCTGGCGCGATATTTTACCGGTCCCGTACCGATCGGCTATCCAACCCTCTTGGTTTTGCAACTGGCAACGTTAAGCTTGACCGTTACAGCGGTCGGAGCTATCGGGCTCTATGTTCGCGCTGCCTTGGCGCAGTCGCGCGCTCGGCCCCGGCATATCGTCCGCGCCCTCGTATCAACGGAAGACTTGCATTGATCGATCTGAACACGTTGCGCAAGCGCTTCCCAAAAGTGAGAGCCCCGCTTCCAGAGCCCTATCAGAAAATTTTATTCGACGAGTATCGTGCAAATCGAAAAGGGCAGGGATTTGCGTTTAGTTTCGGCCAGATGCTCGAACGGTGGATGCACCGGCGCGTTTCGTGCGGACCCGCCGCGTTTCCCTTGCTCGAAATTGGTGCTGGCACGCTGAATCATGTGGTTTACGAGCCGGAGGACGGTCTCTACGACGCCGTTGAGCCGTGGGCGGATCTGTATCTGGGAGAGCCGGACCGATCGCGGATACGGACGATCTACCCCGATGTCGACGAGATTCCGGCCGAGACGCATTACGCCAGAATCGTCTCAATAGCTACCTTGGAGCATATTATCGAGCTTCCGCACGTTCTGATTCGGTGCGCCCAACTTTTAGCGCCAGGCGGAGTTCTGCGCGCGGGAATTCCCAGCGAAGGGTCCCCTCTATGGTCGCTGGCGTGGCGTTGCGGGACTGGAACCGCGTTTCGCTGGCGAACCGGGCTCGCCTACGGAACGCTTATGAGACATGAGCACGTCAATTGCGCCCGCGAGATCATCGATCTGACGGGTCACTTCTTCCGAGAAGTACGGCTAGAATATTTCCCTTTGCCATTCTTCGCTGCCAGCCTCTACGTTTGCATCCATGCTCGCCTGCCGGATCTGACGGCAATCGAACAGTTCAAAGCCGGGGATTGAGTTTGAGGTGTCAGCCGGTCAGGCCGCACCGATGTCCTCACATCGATGCGGGCAAATCGTCGGAGAATCCTCCGCTAGGCGAGGATAACGTTATGTGACGGCGTGCGGAGCGAGGCCGTGACATTGCGGGTGTCCACCACCAGCCGGGCATGCTGGAGGATCATCGCATAATCGATGTTGGAGTGATCCGTCACGATCACGACCGCATCGCTGGCCGCGAGAGTTTCCGGGGTCAGCGGCGCAGAAGACATAACGCGCTCAAGATGGCGCGATTCGAGCCGTGGAACGTAAGGATCGTGGTAGCTGACTTTGGCCATACGCTGATGCAGCAAATTTATGATCCGCAGGGCCGGCGATTCGCGCGTGTCATCGACATTGCGCTTGTAAGCGGCGCCAATCAAAAGAACCTTTGCTCCATTCACGGACTTGCCGGCCGCGTTCAATCCTTCCGCGATGCGATTTACCACGTGTTCCGGCATCGCCGAGTTGATCTCACCGGCCAGCTCGATAAAGCGGGTGTTGAAATCATACTGCTTGGCTTTCCAGGTCAGATAGAAGGGATCGACCGGGATGCAATGCCCGCCCAGGCCGGGCCCTGGGTAAAAAGGCATGAAACCGAACGGCTTGGTGGCGGATGCCTGTATTACTTCCCAGACATTCACTCCCATACGCTCGAACAGGAGTTTCAGCTCGTTAACCATCGCGATGTTGACGCAACGGAAAATGTTCTCGAGCAGCTTCGCGGCTTCTGCGACCTGAGCGGAGGAAACCGAAACGATATTCTCGATCACGGACCGGTAGGCGCTGGCCGCGACTTCACCGCATCGCGGCGTAACGCCGCCCACGATTTTGGGAATGGTGCGGGTTGAGAAGTTGGAGTTAGCGGGATCCTCGCGCTCCGGCGAGAACGCGAGAAAGAAATCCTCGCCCACCTTGAGTCCCGAGGCTTCGAACAGCGGCAGCAATATCTCGTTGGTGGTGCCCGGATAGGTCGTACTTTCGAGCACCACGAGCTGGCCTGAATGCAAATGTTCGGCGATCGAGGTCGCGGTATTGACTACATACGTCAAGTCCGGATTTCGCCACTCTCCAAGCGGAGTAGGAACACAGATAATCGCAGCGTCGCACTCTGCGAGCTGGGAGAAATCATCGGTGGGACACAGACGCCCCGACTTGACCAGCTTCGCGATTCTCTCCGGGCAGATATGGTTGATATAGCTCCGGCCCGCCCGCAGCGCTCGGATCTTTTCTTTGTCGATGTCAAAGGCGCGGGTTTCATAGCCGGCCTCCGCGAAACAACAGGCCAACGGCAACCCGGCATAGCCCAAGCCAAGGATCCCCACACGGGCAGTCCGGCTGTTGAATTTTTCTATCGCGCGTTCCCACGTTTGCATCATCAAAAACAACCTCTGACAATCAATTCAAAAATCATTTGTGAGCTAACAAAGTAACGACAAAACACTTCTTCACATCCCGGCCCGACCCCTATGCCGCGTAGCGGAGACTACGCGAGCTCAGACGGATTCGCGGTAAGCGGCCGGTTCCGGCTGGTCGCCTTGAAAACCCGGCACTTGGAAACTTGGCACCAAAGCCCGCAGGCCCCGGATGGAGCTTTTATCGTCTCCACGTGCCGCACTGGCCTCCACTTGCGAGATTTGCCGCGCCAGCCATTTCCGATCCAGGTTTGCCCGGTCTTGCAGCCGCAGAACTTGCTGCACGCTGGACGGTTCGACCAGCTCATCGTCCTCAAGGAGTTCTTCGAACAGCTTTTCGCCAGGCCGCAAGCCGATATACTCGATCGCGATGTCCCGGTCAGGCACGTAGCCGGAAAGCTGGATCAAGGTGCGCGCCAACTCGGAGATTCGGATTTGTTCACCCATTTCGAGCACGTAGATTGCTCCCGGGTCGGACATGGTGGCTGCATGCAGCACAAGCTGCACCGCCTCCGGAATCAACATAAAGTATCGCCGCATCTCGGGATGGGTAACGGTGACCGGCCCGCCCGAGCGTATTTGCTCACGGAACAGGGGCACGACGCTGCCGTTGCTGCCAAGGACGTTCCCGAACCGGACCGCGGCAAATAACCGGCCGTCGGATTTCGCGATGCTGCGGATCATCATTTCTCCCACCCGTTTGGTAGCGCCCATCACGCTGGTTGGCTTAACCGCCTTGTCGCTTGAAATGAAAATAAATCGCTTCACGCCGGACCTGACGGCAGCTTCCGCGAGCACCCGCGTTCCACCAACATTATTTTTCACCGCTTCGCTGGCGTTGAACTCCATGAGCGGGACATGCTTGTGGGCCGCGGCGTGAAAGACAATTTCCGGCCGGTATCGATCCATCACCTCATTCACGCGGTGGACGTCGGTAACGTCGCCTACGATGAGCTCGACGGCTCCGCCGCTGTCGTTGGCAGACAGACTGTGGCTGACTGTAAACAAACTGTTTTCATGGCGTTCAAAGGCCAACAGGAGGCTGGGTTTCAAAGCCAAAATTTGGCGGCAAAGTTCCGAACCGATCGAGCCGCCTGCGCCAGTCACCATCACGCGCCGGCCGGACAGGAGCTCACTGATAGGCCCGATGTCCAATCCCACCGCCTGGCGCGGCAGCAGATCTTCGAGCTCGACGTTTCTAATTGTTTCGACCGTTACTTTGCCGGTCAAAATGTCCCGCAAATTCGGCAGCGTTTTAATCGGCAGGTTGTAAGGCTCGAGCGATTTGATCACCTCGCGAATTTCATGAGGGTCAGCCCCCGGAATTGCAATCAGGACCTCGTCGGGTCGATGCTGATGAATAATCTTGTCTAGATCGCGGCGGTTGCCAAGAACAGGAATGTTGTGGATCCGCTGGCCTGTCTTGACTGAATCGTCGTCCACAAACCCAATCGGTACACAGGCATAAAAGGGGTTGTTCTTCATATCCCGGACGATCATTTCACCTGCATCGCCCGCGCCGAACACCAGCACGCGTCTGCCGGGTTGCCGGTATCCGTTACCGTTCGGATGTCGCAAGGATCCGATGTTTTCCCGGTAATCCAATGCGTACCAGGCGCGACGCACGAGCCGCACCCCACCGAGTAGAAATATCAACATCAGAATCTGGATAGTGACGATGCCTATAGGGAGGAACCAGATTCCTAAAAACAAGCTTCCCAAGACATAAGAAGCCATCACGCCCGCAGTTGCGCCGAGAATGATCTTTTGCAGATCTCCTATGCTCGAATACCTCCAAAGGCCTCTATACAGGCCTAGCATCGCGAAGGTGAGCATCTGAACGACCACGACTGAAGGTAAGTATGCAAACCACGTCTCTTCCGCATGGGCAGGAATTGCGCCGTCGAAACGAATCCAGAACGCGAGGTAGTAGGCAGTCACGATGAACGGCAAATGGACCGCCACTATTAGGGGGCGACGGTATCTCGACAAAATTGTCTTGACGAATGCAGATATCATGGGTTTGTGTCGCTCCAACTTGTCAGCCCGGCGAAGCCATCATCATGTATTGACATGTGCAAGTTTGCAACAAATCGAGACAGCCCGACTCCGAGACACGACCGTATAGCGAAAAGTATGTGGATAGTCCAGTGGATTTCGTGGCCTTGCGCGGTCCGCCGAAAGCGTTTTATCAGTTCGCGACCGAACCGGCGCGACGGCCTGTCCCGCGACGTCCCGAGTTCCGATCGTCTTGGAGGCGCGATCGACCAGAACCGTTCTAAGCCCGCTGGGGAGCCCAAATGGTGATTGTCGCTCGGATCGACTCGGCTGATACTGGAGCCGAAGCCGGAGATTCCGTCCAGACCGGTGATGAGCGGGGTAGATTCAAAGTCTGATTCCGTTGGCGCTGCCTGGAAAGCGTCGGTGATTATTGCGCATTTCGGCGAGAATAGAGCGTTCTTTCTTTTCACTGCCCTATTCTAATTTTATGAAAGACTGACACCTCTAGAGACGTATTCGACTTATTGGCATAAGTCAAGTCCGTTATTCATAGCGTAGTAAGGCAAACGATGGCTGTGTCACGCGAAAGTGGGCGTATCTATTCACAGATTTCAACCTCGAGCGGCTTCACCGGGTGCATCGGCGAATGCCGAGACAAGTCGAATTGCGCTGATGATCGTGCATAACGGTCAGGCGCTCGCTTTGCCAACGCTGAGTACGCTTGCGATGTCCATCCACTGATCTGTGAACGCGATCGGAAATACCGATCGGCAAGCGCGGTCATTCCCCGATTTCATGAAATGCAGAATTCCGGTCCAGCGACGCGCGGGTGTAGTACGGCGAGCACCTTCCCTGCGGTTTCGAAATCGGGCCGCGATCAACTGCGCCGCTAATCTGCGCCCGAGCATCCGCACACTCGACGCGAGCCGTCCGCAAGCGACTTGGTCTCCGCGCGCAGATGGCTCCGATATGGAGCATCGCGAGCAGAGTTTTGAGCTCAGTCGAGGGGGTGAAGTGCGAGCTTTAGTCCGCGCTCGCGGCGTGAGTTGGATTCGGATCAAGATGCGCGGAGCTTTGTGTAGAAATGGCGGGGCGGGCGCGTGCGCTCGATACGAACATCCAGATTTTCAGGATGACCGGGGCATAGCAGGCGAGAGCTGAAGCTTAACTAGAAAGGCGAATAATTCGGGCAGCCGGCTTGCGGAAATTGGCCGGCGGCCGAATATTGCGATCACGGCCATAGTCGGAGTCCTATCCCGCCGGTCATGGACGTTTTGAGAGGCATCGTCGGTTTGCTGCCTTACCCGAGGGCAGCGCGAATCGCACTACATACGACATCGACCTGGTCTTCCGACATCACCGACGAAAACGGAAGCGCCAGACTGATCTCGCCCAGCTCCTCCGCAACTGGGAAGTCGCCCGCCTGGTAACCAAACTTCTCACGATAAAACGGTTGCAAATGGATGGGGCTAAAGTACGGCCGTGACGGTATGTCACAGGTCAAAAGGGAGTCCATCAGCCGGTTTCTCCCCACCGGTGGTGAGACACGGATCACGTAAGTAAACCACGACATCAGGGTGGTGGAAGGCTCCACGCAGGGGACATCGATACCCTCAAATGGGGAGAGCCTTTCCGTGTACCAGCCAGCCACGCGGCTGCGCTTTTCCAATAGTTGATCGAGCCGCTTGATCTGCACCAAGCCCAAAGCGGCGCTCATTTCATCGAGCCGGTAGTTGTAACCCAGGCGGCTGTGCGAGAGCCATGAGTCAAACACGTCGCGGCCCTGGTTGCGCAGGCTTCGAAACAGCACGGCCCAGTCGTCGCGATTGGTCACCAGGACGCCTCCTTCGCCGGTGGTCATTTGCTTGTTCGGATAGAAGGCGAACACCGCGGCGTCGGCATCGGAACCCACGCTGCGCCCTTTGTATTGAGCGCCGATCGCTTCGCAGGTGTCGTGAATCACCACGAGCTCGTGGCGCCTGGCCGCCGAAAGGATCGGGTCCAGATCGACCGGCTGACCGAAGACGTCGACCGGAATAATCGCCTTGAGGCGCAACCCCTGCGGATCAAGCCGTGAACGGAAGGCTGGCGGGAGCCAGCGGCGGCCCCGCGCCCCGCCACGCGTCAAATCTTCAGCAGCCAGAGCGACCTGCACCGGATCGATATTGCCGGTACGTCGATCGACGTCGACAAAGATTGGTATGGCGCGTTCGTATAGCAAGCAGTTGCTGGACGCTACAAACGAAAATGGCGTGGTTATAGCGAGGTCGTTCTCCCCCAAGCCGGCGGCGATGACCGCAAGATGCAAGCCGGAAGTGCCGGAATTAACCCCAATGCCGTGGCGGACACCCGCACGCTGCGCCGCGGCACGCTCAAACTCTTCGAGTCTCGGCCCCAAACTCAGATGCGAACTTTTGAGAACCTCGGTAACCGCGTTAATTTCAGCCTCGCCCAAGTCGGGCGCTGACATACTTATTTTCATAGATGTTTCCGAAGTTCCTCTCGACTACTTGTCGAACGGCCGGGCGGGAACGCCGACAACGGTGGCCTTTGCGGGAACGTGCGAGGCAACACATGCGCCGCCTCCCACCACCGCGTATTGGCCGATCTTCATGTTAGGAAGCACCGTGCTTCCAGCACCAATCAACGCGCCCTTTTCCACGACCACTCCCCCGCATAGATGCGCGCCCGGCGCGATATGTACGCCGTCGCCCACCGTACAATCATGGTCCACCGTGGCGGCCGTGTTGATTATGACATCGTCGCCGATCAGTGAATCGGAGTTTACCGCCGAAAGCGCCATCATCACCGTACCGCTGCCAAGCACGGCACCACGGCCTAGTTGAACAGAGGGATGGACGGCTGAGGCCAACGGCACCCCCCGTGATCGATACTCCCGGGCAACCTCAAGCCGCGCCTGATTCGAGCCGAGCGCAACGATTATTTCACAGTCGCTGGAGACGCGATGGTCCCTGCCGCCCAGTACCTGGTAACCGAATACCAGCTTCTGCCACAACCGCTCATCGTCATCGAGAATGCCGATGATTCTGTAGCTGCCCTGTTTTTCGACGATATCAATCACTACCTTCGCATGTCCGCCAGCGCCAAACACAATCAGATCTTTCACGGATAACGCTCCGGTAAAAAAATCCGAAAGCTAACAGTATTTCTTCTTGTCGGCGGGATCGAATTCGCTCATGGTAGCCTGATTTGGCTCGCTGATTCCTTGCCGACTGATCACCTTCCAAAACGTGCAGGCCAGGATCCAAAGATCCAGCCGGAGGCTTGCGTGATCGACGTACCAGAGGTCGAGTTCGAACTTTTGCTCCCAGCTCAGGTTATTGCGCCCATTGATCTGCGCCCATCCGGTGATACCCGGCAAAACGTCATGACGGCGAGCTTGATCGCCGGTGTAACGCTCAAGGTATTGCATCAACAGAGGACGAGGACCAACGAGGCTCAGCTCTCCCTTGAGAACATTTATCAGCTCAGGCAGTTCGTCCAGACTCGTGGCGCGCAAGAACCGGCCGAATCGCGTCAGGCGCTGCGCATCGGGTGCCAACGCGCCGCCGGGCTCGCGCTCGTTGTTCATGGTTCTGAACTTCAGGATCCAGAACGGTCGTCCCCGAAGCCCCGGCCGCTGCTGCCGGAACAACACCGGCGAGCCGAGACTGATACGGACTGCCAACGCGAGAAGCGCCATCAAGGGGGTGAGCACCAGCAGCCCCAACCCGGCGATCACGAAATCGAGGGTCCGCTTGGTCAGACGATACCCCGCACTATTTGGGAGAGAATTGCTCGAATGATTCATCACCAAAGCCGTCACCGACTACGCCCAAGAATGCGTCAACTCACTCACGATCCGGTCCGCGGCGTGGCCATCCCAACCGGGAATTGGGCCCCCGCGCTTGTAGGTACCTGACAGGATATCGCCAATCAAATCATCAACCTTCGACAACGCGCCATCGATCAGCGTATTTGTGCCTTGGTTGATGGTAATGGGTCGCTCGGTATTGGGGCGGATAGTCAAGCAGGGGACACCGAGAAACGAGGTCTCCTCCTGGATTCCTCCGGAGTCGGTGAGCACGACCAGCGCCGAGGCCATCATGCCGAGGTTTTCGCGATAGCCGAGCGGCTCCATCACCCGGATTTCCGGTGTCTCCGCCAGCCTGCCCATCAGGCCGAAACGTTCCATTCGTTCGCGGGTCCGTGGATGCACAGGGAAAGCGATCGTCATGCGTGGCGCCAGGCGCATGAGAAGCTCGACGATCTCGGTCAGGCGCTCGACAGTATCGACGTTGGAGGGGCGATGAAGGGTGACCAGTGCATAGTGTGAACGCATACCGAGGCGGGTCGGCATCACGAGCGCCTTGGCGCGCTCCAATTCAGGGATCAGCGAATCGATCATCACGTTGCCGACAAAGCGAATCCTTGAAGAAGCTACCCCTTCCCGCCGCAGGTTCTCCATGCCGTCTGCTTCGCTGACCAAGAGCACGTCGGAAACCGCGTCGGTAACGACGCGATTGATTTCCTCGGGCATCTGCCTATCGAAGGAGCGCAATCCGGCCTCGACGTGCGCAACTGGAATCTCGAGCTTAACCGCAACCAGCGCGCAGGCTACGGTGGAATTAACGTCGCCCACGACCACGACACCGCGCGGCTGCTTCGGCAGCTTGAGCAGGTATTCCTCGAAAGCGCACATCACCCGCGCGGTCTGAACCGCGTGGGAGGCGGAACCGACGTTGAGATGCGCGTCCGGTTCGGGTATCGCCAACTGGGAGAAGAAAACACCTGAAAGCCCGGCGTCGTAGTGTTGTCCGGTATGGACCAGTCGGAAGCGCAGTGGTGCCTCAGGCGCGGCAAGGAGGCGCAGAATCGGCGCGACCTTCATAAAGTTGGGTCGCGCGCCCGCGATAAAAATCAACTCGGGTCTTGTTTCCGCCACGCCTGCCAATCGCCTCGCTACTCGGCCTCAACCGTGTTCGACGCGGCTGCGCGACCGTTGGTTAATTCATGCATGATACGAAGATAGCGTGTCGCCAAGACCGGGCGGGTAGCGTTGTCGAGCACCCACCGCCGGCCATTTCGCCCCATTTCAGCGCGGGCCTCGGGATCATCCGCGAGCCGGATAAGCGCGCCCGCGATTGCCGACGGATTTTCGGCTTCAGCAAAAACGCCCGCCCGCGCCTGCTCACAGACCAAACTACGCGCCACCCCGTCGATCGCCAGCACGACCGGACGCGCGCAGGCCATGTAATCGAACACCTTGTTCGGATATACGGTTCTAAACGTGACGTTATTCTGCAGGACTGCAAGCCCGATGTCCGCAGCATTGACAAAGTCCGGCATCCGATCCTTGGGCTGGGCGCCATAAAAGGCAATATTCGTCAAATGCTTGCGCCGTACCTGCTCCTCTAGCTGCTTGCGCTCGGGACCATCACCGACACAGGCGATCAAAACATCTCCACGGGTGGCCAGTAACTCCGCCGTCGCCACCAGCTGTGACAGAGCATTGGCGCGACCATGGGCGCCTGCGTAGAGAGCGACCACCCGGTTCCCCCAACCTAGCGCGCGCCGCACGGCATTGTCACGGGGACCCGGAGAAAAAACATCGCTGTCAGCACCATTGGGAACGAAAACAATTTTTTCTGAGCCGGCCAAACCGCGCTTAAGCAAGTCCTCGCGAAACGCAGGGGTCAGCACATTGACGCGATCCGCGCTGCGGCATGCCCATCGTTCGAGCAGGTATAGCAGCCGCGTCACCGGCGAAGTGGCGCTCAAAACCCCGGTCGTCACGGCACTCTCAGGCCACAGATCGCGGATTTCGAAGATCCACGGCACCCGACGCCATCGTAGCCGCGATGCGACAAAGCCAGGCAGCGCTGTTACGAGCGGCGGCGAGGTTGCAATTATGACATCTGGTCGCGGGCAACGAGCGGCGGCCCAGCTCGACGACAGCGAAAAGCCAAAAAAAGCCCACGCGCGGCCAACGTAACTGTTGGCATAGGTTGACGGCGTGTAGCATCTAAGGACACTCACCTCGCCCTCGCGCTCGCGGGTTATCCACCGTCCGGCGTAGCGGGCGGCCGACCGTCCGCTGGTATAGTCTATGGTGCCGGCAATGACTGTTACCTGGTGGCCAGCCTCGGTCCACAGTCGCGCCATTTCGTTGAAACGGGAACCACCCGGTGCCTGCTCACCCAGATAGTACTGGTGAATTACGAGAATTTTCATTCGCGACCATTTCGACGCTCAGTAATATAAGAGCTTGAACAGACATTTTTGAACGAATGCGCGAGTCCGGTGGATGAACACCTTGGTATAATGTTCCCATCGGTCCGCATACTCACGGAAGATTTCTTCCTGAGTCAACTTGTGCATCACCCTCAACTGAACGATATGGAGGCGATGATAAAATGAGCTCGCCAGCATCGGCAGAGCCACACCGGCCTGCTCGTACAAGGACCAGAAGCCGGTGTCAAAAGAACCAAGATTGGCCTTTAAAGTGCGGACCGCCTCATCGAAAAGCGTCCGGGCACGTTGGTCACCGGTATGCAGATGGTAGTCGTAAACTCCCCACGAGGCCCAGAGGAATCCGTTCAGTATGTGGGTAGGCGGCGTAACGATCGTTTCTTCGAACCAACTGTTGCCCTGATCATCGATAAAGGTTACGCCACCTTCCTCGACCCTTTCGGTGAAGGAGTCAAAGGCCCGCCGCGCCGCGTCCTGGTATTCCTCTTTGCCGGTATGCTTATGAGCGCGAACCAGCAATGAGACTCCCTGTCCTTGCGCGAGCGCGGAATACCATGGCGCCTTCAACGGCGTCCGGTACTCCCAGTCGAAGTGATGGTTCCATACCCACCGTCCGGCAGGGTTTAACTCCAGATTACTTACCAGCCAATCCGCCGCTGCAAGGAAGCGGCGTTGACGTTCCGGTTGGGCAGTACGCTGCCAGAGATTGTAGTTGCCCAAGCCGAACTGCGCCACCGCAATCGGGTTGTACTGCAGGCCGACCTGACCATGATAGTTCAGGAGCGGAATGCCACTACTATCCCGTTCACCGACGTAATCAGCCTTAACGACAAACGGCATGTAGTATTCGCCCAGTTCTCCGGGTCGAAAATGCGAGTTAACTTCCGGAACATCGTGCCAGAAGGTCAGATGGCTGACGTCTGGGGTGAGATAGGCCTTGAATATCCGGCGGTAGTAGAAGAGACGCCGGCTAATTCTGCTAGTGTGAAGCGGCAACGTGTGTATTTCACTCAATGATGCAGGTCCTTTATTTCGTCACCACATAGATCGCGTCGCCACAAAGTAGCCGAGCGGCCGCCCGCCATCTCGATAATAGTGTGGTGATGTGAAAACGCCTCGAGCGACTGACGCTAGGAAGCCGAGTCGGCGCTTTCAGGCTGAGGCGTTGGTTTTGCTAGCGTCGCGGCAACGAACTCCTCCAGATCGATCTTCATCGTTTGATTGCTCCGTAGCGAGTCGATCATACGAAATGTAGCTAAGGTAGTATTCAGTAGCTCCTCCCTTGCGATCGCTGCCGGACGCGATGCGCGCACCGCTTCAACAAAATCCGACATCTCCTGCACGTGGCCCTTATCCTGGCGCCAACGGGAACGCGTCGTATGCTGGCGGCCATTCTGTACCAGTTCCAAGCTGCGGAAGTCGTCGAGCACCGCCACTCGACCACCACCAAATACCTCCAGTCGTTCCTTGGGGAAGGACCGGTCGCCGTTGGCGAGGTAGGTGATCGTTCCCAGACTTCCGTTGGCGAAACGGATCGTGGCTACCAGATTGTCCTCGCGGTAGCGCTCATGGTTGTCGAGCGCCTGCGCAAAAACGGACACCGGGGGCGCACCCGCAATAAAAGTCAGGAAATCGACGAAATGGCACACTTCACCGACGATTCGCCCGCCGCCTTGATTCGGATCCTGGGTCCAGTGGTCCGTGGCGATATAGCCGGCGTTCACGCGGTAGTGCATTGCCAATGGTTCGGAAATCGATGAAACGAACTTCTTCAGCTCTCGTGCCATCGGAGCAAACCGTCGGTTGAAGCCGACCATCAACCACGGACTAGGATCTGCGTTATCTCCATTGAGCCGGCTGCCGGCCGCTCGTCCGTAGATCTGCCGCACGATTTCCCCGAGTTCGCCCTCGTTTATCGCGAGCGGTTTTTCACAGAACACATGTTTACCCGCCGTAAGTGCGGCCAGAACCTGGCGCGCATGCAGATGATGGCGGGTCGTGATAACGACTGCGTTGATCGAGGGATCGCCCAAGATTTCATCTTCAACGCAGGTGCAGAAGCGAAACCCGAACTTGTCGGCGGCGCGGCGTGCGCTCATGCTGGTGGCGGTACAAACCGCGGCGAGTTCGACATCCGCGAGCTTTTTGAGAGCGGGTAGGAGCATCCCGGTTGCGAAACTTCCGGCTCCGATCATGCCGATCGAGACTCTCTGGCCGGGGGTGGAACGCTCTGGCGAGCCCTGTACCGTAGGCAGATCCACTCGCCGTTCGATCGCAGCCCTCTGCGGATACTGGATTACGACGCCAAGGTAGGGTTCCTTGATCGCTCCATTGATCAGCTGGTAGGCGCTGATTGCCTGATCAAGCGGATATCGATGAGTTATCAGCGGCGCGACCTTAACCCGGCCGCTCGCCAACAAATCGACGAAGGCCTGCATGTTACGGTTTTCGGTCCAGCGGACAAATCCGATCGGATAGTCGATGCCCTGCTCTTCATATTGTGGATCGTAGCGGCCCGGCCCGTACGATCTGGAGATTCGCAGAACCAACTCTTTTTTGTAGTAGGGCTCGCGGGGAATGTTCAGTCCGACCGCACCAACGGCGACGACTACGCCGCGGTCGCGCGCCAGCTCTCCGGCGAGCGCCACCGGGGAATCGTCCTTGGTGGCGGCGGCGATCAAGACTGCATCGGCGCCGTGCCCGTAGGAATGAGCAGCCACCAGCTCCTTCAACTCTTCTGGATGCACCGTGGCAGCATCGGCGCCCAACTCCACCGCGAGCGCAGCTCGGCGCGGATCAACATCAACACCCACTACCCGGCAGCCCGAGGCCTTGAGGATCTGACAAACGATCTGGCCCACCAGACCGAGGCCGATGACCGCGGCTACTTCACCAATCTTGAGTTCGGCCAGACGCACACCCTGCATGGCAATCGCGCCGATAGTGGTGAAGGCCGCCGACTCAAAGTCGACGGTGGCCGGAATCTTCACCAGCAGTTGTTTGGGCACGCACACCACTTCCGCGTGCACCGCGTAGCCGCCTCCGGCGCAGGCCACCCGGTCTCTACGTGCAAAGCCGGCAACCTCCTCATCCAGATCTTCAACAATTCCGGCGCTGCTGTAGCCGAGGGCAAAGGCGGTATCCAGTCGGTTCAGGACAATCTGCGCAGTGGCAACTACGCCATCCCGCCGAGCCTTGCTGATGACTTCCGCGACGAGATCGGGACGCGAGCGTGCTTTTCCCACCAGGCTCTTACTGGCAAAACTCGTAACCATCCGCTCGGTACCGGCTGAGACCGCACTGGCTGCCGTTCGGACAAGAACTTGCCCGCGCTGTAGTTGTGGAGCCGGAACTTCCATGAGTACCGGGCTGTCGCCCTTTCCGGGTTGTATCAGTTGCTTCATGACAGACCGCTCACTCAGGGTTCCATGTCGTGGTACATATGGACCAGCTTTTCTGCTTCACATTCCCAGTTATAGCGCTCGAGTACAGCGGACGTTCCATTGCGGCCCAGGCGCTTGCGTTCTTCAGGATCTCTCAACAGCTTATTCAATGCGCGCGCTATATCCTGCGGATTAGAAGTATCGACCAGGAGCCCGCAGTCCGATTCGAGCACGATCGAGGACACCTCTTCGGCGAAGTGCGGTGCGACCACCGCCAGCCCTGCGAGCATGTAGTCGAAGAGCTTGTGTGGCAGGGCAAATTGGTGATTACCGATGCCCGGCTGAAACAGGATAAGTCCGATATCCGCTGCGCGTATTCTCTTGTACGCTTCTTCGAAACGCATCCATGGTTCGATAACTATGCGATCTCGAAGACCCAGATCGTCGATGGCGCGCTCAAATTCCGGCTGGCTCCCGTCGTTGAACTCGCCGACGATGTGGAGCCTCAACTCAGCTGAATCGACAAGACGAAGAGCTTCGACCAGTTGCGGCCAGCCGCGAAGCTTGCTTATCAGGCCGAGATGAATCGCGGTCACGATTCCGGACGAATTCCTGGTACTGTCCGCTCCGTCACGGTTATCCGATCCATTCACGCTCATCCGAGTAAAGTTCTGCACCAGTACTTGCTTGTTCTTGCTACCGGGAAAATCGGCGGCGACCGAGCGTTTGGCAAGAACCAGCCGGTCAGTAGGGCGCGCGAGCAGCGCCATCACCGTCCTCATGAATGCCGCTGCGGCAGGATGCAACGCCTTGGGAAAGAAGCGCTCCGCAAACCGGCTCGTATAGTGCTCGTGGACGTCGAACACAACTCTCTTGCCACAGAAGAGCTTGAGGCCCAGACCTACGATCCAGGAGTCGAGCTCATTGCAATGATAGACATCGGCATTGGTTTGTTTCGCCAATCGGTAGAGCAGCGGCAGCCGGCGCAGGCGCGAGGCTCCGCCGTAAGTAATGATCTTGACACCCGACTCTCGGGTAGAACCTTCGGGTCCAGGCGCAATATGGATTGCTTCAAGGCCCGCTGCCGCGAGCGACACCGCTTCCTTGTCGAAAACACGTTTGTCGCGCGGCGGATGCTGCGAAGACAGAAAGCATATACTAGTAACGGCCACTGATTCCCCGTTTCGCCCCGGCTTTTGCGAACCCTCTTAAGAGTTCGGCTACTTAGGTTGCCGACCGCATATCTGCTTGCATCTGCGGAACTTCCCCGTAGCGTGCCGCCGGCTTCCGCTTTAGAATTAAGTATAGGCCCACGGAGTAAAGACCGCCGTAACCTAGTACCGCTCCGAATACATGAGTCCCATTCAGATAACTCGCCGATTTCATGACGAACAAGGCTAACACCATCAAGCCCAGGTCCCTCGGCCGACTGAGAATGTATCTATCGAGCAGCGCGAGGCCCAACCCCTGAAGAAAAGCTCCTATCACGAGTCCAAGCCAACCAAACTGAGCATAGTAGTTACACAGCGAGTCAAGAGAAATCGTCCCCTGAGGTCCTCCTATGTTAGCCCGAGCAAATATCTCATCGTTGATGTTGTGGAAGGATCCTCCTACGAGCCATTGTATGGTCGAGATATTTGTGAGTCCCACGAATGGCATCTTAGTTGGCATTAGCGAGGCAACATAGATGTAGCCGTCCGACGAGCGAAATAGCACACGCGAAACCACCATGCCCGCGGTTAACTCCATCCTCTGGCCAAAGCTGCCTGTTTGGTTCGTCCCAATGGTCCAGTAGTACAGACCGAGCAACAAGGCGGCGGCCAGCGAGAACCCAACCAACGGGCCACGCCGCGGAACGCGGCGCTTGACGTTGCGTGCTACGCGGATTGCTACGGCCCGCCTGCGCCATGCCCACGCCCAGTTCGAGGCTATCGCCAGCAACAGAGCAAATCCAACGAGAGGTTGCTTCAGGAGACCGTAGAATAGGGCTACACAGCTAATGGCCACGGTTATAAGGGAAACCGTACGTAGCGCGCCCGTCCGCCACGAGATTACGAGGAGCGATAATGATAGATAGGGAAGAATGTCGTATGCCAGTACCGTCAGCGCGGATGTGTATGAACCTTGGGTGGTTACATTATGACGGTAGTTCATTTTGGCGACTATGTCACCGTGCAGTGCCACATACATGAACCTGGGAAAGATGGGCAAAAAAAGGACGAAAAACACGCCAGCGGAAAAAGCGAAAAGTACCAGTATTCTAAGGGCAGACATTCCCACGAGTATTCCAGGATACGAGAAGAACGAGCTCCACCGAACTGGACGATCACGATACAAAAAGTGATCGGTGTAGAGTACTCCCAGCCAGACGCAAGCTATGCCCAAATGCAGCAGGATGATCGCTCGCCAGGCATCTGCCTGGGAATATTGGAAGCCGATGAGCAGGGGATCGAGCCCAAAGAAAGCAAATACCACCCCTGCGTAATTCATCAGCAGGAATAGCGTTGTGTACGCTCCAACGCACGTGATGCTCAGCAGCCGCCGGCGCCAGAACCACACAACAAATGCAACAGATGCGACTAGAATTCCGATCACAGTGGCACTCAAACGCTGTCTGCAAAGTAGGTGAGGATCGAGCTATGCCCCAGAAGCTGGTTGCGAAGCAACAACCGCTTCGCGTCCCGCGACAACCAGCCGATAATGGTAGATACTCATGGCCGTGAACAAAGCATAGCCGCCACCTGTGGCGAAGACCGCACCGATCGCGCCTAGCCGAGGTACTAATACAAGTAAAAGAACGATCTGACCAAAGCTAAACCATGCCGCAATTCTGGCAATCACGCGGCCCTGACCCTTGGCGAACAAAAAATAGTTCGGTAGCTGATTCAGACCTTGTATGAAAGATACTGGCAGCCAGAGATAGAGAAACAGCGACAGCCCGAAATACTTGGCACCCAACAAGCGCAGCAATATTGGAACCCCTGCAACGGCGAAGCCAATGCACAGCCCAGCCAGAAGAGTAAAATCCAGATAAACCAAACGCTTGGGGATCTTATCAATGGAAACGAAGCTGCGGTACATCGAGACTGCCAGGGATCGCGAAGCCATCGCAATCGGAAGGACCATGCCCCTGGCCAAACCGTAAAGGCCCAAAGCATGCGCATCGCCGGTAAAATGTGCAATTATTGGCGAATCAAGTTGTACTGCACCAGTCCCAACAATCCTACTGAACGATGCGTACGCTCCGAACTTCTTAGTCTCCGCGAGCAAGGCGGCCAGGGTCCGCTTGAGGTTACTGAAGCGCGGCCTGAGAAGAAGAGTCACACAGATGCTGGAGAGGAAATAGGAGCCGGAGTATAGGAGAGCGACGGAAGAAAATGACGCATTGCGGGCCAATTGTAACAATCCTAGACCAACGATGAACAGAACCCACGGCGCAAGGTTTAGCAAGACCAACAGTCTTATCATTCCGCGGCCCTGCAAGAGTTCCCGTAACCCTAGCTCCATGGGAACGCCGAAAACTGGCAGGGCACAAACCAGCAGCACCTCACGTACGTTCATCTTGAATGCAGCGTCTATCCAACCGGAGGCCAGCGCCAACATGCTGGCGAAGGTCAGGCCTACGGGCACGGTGATGGCAAGCCAAGCTCCGCACAATTGTCGCTGTCCGTGATCATCGGAAATACCTGCCAGCAGGCGGCCACAAGCGAGCGAGAAGCCTAACTCGCACGGCAGTCCGACCAAATTCACGACGCTGCGGAAAAATGTAAACTGACCGATCTCTGAGGGTTCGAGCATTCTCGCGACCTGGAGGAATCCGACGAAGGCCAAGCCCATCCCGAACAATTGCGAGCTGTATAAAGCAGCCGCATCACCGGCGAAATTCCCCGTCCTCGCATCGCTCTGCGCCGCTACACTTGCCCCGATCTCGATGCTGGGTTCAGAAGCTGGAATCAAATTGGCCAATTTTCTGTTCTACTTGTGCAAACCGGTGTCCTGACGACGAACCGATTGAATACTGAAGCGCAGCGTTTCGGTGGTTGCGACCCGGTTCGTCAGCGTCAGGATTTTGGCTTGTTGCTTTAGATTATAGCCAGCACTAATCCAGCCGGGATCAAGCCGCGCCGCGGCCCCCCGTTGCCAGGACAATCTATAGCTTCCAGCCACCGTAATAAGCGATGCCCCCCGTTGGTGCAGTTGCACTTCCAAGGCCGGATCGAAATGAAAAAAGCGCTCCACGACATGGGGCGCCGAGCAATGAATTGTGTCACTGCACGTGAGCTGTCCGTGCTCTGCGTCGAACTGCACCTCTCGTAAATGCTTTACCGGACCAGGAAGTCTGCGGTAACCAGTATGGCCAGCGACAGCAGTGGTTGCAACGGTGTCAAGCGAAACTTCGATATCGCAAGGAACCGCTTCGGCTGAAATCGACCACATTCCATTCATCCGGGCAATTTCCTCGCCATCAACCCGGATACCGTTGTGATAGGCGGTGCTGCGAAACAGGTTTCGTTGTTCCTTGTCGGCGGTATAAACGTAGCTGCCGGGGTCCACGATTATCGGACGGCCGTCGAGCGTCAGCTCGAAGCTCAGAAGGTCGTTATGCCCATGCCCGCCTCTACCGCGCAGGCCCACTTCGCCGACGTCAAAGTACAGGAAGTTTCCCTGGTCGCGCGCGATCACGACGCCGCCGTCCTGAAAGTAATGTCGTTCTCGCTGGTGTGTCTGCTCGGCGAGAAGCGACCAGGTGGCGACACCGTTCGCGCCGAGCAACCATGGTATTGACGCAGACATCGGCCTGCTCTTGAGTGCGGCGTCGTTGAAGAATCCGGCCGCGACGCCGAGCAGGGGCGCGTGATCGCGGGGCTCGATCGGATCGAAGTTCAGCACTCGCGCATCGTCGTTGTCGCCAATGTTTGGCGCCAAGCCATCGGGCCTCCTGCACGCCGCGGTATAGCGGCAGGCGGCGTGAATCCGCTCCCGCAGACCCTGGTCAGTTTCGCGCCCGGATCGCTCCAGCGCGATCAAAGCGATCAGAAAAAGCTCAGTGACCAGACGCTGATAGCCGAGAGATTTTTCGATTTGTACGCCATCAGGCAGGAACTGCGATCGAGCTTCACGTGGCAGCTCTCCAATCGACCAGCTGAGCCATTGCTTGGCTTCGCCGAATGCATCGTCAAGGGCAAGACCGCAGAGCAGGAGCGCGGTTATCTCAGCCGCGTAGTGGTTGCCGCGAACGTCGGTGTATTCGACAGTACGCCATACGAACGCGCCGTGCTCGCTAATCAATTCCAGCAGCGGCTTGAGTGCATAGGGTTCCAGTCCTTCGATGGTGAGCAGAATGTCGAGCATGCAGGTAAGCACAATACCGCGCATCGCTGCTTCCATCGGGTACCAGTTCACACTATGCGCGAGGGGATTGCTTTGGTGCCAATCTCCGAGCACAGCGAATACTTGCTCGCGCCATCCGCCCTCCGGATCGAGCACGGCGTTTTGCAAGATGGGGATGATGAAAGCTAAACGGGACAGTTCCCACGTCAGCCGGACATCGTAAGGCAACGCTTTGTCGGCCGTATAGAAGTTGTAGGAACGAAAGTAATCATGCGGCCACTCGTGGTTCCAGCGCCAGTCCGCGTGCCATGGGAAGGCTCCGTCCCGCGCGACCTCTACGCCGAGCACTTTGAACTGGCGCAATGCGGCGCGGCGTCCGAAATCGAACAAAGCGTCCCTGTTCAGGTCGCCGCGTCGCGCGGCAGCGAGCAGCGCCCCGGGGCCGTCGGGCGCAATCAGGGCTGGACGCCCGTGTCTGGCGCGCGCGAACGCGGCCACGCGCTCGGGGTTCCACCAGCGGGAGATCGATTCTCGCATCCGCGACCATCCCTTGAGCCGATGCATCAGGACCAAGCGGGTTTCCTGCATCGCCCGGAACGATATGACTGCTGGCGGCTTGCTGAGACCGTGTGTAAGCTTTGTCCAGAATTCTCGCTGCACTATATTTTCGTCGGCGCTGATTCGGGTTATGGCGAACGGACCACGTCCGGCAAACCTTTACGTATCGTGGTCACGCGCTTCCAAGTAGTCCGCTATTCAGGTGATTGTGCGTAGTAATATCCAAAATGTGCGCTGTGCGGAATAGTAGCCGTGGTTCATGTCGATGGCACGAGGACCGTCGATCCGCCATTGCTTGCTTCGATGCGAGGCATGATGATCATGAGCCCATAGCGCCTTCGTCGGCGGTGGGTCAGTTTGAATGATAGGCTGGACGCGGTAGAGCATGCGAACGACCACCCTCTTTCGTGATCCTCAAGTTTGCGCTTCGGCAGTCCCGCGGAGGTGAGACAATCGATGTCGATCGTCAATCATATTTTTGGCAAGGGCGAACTTTCATGCGCTCTTGCGAAAATGTTCTTGCGCATTGTCCCCAGGCATCCAAACCCGGACGATGAGGCGGATTCTTCTTTTTTTGCGCCGATGCATCTCGATAAGTTGCCGCGAAGTCAAATCGAAGAAGCCATGCATCGCGCGGCACATGGGCGCTATCTTGTCGAGCGATCAGACCGCTTTCTGGAACTTTTTTTCGGTCCTTCTGTCAAAGAGTTTCTGCACGAAAAGCGCGTCCTTGACTTCGGCTGCTATTTCGGCGGCACGGCCGTAGCTTGGGAGGAAATGTACGGAACGCGAAAGATGTGCGGTTTTGACGTTGACTCAATCTACATTGAAGGAGCCAATGCCTATGCCAAGCGCGTCGGCTCCACGGCCGAGTTCAGGCAGGGGTACGGTGAAGAAGCGCCATTTCCCGATGAGGCGTTCGACACGATCGTTGCCATTGACGTTCTCGAACATGTTCACGATGTAGAGAAATGCCTTGAGGAATGCTGGCGGATGCTCGTTCCCAATGGCCATCTGATAGCGGTTTTCCCGACGTACTACCATCCATATGCTCATCATCTAAAGATATCGTACGCCCCGTTGGCGCATTGGTTTTTTTCGGACGAGACCTTGCGCAAGGCGCAAAATGAAATTTACGCCGACAGCGGCTCCCAATATGCGCATTTCCACACGGAAGCTCAGCCCTATTATCGCCTTCCGGGATTGAACGGCATTACCGCGCGCCGCGCTTGGCGGCTCATCAGGCGCCAGAAATGGGAAATAGTACGCAATGTGCGATGGGGCCTGCCTCGGGTTGGTCGGCGGGCACGCACGCCCCTGCTTGCGCGGGTAAGTCAGATCAATTCGGTTCTTGGGAGAGTGCCCGGACTCGACGAAATCTTTTTGGATCGCGTTTCAGTGATACTGCGCAAATCTGAGAGCGTGCAGAATGGCCACGCGGGCGGACCTACGGCGAAACGCTAACCCGAAGGCTAGACATTGATCTTACGCCTGTATGCCGTTGGAGAGTGCGCGCTTCCAAGCAGACTCGTGTGATCGTCCGGAGTAATATCCAAATATGTGCGGAATAGTAGGTGTGCTTCACTTCGATGGCGCAAAGACCGTCGATCCGGCGTTGCTCGCTTCGATGCGGGACACGATGATTCATCGCGGGCCGGACGGTAAGGGCTCCTGGATTTCACCGGACCGACGGGTAGGGCTGGGTCATCGCCGATTGTCGATAGTCGACTTGAGCGCCGGCGCCGCGCAGCCGATGAGCAACGAGGACGGCGATGTTTGGGTCACCTTCAACGGCGAGATCTACAACCATCTGAAGTTGCGCGCGGAGCTGATTGCGGCCGGACACAAGTTCCGCACCGCTGGTTCGGACACCGAGGTGCTGGTCCATGGCTACGAGCAATGGGGCCTCGATGGGCTGTTGGCAAGGATCAGCGGAGACTACGCTTTTGCCATCTGGGATGGGCGGCGCCGCGTATTATCGCTGGCGCGAGATCGGATCGGGGTCAAGCCGTTGTATTTTTCGCTGCAACCCGGGACGGCGCTGTTCGCCTCGGAAATCAAAGCCATCCTCGCGCATCCGTCCGTAAGGAGGGACATCGACCCGGTTGCGATGTATCACTACCTAACCTTCATGACGACTCCTGCGCCGTTGACGATGTTCGCAGGCGTCTACAAGTTGCCGGCCGGATGGTGCATGGAGGTGGACGCTCGCGGCAAAGTAAGCGCCCATCGCTACTGGGATGCGCTGCCCGGCCAGGGGATCAAGCCGGACGAGACTAAGGGGCTTTCGGACGGCGCGCTTGAGCGCTTTTACGTCGACGGAATCCGCCAGCGCCTATCGGAGTCTGTCAATGACCGGATGATGTCGGACGTCCCGTATGGCGTATTTCTGTCCGGAGGGGTCGATTCTTCAACCAACGTGGCGCTGATGGCTGAGCTGACTGATCGGCCAATCGAAACCTTCACGGTCGGCTTCAAGGACTTTCCTGCGCTCAACGAGCTCGATCACGCGCGGCTCGTAGCCGACAAATTCAAGACTAATCATCACGAGGTGCTAATCGACGAGAAGGACATGATGGGCTACCTCGAACGACTGGTCCACCATCAGGACGAACCGCTCGCCGACTGGGTGTGCATCCCTCTCTATTTCGTTTCCAAACTTGCCAAGGATTCAGGCGTGACCGTAATCAACGTCGGCGAAGGAGCGGATGAAATCTTCAGTGGCTACACCAAATACTTGACCTATCTGGATCTATACAGGCGTTACTGGCGGCCATTCTGTACTTACGCGCCGCCTCTCGCGCAGCACACGATCAACTCTGCGATGCGGACGCTGGCACGGCTCTATCCCAACGTAGAGCGGGAAGCCGACGTGGTCGAACGCGCGGTGCGCAAGCGAGAGATGTTTTGGGGAGGTGCGATAACGTTTTGGGACACGATGAAACGCCAGCTCGTGATCGACGGCAGCATCCATAGCGCTGGCGTGCCCGACGAATTAATTGCCACCGGGATGTTGCCGAGCAGCTACTTGGAGCCGGACAGTTACAACGTAGTACGCTCTTTCGGCGAACGATTTGACCGCGAGTCTCCCACGCGCGACGTACTGAACCGCATGATCTATAGCGAGCTGAAACAGAGACTCAGCGAGTTGCTGCTGATGCGGGTCGACAAGATTACGATGTCCACCTCGCTGGAGGCACGTGTGCCATACCTCGCACATAAGCTGGTCGAATTTGCGATGGACATTCCGATGGAGTGGAAGACGCGCAACCATACTGCCAAGTACCTACTCAAGAAAGCCGTGGAGGGTTTGATCCCCGACCAGCTTATTTACCGCAAGAAGATGGGCTTCGCCGCGCCGATGAGCCAATGGCTCCGGGGCAAGTTCGGAGCCGAGGCTAAGCAGACGTTGTTGTCATCACCATTGATGCATCGCGGCTTTTTTAATCGTCCGTACATCGACGGTTTGTTTTACGATCACGCCAACGGGCGTCGGGACAATGGATTTCTGATCTGGACGCTGTTCAACTTAAGTTCCTGGTACGATTACTGGATTGAAGGCCGATTAGCAGACGCAGCGTGAGCCACAGCGTCCGGTCGGGACTGAATCGGTGTCTATCCGGTGGGTCGTCCCGTGCCTTTGCGAAACGAAGCTCCAGCTGCCCTGGCGATCAGCGAAAGCGTGAGTTCGTGAGCTTCATGGTTTGTTGACGCCGTCGACGAGTTGCTTTCGGGCGGTGAAGAGCCAACCTGAAACCATCCAATAAGGCAATCGGTCCGCCAGACGAGCGTCTATTTCGGCAACCGAGGAAGGGCAAAGACGGTCTAGAATGGGCGACGCCAGAACGGTCCAGTTTTGGAAGTCCTCGATGCGGAAGCCGGTAGATACGAAGAGCTTGGAGAGAGTTGACTTGGTGAAAAATTGGAGGTGTCCGCTGTCCCGGTTGTAAGGCTTACGCTCCTGATGAAAAATCTTGCGCTTTATGCGGCCCAAATGCGGGAGCATCCGATCCAGGCCGGTAGCGCGATACATTGACTTCTCGATTTCAAACCAGCCTTTGCCATTTGGTACGGACCCCACGAGTATTCCGTCATCTTCCAATCTCTCGCGATGATCGACGAGCAACTCTTCGGGGTGAGCCAGATGCTCCAATACATCGGCGTATACGATCACATCGAAGCGCTCATTTCCAGGAACTTCGTGCGAGAACGAAGCGGCAGGTGATCTGATCATACTGCGCGCGCGATCGAGTGAAGGTGGGTGAACGTCGACGCCGTAGTACTGAACTCCGTTGCCGACGATGTATTGGCAGACGGCCTCTCCATTGCCACAACCGAAGTCCAGGACTTTGATGGTCGATCGCTTCGTGACACTTCTTATACGTTCGAGGTGATCGCGAAGAAACCGCAACTTCTTCGTGCGCCCGAACAAATTTTCAGGAGGCAACATCCGGCCAAAAGGCGCCACAGGGACCGCGGCCTCCCTTCGCGTAGTGCTACTCTGTGTCACAGTCACTTAGTCGCAGAGGCGATGACGTACCAGCCGACACGACGGTCAAGCCATTGTTCCAGTGACTCCGGGAAGAAACGCCGGATCGGTGCGTAGTTACCCACCGCGGAATGTGCCAACCTGAGTTCGACTTTGGGGAAATCTTTGAGAAGCCGGATGACTTGCCGCTTGGAATAAGTTTTGACCATCGGTTTGATGGTTAGTCCGTCCGCGCCTCCTTCCATGCTGGCCATTAACCCGCTGTATCCCAACTTGAACAGGCGCCCCTCGCCGATTCCATATCGGAGAATCATGTATAGGTGAGGAAGGCTCCAGGTGTGATAGAGGGCAAGAACGAACTTCCCGCCCGGCTTTAGCACCCGGTGTGCCTCGGAAATGCACTGCTCGATATCGGGAGTGTGATGTAGCACACCGTGCGAGTAGACCATATCGAAGTAGTTGGATGGGAAGTCGATCTTGGCCGCATCGCAAAGTTTTATTGTGCAATTTCTGCCGTGAAGCTCGAAATTCAGTTTGGCGAGACGGTGGTGCTCCTGGGTGATATCGATCCCGTACACCTCGGCGCCGTTGTCGGCAAAGGTCAAAAGATCGGTTCCCATGCCATGGCCGATCTCTAGAAGCTTCTTGCCGCGTGCCGCGCCAAAGTCAATCGTCCGTGGCATCCAGCGGTCCGTTACCTCGTAACGATGACGGCGCACTTCATCGAAGAAGGCGAGCGAGCCATATTCGTGTTCCTTCAGATAGTCGCCGGTGCCGCACGGGGTCTTGTTCCACAGTTTCTGTGCTTGCACTTTTTCCTGCTGCATTCGATTTACTCGTGAACACTCCAGCATTCGCTAGTAGCTATGTCCGCTATTTTCTCGATTTGAGTAGCTGTGATGATAACGCGCGCGGAAGGAGAGTCTGCCGCCCCTGAGGGCGCATGCTACTGACCCTGCCTCACGATAATCGCCATTTCGCCCGGAGACAAATCAACCGAAGCAAAGGTAGGCCCGGTGCCGGCCGGGATACTGTTGCGCGCTTTCATGCGGCCGTCGCGCGCATACACAAACAACTCCAGCGGCTCCTGTGTGTTCCAGCCGAAGCTGCCGGACTTGACGGTGATGATTCGTTCCGCCCCGATCAGATAGCCGGGCCATATCTCGATGGGAGTGAAGGGAAACATCTCGGACATCGGGTTAGGCACAGCGTTCGCCGGATACGGCAGATGATAGTAGTAAGTAAGTGCACCGAAATGGACGTGCGCGGCCACGTTCGCGGCGACATCAGCGCCTATTGTTACGCGAGGGTCCATATCGCGTTCCTGCCCGCCGCCTTTGCTCATCGCGACCGGTGAGTGCAACTGGACGAGATACGCGTGAGAAAGTGCCCCGGTCTCGGTGAAGGTTACAACCTTTTGCCGGGCAAAGGTTTCGGTGAGCGGCGGTAGATTGGCAATCACCATCCCCCCGCGCTCTCGTATATGTTGTACAAGTGCGACGCGCGCCTGGAGAGAGAGCAGCGGAATGGCCGCAATCTGCCGGCGGACCTGGAGCGTGGCTGGATCGGTTTCCACGCTGAAACTGTCCCACTCTCCAGCGTAGTTGTAGCGAGCAACGGAACACCAGGACTCGTCAATATAAATGCCATCGGCATGGTAGGTATCTAGCACAAAGTCAGCGTACTTGAACAAATCACGGCCGAACGAATTGGTCATGGTTGGACAAAAATATGGTACTGGAACCTTGGACGGCCATACCGCAGGAACACCAGTTTTGCCGATGATTCTCGCTGAACGGTATTTTTCTGCCGCGCCGCTTTCGCTACTGGCAAAGGGATCCAGGTATTGTAACACTTTTACGTCAGGGCGAGCGGCATGGATCTTCTTTATCGTCTCACTAATGAACTGTTGCGAGTCATCCGACATTTCATGAAAGATGGCTGATCCGTGCACCCACGTTCCGTTTTGCTTCTGCGGAATAGTCAGAATTACGTACTTGACGCCTATGTTCTTGAGATACTGCGAAAGCTCAGCAGGGCTCCAGTTACGCCAATCGCCCGCATAGCCGGCCCGATTGGGCCAAATCGGCGCCCGGTAGAAGAAGATTGCTGAGCCGTCTACAGTGAAGTTGGCGCCGATATCTTGCCGTACCCGGTTGATGAACCAATAGTAGGGATCCGATTGTCCAGGTGGTACGACATAGACTGACCAACGCATCGAATAGGTGCGGTGCGCATCCAGGCCAAAGGACGGATCGTCGAGCTCCACGGATGGCGGATTCGTCGGTCTGCAGGAGGCCGCTCCGCTAGTCGCATGGTTGTACAAAACTTCCTGCACCCTAAGCACGTCGTCGAGAGGCATCAGTCCAATCCCGCCAGAATCAGCGCCAACAAAGAGCGTTGGATTGCCTTGATTGGTCGCGCCGCATAGCCCGCGGCCTTCGTTTACATCAAGACCCCCAAGTCTGACAGATTGGATATCGTGACCACCGAGAGATAGGCGGTGTTTGATTGAGATCCCGACGGTGCTGTCGGCGGTAAGCGATATGGTGTCGGTTACGAGGACACGATCGCCGTCGCCCTTGTACAGGCGCTCGATCCGGTAGAATTGACCCGAGCCGATCACCCGAAAGGAGTTCAGGCCGGTCGTCTGGACGCTGATATTCCAGTTACCGAGACCTGACGGCGAAGTGCCGAAAGTATTCCAGATTCCCCTCGTCGCTCCGGGTTGGGAGAACGACGAGTCGACCAAGTAGGTTCTGCCGAAGGCGCTAATCTCGAGCGCACCCCCGGCCAAGACCCTCAGTTGCAGAACACTTTGGCGCATCACCTGCGGAGTAGTGACACGCGCCGAAGCTGCCGCGACGAGAGAAAGTATGAGCAGCGCGAATCCGCCGGCGATTCTAGTTGGATGCTTAATCAAAATCTTCACCGCAAGAAGAGCTATGCCATGTCGAACATGCCCGGCCTATTCCCCCGACTGTTCGACCGCCATGGTCGATTTCCTCTGCGACCGATCTTCATAACTACGCCTTCGGCTATCACGAGCCGCAAGAATAAGCGCGGCAATCAAAGCGCCTACGAAGCCGGCCAACGCAGAGTCGAGTACCACCCGTGGTTTATAGACCTTGCCGGGGCCGGCGGGATGGTCGATCACAACGAAGTCGAAGTCGGCGGTGACTTCGGCCTCTGTCTGGCGCTCTATCTGGGACGCAATAAGGCTGTAGAGTCTGCTCTGGAGAGTAGGATCGACGGTATTTTTAGCCTGCTCCGATAGTGCAGTTATAGCTTCGCTGGAACTCTGCACTTCTTCTTTACGCAGCTTCTGGCGAAGGCTGTCGATGTAGAGTTGCAAAATCCTTTTGGCTTCCGAGCGGCTCTCATCCATAAAATGCAGCGTGACGTTTCCTGTCATCTTGTCGTAGTCAGTGTCAAACCGGTAATTCATCGTGTCGTAAAGGTGCCACTGCTCGTCCCTCGGGAAAAGCCGTTGTAGCCAGGGAGCCCGCGGAGGATTCAGATAGGCGGCAAGATGATGCTTGTCCACCAGATCCATCGTGAAATCGTAACTCTGCAGGATCGCCAGATATTCTTGAACCTTGTCGTCGGTCTGTCCGCCCAAAGCGGACAGCATCGGAATATCCGATTGCAGGCTGCCAAGTGCCCCTGCCGCCGCTCCAAGCGCCCCCATCGGACCCGAAAGCTGGTTACTTTGATCGACCGGGCGCAGCAATGCTGAGACGCGGTAGTAATGAGTCATGGCGAAAGCCGTGATCAGGAAGGTGACAATCGCGGCCAGGAACGCCGCCGCAGCTACCCAGCGCCAGTGCTCGAGAACGACAAGCCCATATTCGTATAAGCTCGGCGGTGCCTCCTCTTCGTCGGTCAGCGCCATAGGTACGGGACTTCTGAGCGCACGGTCTGATACTGATTTTCTACCGGCAATTTCTTCGAGCTTGTGTTCGGGCATTATTTTCCCCGCACTAATCGGCACGCCGACAATGCCTTTAGATTCGTCTGTGTAGTCTCCGTCCTCATTGAATAAAGCGAGAACCGAGCGGCTTGGCCCTCCAAACGGCGGCCAACATGGCGTCGAACACCGCGAATATGGCGTCGAAGAAAAGCGTCCGCCACTCCACGCGACAGCATACGCATGCCATTTTGACGAATTTGCGAGCGCCGCCGGTGCACCAAAACGCTAATACTCACCGATCGTTCCGCTCGATTGTCCGAGCCATTCGCTCGGCAATTTTAGGCACATTGTTGAAGCTTCGGAAAGTGCTTGGGCGGACGGTAATTTCCGGAACGAGAAGGCGGGATGCTGCCGATTGCGTCGCGAATCGAGTCTGGATGCGCCAAAAAACGCAGCGGCGGGCATCGTTGTGCAGCCTCTCCCTAGCTAGTCGCTAAATCGCCGCGGATTCTCGACGACGCGGCGTGGCTGGCGGCTTCGCTTTGAGCGCGGTCTGCGCGTTTGAAGAATTGGCTTTCACGGCGCCCTGTAAGAGCAATCGTTTCAATTCGCGCGTGAAGCGCTTGCTCGCGACCCTTCCGCCGATTGCATCGAGATCATTTCCGCCTGTCCGCAGTGACCACACGAGAATCGCCGAAGCGAGAATGTCGCCGAGCATTTCCGCGTCGATCCCGTAAGCGGCACGTGGGCTTCGAGCGAACGTGTCCATCACCCTGAGGAAACGCTCGCGACCGGCCTGATGTGAGAGCGGCAACCGCGACAGCAATTGATACATCCAGAGGCGCGCAAATTCCGGATGTTGCGCGAAGTACTCGACCATGTAGTCGACGCGTGCCTCGAGCGGCATCTCGAGTTTGAACAGTCCGCTCGCGGCGCTGGCGGCGTCGGCCAGCACGGCCGCAACTAGCGCGTCGCGGCTTTTGAAATGCTGATAGGCGGTGGTGCGGTTGACTCCTGCATCGCGCGCGACGTCGGAGACCGCGAGCGCGTCAGGACCTCGCTCCGCCATCAGGCGGCGCGCGGCGGCTAACAGTTTCAGCCGGCTTTCCTCAGCGTCACGGCGGAGATGTACGAAGTCCGGGATTTTAGGCATCGTGGCGGGAATCCTAGACTTTTCCGCGCACAATATCAACAACAACGTTGTCGGATTTAAGCCAGACTAATGATTCGCGCGACGATTCTTGCTTCGCGGTATTAGCGGCATAGGTATCGCCCGAACGCCGTTGCGAGCGAGAACCTTGGCCGCGGACGGCTCAGGGCGAACCGCGCGGACGGTCGCAACCTTGCCGCGGCGAGCGGGCGCGGGTGCGAGCAGGGCATGCGAAAAGAACTGGTACAGCGCAGTCAGCGCCTGATTCCAGGGAATTTTCGAGCGGGCAAGAAAGTCCGCTTGCGAAATCCGCCGCGACGAGCCGATCACAGCGTAGGCGGCGATGGTTGGATCGATTTTGCGAAAGGTTCCATCCGCGACACCCGCGGCGATCACGCGCGCCAGAATATCAACCCGGGCGTTCTCGGTCTGATGCAGCAGCCGCACGCCGCCTGGGAAGAGGTTCAGATCGCTAATGAATCGCGTCGCCTCGGCACCGAACGTATCTAGTGTCGCATCGAGGATCGCGTTGATAGCGGACATCCAGTCGGGCGCGGCTTCCGCGGCGGCGAGCAGGTTTTCATTCAGGCGGAGCAGATGCCGCGAGATGATGAACTCGAGGAAGCTGCTGCGGTCGGGCGCGATACTATAGAGAGTGCGCTTGGAACAGCGCAGGCGCTGGGCCAGTTCGGTGGTGCTGAAGTGCAGAAAGCCTTCCTGCAGGAAGAGCTCTTCCGCTTCCCGGATGACCCTCTGAATACGAGAGGATTCAATTTCCTGATGAACTGGATTCCCCATATGAGTCAGTAGCTTTAGCGCAAGCTACGCAGAAGTAAAACTACTGCGAGCAAAAAATTGCTTGACGTCATTTTTCCTCTTGCCTCACTTTCGGTACCAATGATACCAATATAGTACTAATCAGTTTGCGGTTCATATTGCCAATGGAGGCGAAAACAATGGTCGTCGAACGGTCGATGCGTCGCGGAGCCGGAATAATTCTCGCGCTTGCGTGCGCCATTCTAATCAATACCGGTGCGGTGAACGCACAGGTCAAACCCGGGGATATGATCACACCCGAAAACGCCACCAAGGTGAAGGACCTAGTGGGTCCCGGCGTTTACTACAAAGTCGAGCACGGGATGTCGATGAAGATCGTCCCGTCCCAGCGCGTCGATTGGCCGCCTCCGTACAAGGATGCGACCGAAAAATATTCGTCGCAGGTGCGGCTCTCGAATGACAAGCGCTCGGTCGTGGGCTACGTCGCCGGCCAGCCCTTCCCGCTGATCGACTCGAACGATCCGGACGTCGCCAACAAGATCGTGTGGAACAACGTGTTCCGTCCGATCACGACCGACGACTACGATCTGCGCTTCTATGATTGCGATTCAGCGTACGAGAAGAAGGGTCCGCAGACGCAGCAGATCGAGTATTTCCAGATCGGGCACTATGCCGGTTACGATCTCGTCGGCCGCACTGAAGTCGAGCCCATTCCGACCGATCCCGACTTCAAGACCACCGGCCGATACTGGCTGTTCGGCCTGTATCCGCTGCTGGCGCCGCAGGAGATTCGCGGCACCGGCTTTATCCGCTGGCGTTACGCCGATCCCAAGCGTGGCGACGATATCTGGAGTCTCAATGCCGGTTCGCGCCGTATCCGCCGCGTTGACGAAGCTATCATGAGTTCGTCCACCACTGCCGGTGGCACTTCGGCCCATGCCTGGGATCCCGATCACTATTCAGGCTTCAATCCCAAGACCGAGCAGTACCTCTACAAGTTCCTGGGCGAGAAGAACATGCTCGCGACCATCCATGCCGAGCACTCACCCGAACTTCGCTGCAATACTGACGGCGGCGCGAGCGCCTGCCCCGAGGCCTGGGAAATGCGCCACATGTATGTGGTCGAAGCCAAGCCCGATCGCTCGCGCGTGAACGCACTCGATTCGCGCACCGTGATTTTCATGGACAGCGAGATGTGGTTTGAACCGTACATCGACACCTACGATCGCAGCGGTCATCTCTTCCGCTCGCACATCTACTGGCTCGCCACCCGCGATCGCCCGGTGCCTGATGCGCGCGTCGCGATCTATCCGTTCAAGCGTTCGTTCGTCGTCGGCGCGGTCTCGACTGACGTGCAGTCCGGTCTCGCGACGATGTGCTACTTGCCCGGCATCGAAACGCCGGAGAAGGAGTGCTGGTACATCAACATGGGCGCGGTGGATCGATCGTTCTTCACCACCGACGCGATGTTCCGCGCAGCCTCGTTCTAACCATCCAGCGATTTCAATTCGCTGTCTGACGCGCGGGTGCGGTCCTCGAGACCGCACCCGTTTTTTTGAGCGGGATCGATCTTCCGCCGCGCTCTCAAACCTGGACTGAACGGAAGTGATGCAAGAGTCAACGATTTTTCCGATGCAAATTTGCCTTACTACGGTACCAATGATAAAATTTTGGTACCGTCGGTACGAGGCCTAATCTGCCGCAAGGAGATCGCAATTTTGTCACCAACGAGCCCACGGAAAACTCCGGGACTGTTCATCGGGATTGGCGCGATCTTCCTGCTGATTGCCGCATCGTCATTTGCCAACGCCTTTGTACTCGAGTTGGGCGGAGGGGTAGTGACCAATCGGGCCGGTGGCCTCTATCTGCACAGCCGTGACGGGCGTGAAACCGAACTGGTCGAAGTTGACGCGCGTCAGGATGATCTGCCGATCTTGCGCGACTTGGGGCAGCCTTGGGTCGCAGACGATGGCAGCGTGCTGTTCAGCGGCATGGTGTTCGAATCAGGCCGGCCGCGATGGATCATGTTTCGCGCCGAGGCGGGCGACTCGCTCGGGCGCGTCATGCGAATCTCGATTCCCGGTGCGAAGGGCGCATTTCCGGAGCCGGTGATGAACGTCGATCCGCGTCCCGAGCTGGATGTGGGCGGCGGATTGGTCTTCGTCGCGCGCGACGTGAACAACAGCGAGGCGATATTTCGTATCTCTGAGGGCGAATTGTCGCGCTTGGCGGCAGTCGGTGACGCGACCCCCGATGGCCGCCGCTTGAAGCACATCGAGTTCGGCAGCGTGACCAGTGGGGCGCCGGGCGCCTGCGCGTTCGTCGGCTTCCTCGAGGGCGACAAGCAGGCTGAACTCCTGGTATCGAAACAGGACGGGCTTCGCGCGATGGCGGTTGAAGGCGATTCGGCGGCGGGCGGCGGGGTCTTCAAACGGAATTTCGGACTGCCGGCGGCGGTGAGTCCGTTGCCGCGCATCGAAGGAAACCTGGTGGCGTTCACGGCGCGCACGACGACCGGCGAAGGGCTGTTCGTTTACGACGCCAAGCTGCAGCAGATCCCGCTGTCAGGAATGTCATGCGGGAAAGCGGGACTGAACTTCTATTCAACCGGCCGGCCGGGCCTCGACGCGAACGGCCGACTCGCGCTCCAGGCGCAATGCGACAACGCGCCGGTGTTGGTCAGCGCCGACGCGTACCGCCGACACGAAGTGCTGGTGGCGACCAGTCCGGAGGCACAACTTGGCCCCGTCCTCGCGAGCGTCGCCGATCCCTTCGTACTCGATTCGGGAGCAATACTGTTCGGCGGATCGAACGCCGATCAGCGCGAAGCCATCTACGAATTGACCAGTGGCAAGATGCTCGAAGATCTCACCCAGACGAGAGCGGACGCAGTGCCGGCGGCGGACACTTTGGAGTCGACCAAGCATACGGTTTGCGCGGTGACGGTGTCGGCAAATCGCAACGGCGATTTCGCGTATCTGGGCAGCGCGCTTTCGCACAACTGAAATCGCTCCGAGCCTCTCCCGCTGAAGCTTTGCGCTTCAGCTCGATGGGCGATTAGTTGCGCTGAGATTTTGTTTCTGTCTCGGCGCTATTTTCCGATCGGCAATATCAGGCATCTGAAACGAAATGGTCGCGCGCGGGTTGGCGTTTGCGGCGCCCGTGAGCTACGAAACATGAAACTCGCGAGCTCGGGGGATCGAATCGATGCCGGCACTCATTTTCGAAACTCGTGGTCATATCGCCTACCTCACGCTGAACCGCCCGGAGGTCCATAACGCGCTCAACCCCGAGATGCTTGTTCAGATGTCGGAGGCGTGGCACGAGGTTGCGCGCAACGACGCCGTGCGCGTCGCGATCGTGACGGGCGCGGGCGACAAGGCATTCTCCGCGGGCGCGGATCTCGGACGGCTGATTCCGCTGTTCTCGCGAGCGCGGCAGCCCGAGGATGATTGGGATCGCAAACTGCTCGGGAACCCCGCCGGGATGGACGCCGCGCTGCTACGAGGGTTCGAGTTCTACAAGCCGGTGATCTCGGCGATCAACGGATTTTGCATCGCAGGCGGGATGGAGTTCATCCAGGCGACCGATCTGCGCGTCGCGGTCGACAGTGCGAGCTTCGGGTTGCAGGAAGTGAAGTGGGCGATTATCCCGGGCGCGGGATCGCTCGCGCGGCTGCCGCGGCAGATGCCGTACTGCAAAGCGATGGAGATTCTGCTCACCGGCAATCGGATCGATGCGGCCGAGGCGTACCGTCTCGGACTGATCAACTACGTCGTGTCGCGCGATCAGTTGATGCCCAAGGCTGAAGAGTTGGCGGCGAGAATCGCCGAGAACGGGCCGTTCGCAGTGCGCAAGATCAAAGAGGCTGTGATCAAATGCTCAGGCGTGCCACTGGCCGAAGCATTCAAGATCGAGAACGCGATTTCGCGCGAAGTGATGTTGACCGAGGACGCCAAAGAAGGCCCGCGCTCGTTTATGGAGAAGCGCAAGCCTCGCTATCAGGGCAAGTAACTCCCGCGTTTACGACGACGCGAACGTTCACGACGGCGCCGGCGTCGAGTAACTCAGAAACTCGAGCAGGTTGCCGTCGGGATCGCGAAAATAAACGCTGATGCCCTTGCCGCGAACGCTCAGCCGAGGCACCGGGCCTTCGACGATTTCGATGTTCTGGCGCTGCAAATGTTCGACGGCTGACTCGGGCGTACCGGGCCACGCAAAACAATAGTCGCCGCCACCGACCATCGGATGCGCCGCCTTCAGCAAGATGTTGCTCGCTGGCGGATGCAAATTGAATCGTTGACGGCCGAAGCTCAGGCTGACGATCGGCCACTTGCCCATGCGCCATTGCTCGAGGCCGATCGGCACGGCGCCTAGCACGCGCTGATAGAATTCCACCGACCGCTCGATGTCAGCCACCGGCATCGCAATGTGATCGATTTCGATTTCCATCCAAATTTCTCCGTGGGTTCGCTCCGGTGAAATGAAAACTCAGCGGATGCCAGTATCTAGGTGAATATCCAACTTTTGCTCCTCGCCCGGGGCGACAATCACTGTGGCCGGCAAATCGCGGCTATACATCGTGCCCTGCGGCGTCGGCATCGTGACCGTGTAGGTTCCGGGCGCGAGACTTAAGCTATAGCGGCCGTCGGCATCGGTCCGTATGGACGTTGCGAGCTGGCCGGTCGGCTTTGCGAGATCGATGCGAGCGCCGGCGACCAATCCTTCCGCAGTCGGAGCGCCAGGACCGGGATGGATCATCGGGCTGAGCGGGCCCTTGGTGACGGTGCCGCGGAGCGTACCGAGCGCGGGTGCGGTCACAGGTTGGCCCATCGATTTATTGACGCATCCTGCAAGCGCAATCACCAGTGGAAGGACAGCTGTCAGGAACGTGCATCCTCTCATCGATCAAGTCTGCGCCTCGACGGCGGTTGCCCGCAAGAAAAGAGGGCAGAATCTCTAGACCCGGTGATCAAAAAGAGAGGGCCGCTCTTGCGAACGGCCCTCCCATCAGAGCTGAATCAGATTTCGACTAGTTGCCGATTCTGACGCCTCGTGTACCCCAATCGGCTGACGAAGGGGTAGTCTCGTTGAGAATCCAGGCAATCCCGCTAAAGCTTGGATCCATCGAAACCGACGAGTAGTCACCCCATCGCTGCAAGCCGAAATTGGGATCCAAGCTCCCGGTTATGCAGGCTGGGCTGGAGAAAGCTGATCCCGATACGTTCATCACGCCGAGAGGATCGGTCGGTGGCGCTACGCGCCCACCAAACATGACCTGCGCGTTCAACAAATTAAGCGGGTCAGTCGCGGTCCAAGTTACGAAAAAGCTTAAACCAACGCCAGAGATATGTGGGTTCATGTCGTACGAAGACGCACTCTTAAAGAAAGTTCCTTCCTGAACAACCGTGTTGGTAGCGTTATTCACTTGATAGAAGTGGGGCGCCGGAAAGGCGGTCGTGGGAATCGTAATGGTGTGCACGTTGGCACTCACTGTTCCAGCCTGGTAGCTGGCATTCTGGAACCGGCCGTCGAGTGAGTCGAGATCATCCGCAGCCACATTGCAAGGAGCCTGCTGGAGGGCCGGAGGCGGCGGCGTGATATAGCTCCCTACCGTGATAGCGACCGGGCCCGCGAAATCGGTATTTTTCTGGGTCCTGCTGCTGTTGGTCATCGTGTACTTGTTGAGAGCGGTTACGCCAGAACCTACTGGAGCGCTCAGGAAGAAGTCGGACGGGTTCTGATCACCGTTAACAAGTATCGGCGGCGCGAGCGTGCCGGAACCCGAAGACGCGAAGAATACGCCGAAACTGAACCCAAGGCCATTGAAGACTCTCGCTTTAGCGATGGAATGCACCATGCTCCCGAAGAAACTGTTGCCATTGAACATATTGGCAGTGAACAGAATCCCGTCTTGGTCCTGGCCAAGCTGCGGATAATCATAGAAGAGGCCTGAAGGCGTGGTGCCTATTTTGACCGCAAATACGTAGAATGCACGAGTCGCGAGTACTGTGGTCGATACCGCCAAGTAGTAAGACGGCTTGCTACCGTTGGTCAGGCCACTGAAATCGTCGATGGTGATAATCCACCGTTTCCACGTAGAATCGAAGATTACTCGCGCGTCGCCGAGTGAATCGGTGGCATTTCCAACGAAAGAGTTTTGTGAGACCGATTTCAGAAGGGCAGGCGTGCCGCTGCTCACCTTGCTCCAGACGTCGATCGAGGAGTTAGTAGTCTCGACAAGGTCGTACACGCCGGTGGCCATATGGGTGTCCGGAGGTACGAAACCCTCGCCATTTTCACCTTGCACCGAGCCGGCAAAGTTCACTCCCTTGATGCTCGGAGCGAGGGGCCCGCTCGGTCCCGAGGAACCAGCGCCCTTCACACCATGCGCCTGGGCAGCCCACGCTTTCAGCGAGTTGTACTCACCGAGGGGGATGGTCGGTGCGTTGATGATCGCGCCTGGGACAACGCCCGCACTAGGTTTCATATTGGCGTCGCGTGCCATGTCATCCCAGGTGCGTAACACGGCATTACCTGCGGAGACCGTTCCCGAAGAAGAGATCGCAGGACCGTTGATGCCGGTAGCCGCGACCTCGCCGGGCACGGCTGACTGAGCGACGATGATCGCCAACGCCAGCCCGATACTAACCGAGGCTGCGAAGACGATCCGGCGGCCTAACCGCCAAACGTTCGATTGAGGTTGATCTGCACTTTTCATCGAATAACTCCCATTTTTTCCCTCCGGCTGATGCAGGAGGCTACGAACAGTTGCGAGGAGACTTCAGCTCTGCGTAGTTGCAGTTCTGAAACAACTTACACCCCATTTGCTGGTCTCCGCCGTGCAGACCTTAGATTAAGCTCGATGAGAAGTAAAGCAGATGCAATGGACGCCAATCGGTTCTTTCGAGCTCGTGAAACTGCGTAGCCACCTTTACCTTGGTCGAGGGCCGTACATTAGCGCTTTTGTTGTCCAAACAGATGACAGATAAGTTAAGTCTCTACGGGAATATAAGTTAATCCGGTAAGAAATTGACCGACAAGGCGCTCACGGAAACGTCACCAGATAGAGTATCGGTCACTCTATTGACGCAACGACCGCTCATGTCGCCTAAGCTAACCCCAATTGAGAAAGAGGCGAGCGATCGACGACCGGATCGCGCTTGCTCCCCGAGCGAAAGGCGACCGAACCCGGAGTTCGCGTAAACGAATCGGGCAAATCGAGTTCGCGCGCATACTCGCGCATCTCGGGCATCACCTCTTGCGCGAGCAATCGCATGCTGGTCATGCGATCTTCGTTGCCCACCGGACCCTGGATATTGAACACGATCAAGACGCCCGGCCGCAGCACTCGCATCAGCGTCTTTAGCTTTGGCAGCACGGTCTTGGGGGTTCCGATGATCGTCTGGAGGTTCTGCTGCGATTTCTTGTATCCGGCGGTGAGCTTGGTGCGGACTTCGTCGAAATCGGTGACTTCCTCATCGTCGTGGCGGCTACCGCCGAGTTTATCAGCGCTAACCCCGAGCCAACTTCCGCCGGGCTGGCGCGCCAGCCGGCGAATCGCGTCGCGAGAATTGTAGCCCGGAGGGAGAGTGTGCTCGGGACGCGAGAACGCATTCTGTCCGCCGCCGAAGGCGAAGTTTCGGCCCAGCTCCTGCGCGCGCTCTTCGGTCTCGGCGAGAAAGGTCGGGACCAGGTAGCCGAAATTTTCCGGCCCGGCCTGATAGCCCAGGTGCGCGGCCGCGTCGGCATAGAAATCCCAGAGATCGCAGGTGGGGCCGATCGCAGTGCCGAGCCCGATGTAAGGATAGCGATGCTCGGCGCACCACTGCACGGTCTCCGGACTGAGCACGCCGGGAATCCACATCTGCGGATGCGGCTTTTGATACGGCAGCGCCCACGGATTCACGTGGCGATAGTTGAAGTGCTTGCCCTCGTAGCGCCACGGGCCGGGCCTGGTCCAGGCCTGGATGATGAAGTCGTGCGCCTCGTTGAACAGCTCGCGATTGTACGCGGGATTGGCGTTATTGAAGAACTGCTCGCTACCCGCGCCACGCACCCATCCGGTGACCAGGCGTCCGCGCGAGATCAGATCGATCTCGGCGAGTTCCTCAGCCATGCGGAGCGGGTGCTTGAGGACCGGCAGAGGATTACCGATCAGCACGATTTTCGGTTTCTTGGTGATGCGCGCGATCGAAGCCTCGACATTCATCACGCTGCCCATGCAAAACGGGTTGCCGTGATGCTCGTTCAGTGCGAGCGCGTCGAAGCCGAGTTCCTCGCCGTAGCAATACTCGTCGAGGAAGTAGTTGTAATCGTCGGCCGCCTTTTCGCGATCGAAAAATTTATTTGAAATCGCGAAGTATGCGTGATTGCGGAGAACTTCGTTTTCAGGAACCCAGCGATATGGACGTTCGGTGAAATAATCCTACAGCACGATGGCTTCTCCTGCGGCGGCGCTCAGCCTTTCAGAAAATTGGTGACGCCTTTTGCAAACTCCGCTGAGTTCTCGATTTCGGGGCGATGGCCGGCGCCCTCGATCACCTGCACCTGCGCACCCTTGATCGCGCGGCGATAAGCGTCGATGCATCCGCGCGGCACG
Source organism: Deltaproteobacteria bacterium (assembly GCA_003135855.1). Taxonomy (GTDB): domain Bacteria; phylum Desulfobacterota; class Binatia; order Binatales; family Binataceae; genus Binatus. Next base: position 140,303 of record PNBD01000117.1, read on the forward strand.
ACGCGATCGCGGCTGCCCCACATGAGCAGCGTCGGGAGCGAGAGACCCTCGAGCAGATGCGGCAGACTGGGATTGTGCATGTAAGGCTCCCAGCCGATGCGCGCGCTTTCGGAGCGCGCCTCCTCGAATGCTTCGAACTGCGCCGGCGTCATCTCGCCGCCGTAAATTTTGGTGAACTCGGGAGTGTGGAGCGGATCGGCGACAGTCGCGCGGAGATGCGTGCGCATCGTCATCGGGAAGATGTCCATGATTTCGCCTTCGGCCGGCTTGATGCCCATCGGAGCGACCAGGATCATGCGCGAGAAAATCCTGGGATCGGCGGCGGCCATCTCAGCCGCGATATAACCGCCAGCGGAAAAGCCGATCACGTCGACTGGATCGAGATGCAGTTCGCGGACGACGCGCGAATAGAAGCCGGCGAGGTCGCGATAGGTGCGGACCCAATCGAGTCGCGGCGTCTTGCCGAAGCCGGGCTGAAGCGGCATCAGGAGCTGGCGAGTCTCGGCGAGTTCCATGTTCCAGGTCATCCAGCCGGTGTAGCCGAGTTCGTCGTGGAAGATCAGGAGCGGTTTGCCGGAGCCGCCTTTGATCATCGCGAGCTCGGTTCCGGCGACGGAGATTTTTTCTTCAGTCCAGTTTGCCACCGATTAATTCTCCGATTCGTTTTCGAGATTGTGCACGCTTCGACTCCGATCGATTCACTCGGAGCCGGGATTCTTCGCTTCGCCTAGAATGACAAGTATGTCCTGACGGGCGAAATCGATTTCGCCCGCCAGATCGATGTTGTTAAGCCCCGTGCCGTAGCAGCCGGCCCGACGACGCGCCGGTCGGCTGGCCGTCGTTGAGTGTGACTTCGCCATTGACCATCACGTGCTTGTAGCCCTTGGCTTTCTGCACCCGACGCCATTCGCCGCCCGGGAAATCGCGCACGGTTTCGATCGGGCCCATCGCGAGATTCTCGTAATCGTAAATCACGACGTCCGCGGGCGCGCCGACGCGCAGCGTGCCGCGATCGCGGAAGCCTGCGCACATCGCCGGCAGCGCGCTCAGGCGCCAGTGCGCCTCCTCGAGCGTCATCATGTTGTGCTCGCGCACCAGCTTCTGAAGGAACTCGGTCGGGTAGCGGCCACCGGTGAAAAACTTGGTGTGCGCGCCGCCGTCCGAGACGCCCGGAATCAGGTAAGGATAGTCGAGCATCTCTTTCATGAAATCCATGTTCTGATTCGGCCCGGGCGCGTAGAACTCGGTCTTCAGACCGTCCTCCACAGCGAGATCGAGCATCGCGTCGATCGGATGCTTGCCGGTCTGCTCGGCGATTTCCCGAATCGTCATGTTCTCGAAATGTTTCAGGTCTTCGCGCTGAACTCCGGTAACGAAGATCAGGTCGAACTGCTCGGTGATGATCATCGGGATACGCGCGTTCTTCAGCCCTTCGCGGATCTTCGGATCGGAAAGCTTCGCGAGCCGTTCCTCGGTAGTGCCGGTGGTCGCATCGCACCACTCCTGCACTTCATCGAACAAGTTCCAGTCGACGAAAGTGAAGGTCATGTTGGTGTCGCTGGTGACGGCCTGGCCGTACACGCGGAGACCGCGATTGCGGCAGGCTTCGAGCCACGCGATATTGCCGCGATGCACGAACGGCATCCCGTCGCGCGGCTGCACCACGTTGAACAGCACCGGACGTCCGCTGAACTCGGCGAGCTTCTCGAAATGCTCCAGGTCGTGCGCGGTGTCGCCCGACGCGAGCGTCATCTGGATGAAGCCCTCGTTGCGGCGGCCGAGCACGCGCGCGAGCGCATAGCAGGTGTCGTCCGACATCAGGTCGGAGACCATCGGCGTGCCGTCGAAATCACGCTGCACGCAGGCGGGACCCTTGGGATCGAGGCGCTGTGCTGACCATCCGCACGCACCGGCATCCATCGCCTCGTCGAGCAAGCGGCAGATCTCGCGCTCCTCCTGCTCCGACGGCGGTCGCTTCTTCGCGGCCTCGAGGCCCATCACGTAAACGAGCAACGGCGAGATTGCCATATAGGGCAGGATGTTCATCGCCTTGGGCGTGCGATCGATGCTGTCCATGAATTCGGGGAAGGTTTCCCAATCCCACGGCATCCCTTCTTTCATCGCGTGATAAGGGATGGCTTCGACGCGAGTCATGGTTTGCATCGCGCGCTCGCGTTCACTGGGACGCACCGGCGCGAAGCCGAATCCGCAATTACCGATCACGATCGACGTGACGCCGTGCCAGCTCGAGATCGAGCAGTACGGATCCCAGAACAACTGCGCGTCGTAATGGGTGTGAAGATCGACGAAGCCGGGGGCGACGATCATGCCGGTCGCGTCGATGTTCTTCGCGCCTGCGCTAGTGGGGAATCGCCCGATCGCTGCGATGCGGCCGCCTTTGATCGCGACGTCGCCGCGATACCGCGGCATCCTGGTTCCATCGATCACCATTCCGTTCCGTATCACCGCATCGTATTCGGCCATTGGGTTTCCTCCTCGGAATGTTCAGGCCGTTCAGTTTCGATATCGCGAAAGGCGCGCAGTGGCCGGTGCTCTTAACTTACAGATGATAGAGTTCGGCGACGTTGTCGTGCAGGATGAGATTCTTTTCATCCTGCGTGAGGCCCTCGGTCTGCTTTTTCAGCACATCCTGCGACCACGGCCACGTCGAATCGCTATGCGGAAAATCGTTCGCCCACATCAAGCGATGGATATTGCACAAATCCTTCACCTGGAACGCCACATAATCGTCCTGGAACGTCGTGTAAACGTTCTCGCGGAAATACTCACTCGGCATTTTTGTGAGCGTGCCCGCGGGCAGCCAATAGCGATGGCGATCGTAGGCGTGATCCATGCGGTACATATAATGAGGCACCCAGCCGGCGTCCGCCTCGACGCACACGACCTTGAGCTTGGGATGACGCTCGAACACGCCGCCGAGGACGAAGGTGCCGATGATGTCCTGGCATCCGCGGATGATCGCCATGAAGGAGTTCATCTTGGGTCCGCGCGTTTTGAAATTGTCGGCGCTGCTGGTGAGGATGTGAAAGCTGAGCGGCAGCTGCAGGTCGATCGCCGCGCGAAAAAAATCGTCGTACGCCGGACTGTCGTAGTCTTCGACCTGCGGGTTACCGGGCATCATGACGCCCTTCAATCCAAGCGCCTTCATCTTGCGCAGATCTTCGATTCCTTCCGCGGGCGAGCGCATCGCAGTCTGACCGCATCCGATCAGCCGATCGGGATGCGCGGCGCAATATTCGCCGATCCACAGGTTGTAAGCGTCGAAGCAGGCTTTCTTGTAGTCGAAGTCGGGATGATTGCAGAGCATCATGCCGACCGTTGGATAGATCACTTCGGCCGAGACGCCATCGCGATCCTGGTCGGCCATGCGAGCTTCGGGATCCCATCCGCCACGATGCAACTCTTCGAACTTGACGCCGAAAATGGCCAGTTCTTTAGCGTCCTTGCCGGCGGCCGCGACCAGGCCCATCGGAATCGGGCGCTCGAGATCCTTGATGACGAAAATGTCGCCGAGCTTGGGATCGCGCACCATGTGTGGCGCAACGTCTTTGTACTTGTGATCGATGCGATCGACGTAAGTTCCGGCGGGTTCGGTGATGTGTGAATCAGCCGAAATGATGGGCTTCTGCATCGGGCCTCGCTCCTTGCGAGAAACGGCGTGGCGCCGCGACGCGGTCACTTGCGCCACTGATTCCGGAGTAGCAAACTCCGGTCACGTTTTCAAAGCGAAACCTCGATATACTAGTCGAAACTGGCAATTGCTGACTGACTAAATGCCCGCCGCGAGTCTTCGATTGAGCTAGGAATGCGAAACCCACCGTGGGTTTCGCGCTCGGCCCCGATCTTCGCCCACAAGCTATTGCATCTCGCGCCGCAGCGCGAAGGACTTGGCACCCTCGGCCTCGGAATGGAGATTACTTTGCCGGCATTGAGATCTTGAACGGGAACGGACCGATCAAATTTGCGATCCGGTCGCCCAATTCCAACTGCCTGCGATCGATTCGCCGCGAAAGCCGAATCGATAGACCTCCCTCCGTCCAGCAAACCTTGGACCCAGGATCAACCTGCTCCACTAAAGTAGTGCCTCAGATCGCTTAACCTAAGTTCGTTCAGTGCTTTAGTCATTACGCTCATAATCGATAGCTCCTGGTCATTGGTCCAATCATGATCAGGGCGGCTCGTGCGCTGCCGCGTTGATCGCGTTGTCGCCTGCGTGCACATTCCCGTTGCCTCAGTTTGTCACAATCGGCCGCTCGCCGACAATTGGCCTCTAACCAAAACGAAACCTCGGACAGCGATAAGTTGAGGAATCGGCGTTCTGATGTGCCTCGCGAAACTAGGGTGCGCGCGCTAAAGGCTTCCGCACACTGGCAAATTGCCTCTCACATTTTTCAGTTGACCAACTCAGTTGCCGTAAAACTGATTGTTGTAATAGTTGCTCTGAACCACCGGCGGCTGAGTCGCCGCTGCCGAGCCCACCGCAGTGGCGAAAAGCACGGTTCCCGCGAACACCACCGCCGCGGCGGTAAGCGCATTGTTTACGTTCTGGGTATGATTGACTTCAGCCTGCTGTTCTTGGGCGCTTGCCTCGGACATCGCGGTTCCCGCCTGCTGGCACTTCACGGGAATGTCGATCAATCTGTTTCCGAAAACCCTACAGTAGGAAATCGCGTTCTGTCTCTGCTGCTCGGTCATGGTCGCCGTCTGTTGCGCACCGGAAAATCCCGCGTTGGCCAGATTAGCCAGTTGCGCAGACGACGAGGGCTTCGAGCTTAGCAATCCGGCGAAACCAAGCATCAGCTGACCAACTCGAGGAGCGGCCTGTTGTCGCAGAGGAGCGCACATTCCGAACACCGCATTCGTGAAATCCCGGTCGCTACGGCTTTCGGCGATCGCCTGGTAACCGCTGGACAATTGTCCCGCATCCTTCGCGAAGGCCAGCGCCACGCGGCGCTCCTGTGGAGTGCTGGCCGCGCTCTCAAACATTCCAGAGACGTTCGTTAGAACGACGCTTGCCTCGCCTGCCTGTCTCTTTACTTCCTGCGCGTTACCTATCGAGCCAGTGACGGCTTGGGCCTGCTGCGACGCAGACTGCTGCATCCACTGTTCTCGGTTGGGTGCACATCCGGGCAGTGTCGCCATGACTGCAGAAAGATACCCAACGAGACCGAGGGTGGCCGCGTGAGAGCTGGCTCCTTCGACCCGTGTGAGTGCGTGTCGCAGATTCATGTCGGATAGTTAACAGACTGTCGCTCGACCGACAAATTGTCGGATGGCTGCGTCCATGATGGNNCCGCCGACGAGACGAAAAAGCGGCCGCTCGGCATAGAGCGGGAAGGCGTTGGGCGCGGCGTGATGCAGCGGTCGCAAATCTCGTTAGCGCGCCGCCGCGCTCTGCAACTCATCAGTCGCGATGATCCGATGCGGATTGAAGTGCGGCAGCACGTGCTTCGCCATCAACTTCAGCGAGTTCATGATCTTCTGATGCGGGATGCGGCCGGCCTGCTTGAAGCAGATCACCTGATCGATTCCGGCCTTATCGAAGGTCTCGAGTTTCCGAATTACCTCGTCGGGATTGCCCACCACAATCATCGGATGCTGCTTCAGGTCCGCGTCGGAAATGTCGTTCGGGTCCTTGTCGACCGCCATCAGGTTGCGCAGATACTCGTATGAGTAGAGTTGGTTTTTTGCGATCAGCGGTTTGAACAACTCGCCAACGTTGTGAAAGAACCAGCGCGCGCCCTCGATTCCGATCGCCTCATCTTCCTTGTTCTCGGCGACGTGGCAGACGATCAGCCCGGCGAATGCTTCGTTGGCGACCTTCGGAATCTGGTCGGTGCGATTGGCCGAGGCCTTGCGATAACTCGCAACCGCTTCAACCACGAAATCGAAGTTGAGACTGAAACTGAGCACGCCGAGTCCGCGATCGCCCGCCATCGGATAACTATCCGGCGCCACGCACGCCATCCACATCGGCGGATGCGGCTTCTGGATCGGCTTCGGCACCACGCGCCGCGGCGGCACTTTTATCAGCTTGCCGTCGTGTTCGAGGATCTCCTCGGTCCACGCCTTGACGATTATCTCGAGCGCTTCGCGCACTTCGGCGCGCGTGCGATCGTAGTCAACGCCGAAGCCGTCCAATTCCTGCGACGTTGTCGATCGTCCGGTGCCAAGATCGACCCGCCCGTTGCTCATGATATCGAGCACCGCGGCTTGCTCCGCAATTTTGATCGGATGGTTGAACTTGAAAGGCAGCAGCCGCACGCCATGCGCAATCCGGATGTTTTTGGTGCGCTGCGTCACCGCGCCATAGAAGACCTCGGGCGCAGGGCTGTGGGAATATTCCTCGAGAAAATGGTGCTCGACCTCCCACACGTAGTCGATTCCGATGCGATCGGCCAATTCTATTTGCGCGAGCGCTTCCCAGTAAACGTTATACTCACTTCGCTCATGCCACGGCCGCGGCGTTTCCATCTCATAGAGGAGTCCGAACTTCATTTGCGATTTCTCCTTTACTCAGTCGAGTGATGCCGCAACAGAGTGTACTAGCTACTGACTATTGCGCGAGGAAGCCGCCATCGACCGGCATCGGCAGCCCGGTCACGAATGACGACGCATCGGAGCAGAGCCACAGCACCGCTTCAGCGATCTCCTCGGGCTTGCCCAT
>PNBD01000054.1 GCA_003135855.1 Deltaproteobacteria bacterium
TTCTCGCGCCCTTGGCCGATGCGCTCACCTTTGTATCCGTACCAGGAGCCGCTCTTTTCGATGATGTTCTGCGCGGTGCCGAGATCGAGCAGGTCGCCTTCCTTGGAGATGCCCTCGCCGTAGATAATGTCGAATTCGGCTTCGCGGAACGGCGGAGCCATTTTGTTTTTTACGATCTTGATTTTGGTGCGGTTGCCGGTGACGACTTCACCATCTTTGATGGCGGCGATGCGGCGGATATCGGCGCGCACGCTTGAATAGAACTTGAGAGCGCGGCCTCCGGTGGTGGTTTCGGGACTGCCAAACATGACTCCAATTTTTTCGCGAATCTGGTTGATGAAAATCAGGCAGGTATTGGACTTCGACACGATGCCGGTGAGCTTGCGCATGGCCTGTGACATCAAGCGGGCGTGCACGCCCATGAAGCTGTCGCCCATTTCGCCGTCGAGCTCGGCTTTCGGCACCAGCGCGGCGACGGAATCGACGACCAGAACGTCGATCGAGCCCGAGGTGATCAGGGCGTTGGTGATTTCGAGGGCCTGTTCGCCGTAATCGGGCTGAGAGACGAGCAGATTATCGACATCGACGCCGAGTTTGCGGGCATAGGCGGGGTCGAGCGCATGTTCGACGTCGATGAACGCCGCCATGCCGCCGANNGCCCGAGGATTCCGGGCCGAAGATTTCCGTGATGCGGCCGCGCGGAAATCCGCCAATGCCGAGCGCGAAATCGACCGAGATCGAACCGCTGGAGATCGAGGGGACGGCCTGCACGTCGCGCGCGCCCAGGCGGATGATGGAGCCTTTTCCAAACTGTTTTTCGATTTGCGTCAGCGTCGCGCCGAGGGTGCGAGCACGTTCTTTTTCGTCGATCATGGGGTGTCCTTCCAGGGGCGAATATAAAGAGAAACTCCAATTATACCGCGACCTAGCTCTAAAACACACGTATTTTTATAAAGACTGTGTTTTCTAGTGATTACGCGAGCCATTCGAGGGTCGCGCCTACGAGGAGGGGTCCTAACTGGGAGGCGGCCTCGCGCTCGACCGCTTGCAGCACCAGCTCGGCGTGGCCCTGGTCTGGAGAGACGGTGACGCAGGCGATGAGCGCGCGCTGCCACAGGTCCTGATAATCGATCTCGGAAACGGCGACGTTGAATTTCCCGCGCAGCCGGTCCTTGAGGCTCTTTACGAAGTGCCGCTTGTCTTTGAGCGAGTGAGAATCGTCGAGCCGAAGCTCGAATGTGATGACGCCGATGGACGGCATTAGCTTACACGAGAGCTTCTTGCGCCACGCGCTCCGTTGCGAACGCTTCGAGGATGTCGCCCGGCTTGATGTCGCTGAAGTTCGCGAGTGAAACGCCGCACTCGAAGCCCGCTTTCACTTCGCTCGCGTCGTTCTTGAAGCGCTTCAGACCTTCGATCTTGCCGGTGTGGACCACCACTCCGTCGCGCACCACGCGGACTTCGCTGTTGCGCGTCAGCACGCCGTCCTGCACCACGCAGCCGGCGACCGCGCCAACCTTCGAGATGCGGAACACGTCCTGCACCGTGGCGCGGCCCTTGAACACTTCCTTGAACACTGGGTCGAGCATGCCGCTCATGGCCTTCTTGATCTGATCGGCCAGTTCGTAGATGATCGTGTGCAGGCGGACATCGACTTTTTCGTGCTCGGCGACGGCCTGAGCGGTCCGGTCCGGACGCACGTTGAAGCCGACGATAATCGCGTTCGAGGCCGAAGCTAAAAGCACGTCGGTTTCGGTGATCGCGCCGACGCCCGCGCGCAGCACGCGAATCCTCACCTTGTCGGTCGAAAGTTTTTGCAGAGTGTCGGTGAGGACCTCCGCAGTGCCGCCCACATCCGTTTTGAGGATAATGTTGAGATCCTTGACCTCGCCTTCCTTGAGCTGATCGTGGAACTGATCGAGCGTGAGGCGCTTATTTTTCGCCATCGCCACCTCGCGGGCTTTCGATTCGCGATAAATGACGATCTGTTTCGCCTTGGCGGTGTCGGTCACCACCTGCATGGTGTCTCCGACTTCGGGCAGCGATTCGAGACCCTGGACTTCGGCGGGCATGGACGGACCAACCTCGCGAGTATTTTCGCCGTGGTCGTCGACCATGGCGCGGACGCGGCCGAATACGGAGCCGCAGATCATATAGTCGCCTACCCGTAAGGTTCCGTTGCGAACGAGTACCGTTGCCACCGGACCGCGTCCGCGATCGAGTTTTGCTTCGAGCACGGTGCCCATGGCGGGGCGGGCGGGATTGGCCTTCAGATCCAGCATGTCGGCGACTATCAGAATCATTTCGAGCAGCAGATCGAGACCTGTCTTGGCTTTCGCCGAAACCTGGACCATGACGACATCGCCGCCCCAGTCCTCAGCGAGAAGTCCGCGGTCGGAGAGCTGTTGCTTAATCCGCTCCGGCTGCGCGCCGGGCTTGTCCATTTTATTAATAGCGACGATGATCGGAACCTTCGCCGCTTTGGCGTGATCGATGGCTTCGAGGGTCTGCGGCATGACGCCGTCATCGGCGGCGACCACCAGGATGACGATGTCGGTGACCTTGGATCCGCGGGCTCGCATGCGGGTGAACGCTTCGTGACCCGGTGTGTCGATGAATACGATTTTGCGCCCGTTTTTCTCTACGTGATAGGCGCCGATGTGCTGCGTAATGCCGCCCGCCTCATGGCTCGCGACATTTGAGAGGCGGATGGCGTCGAGCAGGCTGGTTTTGCCGTGATCGACGTGACCCATGATGGTGACGATGGGAGGACGCCGTTCCCTATCCAGGTCTACTTCGGTAGTCTCAATCTCTTGAGTCGTCTCCTGTTCGTAGCTGACCTTGTTGGTGGATGCGCCGAAATCACGCGCCAGTTCCTCGGCCACTTTGACGTCGAGCGTCTGATTGATGGTCGCCGAAATTTTCTTGTCGAACAACCGCTTCACGACCAGGTTGCCCTTGACGCCGAGCTTTTCGGAAAGCTCTTTTACCGTGATCCCTTCGGCGATGGTTACTTCGCGATCGATCGGGGGCGGTTCGAACGACTGTTCCCGACGCGAGACTGGACCGCGCATCCGTCCTTCATCCTGATCGCGACGCCGGTCGGCGGGCGTGCGCACTCCGGGCTTGGTCGCATGGCGGCGGCCCGGATCGGTGGGCAGGGTTGCCGGCTCCGCCCGCAAAGGCGAAGTCGGGTGCATGGGACGGCCGCGGAGGCCGCCGGGACCACCAGGTCCGCCGGGACCGCGATTATATCCGCCAGGACTGCTGGGCCCTGAGGGTCCGCGATTATAGCCGCCCTGATTGTAACCACCCGGACTGGGAGGTCCGCCAGGACCCCGCATGAGGGGCTGCCCGGGCCGCACGGGACCGGTGTAAATCGGACGGCCGGGAACCGGGCTCGACGGACGGGTGGGCATGCCGGGACGCGGCGCAGGAGGAGTTCCGGGCGCCGGCGGACGGGTACTGAGTCTCGCCACCATGTCGGGACGAGGAGGCACGACGGGCCTTGCCTGAGGCTGCCCGGCAAGATTCGGCTTTGCGGGCGGACGCAAGGGTTGCGACGGGGACGCCTGCGTCGGCGCACCGGGCCGTGCTGCAGGAGGCCGCGGCGACGAGGGAATGCTCGGCAGGCTTGGCGCGGAAGGCCGAGGAGCACCGGGCGCCATCATCCCCGGTGTGATTTGGCCGGTCGTGATTTGGCCTGGTGTGATTTGGGCAGGAACCGGTTTTGGAGCGTCGCTCATCCCCGACGGGAGAGGCTGCCTTGGTCCCGATAAAATCTGACCCGGCTTCGGCGTCGGCACAGGCTTCGCCGGAATCGATGAACCTCGAGTAAGACTCGCCGGCACAGGCATCGCAGGGGCCGAAGGCGGAGTGGCGCGTAGTGGGGCCGATGGAGGAATACGAGGCGGCGCTGGATGCGGCGCCGGCGCCGCGTGCGGTAATGGCATGGACGGCGGCTGAAAAGACTGTCCAGTCGACAACGGAGGCCGCAGCGGCGGAGCGAGGCGCACTGGCGCCGCGGGAACATCGTCCGCTATTTTCGTTTCCTGGTTTTCTTTTTCCGCAACCGGCGCGTCGGTTTTCACCGCCGGCGGCTTCGATGCCGGATGCGCGCGCACTGGCTCCTGCGTTCTTTCTTCGGAGCGCGAGATCCCTGGAGGGGCAGGCGCAGCGCTGCCGCTGGCTTCGGCGGTCACGCGTCGGCGGACCTCGAGAGCCACGTCGTCGTCGAGCGAGCTGGAGTGCGTCTTCTTGTCGGCGATGCCCAGCTCCGCCAACGTCTCAAGAATGACGTTGGGCTTTACTTCGAGCTCGCGGGCCAGCTCATTGATGCGGATTTTACTCATACGATAACGTTCCGCCGTCCCGGTTGTTTATACCTGGACGAACGGATTTTCACGAAAGTTCGGCTGCTCCTTTTCCGGAATCCGGTGCGGCGGCCGGGACTTCCGTGCTCTCTATCCTATCAGATTCGTTTTCAGACGCCTTTTCACCAGATGCTTCCGCAGGCGTCTCCGTTGCAGGCTGCGAGACGGTTTCGGAGGCTTCCTCCGTTGCGGCTGTTTCCGCCGCGGGCTGTTCTTCGAACTGGCCGTAATAAGCCACTACGGCCGATTGAATATTTTCGACCATTTCCTGCTCGATGCCCGGAATTTCTTCGAGTTGTTCCGGAGTCATGGCGCCGAGCTTTTCCACCGTGGCGACGCCTGCCTCCATCAATTTTTCCGCGACCGTCTCGGCCAGTCCGTGATCCATAAGCACGGTGACGGGGGCGCCGGGGACCACCAGCGCGGCCATTTGCGACTCGACTTCCTGCCGTTTTTCTTCCTCGCTCTTAATGTCGATACGCCAGCCCAGCAGCTTCGCCGCCAGGCGCACATTCTGGCCCTTCTTGCCGATCGCGAGCGACAGTTGCGTGTCGTCGACAATCACTTCCATGTGCTTCTCCACCGAATCGATGATGGAGACGCGGGAAATTTTCGCCGGGCTCAGCGCGTGCGTCGCGAAGCTGACTGGATCGTCGTTAAATTCGATGATGTCGATCTTTTCGCCGCGCAACTCGCGGATGATCGACTGCACGCGCATGCCTTTCATACCGACGCAGGCGCCGACGCTATCCACGTCGCGGTCGCGGCTCGATACGGCGATCTTGGTCCGCTCGCCCGCTTCGCGCGCGCAGCCTTTGATCACCACCGTGTTGTCGTAGATCTCCGGCACTTCCTGCTCGAACAGCTTCATCAGGAAATCGTTCGAGGTGCGCGACAGCACGATCGACAGGCCCTTCTCGGAGAGGTCAACGTCGAGAATCAGCGCGCGAATGCGATCGCCCTGGCGATATCGCTCGTGCGGGATTTGCTCCTTCTCCGGCAAAATTGCCTCGGTGCGCCCGAGGTTGACGATCATGTTCTTGCGCTCGAAGCGCTGCACAATTCCCGAGACGACCTCCTGCTTGCGATCCTTGAACTCGTTGAAAATCTGCTTACGCTCGGCGTCGCGGATATGCTGGATGAGATTCTGCTTGGCCGCCTGCGCCGCGATGCGGCCCATCGTGGCGGTATCGAGCTTGATCAAAATCTCGTCGCCGACTTCCGCTTCGGGATCGTACTTGGCGCGAGCCTCGTTGACGTCGGCCTCGGAGGCCGCGTTGTTCACTTTGTCGACCACGGTCTTGATCTCGAACAACTCGATCTCGCCGAGTTCCGGATTGAAGCGCGACTCGATATTGCGGTCGGGGCCGAAGGTGCGGCGCGCCGCCGAATGCATCATCTCCTCGACCGCGTTGATCACGATCGTTTTGTCGATGCCCTTTTCCTTGGAGACCTGTTCGATTACCCGGTTCAGATCGACCTGCATACTGCCTCCCCGGGGCGCGAAGCTCGCAGCGCGCCAAAATTAGAGTTCGTCATCGGCCGCAATCCAGCACTGAAAAATCCGGGCGGCCTGCTATTCGCCTTTGTCAAAATCGTACTCGTAATTCGCTCCGGCAATCTCGTCGAAGCCAAATGTTTGACGTTTTCTACTGATCTCATCTTCAAGTTCAATTCCGCTCGCACTCACCGCCTCGAGTTTACCGATAAACGACTTCTGCCCTTCGCGTGCGCGATGCGTCCTGACCTTCCCCCGCCGTCCGCGAACCGCCTCGAAATGCTCCAGCTTGCTGAGCGGCCGGTTAATCCCCGGCGACGCAACTTCCAGCGTGTAACGGCCCTCGACCGGATCGTACACATCGAGCAAATCTCCGAGCGTCGGACTCAGCTTCTCGAGGTCGCTGAGCGCGATCCCGCCGCCCGGCTTATCGACCAGCAGCCGCAGCAGCGAGTTCCTGGTCCCCTTGCGAAAGTCCACCGAGACCAGTTCATAACCCTGGCGTTCGATGTGCGGTTCCAACAATTCCGCCACCTTCTCCGCGACCGGATGAAGCGTCAGCACCCCCATCGGCACTCACTTCCTCCGTTCACTACACGCGGCCCACGCCGCTCATTATCTGGGGTCACTTCAACGACGCCAACAAAAAAGTGGGCTCGTGCCCACTTCGCGTTTCGCAGAATACCATCGCTGCCAAGCTCTCGGCAAGGCGCAACTGGACCAGTGCCGACTATTCCACGGCGAGCCGCCATCGTCGGACTCGGCCAAGAGCTGCCTTCTTTGACGGTATCGGCCGATATTGCTAATTGGGCGCTATGATTGTCACCCCTGCTGACGCGCTTTACGACGAGCCGATTTCAATTCGCCTCGACGGTCTGCCCGCGTCGAAACATGTCGTCGTTCGAGCGGTCGCCACCGACGATTTGGGACATCGATGGGCCTCTCACGCGGAATTTGTCGCCACCTCGAATGGCACGATCGATCTCGCGCGCATTAAACCGGTCGCGGGCAGCTATGACATCGCCGACGCCAACGGCCTGCTATGGTCGATGACGCTCGATCCTGCAATCGTCGAGCGCACCTCGTTCGTGAAAAACAATGCCGAACCGGTGACGGTGAAGCTCAGCGCCGAGATTGATGGGAAAAATTTCGGGAAAATTTTCGACGGCGCCGAACTCACCCGACGATTTCTCGCGAAAGGCATCATGCAGAACACGGTCACGGACGACGGCCTCGTCGCAACGATGTTCCATCATGAAGACGGTCCGCGTCCCGGCGTGATTCTGCTGGGCGGCAGTGGCGGCGGACTTTCTGTCGAGCAGCCAGCGCTGCTGGCGAGCCGCGGCTACGCGGTGATGTCGCTCGGATACTTCGCGATGCCCGGATTGCCGCGCGACCTGATGCACATCCCGCTCGAGTATTTCGGAAAGGCGATCGCGTGGATGCGCAAGCATCGAGGAGTGCAGCGTGAAAAAATCGCGGTCACCGGCATGTCGCGCGGTGGCGAGTTGGTGCTGCTACTCGGCGCGACGTTCCCCGAGATCAAGGCCGTGGTCGCATACGTGCCGAGCGGGATCATATGGCCGGGAATCGGCGCGGCGGACGCGCCCGTCCGTTCGGCGTGGACGTTGCGGGGCGAGCAAGTTCCCTGCATCGCCACGACGACCAACGGACTCGAAGTATGGCAGAAGTCACCGGTCGCGCTGACGCCGTGGTTTCTCGAATGTCTCAAGAATCGCGAGAGCGCCGAGCGCGCCGCGATTGCCGTTGAAAAAATCAACGGACCGGTCCTGATGTTCTCCGGCACCGACGATCAGATGTGGCCGTCGCTGAATCTCGCCGACATCGCGATGCAACGTCTGAACGCGCTCAACTTCCCGCATCCGCACGAACACGTCGCTTACGCCGGCGCCGGCCACTTTATTCGATTTCCGTACACGCCGGTCATCAGCGAAATTTTTCATCCGGTGGTGAAGACGCCAATGGCGCTCGGCGGTACGCCCGAGGCCAATCACATCGCCAATCTCGATTCGTGGCGCCGATGCCTGCAATTTCTCGCGAGGCATCTGAAATAGCGCGCCGCGTGCAATTTGATGCCCGATCTGACCGGTCCTGAAGCTCCCGCACTCGGATTTCTGCTCGCACTCGCGATCGGTTTTCTCGTCGGCCGCACCCGCGAACCGCTCGCGGACGAGCCGCCGCGTCCCGGCATCCGCGATTTCCTGATCATCGCGATGCTCGGTGCGGTCGCGGGCCATCTCGGCAATACGCCCATTTCGATCGCCCTGTTCGCAGGCACGGTTGGTGTGCTGCTCGTGATGCGCGCGCATCATCCGGAACGCAGCGGCGTCACCACGGAACTGGCGGCGCTCGCGACCTTCATCCTGGCGGGCCTCTGCCTCACGCCGGATCGCGAATTCGGCGCGGGACTCGGAATCGTGCTCGCGATGGTGCTGGCGGAGCGCGATCAACTGCGCCGTTTCGTGCGCGAGGAAATCTCCGAGCAGGAATATATAGACACGCTGAGTTTTCTCGGTCTCATTTTCATCATCTATCCGCTGCTGCCCGCAGGCCAGTACGGACCGTTCAACTTTTTCGATCCGCGCAAGATCTGGCTCTTCGTAATTCTCATCTCGGGCGTTTCTTACGTCGGTTACTTTCTGACCAGGTTCGTCGGCAAAGAGCGCGGCGCATTGCTGACCGCGGTAGTCGGCGCACTCGCCTCGACCACCGCATACACCACCGGAATTTCGCGCTCAGTCGCTGAGTCCCCGGAGACAGCGATACCGGCCGCGCGCAATGCGCTGATAGCAAACTCGATCCTGTTCCCGCGGATGTTATTGATCGTCGCTGCTGTCAGCCCCGCGCTTGCGCTTGCGGGAGTCCCGGCCTTCGCCGCGATGACCTTGGCCGGATTTGTCGCGGCATACATCCTCGGCCGCGCTGCCGATCACAGCGGCGAAGAGGAGGTCGCCGCAGCCAAATTCAGCAACCCGTTCTCGCTCTGGCCTGCGCTCAAGTTCGGCCTGGTGTTCATGTCAGTGCTCTTCCTGGCGCGCGCCGCGACGCACTACCTCGGCAACAGTGGCCAGATGATCGTGTCGGCGATCAGCGGACTGGTGGATGTGGACGCGATCTCATTGACGCTCGCGGGGTTCGTCCAGGCGGGCAGCACCGCGGCGCGCGATGCGGTGATCGGCATGACGCTGGCGGCCGGCGTCAACGCGATCTTCAAGTCGGCAGTCGCGCAATCGAGTCATCAGCCGGCATTCTATCTGCGGCTGATGGCGGGCTTCGTGATCATGTTCGCCGTCGGCGCCGCCGTATTGATTTTCGTGGACGTGGATCGCTTCGCCGAAATGATTAGTCAGTTCATGTCCAACTGAGAGCAGGCGAGAACGAGTGTTACTCGTCGTCGTCGCGGAGCTTGGCGAGCACCGATAGATCCTCGAGCGTGCTGGTATCGCCCACCGTATCGTCGCCCGCCGCGATCTGCCGGAGCAGCCGCCGCATGATTTTGCCGCTGCGAGTTTTCGGCAGCGCCTCGGTGAATCGAATGTCATCGGGTCGCGCGAGCGCGCCGATCTCTTTCACGACGTGCGCGCGCAATTGATCGCGCAACTTGTCGTCGCCCTTGCGCCCCCCTTCCAGCGTGACGAATGCGACCACGGCCTGCCCCTTCATATCGTCGGGACGGCCTACGCATGCGGCTTCTGCCACCGTCGTGTGCGAGACTAGCGCGCTTTCGATCTCCATCGTGCCGAGCCGATGCCCCGACACGTTAATCACGTCATCGACGCGACCCATGATCCAGAAGTAGCCATCGGCGTCGCGGCGCGCGCCGTCGCCGGTGAAATAGCATTGATCGATTTGCACGAAGTACTGATTCTTGTAGCGCTCAGGATCGCGATAAATCGTCCGCAGCATCCCGGGCCACGGCCGGCGCACGATCAACAGCCCGCCCTGATTCGCACCGACGCTCGCGCCATCACGGGTGACGATATCCGCCGCGATTCCCGGCAGCGGCAGCGTCGCCGAGCCCGGCTTGGTGGCGATTGCTCCGGGCATCGGGCTGATCATGATTCCGCCGGTCTCGGTCTGCCACCAAGTATCGACGATCGGACAGCGCTCGCCGCCGATCACCTTGCGATACCACATCCACGCTTCCGGATTGATCGGCTCGCCGACCGAACCGAGCAGTCTGAGGCTCGACAGGTCATGCTTCTTCACCCACGATTCGCCCCATTTGATGAACGTGCGAATCGCAGTCGGCGCCGTATAGAAAATGCTGACGTGATATTTCTCGATGATTCGCCAGAAGCGATCGTTCTCCGGAAAATTCGGCGCGCCCTCGTACATCACGACCGTCGCGCCCGCCGCCAGCGGCCCATAAACGGTGTAGCTGTGGCCCGTTACCCATCCGATATCCGCGGTGCACCAGTAGATATCGTCTTCCTTGAGATCGAACACCCACTTCATCGTCATCAGGGTGTGCGTCAGGTATCCGCCAATCGTATGCACGACGCCCTTGGGCTTGCCGGTCGTGCCCGAGGTGTAGAGCGTGTACAGCGGATGCTCCGAATCGAGCTGCGCGGCCTCGCACTTCGCCGCCTGCGCCGGAACGAGTTCGTCCCACCATACGTCGCGTCCCTTGCGCATCTCGACTTTGTTGCCGACGCGCTTCAGCACCAGGACCTTCTCGATTAATGGGCACTTCTTCAGAGCTTCATCGACGTTCTGTTTTAGCTCGACGATCTGCCCGCGCCGCCATCCACCGTCAGCCGTGATGCAAACTTTTGCTTCGGCGTCGTTGATTCGATCGGCCAGCGCCTCCGACGAGAAACCGCCAAACACCACCGAATGGATCGCGCCGATACGCGCGCACGCAAGCATCGCGATCGCCGCCTCCGGCACCAGCGGCATGTAGATCGCCACGCAGTCGCCATCTTTGACGCCGAGGCTTTTCAGCGCGTTGGCGCATCGCGCGACTTCATCCGCGAGCATCTGGTAGGTGAGCACGCGCGAATCGCCGGGCTCGCCCTCCCAAATCAGCGCGGCTTTGTTGCGGCGTGGTCCTTCAAGATGACGGTCGAGACAGTTGTAAGCGGCATTGATCGTGCCGCCGAGGAACCATTTGGCGAACGGAAAATTCCATTCGAGTGTTTTGTGAAACGGTTTGAACCAATGGAGATTGCGCGCGCATTCCGCCCAGAATTTTTCCGGGTCGGCGTCGGCCTGCCGGCGCAGGTCCTCGTATTCCGCGAGGCTTTTCACCCAAGCGCGCGCGCTGAACTCCGGCGGCGGCGGAAACTTCCGCGCTTCGCTCAAGACCGAGTCGATATGTAACGCTTCTTCGTTCGACGGCATCTGTTACTTCACCTGAAAACCTAAACTCGCCCGCGAGCTTCGCGCGTTTTCAGGCTGAGGTACAGAGTTGCGGCGTTGCCATTCTCACGCCCGCTGGAATTAATTTCGCGCAGCCGCTCGAGCAACTCGGATTCGATGCTCGCGCTGTGCTCCGCCGCCAGCTCGACCGCGCGCGCCGCCCATCGCAGCACAACGCGCCCTTCATGCCCACCGAAATCGTCGAAGAACCACGCGCAACTGGTGAGCGATGCTTGCCCCGCGCGGATCATCTCGAACATCCTGAGCAGCGTCTCGCGATTGGACTCGTTCAGAACTTTGAAACGATTGAAGAACTCGTCGTGAACGGCCAGATTACTGTCGATCAGCACGCGGATTCCATCGAGCAGGGCCGCATGATGCTCTTTGACGATCGCCGGCGCGAAGCGATCGTAGATCGCCTCGGCATGATTCTTCACAAATTCCATCGCCAAGCGGAACGGTTCGCGCCACTCCTGCGAGGTGTTGGTGTCGAGCCGGCATCCGCAGTCGGAGCGCCAGCGCTCGACGCCATGCGGGCAGCTCCACGAAGTCGCAATTGGAATCTCGAACGATCCGCGCGCCGGATGATGCGCGAGATACTCGGCGCAGTTGGTCAGGACTACGTCGTCGCGCCGCTCGAGCAGGATCAGCGCGCGCGCGAGTTCCGCGGCGCCGTGTTTGTTATGATGCCCAAAAGTTTCACCGTCCGTCGCAATCACCAGCGCCGCGCCGGGTTCGAAGCTGAGCGCTGTGGCCGCAATCCATTCGGCCAGCCGCGCGCCATCCACTAGCCCTTCACCAAACGAGATGGTTCCCGAGAGTTCGCGATCAGAACGGAAAACCGCGAGATTCAGATCGCCTCCGCGCCACAGAAACGGTCCTGCCGAACGGCTTTCGGCCTCGGCGCCATGCCATCTAGCCTGGTCGGCCGCGAGGATCACGAATTTCAGACCGGCCGCCGCGACGGAGGCGAGGGTATCGTCGTCCGCCGCGCATTCCGGGAGCCACATCCCGGCCGGCTTGCGGCCGAATCGATAAACGAAATCTTCGATTCCCCACGCGATTTGCAACTCGCGATCGCGCGACGGCAGCAGCGGCAGGATCGAATGACTGTAGGGCTGCGCGATTGCGTTGCCGTGTCCGCCGTGATGCTCGGCCGAGAGACTGTCGCCCCGCTTCATCGCGCGATACGCCGCCTTGCCGTGGGTCTCCAGCCATCCCGCGAGCGTCGGTGCAAAATCGAAATTCAACGCCTCATAGTTGTTTCGAACGTGCACGACCGACCCCTCCATCGCATGCGCATGGGCGTTGGCCGTGTAGCATTCGCTGAGTATTCGCTCATTCCAATTCGGGAATGGCGCCGCCCCGGATTCCGGACCAATCAGGCCAGTCCAGGGACTCTCGCGTGGCGGTTGATAAAAGTGGCCGTGGATTATTACGTACCGAGGTTCACTCATCGGCGTGGTCTTGTGGCTCCTCCTCAGCTCGCGAAACGATGCGTTCGCTGCCTAACAGGGCAACTCATTGCTCTTATTTGCCTGATTGTGCTCGACTAATCAAGCCGCAGCTAGAATTTGCGTCGTCCTGGTCCGTCAATGTTTCAGGAGGTCAATCAGGAGACAATACGCTTGGCGCGGGAATCGGGTACCCACGAAGCGGAGTCGCGGCGCCGTAACGTCCGAGCGTTACGAATTAACCCGCTGAGGCCGGCGAATGATGCGCTTTCAGGATTTATCGAACAGGCCGAACGCCGCATCTATTTCTATCGCGATTCGGCCATACGGCCCGAACTCGGCTTCGCGTCACCAGGGGAAGCCCGAAACCTCGTGAGGTTTCGGAAATTTTCTTTCCCTTCTTCGAGTTTGCGCTCTCTATGCGCACGCGGCGCGGAAGCTACCGCGGATCGCGGGCTCGCCCTTCTGGTTCAACACGGTCAGATCGCCTTCGATCTGCTTTTCGCCGTCCTTCTCGCTCTTGTTGGTAATCTTGCCGGTGCAGGTCACGGCGTCGCCCGGCCAAACGCGAGTCGCGAAGCGCACCTGGAAGCGGCGCACATTGCCGACGCCCACGTAATCCGTGACCGCCTTCGACAGCAGCCCTGCGGTGTACATCCCTTGCGCGAATACGGTCGGTATTCCCGCCGCCTCGACGAATGTCTGATCGTAATGCAGCGGGACGAAATCGCCCGAGGCTCCTGCGTAACGCACGAAGTCGGGCCGGGTTACGCCCTCGATCACGATCTTTGGAATTTCGTCGCCAACCTTGACCGAATCAAATTTCAGCTTTGCTGCCATTTTATTTCTCCGCTTGAAGGTGTGCTCGCTACTCTTGTTCGCCCGCTATGCCTTCACTGCCTGTCCGGTCTCGATCAGCGTCGCGCGCGCGGTTGCGACTTTTTCGCCCTTCTGATTGGTGTACTCGGTTTCGGTGACGAGAAAGGTCATTTTGCCGCCGCGTCCGCCTTCTTTCTCGAACAGGTCCGCGATTTTAGTAACGCCGGTCAGCGTGTCGCCGACGAAAATCGGCTTGAAGAATTCGAAGTCCTGCTCGCCATGCAGAATCCGCCGCAGATCGAAGCCGCCGAAGCCGGGGCTCGAGGTATCGTCAGTCCAAAACGCGCTGGTCTGCAGGAACGTGACCGGCACCGGCACGCCGCCGAGTTCTTTCTTCGCCAGTTCGGGATCGAAATAGAGCGGATTGGGATCCTTGATGGCGCGGGCGAACTCGCGCACCTTGCTCCAATCGACGTGCATCTTGAATGGTTTGCCGGTCTTACCGATGACACTTTTATCGGGCATCTGAGTAATCCTCTCGTTCGTCCTTGTCCGCCGTCTCCGAATTGATCGAAGGCGCCGGAGAAAATGCCGTACCACGCCCCGATACGATCCGACAAGCGCGTCAATCGATCCGCGATGAAGTCGAACCTTTGCTTATTCGGCGGTGGCGGGGGATTGGCCGCCATCGACGATCAACAGCGCGCCCGTGATGAAACTCGACGCGTCCGACGCCAGGAAGATGCACGGATACGCGATCTCCTCGACCGTGCCGAAGCGACCGAGCGCGCGCGACTTCGCGACCATCTCCTTGACCTTGGGATTCGGCCACACGCGCGGCGCCGCACCTTCGGTATCGATCGGTCCCGGCGCGATACAGTTGACGCGAATTCCCTTCGAGCCCCATTCACTCGCGTGCGAGACCGTCAGGTTGATCACACCGGCCTTCGACGCACCATACGGCAGCATCGTGGCCGAGCCATGCACACCGGCGGTTGACGATATGTTGATGATCGCGCCCGGGCTTTTCTGTTCGATGAATTGACGCGCCGCAGACTTCGAGCAAAAGAACACGCCGTCGAGATTGATTCCCACCACTGCGCGCCATCCGTTGGCCGAGAGTTGCAGCGTCGGAGTCGTGATGCTCGCGCCGTGATTGTTGATCAGCGTATCGAGGCGCCCGAAATGCTTGACCGCGCTCGCGACCATCTGGTCGCACTGCTCGGCGTCGCGCACGTCGCATTGCGCCATCTCGCATTGGCCGCCCGCCTTGCGGATCTCGTCGCGCACGCGCTCGAGATTTTCGACTTTCCGGCTGGCGATCAGCACCGGCGCTCCACGCGCGGCGAACTCCCTGGCGATCGATTCGCCAATTCCGGTTCCGCCGCCGGTTACGATCGTGACTTTGCCTTCGACGCTAAATGGATCCTTCAAAGTGAAACTTCCTCCCGATTCTGCTGCTTGGGGCGACTATATCTGTCATCCGGGAGAGAAGCGAAGAATCGGATGAGATCCAGCGGGAGAGTAACCGCCGATTTCACAGATTACGCGGATTTTCAGGCAGTAAGAAAAAAGGACGGCCATTGGCCGTCCTCAATCATTTTGCGGGAATTAATCGGTGAAATCTGCGCAATCTGCGGTTTCGACTGATCTTACGCGGACACTGCGTTCGACAAGCGGCGGCGTCGATGGCTCAGATGCTTGTCGCGGGGCGTGATCTTGAGCCTCAGATGCGGCGTGGCGCGCGGACCGGCGTCCCGGCTCATCTTATGCTTCCACATGACCATCCGGCGCCGCAGCACCCCGGGATGGATTTCCAACGCGTCGCAGACCGTTTCGAAGCTAAACGCGTGCTGATTGCGTGGGCCGGCCGTGATCCAGCGCTCGGCATCGACATAAAGCATACGTTTCCGGGTACTTCGGGACATCACGCCCTGTTGATAGACGTTGATTGCGTCCGCCAGCAGCGCCAGCATCAGGCGTTGTTCACCGGTCAGGCGATGACCGCCGGACAGGTCGAAATATTGCGACGGGAGAATCTGGTTCAAGCCGACCGCGCGCTCGACGGCTATATCAGAACTCAATTGGAAGCCTTCAGACATGTCCAACGCCCACAGGGGTGCTAATCCCCGGGAAGCTCGATGCCCCCAGCCAAGACCTCATCATCCGCGATGAGAAAAATCCCCGTTCGTCCCTGTTAACCATCCGGTCCAGCGGTTTGTTCCCGACCGCCGGCTTTTTGTTTTGCGGCGCCAGGGGATTGGCTGCGAAAGCTGTCTTTCGGTTGTTCTTGAGGATGGCGGACGGACAGTCAGGTGGAGAGCTGATGCACTAAATCGATCAACGACGAGTCGAGTTTCCGGCTCCGGGTTGCGGCTTCCACCAGAGGAATCCGCGTGATTTCCCCCCGTACCTCCGCGATCAGGCTCGATGGCAGACCTTCGAGGATCGCTTTCACCGCCTCGATTCCCATCCGGCTTGCCAGCAGCCGATCCCGGGCCGTCGGCGCACCGCCGCGTTGAACATGGCCGAGCACCACCACTCGCGCGTTCACCTTCAGCCGTTCGGTGAGGGCTGCGGCTACCGGCATCACGCCACCGGTGCGGGGGCCTTCCGACACCACGATTATCGACGAGCGCTTGCCGCGGCGATGACTCTCCGCGACGCGATTGCAGATGTCGTCGAGGTTGAGCGGGATTTCCGGCACCACCACCGCCTCGGCGCCGCCGCCGATCGCCACCTCGAGCGCGATAAAGCCCGAGTCGCGCCCCATCACCTCGACGCAGAACACCCGTTCGTAGGCAAACGCGGTATCGCGAATCCGGTCGATTGCGTCGAGCGCGGTATTGACCGCGGTATCGAAGCCGATCGAAAAATCTGTTGCCGGGATATCGTTGTCGATCGAGGCCGGCACCGCGAACACGCGCACGCCGGTCTCAATACTGAAGGCCGTCGCGCCCACGATCGACCCTTCGCCGCCGACGACAATCAGCGTGTCGATTCCGCGCCGCTTCAGATTATTCGCCGCGCGCGCCCGACCCTCGCGCGAGCGGAAATCATCCGACCGCGAGGTCTCGAGAAACGTACCGCCGCGCTGCACGATATTGGCGACCGATCGCCCGCTGAGCGGCTCCGCGAGATCCTTGATCAAGCCGTCGTAACCGCGCCGGAAGCCGAACACGTAAACTTCTGCGTTGGCAGCCGCGCGTACGACCGCGCGAATCGCCGCGTTCATTCCCGGCGCGTCGCCGCCCGCAGTCAGAATGCCGATCGGGCCATTGGCGGCTGTAGCGCCCGGGCCTGCGCCGCCGGAATCGAGACTTTCAGTTTCGGGCTTGTCGTTCACTGGGAATGGCCGATGCCTCGTTGCAATTCGAATCTAACGAGATGGTTGACCTGAACCAACCTGCTGAACCAACCTGCGATGCCGACGAGCCAGTTGGCGCGGCTCGCGTGTTCAGGGGAGGCGCGACGCTTGCAGTCGAACCAGCGCGTTTTGCGCCTGCGTTTGCGCATCGCTGACGGTCGCGCCGCCGGAGTTGGCAGCCTTGCGATAATGCTTGACCGCGGACGCCTTGTCGCCGAGCGCCTCATACGCGCGCGCGACGTTCACTTCGGCGCGATCGTCGGTTGGGCAGGCGGTCAACGCGTCCTGGTAATATCCGAGCGCCTTGCCGAAATCGGAAGCGGCAAAACGTTCGCCGCCGCGCTGAGTTGCGGTCGCTTCGACGCCTTTGTCGCATCCGCTCGTGTTGCTTGAGACTCCGGGGGTATAGCCGGCGGCCTGATTGGTTTTAAGCGCCTCGATCTCCTGTTGCATCTGCTCGATCTGGGTCTGCTGCTGCTTGACCAACTCGTTGTTGGCCTCGATTTGACTGTTGCCGCATCCCATCAATGAGACTGCGACAAAGCCCGCGGCGACGAGCAACGACAAGCGGCCGATCACGCTACTCATTGCTTTGATTCTGGCGGATGTGTACCGAGTGTCAATGCCGCGTGACAAAATCACGCATCGGAGAGTTGCACAAGAATGAATTTGATATTTCATCGTCAAACGCTGCAAGCAGCGATCATCGCGATCGCGATAATCGTCGGCGGCGCGCCGCTCGCGGACGAGCACGCGCCGGGCGTCAGCGCATCGGAGAGCCTGCAGCTGCTACTCGATGGCAATCAGCGCTTTATCGACGGCAAGATGACGCATCCGAATCAGATGCCGGCGCGCCGCATCGAAATCGCCAAAGGGCAGCATCCATTCGCCGCGATTCTCACTTGCTCGGATTCGCGCACTGCGCCTGAGGTACTGTTCGACCGCGGACTCGGCGACATCTTTGTCGTGCGCGTCGCCGGCAACGTCGCCGACCAGGTCGTGATCGAGAGCCTTGACTATTCGGTGACGCATCTCGGCGTGCGACTGCTGATGATTCTCGGTCATCGGAGTTGCGGCGCTGTCACGGCCGCGGTGCTCGGCCATGAAGAGCCCAGCGACGTCGGCCCGATGCTCACCGAACTGCGACCGGCCGTCGAAGCGACTCAAGGGAAGTCGGGCGACCCAGTCGAGAATGCGATTCGCGAAAACGTCGAGCTGGTCATGACCAAGCTCTCAGATTCGCCCGAGCTATCCTCGATGGTGAAATCGGGCGATCTGAAAGTGATCGGCGGCATCTACGATCTCAGCACTGGTAAGATCGAGATGCTGAAGTAGCAACGATCCCGTCACTCCTCGGGATCGTCAGCAGCGCGATCGTCATGGGGGCCGAAAGCGACGCCGCGCTTCGAGGCGCGAATAAAATCCACCATCTCGATCACTTCGGGCGCGAGATCGGTAGACTCGAGCAGGCGCTCGATCGCCAGCTTCAAATTTTGACGCGTATTGAACAGCGCGCTGAACGCGTGCCGCAACGCATGGATCGATTTGTTGGAGATGCCCGCGCGCTTCAATCCGACCACGTTGATGCCGCGCAGCGTATGGGTGCCATCCATGATGCAGAATGGCGGCACGTCGCGGCTGGTGCGCGACAGTCCGCGCATCATCGCAAGTCGTCCGATCCGCGTGTACTGATGCACGACGCAGTTGCCCGAGACCAGCGCGCGATCGCCTAGCTCGACCCATCCCGCGAGCAGCGCGCCGCCCGCAATAATCGTCGAATTGCCGATGCGGCAGTCGTGCGCGACGTGCGCGTTCTGCATCATGAAGTTGTCGTCGCCCATGATCGTGATCGAACCGCGTTCGCTGCCGCGATGCACCGTCGAGTACTCGCGAAAGACGTTGCGATTGCCGATCTTCACCGAGCGCGGCGCGCCGCTATAAGCGAGGTCTTGCGGTTCGTCGCCGATGACTGCGCCCGGATGAAGGACGTTGTCCTCGCCAAGCTCGGTGATGCCGAGGATCGTGACGTGACCAATCAGCCGGGTGCGCGCACCGATGCGAATTTTGCCATCGACCAGGCAGAGCGGCCCGATTTCGACGCCGGGCGAAAGCTCGACGCCGGGACCGACCACTGAGGTCGGGTGAATTTTTGCCGCTGGTGAAGTGGGACCGTCAGGCATCGAAGCTCCTCAATGGAGGAGTCTCCGCTTTTTCGAATCGTCCGGATGCTCGTGATCTTCGGCGTCCGCGCCCTCCGGCTCATAGCCGCCGCTCGCCCAGGTGCCCAAGTCAACCAGTTGGCATCGCTCCGAGCAAAACGGCCGGAAGCGATTCTGCCGCGACATATCGACGGGCTTCTTGCAGATTGGGCATTGCATCTGGCGGCGCCTGACTTCGATACCCTCGCCTCCGCTTCGCTGCGGACTCGGGACTTTTAGTTAAACTGCGATTCGGCCCTCCGGCCCGAATCGGCTCCGCGGCCTCCGCTTCGCTGCGGACTCGGGACTTTTAGTTAAAGTACGATTCGGCCCTCCGGCCCGAATCGGCTCCGCGCCGCTCGTGCCTCCCGAAAGGTGGGCCTAATTAGAGAAACTGCCAGATGGGAGACGACATCGCAAACGCTGATCGTGAGAGGAAGCCGCGCGCCGGCTTCAGCTGACGCTGACGGATCGTCGCGTCGGCACTAACTCTCAACGTGTGAAATGAGATTTGAACGGCAGGGAAGCACGCGTCGTATCATCCGACACCGACCGTCCCCTGCGTTTGACGATGTGCGCACTCACCTTCGCACGCGCTAAACGTGCGAAGGGTGAGTGGCTTGCGAAATAAAACTTACTGGCCCATCCCGGGACGTACCACGAACACGCTGCCCTTGGGGCCAATTCGCACGCAGCTAACGTCTGTGCGCTGGAACTCAGGCGTGCAGATCGGCTGGTCGACTGCCGGGCACTTATACATGTTGGGCTCGATTAGCTGGCACTTATCGAGTTGAAAGTTCACATTGGCCGGCGGGGTCGAGGGCGGCGGCGTCGCGTTTTCTGACGCGCAACCGGCAAGTGCGAGCACTCCGAGCGACACCGCTATCACGCCAGCGCGAACCAATCGCGCGCCAGGCCTCACCTTAGAAACGACATTCTTCTCCATCGAATCCTCCCCTCGAAACTGACGCGTTATACCCCTGATCTGGCAGGGGGGAGCGCTGGCCCCGAATGATGCCCCTAGTGCGCTCACGGAATCTAATACACGATAGCCGCGAAATTCCAAATAGCTACAGAAAGGCGAATCGGCGACCAGATCGATCAGAAAACCTCTCCGCCGCATCGATCGCTGCCCTCGGTCGCGCGAAACGTCGCCGAGCGAAAATCATAGACGAAGTGTTCGTGATAGCAATATGCGCCGGTCACACCGGTGCCCTTGTAAAGGATGCTGGTGAGGATCTGAAGATTTGATTTGCCGCTGATCACGTCGTCATAAACGGCGGAGGCTAAGAATCCATAAAAGAAATGCGGCACCGTCGGGGACATGATACCGACGCCTTGCGAGGACATCGTACCCTCGGGCGGCGCAACGATTTTCCCGTTGACCAGCACGCGCACGGTGACGATGCCATCGACGGCGGGTATCTGGCCGAAATTGCGGAACTCGACCGCGATGGTCGGGCGCGAGGTTTCCTTTGCCTCGAACTGGACGGATTGCACGCCGAGGAATGGACGATCCAACGTCGAATACACCTGCCGGGTGACGTCCGCCGTTCGCCACGCAGCGTAAGCGCTGAAGATGGTCGCAATCACCATCAGGATCGCCATGAAATCCGCCAAGCGGACTACTTGAGACAGTTTGACTAGCTGCGAGCGCTCGCTCTGGATGATTTCGCGATCTTCGCGCTCGGCGCGAGTCATTGCGGGATCATGCGTTTCACGAGGCGCGGGTTGCGGATCAAGCTCAGCCATCGAGGGAATTGTATAACGCGCGGCGCGCGCTAGTCGCTATAAGCGGGATCGTTCGAAGCGGCAGGTGCGTCTAATCGTATGTCGGGAAGAATCATGGTGCGGCGAACCAGATCGTGCTGAGCGGCGGTAGTTCGATCATGATCGAATGGACGAACTCGCGCCACGGGATCGACGCCGCGTCAACGCCGCCCATGTTGCCCATATTCGAGCCGCCGTAAGCCGAGGAATCGGTATTGAGAATTTCGCGATAGCGTCCGCCGCGCGGCACTCCGAGGCGCAGACCGCTCCGCAGCACCGGCGAGAAATTGCACACGCAAATCACCCGCTCGCCGCTCGACGGTGCGATTCGCATGAATGCGATCAGGTTGTCGTCGGCGGCGTCCGCCTCGATCCAGCGAAAGCCGGACGGGTCGCCGTCGGCTTCCCACAACGCCGGCGTCGCGCGGTAGATTCGATTGAGGTCGCGCAGCAATGCCTGCAAGCCGCGATGCTCCGGATATTCAAGCAGATTCCAATCGAGGCTGGTGTCGTGATTCCATTCGCGCCATTGGCCGATCTCTTCGCCCATGAAGATCAGCTTCTTGCCCGAGCGCGCCCACATGTAGCCAAACAGCGAGCGCTGATTGGCGAATTGCTGCGCGCGATCGCCCGGCATCTTCGCGAGCAGCGCGCGTTTCCCGTGCACAACTTCGTCATGCGAAATCGGCAGCACGAAATTTTCGCTCCACGCATAGAGCAGGCCGAAGGTGAGATCGCGATGATGATATTTCCGGTAAATCGGATCGAGTGAAAAATACTCGAGCGTATCGTGCATCCAGCCCATGTCCCATTTGAAGCCGAAGCCGAGACCGCCCATGAAAACCGGACGGCTGACGCCCGTCCACGCGGTGGACTCTTCCGCGATCATCATGATGCCGGGATTCAGCCGGTAAACATCCTGGTTGAGCTTCTTGAGGAACGAGAGCGCGTCGAGATTTTCCCGGCCACCGTACGCATTGGGAATCCACTCGCCGTCGCGCCGGCCGTAATCGAGATAGATCATCGATGCGACCGCGTCGACGCGGAGCCCGTCGGCGTGAAATTCACTCAACCAGTAGAGCGCGCTCGCGGTGAGAAAACTCCGCACTTCGCTGCGCCCGTAGTTGAAGATGTAAGTGCCCCATTCGGGATGATGACCCTGGCGCGGATCCTGATGCTCGAACAGCGCGGTGCCGTCGAAGCGGCCGAGACTGAACGCGTCCTTGGGAAAATGCGCGGGCACCCAATCGAGAATCACCCCGATCCCGCGTTGGTGCAGCTCGTCGATCAGATAGCGGAGATCGTCGGGCGTGCCATAGCGCGCCGTCGGCGCAAAGTATCCGCTGACCTGGTAACCCCACGAGCCGGTGAACGGATGCTCCATCACGGGCATCATCTCGACGTGCGTAAATCCCATCTCGGTCAGGTAGTCACCGAGCAGCGGCGCCATTTCGCGATAGGTCAGCGGGCGATCGCCGTCCTCGGGCACCCGCCGCCATGAGCCGAGATGAAGTTCGTAAATCGACAACGGACTTTTGATCGCCTCGCGATGCTCCCGCTCTGCCATCCACTTCTCGTCGCGAAATTCGTAGCTCGATTCGAAAACCACCGACGCGGTCGCGGGCGGCGCTTCCATGCTCTGCGCGAACGGATCGCTCTTCAGCAGCAGGCCGCCGTCGCGCGTGCGGATTTCGTATTTGTATTTGAAACCGGGTCCGACGCCGGGAATGAACAGCTCCCAGACGCCCGAGTTGCCCAGCATGCGCATCATGTGGACGCGGCCGTCCCAGCGGTTGAAGTCGCCCACCACGCTGACGCCATTCGCATTCGGCGCCCATACCGCGAACGACACTCCCGTCACACCGCCGATATTGCGGACGTGCGAGCCGAGCTTGTCGTAAGCGCGTTCGTGCTTCTGCTCGCCCCATAGATAAAGATCGACTTCGCCGAGCGTCGGCAGAAACGAATATGGATCGTGAATCGTGATCGATTCGCCGTCCGGATAGTGAATCTTGAGCTGGTATGGAAAAACCCGATTGTGGCCCTCGACGACCTCTTCGAACAGTCCCGCGGGATCGCGCATGTGCATCGGGCGCGGCGGCTCGCCTTCGACCAGCAGCTCGATTGCCGACGCCGACGGACGAAACGCGCGCACGACCACGCTGTTGCCCTGCGGATGCGCGCCGAGAATCGAATGCGGATCGTGATGAGTCAGCGCGAGCAGACGATCGATCTCGTCGCGCTCCTGGTGCAGTTCGGTGAGTGCTCGGGCCATTACCAATCGCAAATTCCAACTGCCGAGTTTAAACGATCGATTGAATCGGCGCGACCGCCGCCTCGCGCTGCACAAGCAGGCCGGCACTGGCTTGCACCGTCGCGCGAAAGCCCTATGCTGATTGCATCATTGATCAGGAAGACAGACCGGTGAGCATGAACGACAAGGAGGTCAAAGGATCGCCCTGGGACGTGTTTATCCATCTGCTAGCGGTGATAGCGCTTTACGTCAGCATCGTGTGCGCGCTCACTCTGCTGTTTCAGTACGTGAATCTCTCGCTACCTGACCCGGTGGATGTGGAAGTCGACGTCCGAGATCGAATCCGATGGGGCATGGCGTCGCTGCTGATCTTTTTTCCCGCTTATGTATGGGCGTGGCGCGCCATCGAGATGGATCTGAGCCAGAACCCGGAGAAGAAGAAGCTGTGGGTGCGCACTTGTCCCATCTACCTCACGCTGTTTCTGGCAGGGCTGCTCGCACTAACCGATCTTGCCTGCCTCGTGTACTACTTCATGAGTGGCGACCTGACGTCGCGTTTCTTCTTGAAGGTCGTCGCAGTATTGCTCGTCGCGGGTGCAGTGCTGTGGTTCTATCTGAGCGCTCTCCGCCGCGTTCCCGGTCCGCTGCCGAGCGCCAGCCGCACATTTGCGTACGCTACTTTTTTTCTTGTTGGAGTAGTCGTGATCGCCGGCTTTGCGACGGCAGGATCTCCGTCGCGCGCGCGTCTTGCACGCCTGGACGGCACGCGGATTGGGAATCTGCAGGAAATTCAACGAGAGATTGTTAAATACTGGCAAAGTAAAGCGGCGCTCCCAAGCTCACTGGATCAGCTCAGCGATTCGATCTCAGGATTCTCGCCACCCCGCGACCCCGCGACCAATGGAGCATATGGCTATCACCCCGTCAGTCCCGCTTCGTTTGAACTCTGCGCCGACTTTGCGCTGAGAGATTTCAACACTGAGCAGACGCTACCTCCCTGGCTGCGAATGATGAGCCCGGGTACGACATACTGGAACCACGAGGCGGGACATTTCTGCTATTCACGCACAATAGATCCCGCTCGTCACCAGCCGAATAAGCCTGAGGCTTAGGCACGACCGGATTGGTATTCGGAGCCGGAGCGGCTCCTAGCGTGGCGGATCAGGGATCAGCTTCAGCCTGTTCTGACGCGGCGGATTCTTCGCGCCCGCGGCGCCGGCAGCAGCGCCAGTCGCAGCACCGGCACCGCGACGTCCGCGCGTTTTGACCGGGATGATGCCCCGCTCCGTGATGTCCTTGATCTTGTGCTTTTCGAGGCGGCCGCGCACGGAGTCGCTCGCGTGCTGATGCGCCGAACCCGGCGGCGCTGACGGCTGCACCGGATGTTTCGGTTGATCCATCCCGAACGCATGGCGCTCGAGTTTCTTGATCTTGTCGCGGAGTTCGGCGGCGCGTTCGTAGTCGAGTTTTTCCGCCGCGTCCATCATCTCGTGACGAAGCTCGGTGATGCGATCGGAGAGTTCGTGCGGCGGGATGAATTCCTCTTCGGACTGGCCGTCATCGATCTCCGGCACGACCGCCCACTCCGGCGAATACATCTCGACCAGCGAGGCATTGAGCGCCTTGATGATCGATTTCGGCGTGATGCCGTTCGCTTCGTTGTAAGCGACCTGCTTGACGCGGCGCCGATCGGTTTCGTCGATCGCCTGGCGCATCGATTTCGTGATCGTGTCGGCATACATGATGACGCGGCCGTTCAAGTGACGCGCGGCCCGGCCGGTGGTCTGAATCAGCGAACGAGCGGCGCGCAGAAATCCTTCCTTGTCGGCGTCCAGGATCGCGACCAGCGACACTTCCGGCAAATCCAGTCCTTCGCGCAGCAGGTTGATTCCCACCAGCACGTCGAAGTCGCCCTTGCGCAGCCCGCGGATTATCTCGACCCGCTCGATCGTTTCGATATCGGCGTGGAGATAGCGCACGCGGATGCCGAGGTCGTGATAATAGTCGGTCAAATCCTCGGCCATCTTCTTGGTCAGGCAGGTGACGAGCACGCGCTCGTTGACGGCGACGCGCAGGCGAATTTCTTCGAGCAGATCGTCGACTTGGGTGCCGGCCTTGCGCACTTCAATTTGCGGATCGATAAGTCCGGTCGGACGAATCAGCTGCTCGACCACCAGCCCGCCTGACTTCTGCATCTCGTGATCGCCGGGAGTGGCGGATACGTAAACCGCCTGATTGACGTGCGATTCCCATTCCTCGAAATTGAGCGGGCGATTGTCGAGCGCGGACGGCAAGCGAAATCCGAAATCGACCAGCACGCTTTTGCGCGAACGATCGCCGCGATACATCCCGCCGATCTGCGGCACGGTCACGTGACTTTCATCGATGAAGAAAAGTGCGTTCTTCGGAAAATAATCGAGCAGCGTCGGCGGCGCCTGACCCGGGGAGCGGCCGGTCAGATGACGCGAATAATTCTCGATGCCCGGACAGAAGCCCATCTCGGCCAGCAG
>PNBD01000049.1 GCA_003135855.1 Deltaproteobacteria bacterium
GATCGTTTGATGGAATGGGAGGGGATCGTCGGCCGCGCCACTTATCGGGGCGACTTCTCACCCTTTTGGAAGTATCTGGTATTCGGCCAGCACACCCATGTCGGCCACGGCTGCACCTTCGGCCTCGGCCAATACCAGTTACATGGATAGTTTCATCGAAAGCGATTACCGCAGCCACTTCCCAGCGCTCACCGGCCTTCAACCATTCGACTATCAGATCGAAGTTGCGCGGCTGCTCTTCCACGGCCGCAATATTCTGCTGCGGGCGCCGACCGGCGCCGGCAAAACGTGGGCCGTGCTCGGACCATTTCTCTTCGATGGATGGAAAGCTCGTCCCACGCGACTCATCTACGCACTCCCCCTCCGCACCCTCGCCCAAGGCGTTTACCACCAGGCACGCGACGCCGCCAAAAAATTCGGCCATCCTATCGAACCTACTTTCGATAAGAATGGCCGCGAGCAGATTCATCCCTATGTCACGCTGCAAACCGGCGAGCAGCCCGACGACCAGTTTTTCGATCGCGGTCGCATTATTGTAACGACTTACGATCAGGTTCTGAGCGGCCTGCTAGAAGGTCCCTATGGACTTTCCGATCGGCTGCACAATATCAACGCCGCTGCGATCGCAGGTGCGCTGGTCGTCTTCGATGAATTCCACCTGATGCCTGCGCAGAAGGCCTTTCTTACTGCCGCAGCCGGACTTCATCTGTTCCGCGAGCTCTGCCAGTCGGTCTGGATGACCGCTACCGCAACTGAGCCTCTCCAGAAGGTGCTACAAACGGCGCTCAACACTGCGGAAGTCCCCGCAACGCCCGAAGAAACCGCGCGGCTTCATGCGTCACTGCCCAGTGTATGCAAAGTGACTCGCACTCTGCAGGTCGAGAACTCAACCCTAGGCGCGGATGCGGTCCTGAAGTTCCCCCAAGGCCGTTCGATCGTACTCGCTAACACAGTAGGACGAGCGCAGGACCTTTATCGGAGCCTCGCGCAAGCCTTGCGCGACCGGCACTCCAACACTCGGATCCTTCTGCTCCATGCGCGTTTCTTCAAGCAGGACCGCCAGAAGAAGGAAGCGGAGTTGCAAAAGCTCCTAGGCCGCGATGCCAAAGGTCCCGTGATCCTCGTAGCTACTCAAGTGATCGAAGCCGGCATCGATATCTCATGCGATCATCTTCACACCGAACTCTGCCCGATGAATTCGCTCGTCCAGCGTGCCGGTCGATGCGCCCGCTTCGCTGGCGAGACTGGCATCGTCCACGTGTACAACTTGCCGGACGAGCCAGGAAGCTGGCTGCCCTACGGGGATCTCAACGGCGAGGATCTGTCTCTTTCTCGCACGCGCGATCTTCTGGCAAAAGTCGGGTCGGCCGTAATCAATCCGAAAATCACTGCCGAATGGGTCGAGCAAGTTCACGCCGACGACGACGCTCAGGCAGTGCGCACGGGCTGGGTCTCCCGCATGACTGAATGTCTCGATCGGATCCACCGCAAAGCGATCCTCCGAGACAATCAGAAGCGCATCGCGGATCTTATTCGCGGCGATGACAGCGATTCGCTCCGAATAATTATCGCATGCGAGGAAAATCTTCCGGAGACACCTGCCACGCGCGAGGCAATCGGCATGAGGCGATGGTCGCTCGCACGGCATCTCGACGGCGTCCGCGAAATCGGCTGGTTTTGGGATAACTCCGGCGACCAGCCGGCCTGGATGCCCCTTCGCGTTCGCGACGATCTGCGCTTGACCTATACCCTCTGCCTGCGCCCCGAGTTCGCGCAATACACCGAAGACGCCGGCCTGATACTCGGCATACCTGGCACCACCGAAAGCCCTCTACGCGTACCACCTCCGCGCCCCGGATACGCACCGCTGAAAGCCGAACCCTGGATCGATCACGCGCGCTGCGTAGAGGCGGAAACCGCGCGCCGCATGGATCGCGAATGCCCGTCCGATGGCTTTCTTGCCGCGGGCCTTTCTGCTCGCTACCAGCTAAGCCGACCCGCTGTTCTGGAAGCGGCGCGCGCCTGCGCGCTTCTTCACGATCTCGGTAAGCTTCAGATTGGATGGCAGCGCTGGGCCGAAGTCGCGATGCACGCGAAGCGGCCCTCCTACGTATTCGACGCGCCGCTCGCTCATACCGACTACGATTCCGAGGATCCGCAGGATCGGCAGCGCGAACGGGAGGTCTCGAAGATTGCGCCGCGCCCCGCCCACGCTCCCGCCAGCGCATTCTACTCGCTGAAACTGATTCCTAAGCTGGTTCCGCAGACACCTCCCTTGATACGCAAGCAGGTTGCATCCGCCTGCCTCGCGGCGGTTCTGGCCCATCACGGCGGATGGGTTCCAGAGCGCGAGAGGTTCAGACGCATGATCGGAGAACTTGTAGCCGCATGGCAAACCGTGCTGCCCGAGACTTTAGGCGATGCGTTCGAGGCGTCGCGCCTCTTGTGGCCAGCACAACAGCCGGACCAGCATGGCCAACTCTCCGAGTTCCTGAATTCGGCCGTAAGTCCCGACTCTCTCCCGGATTGGTGGCCGCTGGTCAGCTACTTGACCCGGACGTTGCGTCTTTCGGACCAGCGCGCTACAGCGGAGGGACACAACCATGAGTGAACTTCCCCACACCTTCTTGATAGGCAGATCGACCGGAACCCACGCGGACGTCTTTGCTGCGGCTGGTCTCGCAAAACTTCTCACCTCCAGTGGAAGGCCCGTTCAAATCAGTGAGGAATCCACCGATTTCCGAGTCGCCGTACTAGGACCTGAAAATGGGCTGACACGGCTATCCGCTTCGCCCGGTTATTCATTTCTGAAGACCAATGAGAAAGTCGTGGTGCCGCGCGGTGCGTTCGACCCCGTCGACTATAAGGCGGAGAAAGCCAAAGCCGATCGAATCAAGGCGCTACGCAAGGGCAAAAAACTCAAAGGTCTCGATTCCGTCACGCTCGAAGCGATCGAGCAGGACAAGCCGCGACCGACCTGGCGACTGCTCCAGGTTCTTAACACCCTGCAGGGCGACGAAACCTCTAATCGCATTCACGAGCTGATCGTCAAGTTGAAGCCAGCCGACTTTCAGGCGAAGATCGCAGCTGCCCTCCACGCGCTCGCCCAGAACAAACCTTCCGGTCTGGATTGGCGCGCGACCTCCGTGCAGCTCTTCACTCCGATTGCCGCCAAGGGCTACAGCCGACTGAAACCCGATAGCACCGACCGCAATGACAAGACTAAGGACCAGTGGACCGATCCCTTCATTGAGTGGCTTCGCTACCAGGGCTATTTCGCTGTCGCCTGTCCTTTCTTCCAAGGACCAAAGAGCGAGCACGTCCGATTGCTTTGTCCAATTCCCCACGACATCTCTATCAATGCCCTGACGGCCGCCGCAGATACCTTGCGCGCGACCTGGCTGCCGGGCGACGCGGCAAAGCTTGACAGTCTCGCGGTTCTTAAGCTTGCCGAGATACTCATTAAACACTCCACCGAGTATCACGCCGACGACGTGGACCCCTTCGATGATTTTCCGCTCGCAAGCCGCTCGCCCGCCGACGCGATTTCTGGCATCTCAATTACTCACTATCAATCGCTCGGCAACGCCAAAGCGGTATCCGCAATGTCCACAATCGCGCTGCCCGACTGGTTCCCGTTAGACAGCAGCGACGATGCCAAGGTGATGCTCGGCATCCTCGACGAGCATCAGACGATCGTCCGCTCTTTGCAGGACAACCATTCCGACGAAATAGGTATGCTGATCGACTATCGGCGTTTTCTCCAAGCTCGCGGAGAGCCGGCCGTTCAGACGCTGATTCACTTCATGGGCGCATACGGCAGCCTGCTGCTGCGTGCGTGGCAACAGGGGCGGCGGCTACCGGCCTTCAGCCCCGAAAATTTCCGGAGGATTTTGATGGCGATGACTCCACAACTTACTGAAGTTCTCGACAACCCCGGCTTCAAAGCGATAGCCGACGCGGTGCGCAGAGTCACCGTCAGTGCGCAGTTTCAGAGGGCGAATAAGCACGAGCATCGCGACGTCCGGTATGACTTATTTCCCGAGTTGCGCCGTAAACGTGAATTGCCGGGAAATCAGCCGCTAATCGAGGCGCTTTCCGAGTTTGTGCAATCTTACAATAGTCAGAACGCCCGGCAACGCGAAACCATAGCAACTAATCCGGGGAAAAAGACCTGGTATCCTCCTTCCCAAGTTACCACTGCGGAGTTTGCCAGCTTGGTTGCTCTAGTTGAGACACTCGGCGCCTCCATCGTCGGCGCGATGCTCTGCGCATACGGCTCCTGCCGCGAGCCCCGCGAAGATGAGAACGACGCTCATCCTGACAAATCCACTGACTAGTAACTTGCTCTCAACTACAAAGGCTTAGGGGTAAATGGCAAAAATCAACTCTGTTTCCATCAGTGCTCGAATCACACTTGATCTGCACAATCTCAACAACGAGGGCGCCGAAGGCAACCAGCAGCAAACCAGGATGGTGCACATCATCGACCAGAACGGCCGCCGTGCCATAGTTAACGCGGTCAGCGGCGACATGTTCAAACACATCCTCGTCGAACATCTCGTGCCGCTGCTCGAAGAGGCGAAACAACCGCTGTCGCCCGGCGCAAAAGTCTATTCCGCCGACCGCATAAACGCGCTCAATGATGACTTCAACAAGTTTTGCGACGACAAGAAGGTGACAGAATCAGAGATCATGACCCGAATGCTCACTGATTGCAGCCTGACCGATATGGCGGGGGCTCTCGTCACGCGCGGACGCGCCGTCGGACGCAAGTCGGTCGTCGAATTCGGATGGGTTGTCGGCCTGCCAGCTTACGCCAACGGCGAGCCGGTCACTACGACCGAGCAGTACTTTCATGTGAAGTACGCGCCGGAAGGGCGCGGAGGAGCTACCGGCGGCGACACTGTCGCTGAGAAGCAGGCGATTTTTCACCGCCCCGCCTCATCCGGCATCTACGCGCTCATCTGCAACCTCGACCTATACCGGATCGGCCTCAATGACATCACGCGCCAGCCAGTAGTGAGCAAACCCGACCGCGAACGGCGTGCGAAGGCTCTCATTCACGCTCTCGCCGCGACTCTCCTGAAACCCGCTGGCGCTCAGCGCAATACGCAAAATCCGCACATCGTCAATTGCGAAGGCATTGTCGCGACCTCTGCGACTTCGCTTCCGGCCCCGACCGTGAGCCCACTGCACGACAACTATCGCGAGGAGATCGGCAAAACTGCCGCAGTGCTCAACGCCATTCGCTCAGATGGAGTCCAGGTCGTTTCATTTGCAAGTCTCTCGGAAGGTGTGAAGGTACTAGCCGATATCGCCGGCCGCCTCGAACTCCCGAGCTAACGCCATGCCTCCCAGAAAAACGAAATCCGCGCCATCGACACCCATCGATCAGGCGCAACCGATTGCTCTCCTCGACACCTCCGCGCCGCTTGCCGGGATTCCCGGCCCAGGCCGATGGCTAGTCGCCGAGTATGAGCCGACTGCGCTGTTCTCGCTGAAAATAAGTTCCGCAACGAGTACTGTCGCTAAGACACTGATTGTTCCAACTCCCTACGCAATCAAAATGGCGCTCGTGGATTCCGGCTTCCGCGCCGGCCTCAGCGATGATGAATGCGCTGACCTGCTACGCGCGCTGGTCGGCCTCGACGTACGAATATCTCCTCCGGCCAGCAGTGTGGTAACTCACACATTCCTGAAGGTGCGCCAGGAATCTCGAGACGGAGATCCCCTTCTTCCCTATAGTTCCACGGTTTCGTACCGCGAATTCGTGTATCACTCGGGTCGCTGGAAGTGGGCATTCGATCTGTCGCGCGCCAGCGATACTCTTCCCGGCCGTCTCGTCAATCTCCTGCCCCATATCTCCTACATCGGCAAACGCGGATCATTCATCGCCTTCCGAAGTTTGCTGCGCGTAACCGCCCTCGGCGCTGACTTCACCCAGCCGATTCAAATGACCGGCTCATGGTCGCCGCCTCCCCGTGCCCACGTGGCCCCCCTTGATGACTTCGGTCCGGACGCAGACATGGCGACTCTAAGTTCCTTTTCCAAGGGAAAGCCGAAGCGCGATCGTCACCGCAAATTCGTCGAAACGATAATTCCACTGGGAATCGTAAATACTGGACCGGGATTCACGGAGTACGACAATGACTAGCTATGCGATCGACAGTCCTGGCTACTTGACTCCACCATGGACAGCGTAATCGTCTCCGACTTCGGCGTGATGCTCGCCAAAAAGGGCGACCGCCTCATCGTCCGCGGCCCGCGCCCACGCCTTGAACTTATCGAAGGCGGCCCCCAGCTCTTCCTTCCCCTCGGCATCGACGCGCGCCGCCCCACGCTCACCGTCGT
>PNBD01000039.1 GCA_003135855.1 Deltaproteobacteria bacterium
ATGACCGCGCTGATCGAGCGCGACGCATCGATAGCCGCGCCGCAGCATCACGGCGACGCAATCCCAGGTGTGCGCGGTAAGGCCGCCGCCGTGCAGAAAAAGAATCGGCGCGCCCGAGCCGCCCCAGTCGAGGCAGTGCAGGCGCATCGAGCCGACGATCACCTGATGGTCGTCCGGCACCGCGATCGCGTCCGGATGAAGATCGGCGATCGCGAGCGCGTTGCGAAACATTTCGAGTTCATCGGTTCGTTCCATCGCGAGGCTCCTCTTCGATTGAGCAATACTACTAAGCTCAGAAGTCACAAATGAAGGCCACGCGGCACGCTTCTTCGGGTCGATGCGGCGCGTTGGAAGTTGCGGACACTTTTTTGTACGCTCGGACCCGTAACGCTGATGGCGAATTTCGATCTTAAGGACCGCGCGGCGATAGTCGGCGTCGGCAACTCGCAGTATGGCCGGCGACTGATGCGAAGCCCGATCGACCTTGCGGCCGACGCGATCGCAAACGCGCTCGACGATGCAGGCCTCACGCGCGTTGAACTGGACGGGATGATCGTCAGCTTCGGCTCGCCAATCGGCGCGGACGGC
Organism: Deltaproteobacteria bacterium; assembly: GCA_003135855.1. Classification (GTDB taxonomy): domain Bacteria; phylum Desulfobacterota; class Binatia; order Binatales; family Binataceae; genus Binatus. Next base: position 589 of record PNBD01000039.1, read on the forward strand.
GACACGATCGCGCAGCTGCTCGGGCTGAAGCTGCGCAGCTGCAATCAGACCTGGGCGCACGGGCGCTTCACGGCGAGCTGTATCCAGTGGGCGGCGATGATCGTGAACGCGGGGATGGCCGACGCGGTCGCGTGCCTCGCGTCGGTGAGTTTTTCAGGAATGCGGCGTCCCATGATGGGCGGCGAGAGCGACCGCGAGGGTGCGCGCGAGGCCGGCGGCGGACACGGCGAGGATCCGGTTTACGGCATGACCTCGCCGGGCGCGGGAGCGGCGCTGGTCGCGCGGCGCTACTTCGAGCGCTACGGCGCGNNGAGCCGATCGATATCGAAGACCATCAGCAATCGCGCTACGTCTGCGAGCCGCTCCATCTGCTCGATTACTGCCTCATCAACGATGGCGCTGCGTGCGTGATCGTGACGACCTCCGAGCGTGCGCGGGGTCTAAAACAAACTCCCGTCTACATCAGCGGGATGCAGGGGTTGCCGGGTGGTCATGAGGAATTCATTTGGGCCTACCCCGGACTAGGTGTCGTTCAGCAATCGGTGTTCGAGTACGAGTCCGGATTGCAGCCGGTTTACAAGATGGCCGGGGTGACGCCCAAAGATATCGACGCGCTCTTCACGTACGACGCGTTCTCGATCCTTGCATGGATCGCGCTCGAGCGCTTCGGCTTCTGCAAGCCGGGCGAAGCGGCCAGCTTCACGCAGAACGGCCGGATCGAGATCGGCGGCGAGCTGCCGATCAACACGAACGGCGGATTGCTCTCCGAAGCGCATATCATGGGCTGGAACCATCAGGTGGAGATCGTGCGCCAGTTGCGAGGCCAAGGCGGCGCGCGGCAAGTCAGAGATGCCGAGGTTATTCAGTGGGCGAATGCTTACGGCGATTCGCTGATTTATCACAAGTAAGGGCGAGGCCCGCCAATGGCAGAATCAGAGTCACGGTACCAAAAACCTCTTCCCGCCATTTCATCGTTGAACCAGCCCTATTGGGACGCTCTCAAGCGCCGCGAATTGCGGATGCAGAAGTGCGACGAGTGCGCGCGGATCTGGTATCCGCCGTCGCCGCTCTGTCCTGGATGCTGGTCGCGCAAGTTCACCTGGACGCGGCTCAGCGGCCGCGGGCGAATCAATTCCTGGGTGGTATTTCACCAGGCATACTTCCGCAGCTACGAGCGCGACATTCCGTATAACGTCGTGGAAGTGGAACTCGACGAGGGACCGCGGATCCTCGCGAACCTGGTCGGCCTGGCGAACAGCGAAATCCACGCAGGCATGGCGGTCGAAATAATTTTCGATGACGTGACCGATGCAATCACCTTGGCGAAGTTCAAGCCGCACGCGGTCTGAATCTCGGGCAGCGACTTCTTTCTAAGATGTTGCGCGCTGCGGCTTTCTCAGCATCATGACCAGCAACAACGCTGCTAGATTGAGCATCGCGCTCAGCAGAAAGGCGGCGTCGTAGCTCTTAGTGGCGTCGTACATGTAGCCAGCGATGAGCGGACCAAATGCCGCCGATGAACCGGCTATCGCAAAAATAAAACCGACGATAGCGCCCGTTGCCATGCGGCCGAAAAAGTCGCCGATGAGGGCTGGAAATAGAGAGGTCACTCCGCCGTAAGAAAATCCGAAGACAGCGGCGGCGAGATACAGGAGCGAGAGATCGGTACTGATCGTGAACCCGAGAAACGCCAGCGCTTGCAGGAGCAGACAAAGGCCGAGCGTCGGCAGCCGTCCCATACGATCGGAGATCGTGCCGATGGCAAGCCGTCCAGCGAATCCCGCGAAACCGATAACGCTAATCGTCATCGCGGCAAGGAAAGGCGATAGGCCAAGATCCACCGCGAACGGGACGATATGAACCATCGGCATGAACACAACCAGCCAGGTCAAGGTGAAGATGACATTCAAGAGCCAGAATGCTGTCGTGCCTTTGGCTTCGGCGAGGGTCCAGTTCCCGGCGAGCGAAATATCCAGTGCTAGGTCACCTGGCGGGAGTTCTTGCGGCGGTAATCCGTCCGGGTGCAATCCGATTTCTTCGGGATCGCGCACGATGAACGATGCGCACGCGGCAAAAACGCTAACGGCGAGCAAACCTAGTACAATGTAGGTTCTGCGCCAGCCGTAGGCCCCGATCAAAGTAGTTGTAAGCGGCGGAAAGAGAAACATGCCAAAGCTCGCGCCGCTCGAGGTGATGCTAAGTGCCAGTCCGCGCTTGACCGTGAACCATCGCACGACCGTAGCATTGCAGGGCACATAGACCGCGCTCATTCCTGAAGCAGCAATAAGACCTAGGACGATGTATAGCTGCCACCGGTTGTGGACCTGACTCATGAGCATCGCGCCGATGCCAAGGAGACAGCCTCCGACCGTCAGCACGACGCGTGGCCCACGGCTGTCAGTCAGACGTCCGCTGACAACACCTAACGCGCCATAAACGAAGACATACAAGGAATACGGCAGCGAAAGGCTGCCGCGATCCCATCCGGTATCGGCGGAGATGAAAGGCATGAACACGCCGAAACTGAACTGGATGCCATAGGCGACGGTTAGAATCGTGAACGCGCAAGCGACGACTACCCACCCATAGAAGAAACCTTGAGGTGATGAGGTGACCTCGGCGATAGCAGGGGCTTCTTTTCGCGCCAGTGGTAAATTGCTCAATGGTCGTCACCCGCATCGATCGCTGAGGCGACCATGATTCGTTCTTCGCGCACGATTTACAAGTTGGATTTGTAAATCCCTTTCGACAATCCGACCGAGCGAAAAGGGGCCGTCGCTCCGCCTCTTGCACCCCGATAGCGACTTGTGGTCATTAGCTTGGTAGGTAGCCCCGAAAGCCACTCCAAATCCAACAATCGAAGCGAGGTGCCTGAATCATGAAAGCACTGGTGATGGAAGAAGTCGGCAAGCCGATGGCGGTGAAGGATTGGCCCGAGCCGAAATGCCCCGCTGACGGCGCGATCATCCGCGTCGAAGCCAGCGGTATCTGCCGCTCGGACTGGCATCTGTGGCAGGGCGACTGGGGATGGATCGGCGTCACGCCGCGTCTGCCAACAATTCTCGGGCACGAATTTGCGGGCGTGGTCGAAGAAGTCGGCAAAGATGTGAAGACGCTCAAGCGCGGAGCGCGGGTGGTCGTCCCGCTCGCGCAAGGCTGCGGCGTTTGCGACGATTGCCGCACCGGCCATTCGAATCACTGCATGGGCGCAGGTATGAGCGGCTATGCCCGCTACGGCGTTCTGAGCCACGCCGATTACAATATCGCGATGCTGCCCGAGTCGATCGATTTCGTCGAGGCATCCTCGATGGGGTGCCGTTACGTCACCGCTTTCCACGCGCTTCTCGATCAAGGGCAGGTCAAGGCCGATGAAACCGTGGTCGTGTACGGATGCGGCGGAGTCGGATTGTCAGCAATCCAGATTGCTACGGCGCTCGGCGCTCGCGTAATCGCGGTCGATCTGAATGATCGCAAACTGGAACTCGCAAAGACGGTCGGAGCTTCCGATGTGATCAACGGCAAGAAGACCGACCCAGTCAAAGCCGTGATGGATCTGACGCATGGCGGCGCCGACGTCAGCGTCGATGCATTGGGTATCGCGGCGACTTGCCGCAATGCGGTCTTGAGCCTGCGCAAGCGCGGGCGTCACATTCAGATCGGATTAACGACGCAGGGCGAAAAAGGCGAAGTGTCGTTGCCGGTCGATCAGATCGTGTTCAAGGAGATCCAGTTCACTGGCTCGCTCGCGATACAATCGTTCCGCTATCCCGCGATGCTCAGCATGGTCGAACGCGGGCGGCTCGAGCCGAAGAAGCTCATCACCGAGACGATCCCGATCGAAAAGGCCTCTAGCGTGCTTGAGCAGATGTCCAATTTCGAAAACGTCGGCATCAGCGTGATTAACCAGTTTTAACTTGCCGTTCTAAGTACGGGAGTCCTACCGAAGGTTAAGGAGGGTATCTCATGGCAGCGACTGCGCCTAAGAGTTTTGAGTACGACATCGACGTTGAAGATGTCGAATACCTACGCCACGGCGATACGCTTTTGCTGGCGCGTCTGTTCAAACCGCGCGGCCAGGGGCCGTTTCCCGCGATCGTCGAGCTGCATGGCGGTGCATGGTGCCTGGGCAATCGACTGCAAGACACCGCAATTAACGAACAGCTCGCACGTAACGGCATCTTGGTGGCGGCACCCGATTTCCGCCTGCCACCAGTTGCGTCTTATCCGGGGTCGCTAGCTGATATCAACTATGGCATCCGATGGCTCAAGACGCAGGCTACCACGCTGGGCACGCATCCCGAGATGGTTTGCACTTTTGGAATCTCGAGCGGCGGGCATCAGGCGATGCTGCTCGGTATGAGGCCGCGAGATTCTCGCTATTCCGCGATCCCACTTTCCGGCGATGCCTCTCGCGTTGACGCGAGCGTGCGCGGCGTGATCATGGGCGCTCCGGTAATCGATCCGATCGGACGCTACCGGTATGCCAAGCAACTCAAAGAGGCTGGTAAGCCCTATCCGGAGTTCGTGGACCTGGTGTTGCCGCTGCACGATAAGTACTGGAAGACCGAAGATGCGATGGCAGAAGGCAGTCCGGTGCAGGCGTTGGAGCGAGGCGAGACGGTCGCATTACCGCCCGTACTGTATATTCAGGACACACGCGACATCGTACATCCACGCCCTCAGCTCGAGCGCTTCGTCGACTTGTATCGCAAAGCAGGCGGTCAGGTAGAGTTGGAGCTGTCTGAAGGCGCCGGTGACGCGTTCGCGCCTCGGAACCCTCACCCGGCGCTCGGTCGCGGAGACGAGCAGCGGGATCCGTCATCGCCGGCGGCCTCGCGAGTAGTCGAAAAGATGATCTCGTTTATTCGCACGCACACGCGTTGAGTTGGACGTCAACTAAGTTTACAACCGTCGGAAGCTGAAGGAGCGATACCATGAGTGGTTACACAATCATTGACGCTGACACCCATGTGACTGAAACGCCAGACCTATGGACCAGCCGCGCCCCGGCTAGCATGCGTGATCGCGTGCCACACGTTGTGATGGGCGACGATGGCAGCCAGCGCTGGTTGGTGGGAGGAGGCTCTCCGCTGGCGAGTGTCGGTATGACGGCTACCGCAGGACGGGGGAGTTTCAACAACCCGCCCAAGACCTACGACGACATGCATCCGGGAGCATACGACGCGACTGCGCGCCTCAAGTACATGGATGAGATGGGCATCTGGGCGATGGTCATGTACCCGAATGTCGGCGGCTTCGGCGCTCAGCAGTTCCTCAAGCTGAACGATCCCGAACTGATGCTTACCTGCGTACAGATCTATAACGATTGGCAGACCGAGTGGGCGTCGGTCGATTCGCGCCGGCTGCTACCTATCACCTCGATTCCGTTCTGGGACGTCGCAGCCGCGGTCAAGGAGGTTCGCCGATGCGCCGCGATGGGACACAAGGGAATCCTCTTCACTGGCGAGCCTCAGTACTATGGCAAGCCGCTACTTGGCGATGCGCATTGGAATCCGCTCTGGGAGGCGGCCTGCGATTTGGACCTGCCGATCAGCTTCCATATCGGCTCGGGCGACATGGCCGAGGGCATGGTCAAAAATCGGATCGTGACGTACGGCAAGATGGCGACGTTCACAGAACTGGCAGTCGACATCTTCCTGCGCAACGGCCTCCAACTGAACGACCTGTTAATGTCGGGAGTGCTGGCGCGCTATCCGAAGATCAAGTTTGTGTCGGTGGAAAGTGGCATCGGTTGGATTCCTTTCGTGCTCGAAGCGATGGATTACCAGTTTCAGGGCAATAGCGTTGCGGAAGAGCATCCGGAATTTGATCGGCTGCCGTCGGAGTACTTCGCGCGCAACGTTTATGCCTGTTACTGGTTCGAGCAGACCGCGCCGCGCCGCCTGATCGATAAGATTGGCGTGGATAACATCCTTTTCGAGACCGACTTTCCGCATCCGACCTCGCTCTATGGCGACGAGGTGCACGCCCGGATTAAAGGTGGTCTCTCTGACTGTGAAGAGTCAGTACGGCGCAAGATCCTGTGGGGGAACTCACAGAAGCTCTACAAGGTCACGGGTCCCTCCGCGGAGGACGAGGCTAAGTAAGCCTATGTAGCTATCAGTACCCGGCAAAGCCCATGTCGGTGGTCGCCTGCGCGTCGGGATCGGTGCAGACGTTGACCAACGCAGTCTTGCCACTATTGATCGCGCGCTCGATCGCAGGCCGGATCGCCTTGGGTTGCTCGACGAATTCGCCGTAACCGCCGAGCGCTTCGACCATCTTGTCATAGCGCTGGAAGCCCAGGTCGCGACCGACGGTGCCGCCGGTCTTGCGCGAAGTAAATCCGCCGTTGTTCGACACTACAACCACGATCGGCAAGTGATGGCGAATCGCGGTGTCCATCTCCATCCCGTTCCAGCCGAATGCGCCGTCGCCGCTGAGCACCAGCACCGGTAGGTCCGGACGGGCAACCTTCGCGCCAATTCCGAACGGGATGCCTACGCCCATGCATCCGTGGGGCCCGGCGTTGAGACTGCATCGCGCTTGATAGATGGGAATCGATTGGCGCGCGAAGTTCAATATTTCATGTCCGTCAACCACCAGGATGGTGTCGCGCGAAATGACCTCCTTGACTTCATTGCATAGGCGCAAGGGATGGATCGGGACCGCGTCGGAGTGCAGCAGAGGCGCCGACCGTTCCATATTCGACCGATGCTTGACGGCAAGCTGTGCGACCCAGTCCGTCTCTAATTTGGGACCGAATTTGCCGGCAGCGTCTGCAATCAACTGGCCGAGGACCAACTTTGCGTCGCCGATAATGCCGATGTCGGCGGCGCGATTGTGTCCGATCTCCTTGCCGTCGAGGTTCACGTTGATAAGCTTTGCGTCGGTTGAAAAACGCGGCGCCCGCATGAATGAGAGCATCGAGTTGGCCCGCGCGCCGATGAGCAGCACCACGTCGGCCTCGCGAAACGCGGTCGAGCGCGCTGCCGGGAACGATCGCTGATGATCCTCAGCGATGACACCGCGTCCCTGTGGCGTCGTGAAAAATGGGATGCCGGTCGCATCGATAAAATTTTGCAACTCGTTCTCCGCTCGCGACCACAGGACGCCGCTACCCGTAAGGACGATCGGTTTCTGCGCTTTCGCCAAAAGCTCGACGGCTTTGCGTATCAGCGCCGGGTCGCCCGCCGGACGCGCGTCCGTGCGCGAGTTGCCGTCGACCCAATGAATCTTCTCCTCGTCGACTTTGCCCGATAACACGTCGCCCGGGAGGTCGAGGTAAACCGGCCCGCGCTTGCCGTCGAGCGCCTCACGAAACGCGATGCTGATGTACTCGGGAATCCGATAACCAAGATCGACACGATAGGCGGCTTTGACGATCGGCCGCATCATCGGAATTTGATCCATCTCCTGGAAAGTATCGAGCGTGGTGCCGCGCATCGGTGAAGCTCCGCCGATTGCTATCACAGGGCTAGCGTCAGCCCAGGCGTTACCAAGACCGGTCACAAGGTTGGCGACGCCAGGACCCATCGGTGCGATGCAGATTCCGGGCTTGCCGGTAACCCGCGCATACGCGTGCGCCATCATCGCGGCGGCCTGCTCGTGGCGCACATAGATACCCGTCATCCCGAGTTCCAGGCATGCGCCGGCGGTACCTCCAGTCGGTCCACCCATCATGAAGAAGATGGTGTCGACGCCTTCACGCTTGAACGCCTGAGCGATGATCTGTTCGCCGCGTAGAGTTCCCATGTTTGATTGCCTCCAAGCTGCGCGCCCGCAGCGGTAGCGATGCGCCAAGACGAGCAATACGCAGGCGGCTCTGTCAAGCAAATCGGCGGGCTTATCTCTGGCGATGTGGGGTCAGCTTGCAACCACGCGAGGGCTAAGGGTATTCGTCTCCTGCGCACAGCCACCGACGAACCCGCGAGGCCGAGAATTTGGTGGGCGCTTCGCGAGACCGTAGAGTAGTCCATAGTTTGACAACGCTGCTGGGAGTTGACCTTTGTTCAAGCGAGTATTGATTGCCAACCGAGGCGAAATCGCAATCCGCGTCGCGCGCGCCGCGTCGGCGCTCGGCGTGGAGTCGGTCAGTGTGTACGCCCCGGCTGACGCGCTCTCGATGCATACCCGCGTCACGACCGAATCGCGTGCGCTCGGCACGTCGCGGGCGCCGTCGAGCGGTCCCGTGCGCGCCTACCTCGATATCGAAGGATTGATCGAGGCCGCCAAACTCAGTCGCTGCGATAGCGTGCATCCCGGCTACGGCTTCCTGTCCGAGAATGCCGGCTTCGCGAAGCGATGTTTTGAAGAGGGGATCGTCTTCATCGGGCCGCGGCCCGAAACGCTGGCGCTGTTCGGCGACAAGATCAAAGCGCGCGAACTGGCCCGCTCGCTCGGCATCCCGATCATTCCAGGCAGCCCGCAGGCCTTGGCGAGCGCGAAGGATGCCATCGCCGTCAGCGAAACGATCGGCTATCCAGTCATGCTGAAAGCCGCAGCGGGCGGCGGCGGTCGCGGGATGCGCGCAGTCGCGGGCGCCGATGAGATGTCGGCGGCCTTCGCCCGCTGTCAGAGCGAGGCAATCGCGGCGTTCGGCGACGGCTCGGTGTTTGTCGAGAAGCTGGTCGCGCGACCCCGTCACATCGAGGTGCAGGTCCTCGGCGACAGCCACGGCAACGTCGTTCATCTCTACGAGCGCGACTGCTCGATCCAGCTTCGAAACCAGAAGGTTGTCGAGATCGCGCCGGCTCCAGGGCTGGAGGCCGGCCTTAGGCGACGAATCCTGGAAGATGCGATCCGCCTCGCGCGTGCGGCCGGCTACGTGAACGCGGGCACGATCGAGTTCCTGGTCAGCCCGGAGCGCGGCGAACATTTTTTTATCGAGTGCAATCCCCGCATCCAGGTGGAGCACACAGTCACCGAGCAGGTCATGGGCATCGACCTCGTCGAGGCTCAGTTCCGCATCGCGGCCGGCGAGTCCTTGAAAGCTCTGGGGATCCCAAATCAAGCCGCGGTCGAAGCGCCGCGCGGCTTTGCCGTACAGGCGCGCATCGTCGCGAGCGGGGCCGGCGTGCTGAGCGCGTACAAGGAGCCGACCGGTCCGGGCGTGCGAGTCGATTCATCCGGCTATCTGGGTTATGCGCCGCCGCCGCAATTCGATCCGATGTTCGCCAAGCTCATCTGCCAGTCTAACTCGACGCATTCGTTCGCGTCGGCGCTCGACCACACTTTGCGCGCGCTCGATGAGTTCCACATCGCCGGGCTGCCGACCAATCTTCGGCAGCTGCGTGCAGTCCTCTCGCATCCGGTGGTGCGGGCTGGCGATGCGCGGACAAGCTTTTTCTCCGAGCATCTCGACCTCGTTGCGCCGACCAGCGCAAAGGCGTCAGCGTCGGGCTCGATCGCGCTGCTCGAACAGCACGCTAACGCGCTAGGCCGTGGCAAAGGCGCGGTCGCGGCGTCGGATGCGCATGGGTCCGCATCAAGCTTGGCTGTGCCGGCTGGCGAGGAGGGAATCGAAAGCCCGATGGCGGGCGCTATCATTGAGATCCTCGTGGAGGCCGGCGCGAGCGTCGAAGCCGGCGCGACGCTGATGGTCATCAGCGCCATGAAGATGGAAACCGCGATCACGGCACCGTGCGCCGGCGTCGTGACCGAGATCAGGCCAGCCGAGATCGGCGCCAACGTCGCGGCCGGCCAGATCATCGCCACGATCGCTCCAGCTAAACGCGGCGGCGAGGCGGCTTCGCCGCGCCGTCATGGCGACGACACTTGGGCGCCGATGCTCGCCGACGTGCAGGCGCTGCAAGCGATCGCGCATCGCCGCTTCGCGCCTGATTCGAAAGATCCGGGTGTCGTGCGCCAGCGGAATCGCGGCAAGTTGACGTGCCGCGAGCGGATCGACCTACTCCTCGACGCCGGCACCTTTCGCGAGGTCGGCAGTCTCGCGGGGTTCGCGGACTATGACGAGGACGGACGGGTCGCGGGCTTCACGCCCGCCAACCACGTCGGCGGATGGGGTAAGGTCGATGGACGTACGGCGGTGGTGTGCGCCGACGATTTCACTTCGCGCGGCGGGCACGCCGATGGTGCGATCGGTGGCAAGGCCGCTCATCTGGACCGGCTGTCGATCGACCTTCGATGTCCGTCGATCCGTTTGCTGGACGGTTCGTCGGGCGGCGGCAGCATCGCAGCGATGGTACCGAAGCAGCAGAAGGCCGGCGAAAGTAGCGCGCAGGAAAGCTCAGGCACCATCACCGCAGGCCGGCCGCGCGTGTCCGGAGAAGGCGGATCGTTCCTGACGGGCCATCTCGGCAGCAGCATGTACGTAACGCAGCTTAGCGAGGTGCCAGTGGTGAATATGCTGCTGGGCAGTGTCGTGGGCATCGGCGCTGCGAAGGCGGTTCTCGGTCATTTCTCGGTGATGGTGCGCGACATCGCGCAGTTGTTCGTGGCCGGACCGCCGGTGGTGAGCCACGCGATGGGTTACGACATCACGAAGGAGGACCTGGGCGGCTGGCAGGTGCACTGCCGAAACGGTTCGGTCGATAATCTCGCCGAGTCGGAGGAAGAGGCAACTTCGATGACGAAGCGATTCCTCTCCTACCTGCCCTCGAGCGTTTACGAAGCGCCGCCTGTGCTGGCGCCAGACCCATCCGATCGTATCGATCGCCGCGAAGAAGAGCTGTTCACGATCATTCCGCGCAAGCGCACGATGACATTCGACATGCGCCGGGCAATCCGGTTGATGGCGGATCGAGGCTCGTTCTTCGAGATCGGGCCGCTGTGGGGCACCGATCAGATCGTTGGCTTCGTACGCTTCAACGGTTATCCGATGGGCGTGGTCGCGTCTGACTGTCGGCATATCAATGGCGGCGCGCTAACGGCCGACGGCTGTGACAAACTCAAGCGCCACCTCGACGTATGCGATTTGTTCCACCTTCCCCTGTTGAACCTGATCGACAATCCGGGCTTCGCGGTGGGCCTTGAGCATGAGATCGCCGGCACGATCCGCAAGGGCGGTGAGTGGATGATCGCGTACGCGCAGGTCGCGGTTCCGATCTTCACCGTCATCATGCGCCGCAGCTTTGGGGTGGCCGGCAACAACTTCGCGACGCCTCGTAGCGGCGCGAGTGCGCGCATCGCGTGGCCCGCCGCCGATGTCGGCGGTATCCCGCCTGAAGGCGGCATCGAGGCGGCCTACAAACGCCAGCTGGCCGAGAGTGCCGACCCGGTCGCGCTACGGGCCGAGATCAATGCGCGTATCGAAAGCGCGCGGGGACCTATCGGCCCGCTCAGCCGGTTCCAGATGGAGGAGATGATCGATCCGCGCGATACGCGGCGATGGGTGTGCGAGTGGGTGGAGAACGCCTATCGGATCGTCACGCAGCCCAGTTTGCTCGTGCCGCGAGCGCTGCAATTCAGGCCGTAGTACTCGGTGCGCTACTTAGGCGGCAGCGACTCGAACCAGGGTAGCACTAATCGCTCATTGATCGAGTAAGGATAAGCGTGTCCCCACTCGGGTAACTCCTTGTAGGTCACGTTGTAGCCGATGCTTGTGAGCAAGTTGCAGGTCTGGCGGGCATATGCGACCGGAAAGATGAAGTCGTGGACCCCATGAATTACTAACATAGGGGTGTCTTTGCCGCGTCCCTGGCGGAGCATCGGATCGAGAGTCAGATGAAGCACGCCTGCTATCACAGCGAGACCGCGGAACAGTTGCGGTTGTTCGAGTCCTAAGATGTAGGTGAAGATGCCGCCGTCGGAGAGGCCGGTTAAGTAGACGCGCGCGGGATCGATCGAATATTCGTTCGAGACTTCATTCAGCATCCGCACGACCGAGCGAGCATCCGAACTAGGTACCATCATGTCCCAGGTAACGTCGAATGACTTAGGCGCGAGAATGGCGTAGCCGCGGCTGCGGGCCGTCCTCAGCCACGTCCAGACGTACTCGTAGCCCTGACCATAGCCGCCGTGCAACGCAACGATCAGTGGCAAGGGCCTATCCGGCGAATAATCTTCGGGAATATAGAGCGTGTAATCCGAACGTTCCTGGTTGCGCTGGCGCTGGATGAAACCCGTCGCCACGGCACCCGGCGCGCTGGTGACGGGCGACCTGGCTCCGTCCACCAAAAAATGCGGCGCGATTAGCGGCAACTGGTCGCGCAACTCGTAGAGTTGGTACAGGCCGCGGCAAAATGCAGCGCGACTGTGGAGGAACGCGAGCGTCCATTCGGGCCCCGGCTTGCTCATGAAAATTTCATAGGCCTTGGCCAGTTCGCGGATCGCATTGCACAGCGGCTGATGCAGTTCCTTCATGCCATCGGGCGGCGTCAGTGGCACAAAGCTCGACTCGAAGCGGCGAAAGGTATCGCTCACTACGCCAACTATGCGCGCCTGGCACTCGGATAGTATGCCGGGCCGGAGTCCTTCCTGGATGGATTCGAAAGTGCGCAGGAATTCCAGCACTTCTTTCTGGAGCGACGTCAGCCGGTCCGCATAGTTGATGTCTTGATTGTTGATGTCTTGGTTCGCCATTACTGCTTCCCAGAACAACAAGCTTCAATAGACCAGGTCATACCTGAATAAGCTCGATCACAGTGCCGTCCGGATCGGAGCAGCAGACGAAGCCCTCCTCGCGGCCGTCCCGGACGTTGAAAAAACGCGGCTCGGTCCAAAACTCGATTCCTTGAGCGGTCAATGCTTCGTAGTCCTTGCGCAGGTCGCGGGTGCGAAGCGCGATTCTGCAAATACCGGCATTCCAGAGATTTGGATAGGTAGTTCCCGCCGTTTTCGGATGCAGCCATTCGATCAGATCAAGCCTGGTTGCGCGCGGGTTGTCCCCAAGCATCAGGAGTACGGCGCGGCCGCGGCAATCCGGGATGCGCAGTCCCTCGCTCAATTGCTGATTTCCGACCACCTCGAGATCTCGAACAACCTTGAATCCCAGCTTGGCGTAGAACTCCATCGAACGCGCGAAATTCGTGCAGTTGACGTTTACGTGAAAGATGCTTTCGAGCATGACCTCACCTCTCCGCGCTGAAAGATTCGGCGGAGATCAAGCCTTCAGCACGCCCGAGGCCTTGGCGATATGCGTTGCGATCGCGTCCATGAGTGGCGGCGAGAGACAGTCGTAAGGCTCGAGGCCGAGCTCGCGCAACCTGCCGCGTACACTGTCCTGCTTCGCCGGATCGGCGCCGCCCTCGATGATCGACGAGACGAACGCGGCGAAGCCCGGCGGCGACCAGCCCGCGTCGGGCGACAGTTCGGTGTGAATAAAATCGAAACCGTAGAACGGATGCTTGGTGTTCTCGATGCGTCCGTACATATGCACGCCGCAGCCCTTGCATGCGTAGCGGTGAATCGCGGCAGCCTGATCGACGACCGCGAGCTTGTCCGCATTTGCCGTCACGGACAGTTTGTCACGCGGCACCACCGCTACCACGGCGAACTGCGCGCCCTTCGGCTTCCAACACTTCGTGCAGCCGCAGGCATGATTGTAGGCGGATTGCGATTTGACCGTGACTTTGACCGGATTCTGCGCGCATTTGCAGACGAGTGTGCCGCCCGCAAAATCCTTGGCGCCCATTCTGATGCCATTATCCACCGACGGATGAATTGAGATTGCGCTTGATCCGGCCATCGCAAGCCCTCCTCAGGTTGAATCCGAATAGTTCGGAGACTTATCACCGTTCAAAATCAGATGCGAGGATTCGACGGCGCATCTGCTGGTGTGCAATCACGCATACAAATGATACAAGCGAAAGAACCTACTGGACCGCGGGAGGATTCGCGAGATGCCGATAGAAGTAATTTATGGAGACCGCCCTTCAGAGGCTGTCACCGCCAAAGCCGAGCGCGACAATCTGTGGCTCAGCGCCGCGGAGCTCGCCAAAATAAGCGGATGGGAATTGAAGCCTGAAGGCGTCTGCAAGGGCGACGTCTGCGTGCCGATTCCGGTGGGGCGCGAGGCGGACTTTGTGCGCGACAACCGGCAGAGCTTTAACCTCGCATCGTTCGCGCGGTTGCTAGGTCAACCGATGCTGCACGATGACAAAAACGGAGTGTGGTATTTCGGCGAGAACGCGGGAACGCGCCGGTCGGCCTTGAAGTCGCTCGAGGCTCCGGATTTCGAACTGCCGGATCTCGACGGTAAGATGCATCGGCTGTCCGACTATCGCGGCAAGAAGGTATTAATAGCCGCGTGGGCCTCCTGGTGAGGATGCCGTTATGACCTGCCAGTTTGGCAGGGCCTTTACGAAGAACTGAAAGACCGCGGTTTCGTCGTCATAGCAATCGCGTTCGATAGCGCAGGCGGCGCTGCTGTCCGCGATTTCATTCGGCCGTCGTCAACCGAAATGCCGGCCTTGCTCAAAGACATCATGGGTTGGGACGATCGATTACTCGCTCGAGCAGGAGTCCCGCAGTATCCGTGCTTGATCGATCAGAAGCACATCGTCGGAGAACTCTACGACATCATCAACGTGCCGATGACGGTGTGGATCGACGAGCAGGGCCGAATCGTGCGGCCGGCCGAGTCGGCAGGAGTTAACGACGGAGTCCGCTCGCTGGATCCGCAGACGTTCACGATGCCGGCGGAGGTCGTCGCCGAGGGCAAGCGTCTGCGCACTTCATATGTGGATGCGATTCGTGATTGGGTGGTGAAAGGCGATCGCAGCGAATTTGTATTGTCGCCCGAGGAAGCCCGGCGGCGGACCGAAGGGCCTGACGATACCGACGCGCTTGCCATGGCAAATTTCAGATTGGGCGAGCATCTGTTCGAGCGCGGTCATCGCGACGAGGCGCTGAAGTATTTCGCCGAAGCGCGCCGGTTGCGGCCGGACAGTTGGTGCTTCATCCGTCAAACCTGGGAACTCGAGCAGCCTGGCAAGGCGTCGGGACCGGAATTCTTCGCCGCAGTACAGGCGCTCGGCGACCGCCACTACTATACGCCGCTGGAGTTGAAGCCGTCGGCCAAGTAGCCGGCCAGGAGAGAACAAATGCGCGTCGGGGCAACCATCTTCAATCAGAACTACGGCGACTGGGACCGCTACGAAGCCGAGGAACAGGGCAAATCCGTGGCCAAGCGCGCCGCGCGCTCGGACCGCGAGATCTTCAACGAAGAAATCGATATCGCGCGGATCGCCGACGACTCCGGTTTCGATTCGGTGTGGACTATCGAGCACCACTTCACGCCGTACACGATGGTGACGAACCCGCTGCAGTACCTCACCTATATCGCCGGCATTACCAAGCATGTGGACTTGGGAACGATGGTCACGGTGCTACCGTGGCACAATCCGGTGCGCGTCGCCGAGGACGTTAACATGCTCGATGCTTTTCTCGGGCGGGACCGAAACGTCATCTGCGGCGTCGGCCGGGGACTGGGGCGCCGCGAGTACGCGGGGCTGGGCATCGATCAGAACGAAGCCCGGGGTCGGTTCGACGAGTCGCTGCAGGTGCTCACGCAGCTGTTGGCCACTGGTCAGTGCGAATTCGACGGCGAGTTCTACAAGATCCACGGCCTGCGGCTGCGGCCCCAACCGGAGCGCGACCTGAGCGTTAACCTCTGGTGTGCGGGTGGCACTAAGGAGACGGTGGAGATAATCGCAAAGCACGGCGTGAGACCGCTGACCATCCCAACCACGAGCCTGGATGTAGCGCTGGCGAACATGCGCCGTTACGCAGCGCTCCGCCGAGACGCCGGCCACGCGCCGAGCCACACCAAGCTCGCGCTGTGGACCTATGTGGCCGAGACGACCAGCGAGGCCCGGGCAGGGGCGGAGCGTCACATGGTGGAGTACGCCAATTCGGCGCTCCGTCACTACGAGTTGCTCGGCACGCATTTGAAGAACATCAAGGGCTACGAATCGTACGCCGCGCAATCGGATGCGCTCCGGAAGGATCCTACGCTGTTCACGCACGGCTTCTACAACAGCCATCCCTGGGGCACGCCTGCGCAGACGATTGCGCGAGCGACGGAGCTCGCTCAGGCATTCGGCACTGACGAGATAATGTTCATCTTCAAGTACGGCGCCATGCCCATGGCCGTGGCGGAAAAGAGCATGCGCCTCTTTGCAAAGGAAGTGCTGCCGGCGCTGAAGGAACTGAACCCCAAGCCGCTGGTGGCAGAAGATCCCGCAGGCATCGCGACCGCCGGCAATACGACAACCCGCGCGACTGCCTAGCAGAAAAGATCGAGCGCTTCATGCACGGCCTGGTGCGCAACTCGCCAGGCCGTTTTTTCTACACGAATCGAGACATGATGCGCTCGCCGAGCAATCGCATGTAGTGTAGCTGGCGATCAAGATTTCCGCCCTCGGCGTTAAGCCAAAGTTTGGTGGCGCCCGCCTGCGCGAGTTCTTCGATGCGCGCGATCCAGGCCTCCGGATTGCCCGCCAGCGCGAACCGCTTGAGCGCGTAATCGGTCAGACCGAGTTCGTCCATGCGGCGCGGATTTGTACCTTCCGACACCACGTGTTCATACAGCACGTAACCGTCCACGTACTCCTGCAGCTTCGCCTTGAGATGGTCGGGGACCCGCTTGTCCTCGAGGCTGAAGCGCATCGAATGGTTCAGAATTGAAGATACCGAAGCCTTAACGTTTTTGATCGCAGTAGCCTGGTCCTCATGCAGTGAGGTCCTGGTGGTAAACCAGATATCGACTTCGGATGGCTGACGACCGGCCTCGAGCGCGCCGGCGTGGATCCTCGAGACCGTGTCAGCAATCACCTCGGGCAGGAGCCCCGTACCGGCGATCACCCCGTCACCAATTCTGCCGCCCAGATGCAACATTCGCGGCCCTTCCGCGCAGATGGATATGGGTACGCGATCGCGGACCGCCCTGGATGTCCAGCGAACCCGCTGCGGCCGCTTTTGATACGTCGCTTCACCCGTGGCCAGCAAGGAGCGCACGCAAGCGACGTAGTCCTCGATCCGTGCCCGGGAAGCGATCTTGTAGCCGACATTGAGGACCGCGCTGTCGCCGCTGGCGATGTCCATGAACGCGCGACCGCCCGTAAGGCTATCGATCGAGGCCAGGAAGGATGCCATCACCTGTGGCTCGCGCGTCAGCGGGTTAGTCGGGCGTAAGCCGATCCGCGCGCGCGTCGATGCGACCGCCATCAGCGCAAGTCTGACGTACGCGTCGTCGCCGATAAAAGCGGAATCGTAGGTGCCGATCGCCTCGGCGCCGTAGTCCTCGACCATCTTCACAAGGTCCGTCAACCGGCCGAGATCTTCGCGGCGGAAAAACGGCCCGGGGGCCAGATGAATGCCGAACGAGATTTTCATACTAGCAACTCAGTGTCCGCGGCCCGTCTTATGTTTTCGCCGCGATTCGTCAGCGGTCGCCGCGATGCAACACGCCCTCCCGCTCCAGCGCGGCGATCCGCTCAGCCGAATATCCCAAATGCTCGCGCAGCACGGTCTCGTTATGCTCTCCGAGGGTCGGCGCTTCCATCTCGCGATGTCGTTCGTAGCCCGAAAAACGCAGCGGAAATCCCGGTACCTCGAACTCCCCTAAATATCGATCGTTCACGGTCCGCACCACCTCACGCTCGCGCAAATGCGGATGAGCCATCGCCTCTTCAATCGACAACACCTGCGCGTATGGCACCCGATGCTCGTTGAACAGCCGGTACACTTCGTCATCGCTCGGCATCGCGTCGAACCAATCCTGAATCAGCCGCTTCAACTCCTCGACGTTCGCCATTCGCGCAGTGTTGTTGCAAAAGCGAGGATCGCTGGGCATTTCCGGCCGTCCCATCGCGCGGCAGAGATACACGAATTGATATTCCGTGGCCGCCATGATCAGAATCGGGCTCCGCTTGCCGTTGAACACGCCGAGCGGAGCCATCGCGAAATGATGTGCGCCGTTACGCCGCGGTGAAATCGCGCCTCGACTCAAACTCGCCGTATGCACCGGCATGTCGTTGTAGCTGAAGTAGCAATCCAGCAGCGACGTCTCGACGTATTGTCCCTCGCCAGTGCGCTCGCGATGAAGCAGCGCAGTCGTGATCGCGGACAGCGCATGCACCCCTGTCGTAATATCGCCGAGTCCAACGCCGGGCAGCGACGGCGCACCGTCGCGTTCGCCGATCATGCTGAGCACGCCTGAATACGCGCACCCGATAAAATCATAGCCGGGCCGGTTCGACAGCGGCCCGCCCTGCCCGAACGTCGAAATCGAGCACATGATGATCTTCGGATTGAGCTCCGTTACCGCCTCGTAGCCGAATCCCAACCGCCCGATCACCCCTGGCGCGTAATTCTCCACCAACACATCAACCCTCGGAATCAGTTCCCGGATGATCGCCGCCGCCGCGGGCTTCTTGAGGTCGAGGCACAGACTTTTCTTGCCTCGGTTCTGCTGCACGTAGTATGCGCTCCGCCCGTCGCGGATATACGGCACTCCGCGCGCGATATCACCGTTCGGCGCGAATTCGATTTTGACTACCTCGGCGCCCATCTCGGCCATGTATCGCGTCGTGGTCGGTCCAGCCAGCACCTGCGTGAAATCGAGTACGCGGTAGCCTTCGAGCATGCGCTTCGATGTTTGTGCCATCCGGGGTCTCCGCCTCCTTGTCCCGAGCCGCAACTTCTCACACCGCGCCGAGCAAAACGCAATCTATTCATGAGAACGGAAATCACACTCGGGGAGCGACCCTTCCGGTGAGCGGCGGCACAGATCTCGGGGTTTCCGCAAGCTAGGCGAAGAGGGCAGTTTGCGCTAGGAGTGAAAGCACACCAACCTCCGCCGGCGTTTTTTTAGGAGAGATTGAGCACATGGCTAACCTGCCACTCATCAAAGTACCTATCGTAGATTACGGACCCGATCAGGCTGCTATGGAGCAGTACCGGAAAAACGGCGAGGAGCGCGCGCTAAGACTCGGCAATCGAGGCCCGCTGCGCTTTGATCGAGAAGGCCAGCTCGATCCGGCGATTCTCAACGCGTACTCGCGCTGTGGGTTCTATGTCTTTGAAGGATTATTGGGCAAAGAAGAACTTGAAGACATCGAGCGTGACGTGGCAGAAATCCTGGCGCGCGCTCCGGTGAACAAGCAGGCCAAGGTCGATAGCCAGGGACGGCCGGCCTTCGACGCGGATTGCACGGCCCGGAACATCAGTTGGGTCAAGCCGCTTTCCGATCCTCTCGGCGGCACCGGTTTCGCCAACGGCCGGCATCCGGTGAAGATGATCGAACCGACCGCGCCCAAAGAGGCGCCCGAGTACGTCCTGCAACTAGTCCTCGGCTCGCTGCAGTTTTCCGATGCATGCCTGCGGCTCTACGGTCATCCCGATCTGCTCGCAGTTGCGGAAGCTGTTAATGGCGAGGACTTCACGCCATTCAATGAGGCGGTGTGGATCAAGCAGCCTGGCCTGGGCGGTTCAGTCGCCTGGCATCAGGATGGGTGGACTCACTGGGACAGTCCGGCGCTCGACGAAGGCACTCACGGCTTCAACTTCATGGCACAGCTGTATGGGTGTAACGCGGCGAACGGCCTGTGGGTCGTGCCGGGTTCTCATCGGCGCAACAAAGTGGATATCAAAGCAATGGTCGAGGACGCTGGCTCGGATCGCTTGCCTGATGCAGTGCCTCTTATCTGCGCGCCCGGCGATGTCGTGATCTGCAACCGGCAAGCAGTTCATGGCTCCTTTGCAAACACCAGCGAAGACGTCCGCGTCACGCTCAACTTCGGGTTTCATCGGCGCCGTTCAGTGCTGGGAGTAGTCAGCGGGGGCGTGCATAACCCAGTTGCCGTTTACGACGAGGAACGCATTCGCGAGCGATCACGGGTGATCATGTATGCGATCGATGCGCGGCATCAGCGCTTTCCGAATGAGACGCCTTACGCATACAAGCCGTTCGCGGGACAAGAAGACCGGTATCGATGGACGCCGGAAGTAAAAACCAGTCTTAAGGATTACAATCTGCTGGATCTAGGAATCTAGTTGTTTAGCTCGCTTGCCTTCAGCCGCGAAGGACCAGCACATCTGCGCGCGCGCCTGAGTTAGGAGCGGTTCGAGCTTCTCGGCGCGCCGCGATGGCGTTCGTTGGATGACACTTTTTGGAGGAATGCAGAGATGGCCTTGCTACCCTATCTCGACGAAAAGGACGCTTCGCCTGAAGTTCTCAAGATTCTCAAGTCCGGACGCGTCGTACTCAATGTGCAAAGGATGACCGCTAACGCTCAGAGCATATTCCTGCACCGCAGCCGTTTGAGTAATGCGCTCTTCACGCAAATCACGATCGATCCAAAGCTGCGGGAAATCGCAATCTTGCGCACGGCGAAGGATTGCCATTCGGTCTACGAATGGACCCAGCATGTGCCCGCGGCGAAGCACGTCGGCGTCAGCGACGAACAGATAGCGGCGATAGAGAATTGGCAGAACGCCAGCTGCTTCACCGAAGTAGAGCGCCTTGTATTGCAATTCACCGACGAGGTGAACGCCAACGTCAAGGCCAGCCGCGCAACCTTGGAAGCGCTAAAGCAGCATCTCAGTCCGGGAGAGATAATTGAATTGCTGATTATTATCGGTCACTGGCGCCAGACCGCCAGTATCCTCGAAACGACGGAAGTCGAACTCGAGGACTTCGCAGGCAAAGTCGACATATTGGAGGGCATGACGCAACGAAAATAATGACCGTTCGAACGATCGAAGAGAAAGAAATTGTAGTGAGGACTACCTATGAGACTTAAGGACAAAGTGGCGGTGATCACCGGAGGCGCGAGCGGGATGGGTCGCGCGACCACGATGCGTTTCGTTCAGGAGGGAGCATCAGTGGTGATCGCCGACTACAACGAAGATACCGGCAAGCAAACTCTGGCGATCGCATCCGACCGTGGATTTCGCGAGCAGGTCCGCTTCATTCGAACTGACGTGGCCAAAGAGCGCGAGGTCGCCGCGATGATCGATCTAGCGGTTTCCGAATTCGGCGGGCTCGACATCGTGTTCAACAACGCCGGTGTTGGCGGCGCGCTGGGTCCTATCTGGGACGTGGAAGTAGAAGAGTGGGACTACACCTTCGACGTGCTAGCGAAGGGCGTCTTCCTTGGTATCAAGCACGCGGCCCGTGCGATGAAGCGCCTGGGCCGAGGCGGCTCGATAATTAACACTGCGTCGATCGCCGGTCTGAGCGGTGGAGGCGGACCACTGGTTTATTCGGCCGCCAAAGCCGCGGTGATTAATCTCACTCAAGCGGCTGCGCTGCAACTCGCGGCCGACCGCATCAGGGTCAATGCGATCTGTCCCGGAGGAGTTCTTACGCCGCTCACCGACCGTGGTGATCCGGCTGCGGCCGCGAAGCGGATGGAACAATTACAACCGTGGCCAGAGCATGGGAAACCGGAGCACATCGCTGGCGCCGCATTGTTTCTGGCGAGTGATGACTCCGCATTCGTCACCGGTGAGGCACTCGTAGTGGATGGAGGCTTAACCGCCGCCGGTCCCGATATCTGGCGGAGATTTGGAACGGCGCGAGAAGCTGAGCTATCGCAGGTCGGAGTGAATCGTGGCAGCACGGGAGCGGCCAGCACCCGACGGCCGGTACGCAAGATTTGACTCTGATCCAGGCCCGGCGCAGTCTATCCTGACTGAAACCCCTGGCAACCGAGAGAGGAGAAAGTCATGCAGGTGAGCAAAGACTCTATCGATTTGGGAATCATCGTGACGGACGAGAAGGCCGCCCTCGCCTTCTATCGCGACGGGCTCGGGTTGGAGTGGGAGGGCGAGCTGCCGTTGCCGGGAGGCCGAATGTATCGCCTCAAATGCGGAACCACCATCATCAAACTGCTGAAGCTCGAAAAGACGCCCTCGGCAAAACCCGCACCGGGCGGACCGATGGGCGGACTTGGATTCCGCTACTTTACGATCTCGGTGCCCGATATTCGCGGACTGATGACGCGGCTCGAGGCGAAAGGCATCCGCGCGACCGTGCCCGTCACTGAGTTCCGGCCGGGGGTTACGATTGCGATGGTGACCGATCCAGACGGCAACACGGTCGAGTTCTTACAAAATACGTAGCGCTCTCGCGATCAGTTGGTTTCGCGGAGAGAGCCGGCCGAATTGCGAGGCCGAACATTGATGAGCGCAACCGGTTTGTGCCATTAGACGATTATTCTTAAACGTTCGCGCATTCTTAAGCGTTAGCGACGGAGCGCATTGTTAGAGCGATGAGTGCATCAGAGGAATCGAGAGTCGAGCCAGCGCGCCGCATCCAGTTCGCGTTCACGGACGAGCAGGAGCAGTTCCGCTCACTGCTCCGGCGATTCCTGAATGATAAATCGCCGACGACTGAGGTTCGGCGTCTCATGGCTACGGCCGAGGGTTACGATCCCGAGGTGTGGCGCCAGTTGAGCGAGGAGCTCGCGCTGCCCGGTATCCCCATACCTGAGCAATACGGCGGAGCGGGATTCGGCATGGTCGAGCTTTGCATCGTTACCGAGGAGCTTGGACGCGCATTACTTTGCGCGCCTTATTTCTCGACGACGGTGCTTGCGGCCAATGCCATCCTGAACGCGGGCACGGAAGCGCAGAAATCGAGCTTGTTGCCCAACCTTGCGAGCGGCGCGCGACTCGCGACGCTTGCGGTCACCGAGCTCAATGGCAACTGGGACCCGCATGAGATCGCGCTCGTCGCTACCCCCGTTGCGGACGGTTATCTTCTCGATGGCGTCAAGAGTTACGTGGTGGACGGCCATATTGCGGACCTGCTGGTCGTTGCTGGACGCCTACCGGGGACAGTTGGTAGTGAAGGCATAGCTCTATTCACACTTAGCGCGGATTCCGACGGCGTTGAACGACGACTACTGCAATCCATGGATCCTACTCGCAAGCTGGCGCGCATCGATTTTCACGGCGTGCATTCGGACCTGTTAGGAACTCTGGATGACGGCGCAAAGCCACTTCTTCGCACGATGGATCAGGCGGCCATCGCACTCGCCAACGAAATGGTGGGCGGCGCCCAGGCGTTGCTCGATTCGGCGGTGGACTATGCGAAGCTGCGGGTTCAGTTCGGGCGGACAATAGGTTCGTTTCAGGCTATCAAGCACAAGTTAGCTGACATGCTACTGGATGTGGAGCTTGCAAAGTCAGCCGCCTACTGCGCGGCGCAAGCCTGTGCGGTGGACGACCTGGAGTGGCCCGCGCTCGCCTGTTTGGCCAAGGCTGCGGCGTCAGAGACCTACGTGCACGCCGCGGCCGAATGCATTCAGATTCACGGCGGCATCGGCTTCACCTGGGACAACGACACGCATCTCTGGTTCAAGCGCGCGAAAAGCTCCGAGGTGTTTCTCGGCCAGCCGAACTACCACCGAGAGCTCCTGATGCAGCGTTGGGGAGTTTAAGTAATGAGTAAGGTTAGCGAAGCCGAGGTGCGTGCCGAAGTAAGGGATTGGCTTGCGGCCAATTGGGATCCGGAGATGTCTTTGGTGGCGTGGCGTAACAAGCTCGCCGACTCTGGCTGGGGAATGCCGCAATGGCCTGAGGCATGGTACGGTCGCGGTCTGCCAGTCAGCCTCGCGCGCGTCGTGGAGGAAGAATTTGCCGGCGTGGGCGCGGTCGGCGTTGCGAAATCGGGGGTACGATTGCTGGCAGCGGCCACGCTGCTCGAGCATGGATCGGATCTGCAGAAAAAGAAGTTCCTGCGCCGCATCCTTACTGGCGAAGACACCTGGTGCCAGTTCTTCAGCGAGCCCGGCAGCGGCTCTGACCTCGCCGGCGCTACGACTCGCGCGGATCTGAACGGCGACCATTGGATCGTCAACGGTCAGAAGGTGTGGACGACCAGTGCGCATCATGCCGACCACGGCCTGTTGCTCGCCCGCACCGATTGGGATGCGCCCAAGCACGAGGGAATGTCTTTTTTCGTGATCGACGTCAAACAGCCGGGGGTGGATGTGCAGCCGCTCAAGCAGATGAACGGCCACGCGTCATTCAACCAGGTGTTCTTCACCGACGCGATAGTGCCCGCGGAGAACCTGGTCGCCGGCGTAGGCGACGGCTGGAAGGTGGCGATGACGACGCTCGCCCACGAACGCCGAGGTGCCGACGGACTGAACCCGCCGTCAAAGCGCGGATCGCGCCAAGGACGTATCCACGCCGAAGAGCGGGCCGAGCTCGAAACGGCCAACCAACCGTATAAATGGTATCCGCAGCGTGCGGGTCGAGTCGATCTGGTAATCGAGCGCGCCAAGGAGACCGGCGCGATCAGGGATCCTCATGTGCGGCAGGAGATCGCCAAGTTGATGATCATGGCGCGTTCTGCCGAGTGGACTGCGCGCCGAGCGCGCGCTGCCCAGCGTCAAGGCCGACCGCAAGGTCCAGAAGGCTCGCTCGGAAAGCTCGCGGCTAGCAACGTGGCCCGGGCCTGTGCCCACGTGCATACGTTGATCACGGGCGCGGAGGCGATGCTCACCGGTCCCGCGAGCCCGCGTGAAGGGATCATAGCCGAGATTCTTGTTTCGGTGCCCGCTACCTCCATTGCGGGTGGCACCGACGAGATTCAGCGCAACATCATCAGCGAGCGCGTCCTTGGCTTGCCGAAGGAGCCGCGTTTCGACACCGGCCCATTCCGGAACGTGCGAAAGAACTAGCAGCGGTCGCGGCCCCTGCTGAGTGAATGACGCTACAACGTCTCAGGTGCCACGCGTCTACATATACTGAGACGGTGCACGCCATTGCGGTGCTCGTACGACGATCGGCCAGCGGCGAGTTCCAGATGACCTTCCGCCTCGACGGAGATATTCCAGGAATCCGCGTCTCTCCGCCGGGCGTACTGCGCACACAGCTTTGGCGCCACACCTGCTTCGAGGCCTTCATCGCCGTGGAAGGTCAAACGGCGTACCACGAGTTCAACTTCGCGCCGTCGGGGGATTGGGCCGTTTACGCGTTTAGCGGCTATCGCAACGGCGGCCTGGTTGCTGATGAAACGATGCGCCCGCAGATTGCCGTCCGCTCGACCAGCAATCAGCTTGAGTTGGACGCCCTTGTCCGGCTGGATGATCTGTCGCCCAGCCACCCGCGGGCTGTTCTTCGTATCGGGCTCTCGGCGGTTATCGAGACGAGCGATGGGCTTTCATACTGGGCGCTTCGCCATCCGGCAGACAAACCGGATTTTCACAACGCCGATGGATTCACCCTGCTTGTTGAGCCGCCACGTCTGAACAGGTTGAAAGCTCGTGGTAGAGTGAAAAATCTGATGAAGCACGCGCAACCACGAGGTCTCCGCCGGCGGCGCGTGGAGCAACTTCTATCGAAGACGAAGCATCTCTGTTCCGTCGATAGCCGCATTGACATTCTCTCCCGCCACTTCCTTGGACAAATTTACCAACCGAATCCGCTGATTGGATCGGCCGACACACCCGAAGTGTTCACGGCCGCGCTCGACGGATTCGACTGTGTCACGTACATCGAAACAATTGTGGCCCTCGCCCGCGCTTCCAACGCTGATGACTTCACCGAGTGGCTGCGAAAGATTCGCTATGAACAAGGCCTCATCCAATGGGAACGGCGCAATCACTACATGTCGCTCTGGATTCGCAACAATGTGCGCGCAGGGATAATCAAACCGGTCTCAGTGCCAACTGTCCCGACACTCAGCAGGGAACGCGTATTGAACGTCATACCTGGACTCGCTGCACAGCGGACTCGCGTGAAGTGTGTGCCGAAGCGGGCAATGCCAACGCTCGCACGATACTTACGCAGCGGCGATCTGATTTTTTTTGCGTCGACGGCCAAGAATCTCGACGTGTTTCATGCTGGAATCATCGCGCGCGATGGCAAAAAAGTTTTTATGCGTCACGCGTCGCGCAGCAAGGGCTTGGTCGTGGAACAGGAATTGAGCGAGTTTCTCAAGGCAAATCGGATGGCTGGCGTCATTGTCGTGCGGCCGCAAGCGGTCACGCCAGGCGTCGCAGTCAATTAGCTAGGATGAACTGGCGGGGTTGAGGGTGAAGATCGTCTATCCAAAGGATTACTCGTCCGCAAGCATTCAACGACTCCTCGACGCTGCGGATTCCGATGTTCTCTTTTTCGGTGATCCTCGTGTGAGCATCGAACCCGGACCGCGCATGTTCGATCGAATGGCGCAGGTCTTACGCGAAACCGGCTGCGGTTGGGTTTATGCGGACGCGGCAGGGCATCATCGCATAGATTATCAGAGCGGAAGCATCCGCGACGGTTTCGACTTCGGACCGGTGGTTGGGGTGTCGGTTGAGGCGGCGCGTGAGTCAGGAATCGACGGCACCTGCAAGTGGGGAGGACTATACGACCTGCGGTTAAGAATTTCGGAGAAACACGCCATCGTGCGGATTCCCGAACCCTTGTACAGCGCGTCGGCGCTTGATGCGCGGCCGGCGGACCAAAAGCAATTCGACTATGTGAATCCGCGCAATCGCGATTACCAAATCGAAATGGAGCGCATCGCGACGGCGTATCTCAAACGAATTGGTGCCTTATTGCAGCCGCACTTCGAGAAAGTTCCAGCTGCGACGGAAACATTTCCCGTAAAGGCCAGCGTCGTCATCCCGGTTCGAAATCGCGAGCGGACAATTCTCGAAGCCGTTCAAAGCGCGCTCGTCCAGAGCACTGATTTCGAATTCAATGTCATCGTTGTCGATAACCATTCGACGGATCGGACGACAGAAATCCTGCTCGGTATTGGCGATTCGCGCGTCAAGCACATCGTTCCCGAACGCCGTGACCTTGGAATCGGAGGATGCTGGAACGAGGCGATTTACTCCAAACACTGCGGACAGTACGCCATCCAACTTGATTCTGACGACTTATACCTCAATGACGGCGTCCTTCGCCGAATTGTTGCAGAACTTGATGCTGGACCTTATGCGATGGTCGTAGGCTCCTACACGATGGTTGACTTTTCTTTGAAGGGGATTCCACCCGGTCTGATCGATCATCGCGAATGGAGTCGCGAAAACGGCAGAAACAATGCACTCCGCGTCAATGGTCTTGGCGCGCCGCGCGCCTTCGATACGTCAGTGTTGCGCTGGATAGGATTCCCGAATGTCAGCTATGGCGAGGATTACGCCGTAGCTTTGCGCATCAGCCGAGACTATGAAATCGGCCGTATCTATGAGTCGGTTTATCTTTGCCGCCGTTGGGAAGGCAACAGCGACAGCGCTCTGCCGCTCGAAGTGGCGAATCACTACGATCAGTACAAGGACTGGCTCCGAACTATCGAGATTCAGGCTCGNNAGGCATTGAAGGCCTCGCGCGGGCCGAGACCCGGCGGGTACGGATCGATTGGTTCGACGTCTTCATCCGTTACATTTCCCATCGGATAGCCAGCACAACGGCGCCGGTCGATCGCGAATCGGTTGCAAAACGCCCCTGCTTCCTATGTGAGGTCAATATGCCTCCGGAGGAAGAAGGTCTGCAGTTCGATGAGAACTTCACGATCTACTGCAATCCCTTGCCAATCCTGGATCATCACCTGACGATTGCGCGCAAAGAACACGGCCAACAGCGAATCGCAAACAATTTCGGAACTATGCTCGACATCGCCGCGGCCCTCGCCGGATATTTCGTCGTGTATAACGGTCCGGAATGCGGAGCATCGGCACCAGACCATATGCACTTTCAGGCAGGCTCGCGAGGATTGTTTCCGATCGAGATGGACACCGCGGGACTGACTGGCATTACTGTTCCGAATTACTCTAGAAATGTCTTCCTGCTTCGTGGACGGGATCGATCTGCCTTAGTCGAGCGGATGGATCGCGCCATCGATCTGCTGGCGGAAGCGACGGGCATGCGGACGGAACCGCTGATCAACATCGCAGCCTTCCATGAGCGAGGGGAGTGGGTCACCTACCTCTTTCCGCGAGGAAAGCATCGGCCGGAGGTCTTTCATACCGGCGAACTTACCGTCAGTCCGGCGTCGATTGACTTGTGCGGAATCTTTGTTGTGCCACTCGCGAAACATTTCGAAAGAATTACTGGTGACGCTATCGCCTCGATTTTTCGGGAGGTCACTTTACCTGACGCTCAGTTTCAGGAAGTCGCACGCAAGCTGGAGAGTGAGCATTGATTGTATCTGTAGGTCTGGTCGAAGGACTGTCCACGGTCGAAGTGGAATTGACCGGTACGTTTGCCGATGCCTCCGCCAGCCAATACATCTCCGGACGTTACAGATTCACTGATGAAATCACGCTTACTCCGTCGGACGCGGCGTCGTGCGCCTTTGCGCTGAACGACGTCACGATCGGAATCGGCTTTCACTGGGAACGCAAGGAGCGCCAGGTATTCCGCGGAGCGTTTCGCCTCATCAAACGAGAAGCCGGTCTGAGCGTGATCAATGATGTGTCGCTCGAAGACTACGTCACGAGCGTGATTTCATCCGAGATGAGCGCGTCTTGTCCGCTCGAACTGCTGAAAGCTCACGCGGTAATTTCACGCAGCTGGCTCTGGTTTCCAAAAGTGAGTCCCGCTCGCCCGGGCAGCGGGCACCAGGTCGGTTCTCGGGAAATCCTTCGATGGTACGGTCGCGAAGCTCATCCGTATTTCGACGTGTGTGCCGACGACCACTGCCAGCGCTATCAGGGCATCACGAAAGCATTCTCTTCAGCTTCAGCCCAGGCGACTCGCGCTACGGCCGGCGAGTTTCTCCGCTACCAGGGCGCTATCTGTGACGCACGGTTCTCCAAGTGCTGCGGTGGAATAACCGAGCGCTACGCGACCGCTTGGGAAGATGAAGAAATTCCTTATCTTGAGTCAATCTACGATGGTGTGGCGGAGTCCCACACTTACAATCCTGAAGCGTGGATACGTTCGAGGCCGCCGGCTTACTGCAATACGGACGATTCGGCGCTCCTCGCTCGAGTCCTTCCGGGATTTGATCAGGAGACCCGGGATTTCTATCGCTGGCAGGTAGCGTACACGCCGGAAGAACTCGGCGAACTGATCAGGTCCAGGCTGGGCACGGAACTTGGTCCGATTCTCGACATGCAGCCGCTCGCGCGCGGGCCTTCCGGCCGAATATATCGGCTGAAGATTACGGGGGAACGCGACTACATCGTCATCGGTAAAGAACTGGAAATTCGCCGCGCTCTATCGCGTACGCATCTTTACAGCTCTGCCTTTGTCATAGATAACACGTCCGGCCGCTTTATCTTGAGAGGAGCCGGCTGGGGACATGGTGTCGGCTTATGCCAAATCGGCGCGGCAGTCATGGCAAATGACGGCAAGACTTACATAGAAATCCTGCAGCACTACTACCGCGGCACCACTGTCAGCGTTTGACTCTCAGCTGAATTTCAGCCCTTTCATCTCCCCCCCTGAGAGCCACCTATCAACGATCTTCTGGAACTCGATCGGTCCGCCGCCGTACAGTCCTCCGACGAACCCTGGACCTTTATCCAGTTGGCCTTCATTGTTGTAGTAGCCCGGAGTGCACTCAAGCTGGAAATCCAGATTTTTCGATTCCTTCTGCTTGATGGCATCCAACCATTCAGCTTCTGCTTCGGCGGTTGGCTCAAGGCATCGCGCCTCATTCGCCTTAGCATGCTGAATAACTTCGGTGATGTGGCGCGCTTGATCCTCGAGCATGTGCGGAAAGTTTGCTGTTACGGTGTTTTGCGTAATACCCATGTGAAAGCAGTTTGGGAAACCGGAACTATAGAAGCCATGCAGCGTTCTAATACCATTGGACCAATGCTCGGTGAGTGACTTTCCGCCGCGGCCATACACTTCGAAGCCGGCGCGACGCGTGTAGGCAGTGCCCACCTCGAAGCCCGTCGCAAAGATAATGCAATCCACTTCGTACTCGACGCCGTCGAACACCAGGCCTTTCTCGGTGATGCGCTCAACGCCTCGTCCCAGCGTATCGACCAGAGTAACATTCGGCCGGTTAAACGTCGGTAGGTATTCGTCGTTGAAGGTAGGGCGCTTGCAGAACTGACGATACCATGGCTTAAGCGCTTCGGCGGTCTTCCTGTCTTTTACGACTGCGTCCACGCGCGCACGCACCTGGTTCATCTTGCGGAAGTCCGCCAACTCGATCATCAAGCGCTCGCGCTCCTCCGGCGAAGCGTTCGGATCCTGCTTCACGGAGCGAAGGGCGGCCAGATGACGATTGATGTCGGTCCATCCATCACCGACTTGATCTGCTTCCAGTTTGCCGCCATGTGACAGGTCGGTAAAATCGACGGCAGCGTTGAAGTTGTTCATCCGCCGCTTCTGCCACCCGGGGGTCAGGGTCTTCACCCATTCCGGATCAGTCGGATGATTCAAACGCTCATCGACAGACGACGGCGTGCGCTGAAAGACGTACAGATGCTGTGCGTATTGCGCGAGATACGGAACGCATTGCACAGCCGTCGCGCCGGTGCCGATCACAGCAACCTTCTTATCGGCGAGCTTATGCAGATTGCCGGTAGTATCGCCGCCGGTGTAGCTGTAATCCCAACGGCTGGTGTGAAAGGTGTGACCCTTGTAGGTCTCGATATCCGGAATTCCCGGCAGCTTCGGCCGGTTGAGTGGTCCATTCGACATGATGACGAAGCGCGCGCGCATTGTATCGCCACGGTTGGTGGTGACGATCCATCGGTACTCTTCATCGTTCCAGGTGATGTCCTTGATCTGCGTCTGAAAGAGGGCATCGCGATATAAGTCGAATTTTTTGCCGATGCGCCGCGAGTGCTCCAGTATCTCGGGCGCATAGGAGTATCGCTCCTTCGGGATATAGCCGGTCTCCTCCAGCAGCGGCAGATAGATGTACGACTCGACATCGCATTGCGCACCCGGATAGCGATTCCAGTACCAGGTGCCGCCGAAATCGCCGCCCTTCTCAATGATGCGGATGCTCTTCATACCCGCCTCGCGGAGTCGCGCGCCTGCCAGCAGGCCGCCGAAGCCGCCGCCGATGATCACAACTTCCACCGAATCGTTCACCGGCTCCCGCGTGAAACCGGGATCGACATAGGGATCGTCGACGTAACGACTGAAGTCGCCCTTGGTCTCGACGTACTGCTCATTGCCCTCAGCACGCATGCGCTTGTCGCGCTCCTGCCGGTACCGGGCGCGGAGCGCATCGGGATCGAAATCAATTCCGGTAACGTGGCCGCTGTTGGATGGATCGTTACTCATGAGGCTAACTTCCTTTGGCGCGAGCGCGAGCCGCAAATTTTTTCTACAAATTTTATTTCTGACGCGGCGTCAGTACGTGGCAGAACTATAGATCAATCTAGAAAATAAGCCAGAGATCCAACAGACGGTCGGATACCATCGAGCGACTCGTCACAGACACGGACCGCCGGCTCGTCGATGAGCGTTCCGCGTGGTTACTTTACGCTGCGGGTATCGTCGCTGAAAATCCCGGTCGGCAAACCGTCGATGCTTTCGACGTTGTTCTGCTGGTAATACTTCACGACCGCGTCGTCGCCGCGTTTCTGCCAGTACCTGCGCAGTGTATCCCGCTCCTCGACACCTTCGCGCGGCACGGCGTAGCCGCATGAGGTCATCGCGGTTTCGACTTCAATCTCCATGATTTGCCGCACGCCGGGTTCCGAGGGAAACATCGCAAGGTACTCGTTCCACCTGTCATCGCGCGGATGAATCGCACGGCCGCGGCCATAGAGCCGCATGATGCGCGCGGTTTTGTCGAACGAGCAGAACATCACTGTGATGCGCCCGTTCTCGAGCAGGTGGGCCGCCGTCTCGTTCCCGCTGCCCGTGAGGTCGAGATACAGCACGCGATTGTCATCGACCACCCGGAAGGTGTCCATCCCCTTTGGCGAGAGGTTGATGCGTCCCTTGTGCGGTGCAGTCGCGACGAAGAATATCTTCTGCTCCGCGATGAACTCCTTCATCTCGGGCGTGATGCTTTTGTGCCACTCGGACATGGGCGTTCTCCTCGAAACTCTCGGCTATCTCGTACCGTATGTCCGGCCGACACGCCGAGCAAATGTTTGCCGCTTGTTCGGCACCCCTCGTCGATGCTCGTAAATCGGTGCGAAATCACGATGACGACCTGGGCGGCGCTGGAATAGTTTGAAATCCAAGTTTTAAAAAGTTTGAAATCCAAGTTTGAAATCTTTGCCCGATAGCGCCATGGTGATCGCTCAATCAAAGCCGAGGAGCTTGCCGATGAAGATCAGCGGAGCCGTTTTCGTTCAGAATTTCAATGAGCAGCAGCCTGACCACGAGGTGTTCCTGGAGGATCTCAAGCTCGCGGACCAGTTCGAGCCGCTAGGCTTCGATGCGATCTGGAGCGTGGAGCATCATTTTTCGCCCTACACGATGGTTCCCGACGTGCTGCAATTCCTGACTTATCTGTGCGGCCATACCAAACGAATCGGCCTCGGCACGATGGTAGTGGTGCTGCCGTGGCACGATCCGATTCGCGTCGCCGAGCAAATCTCGATGCTGGATATTATGGCCAACGGCCGAAATCTCACGCTGGGCTTCGGCCGCGGCGCGGGACGGATCGAGTTCGACGGCTTTCGGGTGCCGATGGGCGAGGCGCGCGAGCGGTTCGCGGAAGCGGCCGAGATTATCAAGCTCGCGCTCTCGCGCAAGCGCTTCTCGTTCAACGGCAAGTTTTTCCAGATTCCGGAAATGAGCATCCGGCCACAACCAATGGACAAGGACCTGATCAACCGGATGTATGGTGCGATCGTTTCGCCGGAAACCGGTGACATCATGGCCAAGGCCGGGATGGGGATGCTGGTGATTCCGCAGAAGCCGTGGGAAGAGCACGTCAAGGACTACCAGGCGTACGTCGCGTCATGCGCGCGCGCCGGTTTCAAAGCGAAGGCGCCGATCGCGGGATGCTGGGTTTACTGCGCAAAGACCGAGCGCGAGGCGTCGGAATCCGGCCGCAAGTGGTCGATGAACTACGCCGAGAGCGCGCTGACTCACTACGAATATCTCGAGCCGAATCATTTCAAGGCGGCAAAGGGCTACGAGTATCACGCGCAAATGGCGGAGGCGACGAAGGCGGCCGGCGGTTTCACAGAGATGTTTGCCGATACGCAGGTGATCGGAACGCCCGAGCGATGTATCGAAGTGTTGCGCAACATTCAGAACAAGTTGGGCGCGTCGGAGTTCGTCGGCGTGTTCAAATTCGGCGGGATGCCGTACGAAGAGGCGGAGCGAAGTCTTAAGTTGTTCGCGGCGGAAGTAATGCCGGTGATCAAGGCCGACGGCCGCCACGAATCGCAGACCGCCGCAGCGGGATCATAGAGTCTTATGAATGAAAATGATGGAGTCCTCGATGGACTCAAAGTGATCGATTGCGCCACCTATGTCGCCGGACCCGCGGCGGCCACTATCTTATCCGACTTCGGCGCCGACGTAATAAAAATCGAACGACCGCCCGATGGCGATCTCTGGCGCACTTTCTCCTCAGTGCCGGGATATCCGAGTTCTGATTTCACGTACACCTGGCTTCTCACCAGCCGGAACAAACGAAGTATCGTGCTGGATCTCACCAAGACCGCCGGGCGCGACACTCTGCTGCGATTGGTCGCCGGCGCCGACGTCTTCGTGACTAACTTCCAGCCGTCGCTGCTTGCCAAGTTTCAATTGACGTGGGAGGACCTCCGCCCGGTTAATCAGCGCCTCATCTATGCGTTGCTTACGGGCTACGGCGAGCGCGGCGAAGATGCGGATTCGCCGGCCTACGACGGGCTCGCGTACTGGGCGCGCTCTGGTTTGATGACGAGTGTCACCGGCGCCGATGGAACCCCGTCGGGCGCGCGGCCCGCGATGGGCGATCATCCCACGGCCGCAACTTTGTTCGGCGCTATCATGCTCGGACTGTATCGGCGCGAGCGCACAGGCCTTGGTTCCAAGGTCAGCACTTCGCTGATGGCGGCCGGTGCGTGGGCAAACAGCGTCGATTTTCAGGCGAAGCTTTCTTCGGCGCGATTCCCGGTGCGCAAAGCGGGTGAGAGTCCGCTGAATCCGCTGATCGCCGCATACTTGAGCAGTGACCAACACGCCATGATCATCGCCCTGCTCGATCCTGAGCGCGAGTTCTCACGCTTGTGCGCCGCGCTCGGAGAACCTGACCTCGCGACGAGTCCTTTGTTCGTCACCCAGGAGGCGCGGAAGGAAAACGCACCTGAGCTCCATGCGATTCTGCAATCGCAGTTCGAAACAAAGCCGCTCGGCCATTGGCGCGAGAAATTTCGCACCTACGACATCAAATGGTCGCCACTGCCGACGCTCGACGAAGCGGTGCGCGATCCGCAGATGCGCGATTGCGGTGCGATCGTCAACGTCGACTATCCCGGCCACGGCGTCATCGAAACAGTGAGCAGTCCGGTCTTCATTGCCGATAGCGAGAAGCGAAAGCCGCAAGTGCCGCCCGAATACGGCGAGCATACTCGCGCGATTCTGCAGGAAGCCGGATTTAGCGCGAGCGAGATCGAGCGGCTGATTCAGTCCGGCGCCGCCGTCGCTCGCGATCGTAAGTGAGCCAGGCCGTCTTCTGGTTCAGCCTTGGAATCCGCCTCTGGGCAGCTGAGCGTCAAGACCGCGACGTGACCAAGCTTTTCACAAAGTAGGGGCATTGGCTTGCTCCTTCGTCTAGTTCAATTTCGCGAAAGCTTTGTGGATCCGACGGACGCTGCTGGCGTAGTCCTCGTTAACCGGATTTGGCGCGAAGATCAGGACGTCGGCACCCTGCTCGCGATACAGTTGCAGCCGCTCGATACAACGCGACTGTGGACCGACCAGTGCGACCGCATCTGCCAACTCGTTGGTGACCGCAGCGGCCATCGCTTCCG
Organism: Deltaproteobacteria bacterium; assembly: GCA_003135855.1. Taxonomy (GTDB): domain Bacteria; phylum Desulfobacterota; class Binatia; order Binatales; family Binataceae; genus Binatus. The sequence goes on from PNBD01000039.1 coordinate 35,346, forward strand.
AGTCGCGACGTCTGGCCGCTTCGATAATCCGCGCGGCGGGTTCGGCAAAGCCGTTCTTTGAAAAGATTCGGTTGTAAAAAGGCAACGCACCGTAAAATGCGAGTCCGCGGCGTGCTGCCTCGTAGGCGACTTTCAGATCTTCGTGCAGAAATACCGGAACTCCACAGGTCATCGTTACGCTGCCCGGCGCCCGTCCGAGGTCTCGAGCGACCGTATTCGCCGCGTCGATCGACTTACGCATCCGCTCCGGCGTGCACATATAAAGCATCAGGCCGTCGGCCAACTCGCCGCCCAGTTTCGAGGTCTCGAGTGCGAGCGCCGCAAAATAGATTGGGATTGGGTGGCTCGGCGACGGAAATTTCATTCCGAACATTTCAAGCTCGCCGCGAAAGGCCTTGCGAATTACGTCAGTATCGCGACGCAGGCGAACGCGCGCATTGCCCATCTCGATTCCACGCGCTTCGAGCGCCGGGCGATGGCTAACGCCCAGACCGAGGATGAAACGCCCTTGTGCGACCTCCTGCACCATCTCCGCAGCCACTGCGCACAATGCCGGCTCGCGCAGATAGATATTAACGATCCAGGTGCCGATGTTGATCTGCTTGGTCGCGTTCGCCACGGCCAGCGAGCACATCAGCGCATCGTTCAATGATTCAGGGATAAAGACTCCACCGAATCCGGCGTCCTCGGTCTCGCGGGACAACTGAACGAAGGCGGCAGTGCCTGTGATCGGCGAACCGCCAGGACTCGTGGTCAAGGAAATTCCGGACCTGGGAGATAGGGCAACGCCGTAGCCTTTCATAGACGGCTCCTGTTTTCAGCTGCGAAATAAGATTGTGAATCAAACATGTCGTTTGTGCGCAGGAAGTCAAGGTTCGTAATACACGTCATGAATCGCCACCCGAGTAGCCGAGCCGCTAATGAAGCTTCGCGGCGGGCTCTACCCATTCGCGCGCGATCCGCTCGAGCGCGTCGGGAATCCTGCTGTCATCTCCGGGCAGGCGCACGAAAGGCACGAACTCCGCCACGCCGAGTTCGTGATACGCGCGCAAATCCTCGGCGGTCACCTGGTTCTCGTACGGAGAGATGATGATCTCGAGATCCGCGATGTCGCGGCCGGCTTCGCTCATTAACGAACGGAGCGTCGCGATTTTCACTGCGGCCTGTTCCGGGTTTAACTTGACGCCGAACCAGCCGTTACCCATGCGCGCGACCCGCCTGAGCGCCGGCATACTCTCGCCACCAAAGATCACCGGCAGTTTGACGCCCTGGTGAGGCTTGGGAAAACTGCGGACGCCGTCAAAGCGGACGAACTCGCCCTTGTAGCTGGACTTCGGTTCGTCCCACAACTTGCGCATCGCCTCGATATATTCGCAGGTGCGTTGCGCCCGTTTTTCAAATGGGATTCCAAGTGCGGCAAATTCCTCGACTGACCATCCGATGCCGACGCCAAGCGCGAGGCGGCCGGAGCTGACGCGATCAAGACTCGCAATCACCTTTGCCAGCACCAGCGGATTGTGTTCCGCGACCAAGCAGATTCCGGTCGCGAGACGGATGCGGCTGCTGAACGCGGCGGCGTACGTCAGTCCGATGAAGGGATCGAGCAGATCGATCGTGCTGGCAGCCATGAAGTGGCCGTCATCGGAATAGGGGTACTTCGATTCGTGGCTGTCGAACAGCACGACGTGTTCCGGCGCCCAGAGAGTCGCAAAGCCCAGCCGGTCCGCGTTTTCGGCGACTGCGCGAATCGTCGTGGGACGCGCCGCCTTCCCGATCCCGATTGCCGTCATTCCGATCTTCATGATGCCCTCCGACCCCTCTCGCGTATCTTTCCCTACTATCTCGATGCCGCTAGTAAAAGATCTCTAACACTTGAGAAGTTTCAGGAGGAAATCATCGCGCGGATATAGACGCCAGTGATTCTGCTACTGACCGACTGATACGATTCGCGCCGCCTCGACAACGGGGCGGCGCGTTTTCTTGGGGAGAAGCGGAGCTGAACATTCAGCTACGCCAGTCCGAATTGCAGGACTAGGTTGCGCCGGAATCAGGCTCGCGGCTTGCTGGCCCAGAACCGGTCGCTCAGCCTAACTCGAGGCCTTCCAGATCGCCCTTCTCGCGCCACTTGGCCATCAACGCGTTGAAGGCGTTGATGCCCGGTGCATAGCCGCTGCCAAATAGGCCCTCGCCCCCATCTTCGAAATGACCCTCGTTGTTGTAGTAGCCCGGCGTGCAGTTCGAGAAGAAGCGCGCAGCCACTACCGCCAGCCGCTTGATTTCCGCAACCCACTCATCCTCGGCTTTCTTCGTCGGATGCGCATAGCGAGCACCCCGATTCGTCACCTGTTTGATGATGTAACCGATATGCTGCGCCTGATCGTCCAGCACCGAGGTCAGATTCACCGACATGCCGTTTTGCGACGGTCCCAGGATGAAGCAGTTGGGGAACCCATGGCTCGAGAACCCATGATAGGTCCTCAGCCCGTCGGCCCAGTGATCGGTCAAGGTCACGCCGTCCATGCCGATCACTTCGTAGCCCGCCCGCCGAGTCCACGCCGTGCCGACCTCGAAGCCGGTGGCGAAGATGATGCAGTCGACCTCGTACTCCACCCCGTTCACCACCAGCCCGGTCTCGGTCACCCGCTCGACGCCGCGGCCCCCGGTGTCCACCAGGGCCACGTTCGGGCGGTTGAAGGTGGGCAGGTAGTCGTCGTTGAAGGTCGGGCGCTTGCAGAACTGGCGGTACCAGGGCTTCAGCGCCTCGGCGGTCTTCGGGTCCTTCACCGTCTCGCCGATCTTGCTCAGAATGCGCAGACCTTCCTCGAGACCCGGCCCGCGAAAGCTGTGAATCGACGTGCGATTGGCCTTGTCGTAGGAAGCCTTGAAGATGTAGGGCAGGTTCTTCGCGCGCGCGGTCGCCGCGATGGCTTCGGCCATCTTGAGCGCGTGGGCTTCGCTCTCGATGACGCACGGCCCGGCAATAAGAAACAGTTGTTCTCCGCCGATCGTCATGTCGCCGACTTGGAAGGTATGGTTCACGTCGGCTTTCAGTGTTTTACCTTTTCCGGTCGATGAAACATCTCCACCTCGGTTTCCGCCAGGGTATGTTGGCGGCGCAAGCGGTTTTCGTACGACGCCTTGACGAACGCAGCGAACAGCGGATGCGGCTCCAGCGGCTTGGACTTGAACTCCGGATGGAACTGGCAGCCGAGAAAAAACGGATGATCGGCAATTTCAACGATTTCGACGTAGGTTCCGTCGGGCGTTGAGCCGCTGATGCGCAATCCGCCCGCGGTCAGCGTGCTCTCGTATTCACGGTTGAATTCGTAGCGATGGCGATGGCGTTCGCTGATCTCATTCTGGCCATAAGCTTGGTGCGCCAGCGTACCCGGCTCCAGCTTGCACGTCCACGCGCCCAGGCGCATGGTGCCACCCAATTCTTCCACGCCACGCAACTCGCGCAGCTTGTAAATGACGCGGTGCGGCGTTGCCGGGTCGAACTCGCTGGAGTTGGCCTGCTC
>PNBD01000027.1 GCA_003135855.1 Deltaproteobacteria bacterium
AGCGAGCTGCGCGCCGATGGCGGTGCGACAGAGAATCGCTACCTGATGCAGTTTCAAGCCGACATCCTGGGCAAGCCAGTGCGGCGCGCGAAGATACCGGAAACGACTGCGATGGGCGCGGCGATGCTGGCAGGGCTCGCGACCGGACTCTGGAAATCGCACACGCAGCTTGCCGACCTGAATCGCGGCGCCGCGCTATTCGAACCGAAGATGCAATCAGCGGAACGTGAGCGGCTGCTCGCGGGATGGCACGATGCGGTTGCGCGCGTGCTCACTACGCGTCCGCGCGCAAGCGAGGGAGCAAATGCCTGACAATGCACAACCGATCGTGACCGTGCTTTATCCCGAGCAGTACGAGCAGGCGGCGGTCGCGCTCGGCCGCGCGTTCATCAACGATCCAACGTTCAAGCCGATACTGCCGGATATCAACGAGCCGATCGCACGCGCGGAGCATCTGGCGGATTTGTTTCGCGTGATGCTCGCGATCGAGCGCCGCCATGGCCAGCCTGCATTCGGGGTGATCGAGGGCGGACGCGTGATGGGCGCGGCGATCACCGAGGGAATCGCGCATCCGACGACGATCGGTTTCATGATGGCGAGCGTTCCGCAGATGCCGCGGCTGGTCCGCGCGATCGGATGGGGCGGAATAATCCGCGCGATGAACATGTTCAGCGTGCTCGCGGAAAATCATCCGCCGGAGCCGCACTTATATCTGCAAGTGCTCGGCGTCGATCCGGATTTTCAAGGCAAGCGCCTGGGCGGTGCGTTACTGGATCGGCTAAAGCTCGAAGCCGCGATGAGGCCCGACATCGCCGGCGTTTACCTGGAGACTGCGACCGAGGCCAACGTCGCTTACTACAGCGGTAAGGGCTACCAGGTTCTAAGTGAGATTTTTCCGCTCGGCGTGCGAATCTGGCGGATGTTCCAGCGCAAGCATTGAAGCGGCGCGCGAGCCGTCAAAGAAGCGCGCGCTCAGTTACTGGAGTGGGCGCTGCGAGGATTGATCGTAGTCACGCGCAATCCCTTCGAGGTCCAGCCGACATCGAAGCCGACGATGTCGCCCTCAGCGATCAGCTCGATTCCCGGCATCGTGCCGCCGATCCCGGCGCCGACGATCGACACGAAAGGAAATTGGAAGAGAACTTCTTTGCCGCTATGGGAGCGGACGACGCCGCGACCGCGGGCGCGGTCGAGCTTTAGGATCATGCCTTGATAGAAATTTCCGGGAAAGCGTTCGCTGTCGTAATCGTCGGCCACTAGGGATCGAGTAGCATCTCGGAGCCTCGCGTAAAAGTAGGGCGGGTCGCCGCACTCGGCTCGAGATAAGCCTCGATATGCTAGGTTCGTCCGGTTGGTAAATAACGTTTAGACCTCGCGGAGGAATAATCGATGAAAACAGCTCCGAGTATCTATTTTTGCCTGGTGGCGGTGTTGCTCATTGTGCTTTCAAGCGGAGGCATCGCAGCGGCTCTCGATCCAAGCAACACGCAACTCGGCGACGGGGCGCTGGCGAGCGTCACGACGGGAACTGACGATACCGGGCTGGGCGCCAAAGCCCTGAACGCCGACACCAGCGGCAATCGCAATACCGCGGCCGGTGCGAGGGCGCTCGAAAGCAACACTGCGGGCTTCTACAACACGGCTACCGGATTCATTGCGCTGCTGAACAACACTACGGGCAACGACAATACCGCCAGTGGAGTGGCCGCCCTCCACGCTAACACGACGGGCTCGCAAAATACTGCCGCCGGAGTGCAAGCGCTGTACTTCAACACGACCGGCTTCAACAATACCGCCACCGGATTCACCGCGCTGGTGAACAACACCTCGGGCGGCGGCAATACCGCGAGTGGTGTAGCCGCCCTCGAGAGGAACACGACGGGCTCACAAAACACCGCCGCCGGAGTGCAAGCGCTCTTCCGCAACACGACGGGCAAAGACAATACCGCAACCGGATACGGCGCGCTGTTCGACAACAGCAGCGGCATCAACAATACCGCCAGCGGGGTGAACGCCCTCTACAGCAACACCACGGGCAACTACAATACCGCCGATGGAGTGCAAGCGCTCTTCCGCAACACGACCGGCGTCAGCAATACCGCTAGCGGATTCAGCGCGCTGCTGAATAGCAGCACCGGCTTGAGTAATACCGCCGATGGAGCCTTCGCGCTACTTTCAAACGGCACGGGGAACGAAAATACCGCCAGCGGAGCGGCAGCGCTCTTCAGCAACAACGGCGGTAGCGCAAATACCGCGACCGGCTTTGGCGCCCTGATAGGAAACACTACGGGGAACGAGAATACCGCCGTCGGGAGGAGCGCTCTCCTAGGCAACACCAGCGGCCAAAACAACATTGGCGTCGGCTTTCAAGCCGGCAACGATCTGACTACCGGCAACAACAACATCGATGTGGGCAACGCGGGGATCGCGGCTGAGGCGAGCACCATCCGGCTAGGCACTCAGGGGACGCAGACTGCGACCTACATCGCGGGTATCACTGGCAGCGCGGTGACGGGTGTTGACGTAGTGATCAGCAGTGCCGGGCGATTGGGCATCCTGGCGTCCTCGGCGCGCTACAAGAAAGATATCTCAGACATGGGAAGCTCGACCAACGCATTGATGAAGCTACGCCCGGTGACCTTCCGCTATAAGAGCGACGAGCAAGGGACCAAACAGTACGGGCTGGTCGCCGAAGAAGTCGAGCAGGTCTATCCGGAGTTGGTGGTTCACGATACTGAAGGCAGAGTCCAGTCGGTGCGCTACTCGATGCTCACCTCGATGCTGCTCAACGAACTGCAAAAGCAGACCAGGGCAGTCGCCGAGGTCAGGCTCCAATTGAAGGCAAGCCTGGAGCGGGAGAAGGCGACGCGAACTTCCTTCGGGGAGCGAATTTCAAGGCTCGAGCGTGCGATGGCGGCGAGGGACGGAGATCGCAATCTGGCGGCAGCGTTCAGCAGGTAACGACTCCAGCATACTTATCGTCGAGCCAGAGGGACGCTCTATCGACCCTTTGGAGTTCACAACCACTCGCGGACCTGAGGGTTGAGCGCGCGCGATCGCCCGATTGCGCGGAAAGTTTCATAAAGTTTCATATCTTGCGCAAAGCCGATAGAGTTCGGTTCGTCGAGCGGCGTTTGGATAGCGAGATCGCATGAAAAGCAACGAGGTGAGGGATGCGGCCAGCAATTCGAATGCGCCTGCGCTGGCATTAAGCGGCGAGGGACTGACCAAGGTGTACGGCGGCCGTGCGGTCGTCGATCACGTCGATGTGACGGTCAAACCGGGCGAGGTGGTAGGCTTTCTCGGTCCCAACGGGGCAGGCAAGACGACCACTTTCTACATGCTGGTCGGCTTGCTCAAGCCTGACTCGGGGCGAATCATTTTTGGCGACGAGGACATCACGCGGCTTCCGCTGTATCAGCGCGCGCGGCGTGGAATTTCGTATTTGCCGCAGGAGCCGAGCGTCTTTCGCAAGCTGACCGTCGAGCAGAATCTGCTGGCCGTGCTCGAGACGCTGCCGCTTAACGAAGAGGAGCGACACGCGCGACTGCAGTCGCTGCTCGACGAGTTGGGTATCGCGAAACTTGCGAAATCCAAAGCGGGAGTGCTCTCGGGTGGCGAGCGCCGCCGGGTCGAGATCACGCGGGCGCTGGTGCTCGATCCGACCTATCTCTGTCTCGATGAGCCGTTTGCGGGAATCGATCCGATCACCGTGGTCGAGATACAGCGGGTCGTCACATATCTGAAACAGCGCGGGATTGGCGTGTTGATGTCGGATCACAATGTGCACGCGACGCTTTCGATTATCGATCGCGCTTACATCATCCACGCCGGCAAGATCCTGTTCGAAGGCAAGCCGCGCGAAATCGTCGCGAGCGAGCAGGTGCGCCAGGTATTTTTGGGCGAACGATTCGAAATGCGCTGAGACTTTGCGGCCGTCGCGGTGAGGTCGGTGCTAGGGGCCAAAGCCTGAGGGTGGCGGATACGAAGGATAACTTGGAGAGCCGCCATAGGGCGAGTACCCGGAACTAAAGCCGCCGTAGCTGCCGCCGCCCATACTCATTCCACCGCCGCCGAACATGCCGAGCAAGCTCATCATCATCATGAGTCCGCTCGGTGACCCGCCGCCGTACTGCTGATATTGCTGCTGATAACGGCCCTGCTGCTGATAGGCGCTGGCGTCGGGCGGCAGATTGTTCTGGTAATCCTGGACCGAACCGGTCGAGGCGTAAGGGTCACTGCTATCGGGCGACGAATACGAAGGCGCGGGATTCGGCGTCGCTCCACCTTTCGAGTTCGCGAGCTCGGGGCTCACCTTGATTCGATTGTCCACCACCACCGTGGGGTCTTTCAGATAGTTGCGCGCCTTCTGTTCCGCGTCGGTCTTGCCGTAGTCAGTCGCGACGAAGCCGAAGAGGATCACCTGCTTGCCGCCCGAGGGGCTGCTTACGACCTGCCCGCCGACCAGCGGCAATTGATGATGCTTCAGGTAGTCGGACAATCCCTGACTCTGCGGGGAGTCGATCGTGCCGCCGACGACGGTGCCGGCGCTCGACGGCGTTGAAACTGAGCCGCTCGAATTGCCGATCGTAGAACCGGCCGCAGTACCGGCGGTTGGCGAATTCGTTATTGGTGCGCATGAGGTCAATCCCGCGATTGCCACGGCTAAGGCGAAGCTGGCCAGTGCGGAAGTGACTTTGCTCATCGGATCAACATTATATGCCCGCGTCGCGCGCGTCACAATTCGGGGTTTTACGGGCAAATTCCCGCCAAAAAGCCGGCGAGATCAGTAACCGATTTCGAGTATGAAATCGCGCACGAGCTGATTGAACGCGCCGGGCTGCTCGAAATAAATCGAGTGACCGCAATCGGGCACCGTGCGAAGCGTCGCATTCGGCAGCGCCTTGACCAGCAGCTTGACAATTTCGGGTTTGATCAAAGTATCCTGCTCGCCGACCATACAAAGGATGGGCATCTTGAGGCGCTCGCGCACAGCGGCGAGATCGTAGCGCTGGCCAAAGATTCGTGGACCCGCATCGGCAGGAGGGCGGGCGCCGAGAATTCGAATTTCGTCGTAGAGAAACGCGAGCTCGGGACGCCGCGCGAAATAATCGGCGGCATAGGTGGGGAGCGATCCGACCGGAGGAGTGGCATCGACCGGCATCGGGGCCGCGCGCTCGAACTTCATGTCCGGCGTGAAGATCCCGCCCGGCGTGTCCGCCATCACCATCCCCGCGACGCGCTCGGGATGCTCCAATGCGTAACCGACGATCGTCCAACCGCCCATCGATTGGCCGACGAGGACGGCCTTGTCGATTTTCAGATGATCGAGCAGCGCGCCGAGGTCGCTCGCGTGGGCGCGATTGAACAGGCCCTCGGGATCGGGCGAGAGGCCGAAGCTTCGCTGGTCGAGCGTGATGCACTCGTACGAGCGCATGAAGTAGGGCACCTGCTGCCACCATGAGAGATGATCGCCGCCGAGGCCGTGCAGAAATACGAGGGCCGGGCCGGCGCCGACGCGTTCGTAGTAGAGTGAGAACTTCCCGATCTCGAGTCTGGCTGGCGTGATTCGATATTCCATCGCGAAATCTCCTGGATGCCGAAACCTAGCACAGATGAGCGATCACGCGGTTGCGTCGATTGGCGAAAGCGTTGCAGAGAGCTACTCAGTGTCGGCAGGCATCGAGGGTGGCGGCTGGTTCGCGACGGTAAATGTCCAGGAGAAATTTTGTCGAGTGGTGACGACGGCGACTGTGTAACGACCGTCAGCCAGCGCTTTCCTCGGTATCAAAATAATCCCGCCGAAACTCTTCAACAGATCGCGCGCGTGCTCCTGAGTTGCCTCGTCAGGATTCTGATAGCTGTTCCAATCGAAGCCGCAAGTTTCGAGAGCGCCCGCGGGACCCTGCACTGAAAATGACCTCATGTTCCCGCGATAGCCGGATCCGAGCTGCAACGTGATGGGCAGGCCGACCGGAAGGACGTAGCCGGGGCAGGACATTAGTGGATCGGGAATTTCGAGGTCGTGGACGATTCCGATCGGCACGGTGCTGCCATCGGTAGGGAATCGAATCAACGGTGAACCGATTCCACCGACGCCGCGCAGACTCAGAGCGGCGGCGCGACGAGGCGATTCGCCATAGCTGCCGTAGCCGGCGACGGTCGCCCACGACGCGAGCATCGAGAAGCGATGAAACGGCGCATCGTAAAAGAGCCCGTCCATATCTTCGATGGGATCGCGGCCCCACGAGATGTCATTGCTCTGCGAAACGCCGGGCGTGAGCTTGCCACCCTTGGCGCACTCGGCACCGGCCGCAGTGTAATGCGGGCTCTTGTGATCCTCGTGATGAGCGCCGAGACCGAGCGTGCGTTCGTAGTTCACGAATTCGGCGGATGAGGGCGGGCCTTGCTCGACGAGATATTGCGCGTGAGCGCGACAATCGCGGGTGAGCTGGGCATTTTCCGCGACGGGCTTCAAACCGCCGGTCGCGCGCAATCGATTCAGCTCGACCAACCATGATTGGGGCATAGCGGATGTGTCGGAATCGAGCTGCTGGTCGGCGAGTTCAGTCGACGGCGCCTCGGGAGCTTGTGCGCCTTCGCCGGGTATTTTCGCTGAGCATGACGCGAGAATCAGCACCGTCGCGAAGAGACCGGCTTGCACGATACGCGCCGATCGATGTCGGATGAGATTCGGGTCGAGGAGTCTGAAGGCAGGCGCCATCGAGGCTCGGGAGTCTACGAACGATTCGGGACATAAGCAATTGCCGGACTTGACTTGCAGTCATCGCCGTACGCGCCCGACGAGCACGAACAAATCGCTACCAGTCCGGGCCGCCACCGGCGACGCTCGGCATCCCGGTATGCGCCATCAACCCGCCGTCAGCCACGATGCAGGTGCCGGTTACATACGAAGCCTCGTCGGAGACGAGGAACAACACGACGTTGGCGATTTCGATCGGTTCGCCGCAGCGGCCCATCGGAACCGTCTGCTCCGATTTCTGCGCGATTTCCGGCAGAGCGCGGCGCGACTTAAGGATCGGCGGCGTCAGGATGATCCCGGGGCATACCGCGTTGCAGCGGATTCCCTTGCGTGCGTATTCGATCGCAGTCGCGCGGGTCACATTGATCACGCCGGCCTTGATTGCGTTGTACGCGCCGAGGCCGTAGTCGCCGGCGAGGCCGGAGACCGAACCGGTATTGACGATCGCGCCTTTGCGCTGCGGGACCATCACCGCGAGCGCGCATCGCGTCGCGTACCAGTACGCGGTCAATCCGATATCGATACTCTTGCGCCACTGTTCGAGCGTCATCTCGCCGACCCGTCCGGTGTAGAGGCGAATCGCGTTGTTGTGCAGGATGTCGAGGCGCCCGAACTTCTCGACCGCAAACTTGATCATGTTTTCGATTTCGGGCGGGTTGCCGACATTGGCATGCAGCGCCTCAGCCTTGCCGCCCGCGTTGCGAATCTCTTCGGCGACGCGGGTCGCACCATCCTGGTTGAGATCGACCACGACCACACTGGCGCCTTCCGCTGCGAGCCGTTTTGCCGTCGCCTCACCAATGCCAGAGCCGGAGCCCGAGATCAGAGCCACCTTGTCTTTGAGTCTCATCGGCAATCCTTCCTCTCGCGGGCATTTGCCTCGCGCGGTCGTCAAAGAATCAGCGCGACTATAGCTTGCAAATAACCAGTGATGAAGTCGAAGGTGGCGAAGGGATTCGTCGGCGCTCGTCGAGCCGCCGGCGGATGCTGGAATCGCGCGAAATCAGATGCGAGGGTTGATCACGAGAGCATGAGCAGTGCTGCGCCTTCGAATTGAATCGACGAATCGATTTACGAAAGCGCGGGAATCTTCAAGCCGGGAATCGGTCCGATCAGACCAAACGTTTGCAGTAGCCAGATCAGAATGACCACGAATACGACAATATTGAGCAGGCTTTTGATCGGCGCGGCCATCGGAATGTAGGTGTTGATCAGCCACATCACCAATCCCACCACCACCAAAATGACAACGATGTGTACCAGCGTCATTTGAATCACTCCCCGACGTTTGCGCCGATCGCAATCAACCCGCCCCGAACGTCCAAGCTGCGCCCGCGCGATCTATTATAGCATCGCGCGACGGCGCGAACTTGGCAACGCCGGGTGACGGAGTGCGGACGCGATCACGGACCTTTGACTTTATCGATTACCTTTTCGACGACCCTTTTCACTTTTCCAGTCGCTTGATCGACCTTGCCCTCATCCTTGAGGCGCTGGTCGTCGGTCAGAACGCCAACCGCTTCCTTTACGCGGCCTTTGATCTGGTCAGATGTTCCACTACTCATAGGTTTACTCCTCTAGTCGCAGTCAGAAAAATTCGTAAGGTGACGGTCGAAATTTGCCACCCGTCAAAATGCGAGCGCGATGCGTCGGCGCAGGCACAGTTGTGAGTTAACGCTATCACGCGGGTTCGACCGAGCGTTCGTAAAGGGCGGAGAATCGCGCGGCCTTCGACCGATTGCGTGCCGCACGATACGAACTGATCGGAAATGATTTTGCTCCGGCCGGGAATCGAACCCGAACCTCGGCGGCAGCGAGAGGGCTCCTTTCTGAGATTCGCTCGCATGACCGAGCGCATCACGGTTGTTGTTTGCAAGCGCTCCGGTGTACACTGTACACGAGGAACATAGGCGAGAGGTGGAATACGAATGGGACGCAAGAAAAGCCGAACGCAATCGCCGAAAGCACGGAGTTGAGTTCGTCGACGCCGTGGTTGTGTTCGATGATGATCGCGCGATTACACTGCCTGATGAGCACGCATGGGAAGAGCGGTATTTGACCTTCGGCATGGACGCACAAGGACGGGTTTTGGCGATATCGTATGCGGTACACGGGAGCATCATTCGCATTATCTCGGCGCGGCAGGCGACCACGCGGGAGCGGGCGCAATACGAGGACAAACGAATATGAAGCGAGAATACGATCTCAGCAAGGGCACGCGAGGTGCGGTGGTCCCATTGCCGCCCGAAAAGATACGGATCACCATACGGCTGGACCGCGACATCGTCGATCACTTTCGCGAACTGGTTGGTAGAGCGCATCGCGGCAACTATCAGACCTTGATCAACAATGCGCTTCGAGAGCATATGCAGCGTCCGAGCCTTGCCCAGGAAGTTGGCAAAGAAGTGCGATCGGTGCTGCGGGAAGAACTTCGCGGGATAAAGGCGAGCGCTTGAACGGCGGCACGGTTCGCCAGAAGTAAGCCGTACCGCGGGGCGAAAACGCTACAGAGTGGCACGCTGACGGGCATAAATTGCCCCGGCCGGGAATCGAACCCGGACTTGAGTTTCTGTCGTAATCCATGGTCAGGTCACATTTTCGCGCAACGAGCCGTCACGCCGATCGTGCCCGGCGGCAGGGTCGCGTGCAATCGCGTCAGCAGCTATTCGGCACGTAGCGTTCCAGCGCGCCAGCTTCGAGCGTACAATCGAGGGATGTGTGACTAGTTTCGTCACGGCTAAAGATGAGCGGTCGTGCCAAGAGGCAGCAATTCAAAATGAATAGCGATAGCTGGATTGTAAAAGTAGAGCCCTCAAATCAGGGAGGCCTTGAGCACCGAGAGGTTTATGGTTACGCAGGCATGGCACTGTCTTTGGCACAAACCTTAGAACATGTTCTTAAAACTTTTATCGTCCTTGCGGCGGCGATCGAGAGGCGAGGCCCGCAGCCGTTAACTGCCGACGAACTAGCGGGCTTCAATGCCGACCTTGAAAAATTTGAAGCTGAAACCTTTAAGAAGACCCTAGGGCCGCTGATAGACTCGATCAAATCTAGGTTCCACTTCCAGGCAAAACCCGATCTCAAGACAGACCTCGCCCAAAGTCTCGTTGATCGAAATCAACTCGTCCACCATTTCTTCTGGGATAGAGCCGTTGAGCAACAGAGCAGCCACGGAAGGTACAGGATGGCTGAGGAGCTCACGAGGATTCAGAAGCAACTCAGGCGGACCATTGAGGATTTTTCTGACGCGACCAAAGCGATTCGCTACGCCATGGGTATTACTGAGGAAAGGATAGACGAGGTCGTGGAGGCGGCAAAGGCTGGCGCGACCGAGGAAGAAATCAAGGAAGTGGTTCGCAGGGGACTAAAATGCGCTCGCAGCCTCGCGCCTAAAGGAGACGAGTGATTGATGGATGAATTCGTACAGGCAGAAATCAATCGCCGTGCTCGGACCCGTTGTTCTGTGGGGAATCAACTCTAGGCGTACGATGTGAACCAGCCAAAACCCGAAGAACTCCTTCAGAAGCTCGAACGGATTCTAGGAATGACCGCCGAAGAGGCGTATCGGTTCCGAGTCATGACTATCGAAGAGAGCGTTAAAGTTCCCGATTTAATTGAGACGTTCGACAAAATCCAAGAGTTTGTGCGGGACGAGCTGTTTCGAGCGCATGATGCACTATTTGCGCGTATTGATTCCGCAGAAGTTCCTATAAGTTTTGTCATCAAAGCATTCGATGCGGAAATTACGAGAGCCGAGAATACCCTCGTTATCGATCTAAAAGACGCGCTTTGCGCAATCGCAGAAGAACCGACGAAGCGAGATGTAATGGGTTCACCGATTGCGTTTGCTGGACAAGTGAAGCATCTTTTGACGCTGCTCTTCCGTTGCAGCTCGCCCGGGTTCATCAGCTTGTCTGCCGACCTCGAACTGATTAATCGCCTCGCCCCCTCAATTCGGAACTCTCTCGCGTTTGCTATTGACCATGCATATGAGAATGAGACTGATGCGGAAAAGGCATTGTCAAAATACGTCGAGCAGTTGTGGTACACGTATGCTGATTACGAGAGAGCCTTCCTGTCACCCGAAAAGCGCAAAATTCTGGCCGATCCGTCACGATTGAGCATCGCGCATCGAATTTTTGATCCGGTCGAGAATATGGACCGGCGTCCCTTCGACATCGTTCAGGCCGCTAGCCGTATGCCTGAACCCGATAGGGGCGAGGTTCTTAGCAACCTGAGATGGGCATTCTGTATACGTGTACTACTTGAGGCTTGGCAGGGCGAGCCAGCAAATGAGCGACTGGCTAAAATATTCAGAAGCCTGGCTCCATGCGTTCCCTTCATAGCACGCATTCTCTTTTCTGAGGACGAGGTCGTCCGGCTCGAAGAATGGAAGGAAGACGCCAAGGCGATTGCTTGGCGCTCAGAGGAAGTCTCAATTCAGGAACAGATCGAGAAGCTCAACGAACGAATCCGGCGTTTGGAACTACTTTTGAGCACATCTCCTCGCGATCAGGACGATAAGGAGAAGGTGTTCAGAATATTATTAGAGAACATCCTTTTAGCGACGGAAGAAGCGACGACACACCCACGGGGAAGATGGTTGGGTCGATCTTACTCGGTCGTCGGAAATTACTGCCAGCTATTGTGGGAGCAGAACCTTGTTCAAGCTTTCGGGAAATGGGGCGATGCCGACAAGCTCGAAGAATGGGAATGGCTCGAACTGCTAAACAAGCTGGTCGTCCTTAGGCTGCGACTAGGAAACGGAAGTAAGCTAAAACCGTTTGGTTGGAAGCATTGAAGATGGGCTGTCCGACCCGATGATCAATAGTTCATCAGCCCTGCGCCAGTCGTCACGTTCGTCAGATTGAACTGTGCCCGCAGCACTGCGATGTCGTTATCGAGCGCGAGCGACCTCGCGGTCTTGAGATTTGCGATTCGACGGAACGAATAGCCCGTCGCGCCGCATCCCGCGCGACGTGCCGTGTTCGCAGCCGAGGGCGGATGATGACCGCAGGCGGCCTGGAACGCGGCACGTGGGCGCCCGTGGGCGCGGCGGCGCTACGCCCGATGGATGGAGAGAACCTGCGCGTCACGCTCGCTTTCAAACTATTCGGGGATGAACTCACTCACGTCTTAATTTTGAAATTGAAGCCCTACGCACCTATAGGTGTTCTGCTCTGTCCGCGCAGAAAACTAATATGTGCGTACGGCTCCAGCATCGCGGGCAGGGTCGGGGCACGGTCAGGGCGTTTTTGCCCGCGTGCGCGCAAAATTACCTTTATATTAGGCAATTTTTCTTGCCCCGGCCGGGAATCGAACCCGGACTTGAGGTTCCGGAGACCTCCGTGATGTCCTTTTCACTACCGGGGCGACGAGTGAGGCAGAGAACAGAACTACCTCAAGCAATCCGGCCGAACAAGGAAGTGCCGAAGGCTTGAGGGCAATTCCGTTGAACGTTTTCGATTAAATCAGAACTGCCTGAAGCAGGCCGCGCTAGAAAAGTATCGACGGCAGGAATGGCGCCTGCGGTTCGTTGTAGAGGCCGACGCTCATCAAGGTCATTTGCTGCATCAGGCGAAGACCCTTGCTGAAGCACCATCGGAGCAGTTCGCCGTTGCGCGACGGCAGCAAAAATCCCGGGCCGCCGAACGATCGCGCGGCCGCGATCAGCGCCTTCAGTTCGTTGTTCGATTCGCCGACGGCGTGGCCGCCGATGCCGAGCATCGTCGCGTAGCCGGTGATTCGTCCGAGATGTTCGACGACGGTCGCGGAGCCGTAACCAATTGACGCGAGGAGTTCGCCGCCGCGGTCGAGGCCGTGCACGTCGAAGCAGAGGCGATTGCAGGCGCCGAGGTCGTCGCGAGTCGCGCGCCGCACCGCATAGCCGGGGATTGATTCCGCAATCGCCGGACCCTGCATCACGGATAGCGGCTCACGGATTTCAAAGCCGAGTTTGGCATACAGACTGAGCGACCGATTGTGATAGGCGGTCTGCACCAGCCTGACGCCGGGCCGGCGGTCGGCGATCACTTTGGCGAGCATGTATTCCATCATTTGACGACCGACGCTGCCGTTCTGAACTTCGGGATCGACGCTGATCGGGCCGATCCCGGCGATTGCGGCGCGCTCATCCATGAAATTGCTGCCGAGCACGCGGCCGTCCGCCTCTGCGACAATTCCGTGGATACCCGGATTGGAGACCATCGCGGCGATCACGTTGTCGGCATCTTCGACCGAGGGAAAATCAGGCGGAAAATTGTGCTGGTCGGCAATCGATTTGAAAGCGAGATAGGCGATCCGGCCGCAAGCGGGAATGTCTTTCGGAATCGCGCGGCGAATCTGCGCTTTCATCCAAATCTCCTTCGATGCCGATAACGCTACGCGGACGCTTGCTCCTGGCGCAGCATCTCGGAGTGGCGGCGATCCGCCTCCGGTCGCGCGCCGGCGATCACTTCGATCATTTCATCATGCACACGGCCGTTGGTGGCGAGGATATTCGCGCCATTCATATCCAGCGGCGTTCCGTCCATGTTGGTCACGAGGCCGCGCGCCTCTTCGACGATCAATGCGCCCGCGGCAACG
Organism: Deltaproteobacteria bacterium; assembly: GCA_003135855.1. Classification (GTDB taxonomy): domain Bacteria; phylum Desulfobacterota; class Binatia; order Binatales; family Binataceae; genus Binatus. Next base: position 13,349 of record PNBD01000027.1, read on the forward strand.
TCCCAGGCCTTGAGGCCAAATTCCCAGAAGCCGTCGATGCGCCCGGTCGCGACGTAAACCAGATCGAGCGCGGCCGCACCGGTGCGGCGCACGCCTTGCACGCGGGTCATGAACTCTTCCCAGAAGCTCAGGTAGTAGCGGCGCCGTTCGCGCCGATCGTAGGGAAAGCCGGTGCATAGCAGCGACGCGCCCAGGCTGGGCGTCGTGCTGACGCGGATCGGTTTGCCGTTGAGGCGCGCGCCCTTGCCGCGCTGGGCGAAGAAGCATTCTTTTTTCAGGGCGTCGAAGACCACGCCGAGTTGCACGCGTCCGCGCAGTTCGTAGGCGATCGATACGCAGAATTGCGGATAGCCGTGCGCGAAGTTGGTGGTGCCGTCGAGCGGATCGATGATCCAGCGATGATCGCTTTGATGGGTGCTGGCGCCGCTTTCCTCGGCGAGGATCGCGTGAGTCGGGAAGCTGCGATGAATCACCTCGATCACGGCGGCCTCGGATTCGCGATCCGCTTCTGTCACCAGATCAATCGAGTTCGATTTGCGGCCGACGGTGATTCGGCTGAGCCGCTTCAGATGTATTCTGCCCGCCGCACGCGCAGCGCGCATGGCAACCTGTTCGATGTCGTCGTTCCTCACGTTGACGGACGATATTCCACGAACGCGTCGAGCGTCCAGCGAGTGCGACAGATTTATCCTCAGGCGACGCGGCGATTGAGGCGCGAGGTTTTGAGAATTACCAGCGGGGAGTTTCGGCGAGCCCGATTCCCATCGCGACTTTGCCGAGCAGTTCACGCGCGCGGGCATTCGAGAGCGGATGGTTCACACCGGCGCGCACGTCGCGGAAATAGCGCTCCATCGGAAATTTCTTGAGCATCCCGTGCGCGCCGACCACTTCCATACAGTAATCGACGGCGCGGATCGCGTTGTTGGTCGCGACATATTTCGGCATCACGACCCGCGCAAGACCGGCCTCGCCGGTGAAAGAATTGCGATCGCGGATGTAATCGGCGGCGACGCCAAGATAGAGCGCGCGCGACTGCGCGATCAAAGCTTCGGCCTCGGCAATCGCGAACTGAACGCCGGGGAGATATTTGATCGGACGGGGCATCGCGAGCGGTTTCAGGCGTCCGGCGAACTCCTTGGCGAAATTCAGCGCCGCGATCGCAACGCCGGTGTAGGTCGCGGCGACCGAAATTCCGAACCATGAGAAGAGCGAGATCGCGTGTTCGTTGACGGGCCCGACCGGCCGCTGCTCGGCCATCGCAATCGCGGGGACGCGCACATCCTTGATAAGGAGATCGTGGCTGGCGGTCGCGCGCATGCCCATCGCGTCCCAAGTCTCGATCAATTCGAGGCCGGGCGTGCCGCGCGGGACGACGAAGGTCGCCGCCGAGAGCGGATTGCTGTCTTCGATCGTCGCCATCACCATGAACAGATCGATCGCGGGCGAGAGACTGGTGAAAGTCTTGCGCCCGTTCAGGATGTAGGTTGCGCCGTCGCGCCGCGCGCGGGTCGCGAAGTAGCCCCAATCGCCGCCGGTCTCGGGTTCGCTGATACCACCGCCGAGGATTTGTTTGGCGCGCCCGATCGCATCGAAGAAAAATGACTCCTCGGGGCGTCCGGTCGCGCGCTCGACCATGCTGCCGATGCCGAACAGATGCATGTTGATCGCGATCGCGGTTGCGGCGCATCCCTGCGCGAGTTGCTCCTGGCACAGCGCGAAGTCCTCGAGGTCGCCGCCGAGGCCGCCGTGTTTTTCCGGGATAAGGAGCGCCGTGTAGCCGGCGTCCTTCATTTTTTGAACGTTCTCGGCTGGGAAGGAGTTGTCGCGATCGTGCTCGCCGGCGCGGGTCGCGAAATCGGCCGCCAGTTCGGCAGCCAGCGGCACCAATTTTTCGCGTCGCTCGGACATTCTATTCGCCAGCCGGCGCGGGTTGCGCAATCAGCGGAATCATCAGGCGCTGCGCATACGGCATGATCGTAGTGAATAGATCTACTTGCGAATCGAGCGACTTACCAAGCCCGCTCAGCAGGCCCATCATGCGGCTGACGAGCAATACGTCGGCGGGCACCTCGACCACCGGATTGGCGCGCAGCGTGCGCGGGAACTCCTCGGAAAACTGCTCGATGAGTTCCTTGTCGGCGTAGGCCTTCTTCGATTTGATCGTGTTGCCGAGAAAGAGATCCGAAAGCGCGAGCAGGGTATCGGGCGAACCGTTGCGAGTGCGGAAGCCGAGATCGCTGAAGGCGCGGATGATGCCGGCGCGATCCGAAGTGAGAATTGAAAAAGTCAGGCGCACGATTCCGTCGCGAAACAGCGGCGGGAAATCCTTCGCCAAGCCGAAATCGAGCAACACGATCTTCGGGCCGGGCTGAATCAGGATGTTGCCTGGATGCGGGTCGGCGTGGAAAAAGCCGTCGCGCAGCACTTGCTCGCAGAAGTTCTCGACCAGCTTTTGCGCGACGACGTGCTTGTCGATTCCCGCCCGCGCGAGACCTTCGACGTCGGTCACCTTGATGCCCTCGACCAGTTCCATCGTGAGGACGCGGCGAGTGGTGAACTCGTGATAAACCTCGGGAATGATCACGTCGGGATTGTGCGCGAAGTTGCGGCGCATCGTCTCGGAATTCTCGGCCTCGTGCACGAAGTCCAATTCCATCGGGATGTACTTCAGCATCTCGCGCATCAGGATGCGGTAATCGAAGTCGCGCTCGAGCATCGCGAGCCAGCTGAGCACGGTCGTCATGTTCTTCAAGTCGGCGCGCACGATTCCGTCGATGCCGGGATACTGGACCTTGACGGCGCAGCGACGGCCGTCGTGCAGGCGGGCTCGATGCACTTGCGCGAGCGAGGCGGAAGCGAGCGGCGTCGAGTCGAACTCCTTGTACACGGCACTCAGCGGACGTTGCAGCTCGCGCTCGATCTGATCGCGAATGATCGCGAACGGGCGCGGGGGCACGCGATCGTGCAGGCCGGAGAGCGTCGAGACCCATTCGTCAGGCAGCACGTCGGCGCGCGTCGCGATGAACTGCGACGCTTTGATCAGCAATCCTTCGAGCCGAATCGCGGTACGATAGAGGGCGCGGGCGGCGCGGAGATCCTGGCGCCGATATAGTTCAGCCTTGTTGCGGTCGCTGACGAATCGCGTCCACAACTGGACGGTTTTGTAGCCGGTGTAAACGCTGCCCGCCAGCCAGACGACATTCCAGAAACGCCACGCGCGCGTCGGAAGGCCGGGGCCGGCGATGTCGGCCGGGAAGTCGAGATAGTTATCGGGTTTCGGATTGGGCATGAATTGGCGCAGTCACGGCGAAGCTCGGAGCTAAGTAGTGCTTGAATCCTACGCGATGCGGAATACTCATAACAGCCGTCCCGTCGAGGTTTGCGATTCGATCCTGGATTTTCTCCGGGTTGACTGCCGCCAAATCCGCGACTATTTTGTTCCATCATGCCAGCTACCGAAGTACGTCTTGTCCCCAATTCAAAAGCGGTATTAGTCCTCCTGAATTGAGACGGACATCGATACCTGGCTCCTAAAGGCCCCGGATGCTGAAGAGCCCCGGGGCCTTTTCTTTTTGTGCGCGGCAAATGGGTGTGGAAATGTACGCGGTCGACAAAACGAAAGCGCCGACGATTTACGACATCATCCGCCGTTATTACACGGTGTGGGGGATGTATTCGTTCGCCGGTGGATTTCTGTTCGGGGTGTACCCGATATTTTTGCATTCGCGCGGGCTGAATCAGTTCCAGATCAACAGCGTCCTCGCGACGTACTTCGTCGTCCTGTTCATCACCGACGTGCCGACCGGCGCGTTTGCCGACCTGCTCGGACGGCGGCGCTCGTATGTGTTGGGGGCGACGCTCAGGGTTTGCGCGTTCATCCTGTATTTCTTCGCGCATCATTACTACGTCTTTCTGATCGCCGAGAGTATCGATGGTATCGGCACGACGTTCGGCAACGGCGCGATCGACGCGTGGGGCGTGGACGCCCTCGACGACGCGGGTTACGTGGGTTTGAAAGATCGCCTGTTCTCGCGCGTTGCGCAGTTGAGTGCCGGCGGATTCATGGTGTCGGCGATGATTGGCGCATACGTCGCGGACATCGATATCGCATTGCCATGGCTGCTCGGCGCGGCGGGCTATTTGATCAGCGGCGCGGTCGGCGCCTACCTGATGCACGACGAGCGGGCGCGTGAAGTTCGCCACAAGATTTCGGCGATCCCGCGCGAGGTAACGACCCGCGTCGTCGAGGGAATCCGCGTTGGGCTGGGCGCGCGGAACGTGCTGATGCTGAGTGCGGCGGGCGCAATCACGTTTGCGGCGTGGGCGCCGTACTGGGTGGAATGGCCGGTGATGTTCAATGAGAGCTTCGGCGTCGGCGTGTGGATCATCGGCTGGATCTACTGCGGGCTGTCGTCGGCGCGGATGATCGGCGCGGAGATAAGCGTGCGCCTGCCGGCGGACGAATCGCAGCGGGCGTCGCGGGTGAGTGCGTTGGTGATTCTCGCGAGCATCATGCTGTTCTTCGCCGGCGCGTTCGGCGGGCGGCCATACTGGGCGCTCGCGATGCTGTTCGCGATGAACCTGTGCACCGGTGCGATGCAGCCCCTGGTGCAGAGCTGGTTCAACGAGCAGCTCAAATCGAGTAATCGCGCGACGCTGCTTTCGTTCAACAGCACCTTTGCGACGATGGGCGGTTCGATCGGGCTGCTCGGCGCGGGGCACATCGCGGATACGGCGGGNNTGATTTCGGTCTGCGCGGCGCCGATCTATTGGGCGTTGAAACCGCGGCTTAATCCAGCGACGGCCATCACGGGTTCAGCGAAATAGGTATCGCGCGCGCTTGCAAATCGCGCAACTGCGTTGGTCGCTGGTGTCCCTGGATTCGGTCGTTAGGTTCGCTGCGCTTGCTGCGAACCGAAGATATAGCCGAAAAGAGCCGTTAGCAGCGGCAGCAAGAGATTCAGAAGGATCAATTGTGCCGCCTGAATCCAAAAAGTGTGTAACGCTTGTCGTTGTTCGCCGATCTTGTTCGCGGACTCGCCGGCGATTTGCGCGTTGGCTGAACTCGCGGCGGCTCCCAAAGCAGCCTGCTTGATTCGCGCAAGAACTTCCAGACAACCGCTCAGCTTTCCGCTGCGCGAAGGATCCGGCAGCGGTGGCTGAGAAATGCAATATTCAAGCTGAGTCTTTTCTGCGCTCGTCAAGCTCGGCAAATGGCCGAGCATTTCGATAACTTTCCCGGCATTCAGCAAATCGTCCGGTAACATCGTCTTGGACGGATTCTTAAGTATATCCGTCAAACCGTCCTCGAGTCGTTTAAGGCGGTCGAGGGTATAGAATTCGGAACCAACGCGATTCGCGTCCAGGATCTGTTCGTATGCGTGGCTGACGTTGTATGCCACGACGTTCTCCATGACCACCAGATACAGGAGCAGCATCACGATCGCGGCGGTCGTGATCTTGAGAACAAAAACGGCGAGGTCTCTGCCAGCGGCGGCCTTATCCAACGGAGTAACGCCCGACGGAGTTGGATCATCCTTAGCAGGTGGAATCGCCGTTACCCCGACTTCAAGTGGAACCTCGACCGCAGGTGGAGTTACGTTGTTGGGTATGGCCTTGCCCCCCTCGTCTGATCCGGCGGGACGGGCTATATAGTTTTCACTGTTTCCGTCGTCTCCGAAGTGCTAGTCGTAGTCGAAATTCGGTCCAGAGATGCCATTGCAAGCTGCTTCACGGGCTCGAATTTCGTATTTGAAGACGTGATCACATGCCCCTGAGCCCGTTCATTGACTGCCCAACTGTACAATGTGATGGCATCTCGGGCGATGTCCGTCACCTTGGTGTCGGCACCCAGTTTTTCTTGAAGCTTCGCAACCAACTCGTCTGGGATTTGCACACGTAGTTCAGCCATGTGATTTACTCCTATCAATCAGTCCACTCCAATATAACTCCATAAATACTCCAATTCAAGTCCACATTTTATCCAACTCGCGGCACTGAAGTGCCGTCAAAAACTGCCCACTACGTCGCCGGAGCCTACTAGCGGCGTTCGTCACCGTCCGTTAAAACTTAAGGCTCGCGCGCGGCACGGGGTCGCGCTCGAACACGACTTCAAGGAACAACAGATTTCCTGAAGGAAAAATGGATTTCCCACGTATCAAACGCTTGCCGCCGTATGTCTTCAACGCGATCGGAGAGTTGTGCCTGAAGGCGCGCCGAGCCGGCGAGGACATCATCGATTTCGGCATGGG
>PNBD01000019.1:0-20823 GCA_003135855.1 Deltaproteobacteria bacterium
CTTGTCATCAATGCGCGCACCGACGTTTTTCTGCGCGGCGTGGGGGCTGCCGACACTCGTTTCGATCACGCGGTGCAACGCGCAAACGCATACCGGCGCGCGGGCGCTGATTGCCTGTTCGTTCCGGGCGTCGGCCGTCGCGCTGATATCGAGCGCCTCGTCCCCGCGCTCGAGGGTCCGCTGAACCTGCTCGCGTTCCCTGGAATTCCGACTCCCAACGAATTGCACAAACTGGGCGTGGCGCGGCTCAGCGTCGGCACCTGGATTACGCTCGATGCGATGGCGCTGACCCGCAAGGTCGCCGGGGAGCTACTGGGCGCGGGCAGTTACGATTCGATGTTCAAGGAATTCATCGGTTATCCCGAAGCAAATAGTTTGATGGCGAAAGCGCTGAATCGCTAACAAAGCGGCGCTGCGGATCGGTGAATCCGCATTGAATCGCGACGGATTTGGCGCCGCGCGCGAATCGCCGTAACCAGCGCGCGCGAGCTTCGTACCTTCTTGTGTGAGCACGAGATGACCGCCAATACCGGCGGTTCGCTCACGCAGAGGAGTCATATGAAGTCGAAGTTTACTCGCGTCGTTCTTCCCGCGGTATTCACGGTCGGCCTGATTGCGGGCGCCGCGCACGTGGCGTCATCGAATTCGATGGCGGGTGGCGGCCACATGGGCCATCACATGCATCGCGGCATGAATTCGCTCGGCCTGCCGCTACCGATGATGTTGCGCACCGCAAATTTGACCGATCCGCAGAAGCAGCAGATTCATAAAATTTTCGACAGCCGGCGCGACGCGCGCAAGGCGGAGTTCGAGCAGCTAAAGACCGCGCGCGAGCAGATCGCGACGAAATACGCGTCGGCGGGTGCGGTGAGCGCGACCGACCTGTCCGCGCCGGTCCAGCAGATCAGCAAGATTCAGGATCAGATGACGCAGGAGCAACTGCAGGACGCGATCGCGATCCGCAACGTGCTCACGCCGGCGCAGATCCAGCAGATCGGCCAGACCAAGAGCAAGCTCGATCAGATTCACAGCGAGCTGCGCGCATTGTTCGCGAAGAGTAACGGCGCGTCGCCGAACTCCTCGCCCGCAGAATAAGTGCGGTGACCACCGGGTGGAGTCGCGGCACCCCCTCCCTCGCTGCGGCTCCGCCCATCTTCAAAATTGCAAGCGGACTCGAACTCATTCCGGCATGAACGACGGGCTCCCGGTCTTCGCAGTCTGACCGCCGTCGGCGACGAACGCGGCGCCGGTCACGAACGATGCGAGGTCGGAAGCGAGGAAGAGGACGACGTTCGCCATCTCCTCGGGACGACCTAGCCGGCCCATCGGAATCGCTTCCTTGAACCGGTCGGCAAAGCCCGGCTGCAATAGCGCCGGCGCGAGCAACGGCGTATCGATCGCGCCCGGGCAAATGCAATTCACGCGAATGCCCTGATGGGCGTACTCGATCGCGACCACGCGGGTCAGATTGATCACGCCCGCCTTGGCGGCATTGTAGGCAGCGATTCCGTAATCGGCGCGCAGACCGGAAATCGACGCGGTGTTGACGATCGCGCCGCCGCCCTGCGCACGCATGATGGGAATCGCGCGCTTGATCGCGCGAAAGACCGCGGTCAATCCCACGGCGAGCATGTTGTTCCACACGTCGTCGTCAACATCGGCGGTTCGCGACGATACCTGAGTGCTGGTCTGCGCGGCGGGCAAGCCGAAGGCGTTGTTGTGGAGAAAATCCAGGCGGCCGAACGCGTCGGTCGTGCGCGAGAACATCAGGTCGAGGTCGGCGGCGCGCGTCACGTCGGCGACGATCGCGATCGCTTTGCCGCCGGCCGCCTTGATTTCAGCAACCACCTTATTCGCATTCTCGCCGTTGATATCGGCGACTGCGATCGAACCGCCTCGCTTCGCAAATCCCATCGCGGTGGCGCGTCCTATTCCCGAGCCAGCGCCGGTCACGAGTCCTGCTTTGCCATCGAATTGCATCATGATTGTCACCTTCGCCCGCACGACGTTGCGCGCAGGTTCTCCGCTTCGGCGTAGCAGGCAGACGCGGATTTGTAAAACGCGCTAACGGCCGATGGCCGAAGTGCGCTATCTTCGCGCCGGAACGAATCAATCTAAATTTTTGCGGCTTCGGAGATGTCATGAGACTCGAAAATAAAGTTGCGCTAATCACCGGCGCGGGCTCCGGGATGGGACGCGCCGCGTCGATGCTGTTCGCGCGCGAAGGAGCGAAAATCGCGGCGGCCGATGTCAACGAGGCGTCGGCGGCGGAAACCGCGCAGATGATCAAGGCGGCCGGCGGCTCGGCAATTTCGATCCGCGCCGATGTCTCCGATTCGGAGAGCGCGCGCTCGATGGTCGACGAAACCGTGCGGGCACTCAGCGGAATCGACGTGCTCTACAACAACGCCGGAATCGAAGGCGAGTCGGGCTTCACCGCGCAACTCAGCGAAGAAGCGTTCGATCGGGTAATCGCGATCAACTTGCGCGGCGTGTGGCTCGGGATGAAATACGCACTGCCGAAAATGGTCGAGCGCGGCGGCGGCGCGGTAATCAACACGGCGAGCGTGGCGGGACTCGTGGGACTGAAGGGCGCGGCCGCATACTGCGCGGCGAAGGCCGGCGTGATCGCGCTCACGCGAGTCGCGGCAATCGAGTACGGGCGCTACAACATCCGCGTCAATTGCATCTGCCCCGGCGTAATCCAGACCGCGATGGTCGAACGAATCAGCGGTCCGGACGGGCTCAGGCCGAACTTCATTCAACGCGCGAGCGTGTTCGGGCGGGTCGGCAACGCCGATGAAATCGCGCACACCGCGCTGTTCCTCGCGAGCGATGAAGCGCCGTTCGCGACCGGCGCGCCGTTCATAATCGACGGCGGCTGGGTCGCAAGTTAGGTTCGCAGAGAGTTTCGGATGTTGAGATCGCCATGACGAGATTGAAAGACAAAGTTGCAATCGTGACCGGCGCGGCGCAGGGGATCGGACTTGCAATCGCGGAGCGGCTCGCGAGCGAAGGGGCAAAGGTGGCGCTCGCCGACATTCAAATCGAAGCGGCAGAGCAATCCGCCGCCAAGATTTGCGCGACCGGCGCCAAGGCGATCGCGGTGCGGCTCGACGTGAGCAAACTCGAGGAGGCAATCGCGGCGGCCGATCGCGTCGAGCAGGAACTGGGACCTATCGACATCCTGGTGAACAACGCCGGATGGGACGTGGTGAAGCCGTTTCTCGAAACGACGCCGGAGCTTTGGAACAAAATAATCGCGATCAACTATTTGGGGCCGCTCAATTGCTGCAAAGCAGTCGCATCGCGAATGCAATCGCGCGGCAGCGGCAAAATCGTATCGATCTCGTCGGACGCGGCGCGCGTCGGCTCGACCGGCGAAGCGGTTTACGCGGGATGCAAAGCCGGCATCATTGGCTTTTCCAAAACGCTCGCGCGCGAACTCGCCCGCTACCGAATCAACGTCAACGTCGTGTGCCCGGGACCGACCGAAACCGCGCTGCTCAAAACGGCGATGGCGGGGCGCGAGAAAGTGCTCGAATCGATGGCGCGCGGAATCCCGTTTCGACGGCTCGGACAGCCGCAAGATCTGACTGGCGCAGTCGCGTTCTTTGCATCTTCGGATTCCGATTTCGTCACCGGCCAGGTGCTCAGCGTAAGCGGCGGGTTGACGATGGCCGGTTGACCGCCGATCGATTCTGAACTAACTATTGATTCTGAACTGTCGTTCAGAACAGCAATTTGCGTTCAGGACACAAAGATCCGGCGCGCCGAGCCGCGCCGATTCGAGGCACAATCCGCGATGAGCGACGTATTGAATACCAGCGAGATCCGTTTTTCGAGTCCCGACGGCTTGCCCGAGGAATACAAGAGCCTGCTGGTTCGGATGCTATCGATTCAGTCGCGAATCGAATCCGAATATATGCTCGCAGCCGATCGCACGCTCATGAAGCCGCTCGCGCTCGCGCCGACGCCGGAGGACAAGGCGGAATATGCCGCGTTCTGGTCCGACGAGGTGCGACACGCGAGTTACTGGATGAAACTGCTGAGCGACCTGGGCGTCACGGTCGACGAAAAATTCATGTCGTCGCCGATGCCGATTTACGTTTTCGAAATGCGCGACCAGGCGGCCGACTGGATCGAATACGGACTGTTCAGTTTCTTCGCCGATCGGCAGGGCGCGTATATGGGCTACGAATGGGTCGGGTGCAGCTACGAACCGCTCGCGAAAATTGCGGATCGCGTGCACAAGGAAGAACTCGGCCATGCGGCTTTTGGCTATCGCCTGATTCGGCGCTATCTGCAGCGCGAAGGCGAACGCGGCCGCGAGCTTTTGATCAAGCATCTGGCGCGATGGTATCCGGCGGGACTCGATATGTTCGGGCAATCGGGATCGAAGCGCCAGTACGATTACGTCAAGTGGGGTCTAAGACGGCGCAGCAACGAGCAGATGCGCGACGAATTCACCGAGGAAGTGAATACTCTGTTGACTAAACTCGACATACCTATTCCCGATCCAACTGTTGGGCGCAGGTTCAGCTAAGTGAGGCGGACGTTTCACGCGCTTCGTCTGAAGGAAGAAAGTTGAGAAAGTCCAATCTCGAGCCGGCGGCGAAGCGAGTCGCGCGCATCAAGGCGGCCGCTAGCAAGCCGGTGCCGCGTTCGCTGGCGCCGGAAGATCGCTACGACGCGAACATCGATCATATCCTGCGTTCGGCGGCGGCCGTGTTCGCCGAGAAAAGTTTTGGCCTAGCTTCGATCCGCGATATCGCCGCGCGGGCGCGAATCTCGTTCCCGCGCATCTACTACTACCTGCGCAACAAAGAGGAGTTGCTCTATCTCATTTCGCGGCGCGCATTCGAGCAGTTGGTCGCGTCGGCGGAGAATCAATTGTCGGAAACGGACGACCACGAAGAGCGGCTGCGCATTTTTATTCGCAGTCATCTCGAATATCACATGGGCAATCTGGCTGAGATGAAGGTGCTGGTGCGCGAGGCGGATTCGCTCAAGGGCCGCTATTCGACTGATATTGCGCGGCTGAAACGCGAGTACTCGCGAATTTGTCGGCGATTGCTCGAAAGCTATGCCACGTCGCGCGGCAAGACGCTCGATCGCGAGCAAGCGCGAATACTCACTTCATTACTCTTTGGCGCGATGAACTGGTTTTACACGTGGTACGATCCGGCGCGCGATTACGACCAGCGGAGCCGCATCATGGACGAGTGTTTCCGGATCGTCGCGGGCTCGATTGCCAGTCACTAGCACGGGCGCGGTGAAACGATGCTCGAAGGATGCACGCCATTTCCGGATGATCTTGCAGCGCAATACGTCCGCGACGGGCTGTGGCGCGCGGAAACGATCGCGCAGGCGATCTTCGACTCGGCGCGCCAGCATCCCGAAGCGATTGCCGCGATCGATTCGACGAGAACTCTGACCTATTCGGAATTACGTGGCGAAACAGATCGAGTCGCCGCGCTGCTCTCCCGTTGTGGAATCTCGCGCGGCGATCGAATCGTGATTCAGCTACCGAACTGCGTCGAATTCGCAACGCTGACGCTCGCATGCTTTGAGGTTGGCGCGATTCCAGTGATGGCATTGCCTGCGTTTCGACGCGCCGAGCTCGAATACTTGTTGTCTTTCTCCGAAGCGAAGGCGATCGCGATCGCGCCGAGATACCGAGATTTCGATTACGCCGCACTGGCGCGCGATCTTAGAGACGCGTTGCCCGGAGTCGAATCGATCTTTTCGACCGCGCCCGCCGACGGATGCATATCTCTGGATGAAAACCGATCGGCGCCGGTCGCGGCATCAGCAATTGCCGCTGCCGATCCGTTCGAGGTCGCGCTGTTTCTGCTGTCGGGCGGAACCACCGGGATGCCCAAGCTCATCCCGCGCACTCATGCCGACTATCTCTACAATGCGCGCGAAGCCGCGAAGGTCTCCGGCCTCTCAGCGCGATCGCGATTGCTGATTGCGCTGCCTGCCGAGCACAACTTTCCGCTCGCTTGTCCCGGCATGATAGGAGCGCTGCTGATCGGCGCGACCGCAGTGTTCAGCCAATCGACCAACGCGGCTGAGCTCGCGGAAACCATTCGGCGCGAGCGGATCACTCATCTGCCATGCGTTCCCGCGGTCGCAATCTCGCTGCTCGATCTTCCCGAGTCCGCGCGCGCCGAGCTCAAGTCGTTGCGGGTGATTACAGTCGGCGGGCAACGGCTCCAGGAGCCGACGGCGCGAAATCTCAAGCGGGCTTTTCCGCATCTTGTGGTGCAGCAAGTACTCGGCATGGCCGAGGGGCTGCTTTGCTATACGCGCCTCGACGATCCCGACGAGATCACGTTCATCACCCAGGGCCGTCCGCTGTCATCCGCGGACGAAATCAGAATCGTGAACGCTGAAGCGCGCGACGTCGCGCCCGGCGAGATTGGCGAGCTGTGGTGCCGAGGGCCGTACACAATTCGCGGCTACTATCGCGCGGCCGAGCGCAATCGGGAGGCGTTCAGCAGCGAGGGGTTCTATCGCACCGGCGATCTGGTGAGGATGCATCCGTCGGGGAATCTGGTGGTCGAGGGACGAATCAAGGACCTGATCAATCGCGGCGGCGAGAAGATCAACGCCGAGGAGATCGAGGAGCACTTGCTGGCGCATCCTGGGATCGATCTCGCGGCGGTGGTCGCGATGCCCGATCCAGTGCTCGGCGAACGGGCGTGCGTGTATCTAACGCTTCGGGATGGGCGCGAGTTCACACTTGCCGCGATGCGCGAATTTCTGGCGGGCCGGGGCGTTGCGCGCTTCAAATGGCCCGAGCGAATCGAAATTGTGAGCATCTTGCCGCTGACCAATGTCGGCAAAATTAAGAAGACGGAACTGCGGCGCGATATCGAGCAAAAGTTGGCGCGCGAAAAAGCGGAGGCGGCGGATTCGCCGATCGGCCGGACCGCGCTGGCGAACAGATAGAGTGTCGAGCGGACTGACGGAGGGAGCGATCATGGATGTCGAAAAGGGTACGCGCCAACTCAAGGCGCTGATCGAAAAACTCGAGCGCAACAATCGCACCCTTCGCTCGCATCCGACGATTGAAAAAATTGAGCGCGGCGAGCTGACCCGGTCGCAATTGCAGCACTGGGCGACGCAGCTTTTCATCGGGAACAAAGCGCACAACGCCAATATCCTCGGCCTCATCTACGCCAAGTGCGACAATTTTCCCGCGCGCAAAGCGATCGTCGAGAATTTGATTGAAGAGGAACTGGGCCGCGTGTCGGGCGTCGATCGGTCGCATCCTGAGTTGTATCTCGAATTTGGTGAAGCGATCGGAATCCCGCGCGAGCAACTGCTCACTGCGACGATGACCGCCGACGCCACTGCGATGGTTCACTGGATGTATTGGCTGGCTGAGTCGAAGCCGTGGTACGTGACGCTCGCGGGAATCAGTCTCGGTTCGGAACTTTTCAACCCCGACGCCTACGTGCGCGTGATCGACGGACTTAGCCGTCACTACAAACTGTCGGACGAAGCGCTATTGTTCTTCAGCGTGCACGTGAAGGTGGACAAGGATCACGGTGATTCGAGCGCGGGTTCAATTTTCCGCGCGATTCCTGAGAGTGCCGCCGCGGAAACGCTGTGGGCGGTCGAAACGCATATCGAATTCATGCGGCGGCTGTGGTCGGATATCAATCCACCGGCGGCATGACGATGAATTCAACCGATCGAGCACGCGACGGGCGAAACAGGGAAATGGAGATCTGAAAATGGCGGAGACTTTCGTACTCGTTCATGGCGCATGGCACGGCGCATGGTGCTGGGCCGCGGTGATCAATCAGCTCGCCGTGCTTGGCGATCGCGCGTATGCGGTTGATTTACCCGGTCACGGGATGAGCCAGGTTGACCGCGCGACAGTTACGCTCGACAGTTATGTGAATAGCGTCGCGGAATTTATCGAGCGGCACGATCTCAAAAACGTCGTGCTCGCGGGACACAGCCTCGGCGGTCTGACGATTCCCGGCGTCGCAGTGAAAATTCCGAAACGCATCAAGCGCGTGGTATGGGTGACGGCGCTGGTCGCGCTCGACGGACAGCCGCTCACCAATCCGGCTAACTCACCGCTTGCGGCGCTAGCGGAGTCGCGTCCCGACCGCTCGATTCCGATTGAGGCGATGGGCGAGGCGTTCATCAAGGGCCTGACCAGCGACATGTCGCCGCCGCTAATCGAATACGTGATGTCCGCGCTGTGTCCGCAGCCGGTCGCGCCGATGATCACGCCGGTGGCGATGAAAGCATACTTCGACACGGGCATCCCGAGCAGCTACCTGGTGTGCGAGGATGATTTGACGCCGGTGGCCGACTCGCCGAATTGGCATCCGTATTTTTCGAGCCGGCTCAAGAATCCGACGCTGAAGTTTGTGAAGAGCGGGCACGAGGTGATGTTTACGCATCCGGTGGAATGCGCGCAGGCATTGCACGAGCTGGCGATCGGCAAGTAGCTACGCCGGATAACGAGTCAGCAGGCCGCGCGCGATCACCAGCGCCTGAATTTCGTTGGTGCCCTCGCCGATCATCATGAGCGGCGCATCGCGATAGAATCGCTCGACCGGGAACTCGGCCATGAAGCCGTAGCCGCCGAGCACGCGCATCGCGTCGAGCGAAATTTTCGCGCACGCCTCCGAGGCGAAGAGCTTCGCCATCCCGGCCTCGACGTCGCATCGTTCGCCCGCGTCTTTTTTCCGCGCCGCGTTCGCGACCAGCAAGCGCGCCGCTTCGATGCGGGTGCCCATGTCGGCGAGCAGCAACTGCACGGCCTGATGCTGGCAGATCGGCTTGCCGAACGCGGTGCGCTGCTGCGAGTAGCGAATCGCGGTTTCGAACGCCGCCTGCGCCACTCCCACGGCGCGCGATGCGACGTTGATGCGTCCGACTTCGAGCGCGCTCATCACCTGCTTGAAGCCCTGCCCTTCGACGCCGCCGATCAGACCCGTGGCCGGCACCGGGACTTCATCGAAAATCACTTCGCAGGTGTCGATGCCTTTGTAGCCGAGCTTTTTCAGATTGCGGCTGACGGTCGGCCCACGCTCACTCTTTTCGATGGCGAACATGCTGATTCCCGCATACGCCGGCTTTGCACTCGGATTGGTTTTCGCGGCAACGGCGAGCATCGTGCCGTGACGCGCATTGGTGATGAACATCTTGCTGCCGCTCACGATATAGTCGTCGCCGGCGCGCACCGCGGTGGTGCGAATCGATTGCACGTCGCTGCCGGCGTGCGGTTCGGTGAGCGCGAGTCCGCCGCGTTTCTCACCGGTCGCCATCGCGGGCAGGAAATATTTTCTCTGCGCGTCGGTGCCGTGATTGGCGATCACGTGCGCCATGATCAAGTGGCTGTTGATCACGCCGGCGAGACTCATCCATCCGCGCGACAACTCTTCCATCACCTGCGCGTAGCTCTGGAAGCTGAGGCCGAGCCCGCCGAATTCGGCCGGGATGGTGGCGCCGAACAGTCCCAACTGGCGCATCGTGGCGACCATCTGGTGCGGATATTCGTCGTTATGCTCGAGGTCGGAGGCGGCCGGGATCACATCGCGCTCGACGAACCGCCGAACCGCGGCGACGATCTCGCGATCTAATGCTTCATCCATTACTTTAATTTCCTTGATGCGTGCGTGAGGACTCTGTCAGCGCCATTTATCAGAGCATGGGGTTTGGTTGCCAGCGCGCGGTTGCGAGCCTTGCATCGCGGGCGGTTGTGGCCTAGAGTAAGTGTCAAATTGACGCAAAGTATCGCGTCATTGAATTTGAGTATTGATTTTTTGCGGCTGCGCGCTTCTGGCGAAGCGATCAGATGACGGCGCGCAGATTGAATGAGGTAACGGTCGTGAACGGATTGGAAAGCACGGAAAATGCCGCCGTCCGGAGCGCAATCACGGGCGCCGCGCTGCACGAAAAACTCGCGGCGCTCGGCAACGAGACCTACGGCCTGCAAACGTGCGAGCGCTACGCCGACATGATTGCGGAGATTAAGCATCTCAAGATCGAGCGCCGCGCCGTGGTTCTGGCGCATAACTATCAACGGCCAGAAATTTTCGAGGTTGCGGACTTTATCGGCGACTCGCTCGAACTGGCGCGCAACGCGCGCGACGTTCGCGATGCCGACGTGATCGTGTTTTGCGGAGTACACTTCATGGCTGAGACGGCCAAGGTGTTCAACCCCGATCGCAAAGTGTTGCTGCCCGACCTGCGCGCGGGATGTTCGCTGGCCGACAGCGTCACCGCCGAGGCGCTGGCCGAGCGCAAGGAAGAACTGCTCAAGATTTATCCCGATTTGAAAGTTGTCTCGTACGTCAATTGCACCGCCGACGTGAAGGCGCTTTCCGACGCGTGCTGCACCTCGGCAAACGCGACCAAGATTGTCGAGCGCATCGATTCGAAAAACATCCTGTTCGTGCCCGATCAGAATCTGGCAAACTACGTGCAAGGTCAGACCAGCAAGCGAATTATTTCATGGGACGGTAACTGTTACGTTCATCATCAGATAACACCAGAGGAAGTAAACAAGGTTAAGCGCGCGATTCCCGGGATCAAAGTGCTGGCGCATCCGGAGTGCCGGAAGGACGTGCTCGCGCTGGCGGACGCGGTGCTTTCGACCAGCGCGATGGTTCGCTATGCGCAAGAGAGCAGCGCGAATAAGTTTTTGGTGGTGACCGAGTGCGGGCTTTCCGACCGGCTGCTGATGGAGATTCCCGACAAGCATTTCTACAAGGCATGCAAACTATGCCGCTTCATGAAGATGATCACGCTCGAGGGCACGCTCGATTCGCTCAAGCATCTGCGCTACGAAATCGAACTCAGCGAGGACGTTCGCGAAGGCGCGAAGCGGGCGCTCGAGAAGATGCTCGAGCTGAGCGTCTGATCGGCAATCCGCAGAGCGACAACGCAAGCGGCGCGCTCGGCGAGCGGCTCGCGCGGCCGATGGTCGCGGTCGATACGGTGTTGTTCGCGATCAAGGATGGGCGGCTGCAGACGTTTCTGGTCGAGCTTCGTCGCGGACCGGGGCGCGGGCGATGGGCGTTTCCCGGCGGGCTGGTTCGGGTGGGCGAGTTGCTCGACAGCGCGGCGCGGCGCGAGCTGCACGAATCGACCAGACTTCGCAGCGCCTACCTCGAGCAGTTATTTACGTTTGGCGATCCGTCGCGCGATCCGCGCGGACACGTGGTATCGGTCGCGTACATGGCGCTGATTCCCGATGCGCAGCAGATCGGCGCGCCGTCCTACAAGTACGAGACCGGCCGCTGGTACGAAGTCGGCGACCTGCCGCAACTCGCCTACGATCACTCGTTGATGGCGGCGTACGCGGTCAAGCGGCTCAAGTCGAAACTGGAATACAGCAACATCGCGTACGCATTGTTGCCGCGCGAATTCACCTTCGCGGAGTTCGAGGAGCTGTATTCGCTGCTGCTCGGCCGGCCACTCGATCGGCGCAATTTCCGCCGCCGGATCCTCGCGATGGGCATCCTGAAACAGTTGTCGCATACACGGCGCGGACCCCATCGGCCAGCCGCCCTCTACAGTTTCGCGCAGCAAAGCCTTAGATTCATCGAGATGCTATAATTTCGGCACTGGGAGTGGTTGATGAACAAGAAGGGAACAATCGCGCTGGCCGCGGGCGCAATCGGAGTCGTAGCGATCGCGTACGCGGGCTATACGTCGCTTCACGCGGCCTCACCGGCGCCGGTTGCGGGCGCGGCCTGCTGCTTGAATGGCGCCGGGCAGCAACTGCGAATAACTCTCGATCCAAAGCGTTTCCAGGGTGATGTGCGCGAGGCTTATGCGGTAGCCGAGCGCGATCCCGCGCTGCTCGCGCAGATGCATTGCTACTGCGGTTGCGACCGGCAGGAAGGACACAAGAATCTGCTGGATTGCTTCCGTGACGAACATGGCAGCAAGTGTGCGATCTGCGTCGGCGAGGCGCGCGATGCTGAAGCGATGGCTGGACGCGGCGTTCCGATCGATCAAATCCGCGACACCTTGCGTGCGCGCTACGCCCATGGGAGCTGAGCTTGGTCGGACTGGTCTCCACCTACATCGAACATTTCACGTACCTGGGATTGTTCGTCGTGTTGATGCTCTGCGGTCTCGGCATGCCGATACCGGAGGACGTCGCATTGCTGGCCGGCGGCTACCTGGTGCATCGCGGGATCACGCGGTATCCAATCACGCTGGTAGTCTCGCTGTTCGGCGTGGTCGCGGGTGACAACTCGCTGTTCTTTCTCGGGCGCCATTTCGGCACAGGGCTGGTGCGGTATTTCGGCCTCGCGAGACCCGGCCGCCAGCTACAGATCGAGCGCATCCAGGCCTTCATGCAGCGCCACGGGCATCGCGCGATCTTCTACGCTCGCTTCCTGGCGGGCCTGCGCGCGTTGATATACCTGTCAGCGGGATCGTTCGGCGTGCGACCGGCGGTATTTTTCCTGTACGATTTGCTGGGCGCGCTGATTTCGGTGCCGATCGTAGTATCGTTGGGATACCTGTTCGGCAAGCAGCTGGAGATGGTGGTCAGATATCTCGGCGGGTTCGAGCGTTTAATCGTGGTCGTGATAATCCTATGCGTCGGGCTATACGCCACGCGGATGCTGATGACGTCGAAATCGCAGCAGGCGGTTGAAAAGTAATTTTCAACGCCCGCCCCTCCTGCGGGCGGCTGCTCGGTGACCTGAATGGAATCGCACTTTCCCGCGCTGAGCCTCAAAACCAAGCTGATCCTGCTGATGGTCACGCTGCTCGCGTTGACGCTGGGCGCGGAAGTCTGGGTGAGCTTGGGGACGCAGGAAGCGATCGTCGCGACCACGCAAGAGAAGGTCAAAGACCTCGCGCGGGTGATTCAGATCAGCGTTCAGGAAC
Organism: Deltaproteobacteria bacterium; assembly: GCA_003135855.1. Classification (GTDB taxonomy): domain Bacteria; phylum Desulfobacterota; class Binatia; order Binatales; family Binataceae; genus Binatus. The sequence goes on from PNBD01000019.1 coordinate 12,892, forward strand.
TGACTGCGGTCGGCAGCATCGATCGCGATCGCCTGCGCGATTACGTCAACAGCCTGCACACGCGCGGTCTTGAGGTTTCGATCGCTTCAAGCCAGGCGTTGATTCTTAACAGCTCGAATCCGCATCTGATTGGCGCCGCGCTCCGTCCCAAGCAGGCGGAATGGCTGTCGCCCGAGCAGCTCAATCATCATGACCAGCCCGTCACGATCCCGCCGCGCAAGCTGGGTCCGCTCTTGCCGCAAACGACGGTGTATCTGATCCCGGTCGAAGTCGAGGACCATCTGCTCGGCTACGTGCAGATCGTGGCGAATTTTGGCGATTTCGCGCAGCCGCTCCGGGAAAACAGAACTCGCCAGCTAATGATCGCGCTCGCGATTTTTACGATCGGGCTGGTCTTCGCGTATATCATCGCCGATCGCTATGTGAAGCCGATCCATGCGGTGGCCGACGCGGCGCAGAATTTCGCCGCACGCGGCCTCGAGCCGGTGCCGGAGGCGCATCGCCGCGACGAGATCGGTCTGCTGACGCGCAGCTTCAACGACATGGTCGGGCAACTCAGGCGGGCGCGCGAGCGCGAGCAGGAGCTCAATCGCCTCGAGCGCTTCACCGCACTCGGCCAGTTGGCAGGCGGCCTCGCGCACGAGATCAAGAACCCGCTCAATTTCATCAGCCTCGCGCTCGATCAGTTGCGCGCGCGGTATGCGCCGCAGCAGCCGAGAGATCGCGAAGCGTTTCTCCATCAGCTCGTCATCATGAAGGATGAGATGCGCCGGCTCGCGGAACTGGTGCAGAGCTTCCTGCACTACGGCCGGCCGATCGAGATTCATCCGATGCCAACCGACGTGCATCAACTGATCGACGGCGTGGTCGCGCTTTCGGAATCAAAGATCAAAAGCCAGGGGATCGAGTTGGTAGAGGAAGGCTGGGAGGTGCCGGCCGTGCTCAACGTGGACGCGGAAAAACTTCGCACCTGCTTTATCAACGTCGTCGCGAATGCGATCCAGGCGATGCCTGAAGGAGGCAGGATGGGTATCGCCTTCGCGCGCGACAACGGCCATCTGATGATAAAATTTTCGGATACTGGCGCGGGCATCGAGCCCGGCGCAGTCGAGCATGTTTTCGAACCGTTCTTTACGACCAAGCGCGAGGGAATCGGGCTCGGCCTTTTTCTTTCGCGGGCGATCGTCGAGCGCCACGGCGGCACGATCGAGCTGAGTGCAAATCAGGACGGTCTTGGAACGGTCGTGACTTTCAGCTTTCCGGTAATTACGGTGCATAGCGCATGACCCAGGCTTCGGTACTCGTCGTTGAAGACAACGACCTCGAACGTCAGATCACGGCCGACACTTTGCGCGAGGAAGGCTTCGCCGTCGAAGAAGCGGCAGTAGGCAGGCGCGCGATGGAACTGCTCGCGCTCTCGCGATTCGACGTGGTGCTCACCGATCTCATGATGCCCGGGATGTCGGGCGAAGAGTTGCTCGCCAAAGTCCGCGCCGCGTATCCCGGCAGCCAGGTGGTGGTGCTGACCGCGCACGGAACGATCGACAGCGCGGTGCAGGCGATGAAGACCGGCGCGTTTTACTACCTCACCAAGCCGACCGATCGCGAGACGCTGGTGATGACGGTGGCGAAGGCCGCCGAGTTGTCGAATCTTCAGCAGGAGAATCTGCTGCTGAAGCGCCGGCTCGAAGGGAAGTTCGAAATCGAGGGCATTATCGGGCAGGATCCCGCGGTCCAGGAAGTCATTCGCCTGGTGCGGCGGGTCGCGCCGTCGAACTCTACTGTGTTGATTCAAGGCGAGAGCGGGACCGGCAAGGAAGTGGTGGCCAAGGCGATCCATCGCTTGTCGCCGCGCGCGGCGCGGCAGTTCGTCGCGATCAACTGCTCGGCGATTCCCGACAATCTGATCGAGAACGAATTATTCGGCCACGAGCGCGGCGCTTTCACGGGCGCGAACGAGCGCAAGATTGGCCTGTTCGAGAGCGCCGACAAATCGACACTGTTCCTCGACGAGATCGCCGATCTGCCGCAGGGATTGCAGGCGAAGATCCTGCGCGTGCTGCAGGAAAAGGAGTTGCGGCGGGTCGGCGGCAACGATTCATTTAGGATCGACGTGCGGCTGGTCGCCGCGAGCAATCGCAATCTGGCGGAGGAAGTCGGCGAAGGCCGTTTCCGCGAGGATCTGTACTATCGCGTTAATGTCGTGACGGTCACGATGCCGCCGCTGCGCGAGCGGCGCGGCGATATCCGGCTGCTCGCGAATCATGCGCTGACCAAGTTCGGTCATCTTGCCGAAGGCCGGGTCAAGGAAATCAGCCGCGAAGCGATGGAAGTTCTACTCGACTATTCGTGGCCCGGCAACGTCCGCCAGCTCGAGTCCGCGATCGAGCGCGCGATACTGCTGTGCGAGGGTGAGACAGTGATGCCGCGCGATTTACCGCAGGAAGTGCTCTCGCGAAAAACCCCCGGCAAGAGCGGCGATCGGCAGCGCGGCGACAAATTCGAGATTCCGGCCGAGGGTCTGAACTTTGAGACCTTCGAGCGCGATCTGATTCTGCAGGCGATGGAGAAGACCGACTGGGTAATCGCGAAAGCGGCCAAGATGCTCGGCATGAGTTATCGTACGCTGCAGTATCGCATCGACAAATTTAACTTGAAGCGCGGCGAGCAAGCGCGGCAACCGCCGGCGGAAGTGAAATAGCGACCGCGTTATTTCGGCGCTCGGATCCCCTCCACAAACGGTCACGTTTTTAACACAATTCTCTGATTGTGGCAGAATTGTGACGGCTGGCGGCGATAAAGTGTTGCATGGCAGCACCCGCGACGCGCCATGATCGAGAAGGTTCGTCGGTTCTGCAGGTCGCAAGCAAAGCAAACATCAAGGGCAGCGTGTCAGAGCTTGCGGCATGCTCTTTGCTCCCAGTCGGTTGGTGGTCAGCGGGGGAAGCGGCGGTGGAAAAAAAGGAGAAGCCGCGATGTTAAACAATGCGCGCCGTCACAATGCAGCCGAGTGCGAAATCGACGTGAAGCGCGAGTCTGCGTTTCACCTGCCAACCTTGACCCGGTTGCGAATCGCGTTCGTGGGTTTCGCGTTCTCGTCCGCCAACCTTGACCGGCCGCGACGCTCGGTCGATCGCAAGATCCAGGAATTGGATCACACTTTCGATTGAGTAAGGAAACTTACTCTGCGCGCGCCCAACTGGTCGGCAGATAGATCCAGCATTCGATCGCGCCGCCGTCGGCCGCGGTCACTGCGATCCGCTCGCGCGTGTATAACTCAGGCACCGCCTCGTACTTATCCAGGATTTCGAAATCGCGCACGCTAAGTCCCTCGAGAATCGCGCCCTCGGTCATCGCGCCTTCGCGCTTCGCCACAAAGTAATAGCGCTTCTGCCCGCGAGCGTAGCCCGGCAACCGCGCCGGCGTCGCCTCGATGGGCCGGCCAAGCAATCGCGCGCGCTCGGCCGCATCGACTAGCGAGCCATAGACGAACAATCGATCTTCGTGGTCGTTGGAGGTCATCGTCGAAGAGAGAGTTAACCGCAGATTTGGGGAATTTCATAGATTGAGAGGAAGGCGTGGGAGAGGACGTGAGTGGTGATTCGGCTGACATTTGATATAAGTCCGGCGCAAGGATCGAGATCCTTCGGCTCCGGCAGCCTTCGCTCAGGATGACGGAAAGTGCGGCGGGCGTCGGCGATCTGTCGAACGATCCGGCACCCTCACCCTCCTCATTATCCTGAAGCGATTCGGCCCTTCGGCCCGAAGTCGGCTTCGCGACGCTGACGCGCTTCGGCGACCTCTCCCGTAAAAATAACGGGCGAGGTATAGGAGGGCGGACTGGATCGGGATGACGAAGGGTCTTGATCACTTCGGCGAGACGATCAATCCCTCCCACATTTTGTGCATCAACTCGCGATCGGCCGAGGTTTCGAACTGGATAACCTCGCCGGTGACGATCACGGTCTCACCGGAAGAGTCAACGTCGGTGTTTTCCTTGATCACCGCATCGGCGTCGTCGTGATACTGCTCGATTGCCATGGCCTTCAGCTTCACTTCGACCTTGGCCGAATCGATTGCGTCGACGGAGAAGGGCGCGCTGTATTTCAGTTCGCCCAGCACCTTGTAGGGCTTGCCTTTCGGGATGTCGCCGGGGGTTACGAAGACGTGGGCGTGATCCATCACATAGACCGTCTCGGCGCGCTTCTTTTCCTCCGCATTACGGCCGGCCATCAGCGCGGAGCAGGCGCAGAAAGTCATGGCGGTCAAGCCAATAAATAATTTTAATGTATAAGTTGCCCGCACGAATCAAATGCAGGGTGTAACGGCTGTGGAGTGTTTCGTCGCCCCCTTTTCGTAGCACAGGTCCGAGCGGGGAACCGCGCGGCATTGGCTCGCTGGCGCATTTCGGGTGCTGAGCGGCACATTGCGGATGATGAGTGGTCACCAGATCGCGGCGGTAGCTCACGAAGTTGGCGGTCACCTGCGCTGCGAACGATGACTAGTGCGCAAAATCAGGTAGTGTCCTAATTTGAAATTCAAATTAGGACACTACCCAAAATCATTGCGGGTTGCCGCAATCGATGGCCTGTGTTAGCTCCGATCCAGCACTGGAGAATATGACTATGACGCCGCGTAATTTTATCGCAGGCCTGGGTCTGACCCTGTTCGGGTTGCTCGCCGCATCATGCGCCACGACCGCCAGCGGAAATCTGACGACCGGGATGACGCCCGATCAAACGGTCCAGGCGATGGGCCAGCCCGATCTGAAGGACAACATCGCGGACCCCAATCATAGCGGCGCCAGTGTGCTCCGGTACGTGTGGCTCGAGCCGGGCAAGGCGGCAATCTTCGGCGCCGATGATCGACTCGCCAGCGTCCAGGCGGTCGAGACCGATTCGAAGGAAAAGGTCGAAGCGCAGATGGCAGCGAAGAACGAACAGCCAACCTATTTCGATCCACTCAACACGCCGCTGAACTACATGTTTTTCCCGATCAAGGCCGGCTTCATTTATCTCGGCGCCGGCGCCAATTGTATCGGAGGCGGAGGTTGCCAGAAGCCGCATCTGCCTCCGCCATCGGCGAGCTGATCTTTGATCAAAGAGATTTGGGCGGCGGCTGATCGATAATCAGCCGCCGCCTTTTTTTCAGCATCCGCACTCAGGTCTGGGCCGCATCGACCATCTCGTGGATCGGACCATTCGCGCCGCTCGCGATCACGCTGCTTTCCTCAATCGGCAGAGCCGGCCTTTCCAAGCTGGGCTCGAGCGAGAAGGGATTTTCAAAGCGGATGCGCCGATGTGAATCCGACGTTTCGAATCCCAGTGAGAACACCCGATGGATCAGCTTGGCGAGAGGTTCGCCCTCGAGGACCATCGGCTGCACCCACAACTTGCCGCCATCGATGGTCTCGCAATAAGGCCAATCGATCGGCTCCGCGGCCCTGACGAAGTTGGCCTGCGCGTACGAAGCGGATTGATCCCACGGCGAGACAGTCGGATAAACCAGGAACGCCCTGATTTGCAGCAGGCCCGCGACGATGGTCGCGCCGCGCCGCGCTACCAGCCCGGCGCCTTTGGCGAAGGACCACAGCTCACCGCATTCCAGCACCGATCGCGCCGGCAGATGGCTGAGGTCCGGTTTCGGATAACTCTGCGGAAAGGTGGCCAGGTCGTGCATGATAAAGCCCGACATCATGCGGTCCGTCGGTTGGTCGTCATACTCGAACAGGGCGTACAACATGCCGTACTCGAGATGCGCTTTGCCGATGTTCGATCGCCTGGTCTCCCGATACTGCGCACCGCGCTTGGCACGGGCCTCCTCCATGCGACGCGCAAAAGTCCGCCGTTCGGCTTCCGTGGTCAGAAGTCGCAGTTCCATTAGAACGCCTCCTCGGTTTGTTTACTGGAGAGTGAATCTCTCCAAATTGATGCCGATGAATTGACTAAAGGAGATGCAACGAAACAAGCAGTTGACTTAACCGCTTTGCACAGGCGGTTGTGGAAAGCCTGTGGACATCAGGCGTTGATGAACGCGAGAAATGGGGCGAAGGCCCCCCTTGACCACTTCGCCCCCCAGACATTCCGCGAAACCGGAGGAGCCGTGCAGCGACCCCCCTGAGCTTGGCCGCGATGCATGGGTTCCCGAATCGCGGGTGCCTGGTATCTCGCTTATTCTCGTGGACCCGCGCGTATATTAGCTAACTATTTGTGGAATTGATACAGTCACGATGTGTTCTAACACAGTCCAAATGTGTACGCCAGATAACAGGTTTTGACGTTTTTTGGACCCTTGCACAGTTAAGAGCGTAAAACGTACACTACCAGTCGTTTTGAGAGGAGCCTGAAGATCGTGGGAGCTTGGGCACAAAATAGCTCAGTGGTGGAGTCGCTGGTCGAGGAAATCCTCGCCACCGCTCCGCAGATGGGTCGTAGCGAACTCGAGGCCTCGAGAAAACCGCGCGAGGAACTTCGGCGTTTGGCGCACTTGGACTATGTGCGCGTCATGCGGCGCACGCTGGGCTACCACGAAATGCGCGCAGTTCTGGGCGAAGCAAGAAAGGTGTGGCCGAACCTGAATCGCGCGCAACTGCGGTCGCCGGCGCCTGGGCAATACGCTGCGATTGCGTCCGGCCTCAACGTCCACTTCCAGGCGACTCCGTACGGGGGACCGGAAGGGATGGCGCTGCGCGGATTCTACGTGTCGAAGCTCGGCAGGATGCTGAAGCGTCCGCTGATCTATGTAAATACTGCGCATCATCCGGGCGCAGTCTCGGCCACCTTCTGTCACGAAGTGGGACACTACGTGACTGCCAAATTGCTGAAGCCCGAATCCGATGAGGTACATTTCTTTTTTGGGTCTGCGCATTACCAACACTTGCGCGATCCATTGGAACTAGCGGCGGACGCTGTTGTAAGCTTGGCTGCATATCCCGAGTCTCTCGCCCGTACCATTTTCGCGGTGCCATGGAATTGGGGTTTAGTCGCACGCGCCGACGAGCTTCCGGAGCAGGCATTTATCCGCATCCGGAGCCACGTAAAAGAATTGTGCGGAATTGATTTTGGTGGTGCGTTACCTATTGGACAGAGCTTTGATTACCTCGCCGGAATGATCCACTACGCAAAACTGAGATGGGCACTGTTGTCAGAGTACGACCTATGAAAAAAGAGACGTTAGGACCGGTTCTCAAACAGCGTCGCGAAGCATTCGCACTGACTCAACGCGAACTCGCACGCAAACTGGGCGTGAAGGCAAGCCACGTGGCGTACCTCGAGAACGGACGGCGGNNTCGCCGACACGCTCGATCTCGACAAGCAGCGGCTGTTCTTGCTGACGCATCCGGAGGCTGAGGATTTGGTGGGCTTGCGGCGCGACGCGTCCCCGTCCAAACGTCCCGAAAATGCGTGGCGCAAGTTCGTCGCCAATCGCGGGATTCTCGCGCGTCACAAAGTGACGGATCGCGAACTCAAGGTCCTGCAAAAGGTGAACATGCTTGGGCGCGTAACCGCACCAAACCAGTTCCTGTTCATCCTCAATTCGATTCGCCAGGCAGTCGAAGAGGAATAGGGGCCGGGTTCAGCGCCCCTTCGCGGGCGGCACTCCATAGCCATTGAGGAAGTCAGTGCGCGCGGTCATCGGATCGCGCGCGACCACCTCGTTGTAGGCGTTCATCAGAGTGCGCGCGTCCTCCGAGCACATCACTTGCGTCATCTCCATCCGCTCGATGTAGAGNNGCGCGCTTGATCGCCGCGATCGAACGCGGCGGCCGCTTCGCCAGCGTGCGGGCCCAGCCGATCGCGAACGGCAGCAGGGTCTCCGGCGGCAGCACGCGATTCACCATGCCCATCTTCTCCGCATCGCGCGGATGATAGACGTTACCGAACAGCATCACCTCGAGCGCTCGCGCTCGGCCGATCAGCCGCGGCAGGCGCT
>PNBD01000019.1:20831-21922 GCA_003135855.1 Deltaproteobacteria bacterium
GCCGTTGATCGCGGCGATCACCGCCTTCGGCATCAACATGATTCGGTCGAGCATCCGATGGAAGCCCTCGGACAGGGTCGGGAACGACTGCGCGCAGGCCGCGGGATCAGCGGCCATCGCGGCCAGTTCGTCCACGCTATAATGAGTGATGAACTTGCCGTCGATGCCGCCGGTCAGCACGATCGCGCGGGTATTGTCGTCGTCCTCGGCGCGGCCGATCAGTTCGAGCAGTTCGCCCGACATCGGCGCCGTCATGTAGTTCATTGGCGGGTTGTGCATCGTCCAAACCTGGACCTGCTCGAGCTGTTCGATTTTGAAGTGATTCATGATTTTTTCTCTCCGCAAGCTCGCGAGTATCCTCCACCATTTTCAAAGTCAAGCCGGTTGAGGCGGACCAGATGATGGTCTAGGCTGAGGTCAGGTGATGGGCGATGACGGTGAAGATCGATATCGATCTCAAAGCCGGTTTTCTGCAAGGGCTCAAGCGCGAGTTGCTCGACAGCTTGAGCGTCGAGGAGCGCGCGATCATCGAAGTCTCGACCGGCGAAATGGGCAACAAACCCGACGCGGTCAAACTTGGCTGGCTCAAGATGCGCACCAAAGAGGCTTGGACCAAGCAGCGCTACACCAAAGCGCTCGCGCGGACGATGACCACATTGCGTGACGCTGTCGCGCAGGCCGAATCAGAAAAGCAGGCCGAATCAGAAAAAAAAGATTGATCGCAATGCGCGCCTCAACGCGGCGGGCATTTACGGCTCGATCCTCGCGACACGGCGCTTCCCGACCTCCAGCACTTTGTGCTCGCCGGGCACGAATCGGAAATTCACGTCGGTCACAGTTTGTCCATCGACGCGAACCGCACCCTGGCTGACCAGGCGGCGCGCCTCGCTGGTTGAGGGCGTGAAGTTGAGCTGTTTCATCAGCTCGCAAATCCACAGATCGCGATCGATGCGATACACCTGAACGTTTTGCGGAATCTCGCGGCGCTGATGCTTGCTCTCGAAGTATTGCTCGGCGCGCGCCGCGGCTTGCTCGCCGTGATACTCGCTCACGATTGTGCGCGCGAGGCGCTTCTTCGCTTCCATCGGATG
>PNBD01000019.1:21986-59864 GCA_003135855.1 Deltaproteobacteria bacterium
TCGCGTCCGACCAGCATGTTGAATTTCTGATCGGTCCCGCCGATTTCCAGATCAGCTTCGAGCGCGACCGAATCGTAACCCTGGATCACGGGGTACAGCAGTTCATGGAGAAACAGCGGCTCTTCATCCGCGAGGCGCTTCTCGAAATCGTCGCGCTCGAGCAATCGCGCCACGCTGATCTTGGCCGCAATCTCGATCAGTTGCCGGATGCTGAGCTGGTTCATCCATTCGCTGTTGAATCGCACCTCGGTTCGATCGGGATCGAGAATCCGAAACGCCTGCGAGCGATAGGTCTCAGCGTTCTGCGTGATTTGTTCGCGAGTAAGCGGCTTGCGGGTCTCGGACCGTCCGGTCGGATCGCCAATCATCGCGGTGAAGTCGCCGACCAGAAAAATCACGGTATGGCCGGCGTTCTGGAAATCGCGCAACTTCTTGAGGGTCAGGCTATGGCCGAGATGCAAATCCGGCGCGGTCGGATCCATGCCGAGCTTGATCCTGAGCGGCCGGCCGAGCGCAACTTTCGCGGCCATCTCGGCCGGCGAGATCACCTCGATCGCGCCGCGTGACAGGGCAGCCGTTTGTTCCTTCGCTTGAGTTTCGTCCACCGGTTATTCCGCCAATCCGATTCGCTGGAGCAGGTGCGGCTCCCAAGCGTACAGGATTCCCGGCGCGCATCGGAATAGCCCGGCCGGACGATGCGTCAACTCCGTTATTGACTGAGCTGCGCGCTCTGATGGATCGATCGCTTCTCCTGCGTTCTCAAGCGTCGTCGAGTCCGCCCCTCGCCGGCCGAATTTTCCGCCGGGATCATTCCTAATTCCCGCAGATGCATAACGACGATTTCGATCGCACGCTCGTGCAGCATCGCGATCTGGCGGAGGCGAAGTCCGAATTGCGGAAATTCGAGTCTGCCGGCCTCGTATGCCTGCGAATAGGTTCGGCGGCGGACGCCGAAGCTGGTCGGCCCATAAAGTTCGCTGAGCAGCCACAGATCGACCTCGCTCAGCCCGCGCATGCACCAAGCGATATTACGATAGTCGTCGATCGCGCTCGAGGCGGCTAATTTCGCCGCGGCCGGTAACTCCCGCGGAAGTAATCGCCCTGCCCTTCCGCTGTGCAGAAGTTCACGCACGCGAAAAAAGAAGCGTAGCGCTATCTCCGCCGACCTGAATCGTGTTTTATTTGAATCCATTACGCGTTCCCCTTTTTGTTTCCGAACAACTTCCAGGCCTGCGCAGGCGAACGGTCGAATAGTCTGTGCACATCTCGCTCATCGCGCGATTCGGTCGAACGACCAACGAGAGTTTGATATATCCGCCGCTCGCCGGGCCTCTTCGTAAAGCTCGTGTAATCGGCTCCAGCCGGTTTGTCAACAGATTGATTACATTACTAATCAACTTGTTTCACACCCGGCGCAGACATGTCAAACAAGGTTAAACGCTTCGCGCGGGACACTTCAGACGCGCTGATTGTGGAGGTTCATCGCCCGCTCCAAGCCGTTCGCGATTATCTCGGCCACCGCATTCGCCGCGCGATCGAGATTAGGGGAGAATTGCTCGCGTTCGGCCGCGGTCAGCGGTCTCAGCAGGTAATCCTTGCTCGGATCGTTCGCCGGCGGACGCCCGATGCCGATGCGCACGCGTATGAAATCCGGCGTCCCGAGCACCTCGGCGACCGAGCGGACGCCGCGATTACCCGCATCGGTGCCACCTTTTTTCAATCGAAGGCGGCCCGCTTCGATATCCAGCTCGTCATGCACGACGATCAATTGCTCGGCGGGCACCTTGAAATATCCGAGGAGATCCGCGAGGCACTCGCCGCTCAGATTGTAAAATGTCTGCGGCTTCACCAAGATCGCCGGTTGCCCGGCCAGCGTGACTTCCGCCGTCAGCCCTTTGAATCTTCGGCGATTCAACTCGACTCCGTTCGCTTTTGCGATTCGATCGATCGTCATGAAGCCAGCGTTATGTCGCGTGCGAGCGTATTGTTCGCCGGGATTTCCGAGGCCCGCGACCACCCACTGAATCGAGGCGGTTGCCTCAGACTCAGACTTGGCACTGCTTTTTGTCTTTCGGAAATTTCCGAACAGGCGCTTGAGCGCGGCCATCAAGATCAATTCGCCTCACGCGCGCGCGCGGCGCCTGGCCGGCGCCGGCCGGACAAGCGGTTCGAGCGCTTTGAACAGCGCCGCCATTTCGGCCGGCGTGCCAATCGAAATCCTGAGCGCGTCGCGCAGCAGCGGCGTCGCAAAATGGCGCACCAGAATGCCGGCACGCCTGAGACCCCTTGCCACAGGCGCCAGGTCTTTGCCCGGCATGCGCGCGAGCACGAAATTCGCCTGCGAGGCGGGCACGGTGAAACCAAGTTTGCGCAGCTTCGCTTCGGCGTTCGAGCGCGTCCGCTTGATTTTCGCGACGTTGTGCATCATCCACGCGGAATCGTTGAGCGCTTCGGCGCCCGCGGCCAGCGCCACCCGGCTCAGGTTGTAGGAATCCTTCACCTTCATCAGCGCTTCGATCACATCCGGATGCGCGAAACATAAGCCCAGCCGCATCCCGGCCAGCGAATACGATTTCGATAGCGTGCGCAGAATCACCAGATTGCGATGACGCTTCAGCAGCGGCAGTGCGTTTTCCTCGGCGAAATCAACGTACGCCTCGTCGATCACCAGCATCCGGTCGGCGAGCTGTTTCGCGAGTGCGGCGATTTTCCTGGCCGGCGTCAGCGTGCCAGACGGCGAGTTCGGATTGCACACAATCGTGAGCGTCGCGCGCGCACTCGCGAGCGCATCGAGGGGCAGCTCGAAGTCCGGCCCGAGCGGGAGATGCTGGATGCGCGCCTCCTGCACCAGCGCGAGCGTGTCGTAGAGCGAGTAGGTCGGCACGGCGTACGCGACCGTGTCACCAGCGCCGAGGGTCGCGCGAAATACCATCGCGAGCAGCTCGTCGGAACCGTTGCCCGCGATAATCATCTTCTGCGGGATCGAATAAATTCGCGATGCGCTCTCGACGAATTCATCGGCGCGCGGCGCTGGATAAAGGCGCAGCGCCGGTCCGGCGATCGCTTTCGCAATCGCGCGCCGCACTCGTGGCGACGGCGGATACGGATTTTCGTTGGTATTGAGTTTGATCAGGAGTTGGCCCGGCCGCGGCTGTTCGCCTGGCACGTAGGCCGCCATTTTTTTGATTGATTCGCGAAACATCTGCAGTTCAACTCTGCGCGGTTCAGCCGTTAGACTTTATTCCAGCGGTAACTTTATCCGCTGGCCGGTGCGTGAGGAACGATAACACGCTTCCACCGTCTCGATTGCACGCAGCCCGTCGTTGCCGTCGGGAAACGGCTGCGCTTTGCCTTCGATCGCGGCGACAAAATTCGCCGCGAGCTCGCGGAACGGCGCCAGCAGATCCATCGGATCGTATCGTCGCATCACCTCGTCGCGTGAAAATCCTGGCACCGGACTGCCGTCCGCCTTCTGAATTGCAAAATCCAGCCGCGGATATCCGACCATCAATCGACCGTCGGTGCCGTAAATTTCGATCGCGGAGAGCGGCGGCATGCTGCTCCAGCTCGCCTCGATCACGCCGAGTGCGCCCGACTTGAAGTTCAGAATCATCACGCCCGTGTCGTCAACTTCGATCTGCTTGGCCAAGGTGCCGACCTGCCCCGATACCGAATCGACTTCGCCCATAATCCAGATGGCGAGATCCGCGACGTGCACGCCGAGATCCAGCATCGCGCCGCCGCCGGCCTCGGCCGCGGTGGTGAACCAGGTCTGTCCGGGCGCCCACATTTGCGGACCGCCATGCGACAAGCGCGCGCGAATGAAATTCGCAGTGCCGATCGCGCCGCTCGCAACTGCCTGCTTGATCGCGCGCTCGAGGCCGCCGTATCGGCGCTGCATCGCGACCATCAGCACGCGCTTCGCCCCGACTGACGCATCAATCATGGCGCGCGCGTCGGCGACCGTCACTGCCATCGGTTTCTCGACCAGCACATGCGCCCCGGTCTCTAACGCTTTCACGGTGAATTCGCGGTGCAACCGGTTTGGCGTAAATACACAAACCGCATCGGGCTTTTCGCGCGCGAGCATCTCGTCGTAATCCGAATAAATTTTCGGACGCTCGTCGCCGCTCGGCCAAAGCGTCGCCACCACCCGCTCCGCTTTTTCGGCAGTCCGACTCTGGATTGCGACGATTTGCGCATCCGGTAGCGACTTGAGCGCCGGAATATGCGCGCGCTCCGCGATCGCGCCTGCGCCGGAAATGGCAATTCTGATCATCTGAGTTACTAGCGAGTGCGCGCGCGATTCGGCTTGTTGGTTCTCGTTCGCGATTTTAGCGCCGCGCGGATACTGCTTCCGGTCGACTCGAGCAGCCATTGCACGTAGGGCGGTGAGCCGCGATCGATCGCCAGCGCGAGCACCTCGGGGACTTCATATGTGTGCAACTCGCGCACTCGTTTTTCCACCTTGGCGTAAAGCAGCGCGCGAGTCTTGATCAGCAGCAGGTACTCGGGCTCGTCCTCGACCGCGTCGCGCCATCGATAGACCGAACGAATCGGCCCGATGATATTCACGCACGCCGCCAGCCGCTCCCCGACCAGCACCCGCGCAATCGACCGCGCCTGTTCCTCGCTGCCGGTGGTAACCAAAATCGCGCGCAACAGATGTGGGGTTCGAGTTGGCATCTCAGCAACGGACCTCGTTCATGGACGAACTTCGCGCCGCAGACGGATGCGCAATTCCTTCGGGGTGCATCGATACTTGAACGCCTTTCGATCGTTCACGAACAACACCGGCACTTCGGTACCGTAGCTCGCTTCCAGTTCGGGATTGCCGTCGATCGCGATGCGCGTGATTTTCGCATCGAAGTTCGGCATTTCGACCGCGATGATTTCTTCCATCTCGTGGCAAAGTTCGCAGTCTTCGCGAGTATAGAGCGTCAGTTCGATCATCGATCAACAATCCGCGCGCCGTCGCGCGTCGGGGTACTCTAGCGAGCGTCGCGCAGTACTCCAAGCCGCTTCAGGACCGACGCGGTTTGCGGGCATGGCGAGTCCTGCGATTGCGAATTCCGCGCGAGATGCGCAGTCAGCAGCAGCACGTCGCTCCATCGATCGACGTCGTACCAGGCAGGACCGAGCGAATACTCAATGCGCGCGTCTTTCAAACGGGAGAGCGTCTCAGCCAGCACGCTGCGCCTGCCCCATCGGATACCCGCGAAGATGCCGGGCATCGCGCCGCGCACGCCGACGGCATAATAGCCACCGTCGAGACTCGGCGCGAGCACGACGCGATGTTCGCGAAGCAGATCGAGGCTTCGCGCGAGCAATCGTGCCGGCAGCGAGGGCGTGTCGGTGCCGATCAACAGAGCGCCGGTTGACTCGGACGCGGATTGCTCGAGCGCGCGCGCCATGCGTTTTCCGAGCGATCCTTCGCCTTGATCGATCAGGTCCGCGGCGAATCGTTTTGCGAGCCGTTTGAAGTAATTGCTGTTGGCGGCGCCGTGCAGCGCGCTGGCCGCGATGACTAATCTTCCTGGCCGAACCGCGATCGCCTTGTTGAGCGCATCGCGAATAAACGCGTCGGCCAGCGCCGCCGCGGCATTGACGGAGATTTTTCCGATCAGCCGGGTCTTGGTTCGATTTGGAATCGGCTCGCGGCAAAAGACGATCAGAGTCGGACCATGCACGCTCACTTGGCGCGCTCACTTGATCGTGTTGGGACGGATTATGTTGATCGGCATCCCAAGCGTTTTCATCACGAACTCGGTGACTGACGTGATCGGCTTCGGCGTGATCGACGGATCGCTCAGCGGGCCGCTCACCTGAAAGTACGCCGCGACCAGCTTGCCGGTGCCCGCGCCCACCCGAGTGCCGATCAGCGGGATCTTGTTCAGCACCCAATCCACCGTATCGAACGGGAACATGCCGACCCGCATGTCGAGCCTGCTATCCGAAAACTGGAGGCTGCCGCTGGCAGTGATATCCAGCACGGGTCCGTGCAAGACGAAATTATCGGTGTAGAAGACGCCGCGGCTGCCTTTGAAATCCGCCATCAAGGTCTTGAACGGGATGCCGCTGACGCGCGGATCGGGAAACTGCGCCGTCAGCCAGTTCTTGATATCGATAAAACNNAAAAACTGAGCAGGCGCGAGAGCAGCGTGAATTTGTCGAGCGTGCCGTCGCGGGCCGTCAGCGAAATGTCGCCGGCGAGCGTGTTGTAGAAATCGAGGTCGGTGTCGGCCCACAGGTCAACCGCGATCGACGTCGGGCCTAGCAGCGGCGAGTGATCGTTCTTGCCACCCAGCATAAACATCGGCGACGGATCGGCATCCACGATACTGCCCTTCATATGAATCCAGTTGTCGGGTCCGCGGCCGGTCAAGTCCATGGTCATGTTTCCGCGGTAAGCGTTCGCGCTGAAGTTGTAAACGCGCCAATCGCCGGTTGCCTGGCGGATGAAATCAGTCTTGATGTCGGACATCTGAAACGCCGCGAGATTGCCAAAGCGCGCCTCGATATGCCCGCTGGCCGGAATCGCAAAGTTGAGCGGCGGCGTTGGAGGCGTCCACGGCATGCGGACGAATCTCATCACCTCGAGATCGAGTTTCTGAACCAGCGCGTCAATGCGAATCGATGGATGACGAAAGTCCTGCACGGTGATTTTGAAATCGATCGGCTGTTGCTCGAGCCGCGATCCAGGCATCGAAAGCACCAACGTCTGGCGATCCATCTTGACGGTCGCACCCTGCACCTCGAGCGGCGCGCGCAGGAAATTGAATTGCACTTCGCCCTTGGTCAGCGTCAACTTACCCGCGGGCAGAATCACCTCCGGATCTTTGGGGTCGCTGTTCAGGACCACGTGGCCGCCAATCGGGCCACGAAGCGCGAGATCGGCGGGATCGATCAGCAGAGACAGCCACACCTCCGACGGGAACTGATGAAGGTCGAGCGTCAGATCATGCATCGCGACGCCCTGCTTCAACGAACTGACCGCGCCGTTGAGGACGGCGTCGCCACCGGTGACGGCGATCATGAGATTTTCGAATTTGATCGAGCCCGGCGCAATCGCGACCGCGCCGCGGCTGAGATGAAACGGACCCGGCGGGCCTTTGACCACGATCAGTGTGTCCTTGGGATTGGCGAGCAGGCGGTAATCCACCGGTGGCACGAACTTGCTCGTGCTCAAAACGCCCGAGGCGCTCGCCGTCAAATCGATGCGTCCGCCGATCCGCTCGACACGCTCGCGCCGCTCGAGCTTGTAATTTTCCGCGAATCGGGAAATTGCCGGGGAAAGCTCGACCAAGTCCGCATCGATTGCCATGCCGGCCTGGTATTTCGCTCCTTCGACTCCGTGCGAAAGATCCGCGCGAGCCGCGACGTCACGAATCGTCGAGTTGCCGAGCTTGGCGCCGCCCTGCGCGATCGACAACACTCCTTTCTCGTAATGAAGCTGCGCGCTGAATCGATCGATCGCCGGCAGCTTCGAATCTTCGGGCAGGGTAAAGCCGGCATTCTCGATCGCCGCACTCACCACCAAGTTCTCGCGCAGCGCTTGCAGCGGCGTGGTCTTGATCTTGTCGAGCGACGCAGTGAGAGTGGCCGCGCCGACGCTCACGTCACCGGGCGCCAGCCGCTTCAGCGTCTTTTCGACTTCGGTCGGCAAGTGACGCACCAGCAACAGCTTCTGTTTGAGCGCGGACGCATCGATCCGAAAGCCACCGACCTTGACGCCAATCGCGGGATTGCCGCTATACGGCTCGACGACTTCCGTCTCGGCGGAGACCAACGGCTTATCGACGCGCTTAAGGATGAGCTTGGTGAGCGCGAACAGGCCGTCGGAAAAGCTGAGCGCCGTTTGCAGCGTGTAGTCGCCAAGCTTGATCGGTTGCGACAACCGCTCGCCCGTGAGGATCAAGTCGGTGCCGCCGGCATTCGCCGCGCCGGTTAACGAGCCATCGTTATTGATCGAGAACTTAAGATGCCCCTGCAGTCCGCCGCCCAGCTCAATTCCTTCGGCCTCGACATGCTTGATCGGTATATTCCAGGCCCAGATCTGACCGCGCGCGAACGGGCCCGGCGGTGAGTCCTGGATCGTATCGAAGCTGAACTTTCCAGCCACCCTCGAGCCGGCGACCGCGCTGCCGCGGACTTTGCCATCGAAGCCAACGGTCCAGCGGCCCGGATTTTTGCGACTGCGAAATGCCAGCACTCCCACTTGATCGATTAGCGGCGTGCCATCCGCGTAGTTGACGGCGGCATCGATCACCTCGACGCGCCACGCGATCCGCGTGAGCGTTTGCAACGCTTCCCGAATTGCGATGACGGTCTCAGCGCCGGGTTTGGGTACCGGTACCGTCGCTGCGTCGGATGAACTCACCGGCAGCGTGATTTGCGGATTGGTGGCCCTTAGCCAATAGAGCGGGAGGCCGGTGCGCTGGAGCAACGAATGATAGCCGACGCTCGCGCGCAGCGACTTCAGCTTGATGACCGGATGACCCTTCGCGGTTATTTCCGGCTCATCGAGAACGACGATCAGGTGATGCGTGAAGATCAGCGACGAGGTGCGCGGGACGATATTGACGCCGGTGCGCCGATTGATCGACGACAGCACAAACGCGATGACGCGCGGCTGATTGTAGGCAATCAGCCCGACCGAACCCGTGACCAGGATTAACAGTACTAGCGCGAGAATCGTGGCGATTCGGGCGAATCTCATTGGTGCCCTGACGCGATTCGCACGCCCGTTCCGGCGCCGTCCGAGCTCGCGATACTGTCAGTCGCCCTCAGCCATCTCTGCCGCTGGCGGGGCGTCGGTCCATCCCATGCGATGCTTGTTGCGGAGCGCGGTCTTGAGCACGCGGTTGCGCAGGCGCACAGACTTGGGCGTGACCTCGACCAGCTCCTCTTCGTCGATCCATTCGAGGGCGGCGTCGAGGGTCGGCACTCGCGCGGGCGAAATCCGGACGGCTTCATCGTGGCCTGACGCGCGCATGTTGGTGAGCTTTTTTTCGCGGCATACGTTGACCGGCAGATTAATCTCGCGCGCATACTCGCCGATGATCATCCCTTCGTAAACCGGCGCGCCCGGACCGACGAAAAATATCCCACGTTCCTGCAGATGAAAAATTGCGTAAGGCGTCGTGACGCCCTCGCGATCGGAAATCATAGCGCCATTTGCGCGCGAGCGAATGGTTCCAGTCCACGGCGCGTAGCCGTTGAACAGGGTATGCATCAGGCCGTTGCCGCGCGTGTTCTCGAGGAACTTGCCGCGAAAGCCGATCAACCCGCGCGCCGGAATATCATATTCCAGCCGCACCCGGCTGCTCGCATGAGTGACCATCGTGCGCATTTTGCCCTTGCGCGCCGACAGCATCTGCGTGACCACGCCGATACCTTCCGCTGGGATGTCGATGATCAGCATCTCCATCGGCTCGAGCACCTGGCCGTCGGCCTGCTTGGTGATGACGGTCGGCTTCGACACCTGCATCTCGTAGCCTTCGCGGCGCATCGTCTCGACGATCACTGCGAGCTGCAATTCACCGCGGCCCATCACGCGCCACGAATCGTGCGAGAGTTGCTCGACCCGGGTGCTGACGTTGCGGCGCGCCTCGAACTCGATTCGTTCACCCAGTTTGCGGGACGTAACGAAATCGCCCTCGCGGCCCGCCCACGGCGAATTGTTCACCGAAAACGACATCGCGACGGTCGGCTCGTCGATCCTGATTGGCGGCAAGGCACGCGGATTTTCGAGGTCTGCGATCGTCTCGCCGATCGCGATATCCTCGACGCCCGCAACAATCACGATTTCGCCGGCGCGCGCGGTTTCGACTTCGACGCGCTTAAGTCCTTGCCAGCTGTAGATGTGGGCGACTTTGCACTGCACCGTTTTGCCATCGCGTCGACACAGCGAATAGTTCTGCGACGCCGTCATCGAGCCCGCGATAATCCGGCCGACCGCGAGCCGCCCGACGTAGTCATCATAATCGATGTTATTGACCTGGAATTGCAGCGTCGCATCGGGATCGACTTCGGGCCCCGGCAGATGTGCCACGATTCCATCGAACAGCGGAATGAGATTGTCGCTCGGCACTTCGAGCTTCACCGCGGCCGTACCAGCCCGCGCCTGCGTGTACAGGACGGGAAAGTCGAGCTGACTTTCATTGGCGCCGAGGTCGATGAAGAGGTCGTAAACCTCGTCGAGCACTTCGGGCGCGCGCGCATCGGAGCGGTCAATCTTGTTGATGCACAAAATCGCGGGCAGGTTCAGCTCGAGCGCCTTTTTCAGCACGAAGCGCGTCTGCGGCAGCGGCCCTTCGCACGCATCGACGAGCAAGAGGATGCCGTCGACCATCGAGAGCGTGCGTTCGACCTCGCCGCCGAAATCCGAATGCCCCGGCGTATCGACAATGTTGATGCGCGTGTCACCCCAGAGAATCGAGGTGTTCTTCGCCATGATCGTGATGCCGCGTTCGCGCTCGAGCGCGTTCGAGTCCATCACGCGATCGATCATCTGCTCGTTGGCGCGGAAAACGCCGGACTGCCGCAGCATCGCATCGACCAGAGTGGTTTTTCCGTGATCGACGTGCGCGACGATCGCTAAATTTCGAATGTCCTGGCGTCTCATTTTGGATGGATAATATTAAACGCGCGGCTGAGCCGCTCGGGGCCGCCGCGCAACAATCATTGTACCTGTCGAATCGAGTGGAGTAAACGCGCTGGCCTTGCTCGCGGGAAACGCCATGCTCGAAGCGTCAGGGCGTGCGAAATTGCTTCTGTTCCTCGCGTTTCAGCTTCTCGAGCAGTTGATCGATATTTTTGACCTCGACCACGCGCCAATCGCCGTCGGCCTGCCGGGCCAGATGAATCTCCCAGACCTGCCCCTTGTGGTCGGTAAAATTGGTGTAGGCAGTGTCGCCGCTCCGATGCTGCAATACGATCGAGCCCGCCACTGCGACACCGGGCATCTGGACTTCCTTGGCGCCGGTGTTGACCTCGCGAATCGCCCACGCCTTGGCGATCTGCGCCATCGGCTTGACGAAAAAATTGACCGCCGCCTGACCCACCATCGCACTCAGCGGGTCGGTGGCGCCCTTCTTCTGAATCATCTCGTAGGCCGCGTGCTTCACGACGCTCTCGAAATCGATGTACTCAGCCGCGCGTTCACCGTCGCGTGCGTCGATCGCCTGTTTGGCGCGGAAGACGGCCCATGACGGACTTCGCGGAATATAAAAGAACGCCCAGAATGCGAGCGCTGCCACAATCAAAAGTGCGGTGAAATGCCGCAGTACGAAGCGAAGCATCGGGGAGTCGATCAGCGGCGCGAGAGCAGGCTGGCGGCCGCTGTATCGAGCATCCAGATCACCTCACCGTCGTGCGGCGCGACGATCTGTGCGGGAAACTTGTCCGGATCGCGGGGGCCTTCGAGTACGTCCTTGACCGCCGCCGCCTTACCCTGACCTGCCACCAAAAACATTACGCGCTGCGCGTTGTTAATCACCGGCGGCGTGAGCGTCAACCGTTTGCGAGGCGCCGCATCAACCTCGACCGCCACCACCATGCGCTGCGTTTCGTGAAGCGCGGAATCACCGGGGAAGAGCGACGCAGTGTGGCGATTGTCGCCGAGTCCCAGCATGATCAGATCGAAGCGCGGGAACTCGCCGTCGGCGCCGCCGAAGTGCTTGCGCAATTCTTCTTCGTACGCCTTCGCGGCGCGGGCCGGTTCTTCCTCGCCGCGCATCCGATGCACCTGATCGGGCTTGAGCGCGAGCTTGCTCAGCATCGTGCGATTGGCCATCGCGAAATTGCTTTCGGGATCGTCCGGCGGGACGCATCGCTCGTCGCCCCAGAAGAACTGCACCTCTTTCCAATCGACGCTCAAGTGAAACCGCGTCGCGAGCAAATCGTAAGTCGCGGCCGGCGTCGATCCGCCGGACAAGCACAGCGTGAACTCGCCGTGCGTGCAGATCGATTCGCCCGCGATATGGGCCGTCTCCTCGGCGGCGTGGACGAATAGGTCGTCGGCGTCGTTCAGAACGATAATTTTCGGGTCAGCCATTTCCAGTCCACATCAACTTCAACGGGCGAGCACTTTGAGCGCTCGGTCCACGACGTTCTCGACGGTGAAGCCGAAATGCTTCTCGAGGTCCTCGTATTTGCCCGACGCGCCAAAGGTGGTCATGCCGAGGATGTCGCCTTCGGGCCCGACCCACTGGTACCACGACATCGGCACCGCGGCCTCGACGGCGAGCCGGCGGCGGATATTCGGCGGCAGCACAGAATCGCGATAGGCCTGATCCTGTTGCTCGAAAATCTCCATGCTCGGCATGCTGACGACGCGAACCGCTTTGCCCTTTTCCTCGAGCTTCGCTTTGGCATCGACCACCAGCGAGAGCTCCGAACCAGTGGACATCAGAATGATCTCGGGCGATTTGCCCGCGGTCTCGCCGAGTACGTACGCGCCGCGCCGCGCGCCGCTGGCGGGTGCGAATTTGGTGCGATCGAGCGTCGGCAATTTCTGGCGCGACAGCACGAGCATCACGGGACCATGGGTATGGGTCATGATCGTGCGCCATGCTTCGACCGCTTCATTCGCGTCGCCGGGCCGAATCACGGTGAGGTGGGGGATCGCGCGCAGTGCCGCCAGATGCTCGACCGGTTGATGCGTCGGGCCGTCCTCGCCGAGTCCGATCGAGTCGTGCGTGAACACGAACACGACCTGGATTTGCATCAGCGCGGCGAGGCGGATCGAGGGACGGCAGTAGTCGGTGAAGCAGAGGAAGCTCGAGCCGTACGGGATGAAGCCGCCGTGGAGCGCGATGCCATTCAGGATTGCGCACATCCCGTGCTCGCGAATTCCGAAATGCAGATTGCGTCCGGCGAACTCGCCGCGCTCGAAGTCGCCGCCACCCTTGACGTCGGTGAAGGTCGATTCGTTCAAGTCGGCCGAGCCGCCGAAGAGATTCCACACCTTCGCGGTGATCGCGGCCTCTGCCTTCGAGGCCGACTCGCGAGTCGCAAGTTTGTCGGCCGGCGTGAACACGGGCAGCTCCGCATCCCAGCCCTTGGGCAATTCCTTGGCGAGCATGGCGTGAAATTCAGACGCCTCTGCCGGATGCTTTTTGGCGTAGGTTTCGAATTTGCTGTTCCAGTCTGATTCGAGTCCCGCGCCGCGATCGATACATTTGCGGAAATTAGCGAGAGCTTCATCGGGCACGTAGAAAGGCGGGTCGAGCGGCCATCCGTAGAACTGCTTGGTCAGTTTGACTTCCTCGACGCCAAGCGCCTTGCCATGCGCTTCCGACGTACCTTGCCGATGCGGACTGCCGTAGCCGATGACTGAGCGCACACGAATCAGCGACGGCCGCTTGGTCTCCGCGATCGCGTTTTCGATCGCACTGCTGATCATCGGCAAATCGTTCGCGTCCTCGACGTGCTGCGTATGCCATCCGTACGCATCGAACCGTTTGCAGACATCTTCGTCAAAACTCAATTCCGTGTGACCGTCGATCGTCACGTGATTGTCGTCGTAGATGTAAACGATGTTGCCGAGGCCGAGATGCCCCGCGATCGACGCCGCCTCGCTCGAAATCCCTTCCATCAAGTCGCCGTCGCCGCAGATTCCGAAGATGCGATGATCGAAAACGCCCGAGTTGTCGCGCTCGAAGCGATTCTCGAGATGCTTCGCCGCAATCGCCATCCCGACGCCGTTGCCGAAGCCCTGTCCGAGCGGGCCGGTGGTGGTCTCGACTCCGGGCGTCAGATAATTTTCGGGATGCCCCGGCGTTCTGCTCCCGAGCTGGCGAAAATTCTTGATGTCGTCGAGCGTCATGTCGTAACCGGTCAGATAGAGCAGGCTGTAGAGCAGCATCGAGCCATGCCCGGCTGACAAGACGAATCGATCGCGGCCGAACCATTTGGGATTTTTGGGATTGTGCCGCATGAAGCGCGTGAACAGCAGGTAGCCGACCGGCGCCATGCCCATCGGCATCCCGGGATGACCGGAGTTGGCCTTTTGAACCGCGTCGATCGCGAGCACGCGAATTGAATTGACGGAGGCCAGGTCCAAGTCTGACCGATTCAAATTGACTTTTGCTGCAGTCGCCAAAGTATCACCAGATGTTTTTAGTTTTGGGCGATCGTCGAATCGCCGGTTGCGCCAAGACTGCTACATACCCGTTTGATGATCGTGTGAAAACGAGTGGCCGCCGCCGCACAATCCAAGTCACGCATGCGATCGATCAGCGGACTCAACCGCACGAAATACTACCAATCCTTTTTATCGTCGTCGCTGGTATCGCCGGCCTTGCGGCGCATTACATCCACAACGGTTTTGGCATCGCCCTTGTCGCCGGCGCCCAACGCTTGCGTGAAGCGATCGGCGATGAAGCGCATCATCGCGCCCTCCTGGGGATCGAGCACGCTGCCCAACGCAGCCAGCCGTTCCATCGCAGTTCGAATCGCGATGATCGCCGCGGGCATATCGCCGCGCGCGCGGCATGCGATCACTTCACGGAGTTTCTCGCGCACTTCGGCGACTGCCGGACGAGCTCGCTCGCCGATCACTATCTCCAGTTCGCCTAGGTTTTGTGCGAGCTTTGCGAACGGGTCATCTGCGGGATTGCTAAGCGGCACGGGTTAAATTGTTTCACTCGCACAACTTTGGATGCAAGGCGGCCTGTGGGTAACCGTGCAGTGAATCTCGACCGCGCCGCGATTTTGATAGATTATGTATCTCAACGCCACGGAGGGTGAGGGGTCTGATGAGACCAATGCTTGATCGCCGGGTGGTCGTCACCGGCTTGGGAGTCGTGACGCCGCTCGGAACCGGAGTGGAGAAAAATTGGCAGGCACTGATGGCCGGCCAATCGGGCATCGGTTTGATCACGCGCTTCGATACCTCTACATTCCCCGCGCGCATTGCCGGTGAAGTCAAGGATTTCAATCCCGAAGACTGGATCGAAAAACGCGACATCAAGAAGATGGACCTGTTCATCCAGTATGCGGTCGCATCCGCGGAGCAGGCGATGCAGCAGTCGGGATTCAAGATCACGGAGGACAATGCGGACCACGTTGGCGTCCTGGTCGGCGTCGGCATCGGCGGCTTGTGCACGATCGAGGAGTACCACCATATCTACCTCGAGAGCGGCCTCAAACATGTCACGCCGTTTTTCATTCCCAAGCTGATCGGCAACCTCGCGCCCGGGCAAATCTCGATTCGCTACGGCGCGCGCGGCGTCAACCTGACGACCACCAGCGCCTGCGCCTCGGGCAGTCACGCGATCGGCGAGGCATACCGGATGATTCGGCTCGGCTATCTGGACGCCGCAATCACCGGCGGCACGGAAGCCGCGCTCACGTCGCTGGGCGTGGGCGGATTCATCGCGATGCGCGCACTATCGACGCGCAACGACGCGCCTGAAAAGGCGAGCCGTCCGTTCGACAAATTGCGCGATGGATTCGTGATGGCCGAGGGCGCGGCCGCGTTGATCCTCGAGGAGCGTGAGGCGGCGATCAAACGCGGCGCGAAAATTCTGGCCGAGGTGTGCGGCTACGC
The DNA here is from genome assembly GCA_003135855.1 of Deltaproteobacteria bacterium. Lineage (GTDB taxonomy): Bacteria > Desulfobacterota > Binatia > Binatales > Binataceae > Binatus. The sequence continues at coordinate 37,543 of PNBD01000019.1, forward strand.
CGCTAACAGCGACGCCTATCACATCACGTCGCCGGCGCCGGAAGGCCGCGGCGCCGCCAAGTGCATGCAAATGTGCCTCGAAGACAGCGACCTCGATCCCAATGAAGTCGATTACATCAATGCTCACGGTACCTCGACGCCGCAGGGCGACCTGGCTGAAACGCAAGCGGTGAAACGAGTCTTCGGCGAGCGCGCGGCGAAGGTCGCGGTCAGCTCGACCAAATCCATGACCGGACACACGCTCGGCGCGGCGGGCGCGATCGAGTCGGTGTTCACGGTCCTCGCGGTCGATCGCGGGATGATGCCGCCGACCATCAACCAGGAATCACCGGACCCGGAGTGCGACCTCGATTACGTGCCGAACAAGCCGCGTGCATCGAAGATTCGGATCGCGCTCAATAATTCTTTTGGGTTTGGCGGCACCAACACCACGCTGGCCTTCAGGCCCGCTTAACTATAGCTAACCGGGTCAGGTATGGGATCGAGAATTGTCGCCACCGGACGCGCACTGCCGCGCACCGCGCTCAGCAATAAAGATCTCGAGCGCTACATGGACACGTCCGACGAGTGGATCAAGTCGCGGACCGGAATCAATCAGCGCTACGCGATACGCCAGGGCGAATCGCTGGCGGAAATCGCGACCACGGCAAGCCGCATCGCGCTCGAGCGTGCGGGGCTAAAGGCATCGGAGCTCGACGCGATCATCGTCGGGACGGTTTCCTCCGAGTACGCGTTCCCTTCTTTCGCGTGCCAGATCCAGCATCAACTCGGAATCAGTTCGATACCGGCGTTCGACGTCGCAGCCGCATGCTCCGGCTTCATCTACGCGATCTCAGTCGCGGATTCGCAAATGCGCGCCGGCGACTTCAAGCGCGTGCTGGTAGTCGGCGCCGACGCGCTCTCGACCATGGTCGATTGGAACGATCGGCGCACCGCGGTGCTGTTTGGCGACGGTGCGGGCGCAGTCGTGATGGTCACAACGCCTGGCAATCGCGGCGTGCTATCGAGCCTGCTGCGCTCATCTGGCGAACATTGGCATCTGCTCTCGGTTCGCGCGACCGGGGTGCGCAGTACGATCGATTCGGAAGTGCGGCGATGCGCCGATGACGCGATCCAGATGAAAGGCCCCGAGCTTTTCAAAATCGCGGTCAAGAGCATGGAAGAAGTCAGCCGGCTGGTGGCCGAGCGCGCGGGCGTCAAGCTCGACGAAATCGATCTGTTCGTGCCGCATCAGGCCAACATGCGAATCATCACCGCAGTCGCGGATCGGCTGGGGATGCCGCACGAGAAGGTGTTCACCAACATCGATCGATTCGGCAATACTTCGGCGGCGTCGGTGCCAATCGCGCTCGACGAAGCAATCGAGCAAGGCCGCATTCACGACAACAGCATCGTGATGCTCAATGCCTGCGGTGGCGGCCTGACCTGGGGCGCCAACCTGATCCGCTGGTAAGCCAGCCGCTAAGCGCGCGTCGTTCCTCCCTTTTGGTGTCAGCCGTCACTATTCGTGAAGACGGTGCATCGTGCACTGGGCTATAGTCTAGTTCCCGTTCGTTAAGTTCAGTTGGCACCCGCCAACCCTGGCGATCGCGGAAGCCAACACTACCCGTGGAGGAGTAGCGATGAAGAACTCAGTGGTACGCATTCATTTTTTTGTCGCAGTGGCGATGATGCTCTTAGGCGGGATAGCAGCCGCGCAGAACAACACCAGCTTTGGAACGGGGGCGCTCGCGAGCGTCACCACCGGCACCGATGATTCCGCATTCGGGTTCAACGCGCTCCACGCCAACACCATCGGCACCTTTAATACCGCGACCGGTTCGGGCGCGCTCGAGAACAACATCGGCGGCAATCAGGGTGAGTCCTACAATACTGCGACCGGATACAAAGCGCTTAACGCCAACACGACCGGCTTCATCAATACCGCGACTGGAGCGCTCGCCCTCGGGACCAACACCACGGGCAACTACAATACCGCTACCGGAATGGACGCCCTCTTCAACAACAAAGACGGCGGTGACAATACGGCGACCGGATATCAGTCGCTCGTAAACAACACCAGCGGCGGCAACGATACCGCCACCGGAGCAAACGCCCTCTCGGCCAACACCTTTGGCGGCGACAATACGGCTACTGGATTCAGCGCCCTCGAGAATAACACCTTCGGCTTCGACAATACCGCTACCGGTTCGGCCACCCTCCGGAGCAACACCTCCGGCAGCAACAATACTGCCACGGGATTCAGCGCCCTTTCGACTAACACTACTGGCGCCGCCAATACCGGGACTGGATATCTGGCACTCGCAAACAACACCATCGGCAACGACAACACGGCGACCGGAGTATTGGCACTGAACGGCAACACCAGTGGCATCGACAATACCGCGACCGGGCGGAACGCCCTCCTTAGCAACACCACAGGCTCCGGCAATACAGCCACCGGCTGGAACGCCCTCGAGAACAGCATCACGGGCAACGCCAACACTGCCACCGGATTCAACACTCTCTGGAACAACAGCGGTTCCAGCAATACCGCTACCGGATATCTGTCGCTCGCAACCAACACCACCGGCTTCAACAATACCGCTGACGGAGTGTCCGCCCTCGGGAAAAACAGTTCGGGCTACAACAATACCGCCAGCGGATTGCAATCGCTCTACAGCAACACGACCGGCTACTTGAACACCGCCGACGGAGTGGACGCGCTCTTCTTGAACACCACGGGCTTTTACAATACCGCCTCGGGAATGCACGCGCTCTACAATAACGACACGGGGACGAATAATAGTGCTCTGGGAGTATCGGCGCTGCACAACAACATCTCCGGGCAGAACAATATCGGAATAGGTGTCAATGGCGGCTACAATCTGACCACCGGCAACAACGACATCGATATCGGTAACGGAGGTGTCGCCGCCGAGGCCAATACGATCCGGCTCGGTGCGCAGGGCACGCAGACTGCGACTTATATCGCAGGCATCACCGGCAGTGCAGTGACGGGTGTTGACGTAGTGATCAGCAGTTCTGGACGTCTCGGCATCCTGGCGTCCTCGGCGCGCTACAAGAAAGACATCTCAGACATGGGCGCATCCACCGACGGGCTGATGAGGCTGCGCCCGGTGACTTTCCGCTACAAGAGCGACGAGCAAGGAACCAAGCAGTACGGGCTGGTCGCAGAGGAAGTCGATAAGGTGTATCCGGAGCTGGTCATGCACGACGCGGACGGCAAGGTCGAATCGGTGCGCTACTCGATGCTTAGCGCGATGCTGCTCAACGAACTGCAGAAACAGATCAAAGCAAACCAGAAACAGGCCGAGCGGATCGAGCAAGTGACTGCGCAAATGGCTTAGCAAAAAATGTCGAGTGAGCGGCGGATCGCTCGACTGGAAGCGAACCGGGAACGTGACCTGACTGCAATCAGCGGACGGGAGTTGGCGATGCGAACTGATTTCGAAGTGCAGCTCGCGCGGCTCGCGCGGACTATCCGGGCAGAGAAGGGAAGCGGCAAACTGCAAGCCGCTTTCAATAGATAGTCACTCGGCGAACGATCTACCCTGCGAACGGCTGCCACTCTCGTGATGCCAAACGAACTCCTCGACCGCCGAGTGCTGATCGTGCTCGGCAAGGGCGGAGTCGGCAAAACCGCGCTGAGCGCCGCGCTCGGAAAGCTCGCGGCGGGCGCGGGCAAGCGCGCGTTGATCATGGAATGCGACTCGCGCGCACCACTCGCGACGACGCTGGGTGTCGAGGCGTCGCTCGATCCGGTCGAAGTCGCACCGAATCTCTCGCTCATGATGCTCGACGGGCGCCATTCGCTCGAAGAATATCTTCGACTCGTGGTGCCGGGCCGGATGCTCCTGAAGGCGGTGTTCGCGAGCCGGCTCTATCAATTTTTCGTGCAGGCCGCGCCGGGACTTCGCGAACTGATGATGCTCGGCAAGATCTATTACGAGACCGAGCGCGCGCCGTCCGACCCCAAGCGCCACGATTTGATAATCGTCGATGCGCCTGCCAGCGGCCAGGCGCTCAGCCTGCTCAACATGCCGACTGCGGCGCGCTCGACCTTCGGCGATAGCATCGTCGGCAAGGAGGCCAACAATATCTCGCGGCTGCTGCGCGATCGCCGCCAGTGCGCGGTTGCGCAGGTCACGACGGCGGACAGTTTGGCCGTGGCGGAGACGATCGAAACCTGCGCGAAGCTCGGCCGTATCCAGATGGCGCCGTCGGTGGTGCTGTTCAATCGGGCGATACCGTTTTTGTTCGACGCGGACGATATCGCGACGCTGGTCGGCCGCCACCGTCCGGGCAAGTTGCAGAAACGTTTCGAGCATCTGGCGGATCTCGCGGATTCGGAACTTCGGAGCGCCGAGGAATCGCGCAAGGCCGTCGCCCAGATTCGCAGCGCCACCAAGATTCCGGTGATCGAACTTGCGGAGCATAGCGGCGTTGACGGTTTGGACTTGATCGCGCGCCTGACTGCGGATCTTGCGTCGATCGAGGCGGCCGCCACCGCCGATCGCGTGCGCCGATCGCGTGCGTAATGTTTGCCCCCGCGCCCACTAACAGGCTGCTCTGGAATCCGGACGTTGCCGCAATTACGCTGAGGTCATGGCTTTTGCGCGCGAATCGATCGGCGAACTATCCATCGGAGTAACTTGCGGAGTGATTCGATGAGCGATCGTGCGCCCAAGGCGGTCGACAGCGCGAAGAAAGTGCGCGAGTCGAAAAAAGTACGCGAGCCTTGGATCATCCGCACCTACGCCGGCTTCGGCGATGCGCGCCAGGCTAATCAACGGTTTCACGCTAACTTGCAGCAAGGCCAGCGCGGGCTTTCGATCGCGTTCGACCTGCCGACGCAAAATGGCTACGACCCCGACGCGCCGGTCGCGCGCGGCGAAGTCGGCGAGGCGGGCGTCTCGATTTGCCATTGGCAGGACATGGAGACGCTGTTCGAGGGTATCCCGCTCGGATCGATCAACACCTCGATGACGATCAATTCGACGGCGCCATTTATCTTCGCGCTGTACCTGGTCGTCGCGGAGCGCAAAGGCGTGCCGTGGACAGAACTGCGCGGCACCACGCAGAACGATCTGCTGAAGGAGTTCGTCGCGCGCGGCACTTCGATTTTTCATCCCGAGCTATCGTTCAAACTTTCGACCGAACTGATCAAATTCGCGGTCGAGCGCGTGCCGAACTGGAACCCGATCAATTGCTGCGGCTATCACTACATGGAGAGCGGCTCGGGTCCCGCCGAAGAAGTCGGCTACGCATTCGGCAACGCGCTGCTGATTCTCGACGCGTTGCGGCCGCAACTTTCGCCGCCGGCATTCGAGCAGACGGTGCGGCGAATCTCGTTTTTCATCAATAGCGGAATCGAACTGGTTCCCGAAATTTGCAAGATACGCGCGTACTTCAAGCTTTGGCGCGAGCTATGCCAAACGGAATACGGAATCGACAACGTCGCGTTCCGCGCCGGATGCCAGGTGCGATCGCTCACCCTCACCGAGCCGCAGCCGGAAGTGAATATTATTCGGATCGCGTATGAAGCGCTGCCGGTCGTGATCTCCGCCGATGCGCGCGTCAACGCGCTTCAGCTTCCCGGCTTTCGCGAGGCGCAGGCGTTGCCCGATCAATCGGAGCAGACGCTCAGCCTCCGCACCCAGCAAGTGCTGATGCACGAAACCGGACTCGCGAGCTACGGCGACATTTTCGAGGGCAGCAAGGTGATCGAAAAGCTCACCGGCGAGATGGCCACCGCCGCACGCGAAATCGCGATGCGGCTTCGCGAAGCCGGTTACACGCGCGCGATTTCGATCGTCAGTACCGAATTGACGCGCCAGCTTGCCGAGCGTCATCGCAAGGTCGAAGCGGGTGAGATAATTCAAATCGGCGTGAACGCCTTCACCGGCGAGATTGGGCTCACGCCGAAGTCCTCAGCGATCAAGAATCACGCGGATCAAGCCGTGAAGGAAAAAGAACGAATCGAGAGTTTGCAGAAGTGGCGCGCCGCGCGTGACCAGAGCGCGGTCACCAAGGCTCGCGAGGCGCTCGAACGGGCTGCGGTCAGCAACGGCCCGCTGATGGAACCCACGCTTGAACTCGCGCGCGCCGGCGGCACGGTCGGCGAATGGACGCAATCGCTCGAGCGCGTCAGCAATGGCCGCTACACTCCGCCGATTCTGGAGACCAGCGCGAGCCTGCCTCCGCTAACGGTGCCGGCTGCGACTCATCGGATTCGTATCGCGCTCGGCAAGGCCGGCCTCGACGGCCATATCAACGCCGTCAAGTTGCTCGCGCATGCGTGCATGCAAGCCGGGATGGAGGTCGTGCTCGCGGGCTTCAAGCAGACGCCTGAGCAACTGGTCGCAACTGCGCTCGAGGAGGACGTCGATGTGCTCGCGATCTCGAGCCTCGCGGGAGCGCACATGACGATTGCGCGCGAGACTATCGATCTGCTGAAGAGCCGCGGCGCAGAAGACGTCCAAATTGTGATGGGCGGGATCATCCCGGAAGACGATCGCGACGCGCTGCTGAAGCTCGGCGTGCAGGCTGTCTTCACTCCTAAGGATACGAACCTCGGCGAGATCGTCGGGCGGATAATCGAAATCGCAAGCCGGCATCAGAAATGAAAATCCTGAAGTTTGCAAAATTGGTCGCATTGGCAGCCGCGGGCGCGATCATCGCGGTCAATGCGAATGCGTCGTGGGCTGCGGAAGCTCGTCCGTGGTTATGCCGCGACAAGCCGGTGTTCTCGTCCGATCACGCGATGGAGTATCAAGTGACCGCGCGGCCGGGCCGTCAGTGGCGAATCTTCTTCATGCAATTCGAAGCGAATTCGGCGCACGACGGTTTCGAGGTAACTAACTCACGCGAACTGCCGTCGCGCGGCGAGGCGCTGACCGGGCGACTCGATCCCGGCCGCTACTTCACGGTCGCGCTGTATCGTTCAGGCAGTGGCTCGTGGATATGCCCCGGCTACGCGCACGACGATCACAATCCCAAGCCCGGTGAGCTGAGCAACCTTTGCTATGCGGAAGATGGACCGCCGTGCCTGGTCAATCTGACGGTGAAGCCCGATCACAGTCTCGCGCAGCCGCCGCCGACTGCGCCCTAGGACGGCGAAAACTGGAGGCGGCGATCGGATTCGAACCGATGCATGGAGGTTTTGCAGACCTCTCCCTTAACCACTTGGGTACGCCGCCCCCCATGCCCGGACGCGGACATGCAAAGCAAGCACAATCAATTATCACGCGCGCGTAACCCCTTCAATTAAGCGTGCTGCGTGCGGATATCGAGCTTGGCGCTGATTCTACGGCGCGTTGGCGATTCGTCTGCGATAGGCTGATAGCCGGACGCTGCGATAGGCTGATAGCCGGACCGAAATCACCATCAGCGCGATCTCAATGATAGGAAGCCTGCTTCTGCGCGAGCACGTTTTTGTACCACGAAGTCAGCACGGGCTCCTGGTCCATCAGTTGGCGGTAGTGATTTTCGCATAGCCAAACATCGATCTGCGGATGCCGGGCGGTGTCCGCGTAATCCGCGAACATGCGGAGTGTTCCCGACTTCGGGCAAGACTGAGATTCGCAATTTTGCGCTGACGATTGTTCCATGCTTCCATCATAGCACGCTTACATCGGTTGAAGCGGGCATCATGGCTGCGCGCGAGTTCGCCCAACGATCGTTGGTCCAAGGTGGCCGATTTTGGGCAGTTTGCAGCTCTGAGTGGCAAACTCCGGTCGCTGTGGCCGGAGTGACTTCGTGTGCAGAGCAGGCCTTTGTGGTTCCGATGCGACTAGCTCATTCGATGTGGAGCTAATTTGACTCGATTCATCAGGGTTCTCGCGCACTTCGATGGACCGCATCTTGCTCTTTTCACGTGGCTGCGACGCTCTGCAAGACGGCTGGCGTCCACTGCGAGTGAACAAACGCCGATGAACCCCACTGTGCTCCAGATCGACGCGAACCTGACGGTCCGCATGGACTTGCAGGAAGCCTTCATGGCCGGCCGCTACGATTGTACCTCGGTCGGCACGCTGGCTGAGGGGCGCGCCGCGTTGCAGCAGCGCGCGTTCGACTTAATCGTGCTCGATGTACAGCTTCCCGATGGCGACGGGGTCGAATTTCTAGCCGAATTGAAGGCCGTTTCGGACACTCGCGCGATTCCGGTGATCCTCCTCTCGCTCGAGGCGGACGTCCAGGCACGGGTCCGCGGCCTCATCACCGGCGCCGACGATTACATTGGCAAGCCTTACGAGAAGGGTTACCTGCTCAGCCGCGCCAACGAGTTGATTCGGGCTAGAGGGCGCGGTCAGCGGGTTGACGCATCGCCGCACTTGATCGTCGTTGATCCGAGCGCCGCATCCCGCACATGGCTGAAAATGCTGGTCGAACCGATGCACTACAGCGTAGTTGAGGCGGACAGTAGTGTGCAGGGCTTGCGCCTGGCGGCGGAGATCAGGCCGGCTGCGATCGTGGTCGGCGGCCAGATGCCGGGGCTCGACGGTTTGACGTTCATAAACCTGATCAAGTCGGACGCCGTGTTGCGCGACACTCCATGCGTTTTTTTTACGGGCTCGGAAGAGGCTGGGATCGAGCTGCGCGCATTCGAGGCCGGCGCCGATCTGTTCGCGCGCAAGGGCGAGGACAGCGCGCTGCTTTTGGCGCGCCTGAAAACGCTGGTCCATTCCGGCGACGCCGTCCGTACGCTCAGTACCGCCGCGCAGAGCCTTTTTGGCACCAAGAAGCTGCTCGGTATCGGCGCCAATTCGAGCTATCTCCGCGACCTTGGGGCGCAACTGCTCAACGAAGACTATGAAATGGCGGTCGCGCAATCGGTCGAGGAAGCATTGCAGCTGCTCAGCGTCGGGCGGGTCGATTGCATTCTGATCGAAAGCGCGTCCTCTGACACCGCATTTTTCAAGCAGATCAAGGATTCGTCGGTCTGGCAAACCATCCCGCTGATTATCCTGAGCGATGAACCCAACAGCCTCGCCGTGCGCGACGCGCTGAACGCCGGGGTTGATGACTTCGTGCTGAAAGCAGCCGACTTCACAGTAGCCAAGGCGCGTCTGCGCAATCGCCAGCGCCGCAAACAGTTCGACGATCGCACTCGCCACGAGCGCAAAGAGCTGCTGCTGCATGAAGGCGTCGCGGCGGCGGCGCGCGCGATGGCGGAGCTGGCTGAGACGCGGGCGCGGCTGCTTGCGGAACTCGAGCAAAAGAACATCGAGCTGGTCGCCGCCCGCGAGGCCGCGCTCGATTCGGCGCGGCTCAAAACCGAGTTCCTCGCCAACATGAGCCACGAGATCCGCACGCCGCTCAACGGCATCATCGGCATGAGCGATTTGCTGCAGGATACGGATCTGTCCGCCGAGCAGGCCCAGTTCGCGGAGATCGTCGGGCGCAGCGCCGACTCGTTGCTGGTGATCGTCAACGACATTCTCGACTTTTCGAAAATCTCCGCCGGCAAGCTGGTGTTCGAGCAAATCGATTTCGAGCTGGCGCTTGCGGTTGAAGGAGCGGTCGATCTGATGGCGGCGGGCGCCAATCGCAAGGGTATCGAGCTCGCGGTCGCGATCGACGCCGAGGTGCCGCAATTCGTGCGCGGCGATCCGACGCGGCTGCGCCAGGTGATCATCAACCTGGTGGGCAACGCCGTTAAGTTTACGGACCGTGGGGAAGTGGTACTCAGACTCAGCCTTGTGAAGTCCACCGAGTTCGCGGTGGTGCTTAATTTTCAGGTCAGCGACACCGGTATCGGTATCAGCCAGGAAGCGCAACAACTCCTGTTCCAGCCGTTCTCACAAGCGGACGGATCGACCACCCGCAAATACGGCGGCACCGGTCTCGGCCTCGCCATCTGCGGGCAACTGGTTGAGCGGATGGGCGGCAAGATCGCGATCAACAGCGTGCTGGGCCGAGGCTCGACATTTCACTTCAACGCCACTTTTTCGCATCCTGCGGCCAGCGCCGCCGTGTCCCAGCGGTGGACCTCGCTCAGCGGTTTGCGCGTGCTGATCGTCGATGACAACGCCACCAACCGCCAGATCGTCGAGCATCAACTTTCCGCATGGGGTGTCGTGAGCAATTCGGTCGCGTCGGGAGTTGAAACGCTCGCCGCGCTGCGCACCGGCCTCGGCGGATTGCGTTACCACGTCGCGATCATCGACTTTCACATGCCCGAGATGGACGGTCTGATGTTGGCGCACGCCATCAGCGAGGATCCCGCGATCGCGGACACGCGGCTGGTGATGATGTCGTCGCTCGGCGGTCGCAGCGACACCGGCCGGAATACCGCCGCGATCGAGATCTGGCTCGCCAAGCCCATCAGGCACGCGCAAATGTTGGACTCGCTGGCCCGGATGGTCTCCACCGATCTGGCCGGCTCTCATCATAAGCCGGTGGTGGGACCCGCGCTTGGCGAGTCACGCATCCGGCTGATGCGCCAGGGGCTACGGATTTTGATTGCTGAAGACAGCGTCATGACGCAACGGGTCACGCAGCATCAGCTGAGAAAGCTCGGCTATCCTTTTCCGGCCGATACCGTCGCCGACGGCCGCGAGGCACTCGCCGCGATGGCCCGTACGCCGTATCCGATCATTTTAATGGATTGCCAGATGCCCGAGATGAGTGGTTACGAGGCCACCGCGGAGTTGCGGCGCCGCGAGGATGGAAAATCGCACACCGTTGTCATTGCGACCACTGCCAACGCGCTGGAAAGCGATCGCGAGAAATGTCTTGCCGCCGGGATGGACGACTACGTCGCCAAACCGATCAAGCTGCCCGAATTGGCGGCGGTGCTCGATCGCTGGCTGGGCGCGGCGTGCGAACTTGCTGACCAGATCGCGGATCGCTCGCCTGCGAGATCCGCCGAGACTGCTACCAGCTCAATCAAATAGCTGGTGGCGCGCCTATTTGCTCCGATAGATTTGCAGCGCGTCGCGGACCCGCTCACTCTCAGCGATCATCGAGTTGACGGTGACATCCAGTCCCCTGGTTTGTCCGCGCTGCGCCCGCGCCTCGATATCTCCGCATAGTTCCATCAGGTATCTGGCGCCGAAATGACCGCACGAACCTTTGATCGAATGCGCAGTGGCTGCCATCAGCGCATCATCGCTTTGCTGCAGTGCCAGACTGATTGAAACGATTCGTTCAGTGAGATCGGATAGGAACAACTCGGCAATTTCCCCGAGGAAATTAGATCCCGGCTCGTCGGCCTCCGCGACCTTCATGATCGCCGCCAGATCGATCACCGGATACTCCGAGTCGCGTGACGCGATTTCGTGAACGAGAACTCCGGTGGCGCGTTCGATCGCCTCGTCCGGAGCGATCGAAGGCTCCTGCCGTTGGTCGATGGAGACTTCCGGAAAATCCGAACTTTGGCCGAGAAGCACGAGAAGCGCTTGCCCGCTTGAATTGACTGTGGCAGCCAGTTCGCGCTGCGCGGCGTCGAGCCGAGTATCGAGCAGCATCGCGGTCGCGGCGATAATGGTGGTTACTCGATCGCGAATCTCGCCGCGCTGGACTGCGCGCGTCGCCGACATCCTGCTCGATTCCTTAAGCGCAGTATCGCGTGCCGGGATCGGTTCATTAGCGATCAGCTTGTGTGCGGTCTGGTCGTTCAAAGTGCACCACCCCCCCGTGGCGCGAATTAATCCAAGTTGCATGCCGCGAGTAGGACAACTTCGCGACCGCCGAAAGCGGAGCATCTCGCTATGCCTGAGAACAAGGCATTCCGTCGCGAGCGGCAATTTAGTGTCACTGCCGACGCCGTCGCGTGACCGCAATATGACCAGCGCATCGCGCGGCTACAGGAGATTCAGCTGGCGCGCGACTGGGGAATAGTCCTTCGGCGTTTCGAGCAGGTCGGGTGAATCGTTATCGACGTTGTTCACCTTGGGCGAGACCGGCGTCGCCGCCAGCAGATCGTCGGGCGCGGGTACGAGCAACTTCTTGAGCGCGAGCGGTTTCGGCGCGCGCGGATCCATCCAGTCGTCGGCGTGGCGATCATCGAGAATCACCGGCATCCGATCGTGATACCTGGCCGTGACGGAATTTGCGGTGGTGGTCAGAATCGTAAACGTTCGCTGCCACTGACCCGGACTGATCTGCCACGATTCGTACAACCCGGCCATCAGGAGCAGGCCAGTGTCCGCGCGATGAAACCAAATGGGCTGGCGCTCATTCTTCGGTCCCGTCCACTCGAAGAATCCGTCCGTCGGCACGACGCATCGACGCTTGAGGAACGCCTCGCGAAACGCGCGCAGTCGGTCGGCGGTTTCCGATCGCGCATTGATTGATCGCGCGGCGCGGCTCGCGTCCTTGGCCCAGCTATTCACCAGGCCCCATCGCGCGGGCAGCAGCTCGCGGTTCTCGAATTTGATTCTGACGATGAAGTGATCTTGCGTCGGCGCGACGTTGTAACGCGGTTTATAATCGACGAACGAATCTGTTCCGACGCCAAGTTCAGCCGCCAGTGAATTACCGTCGCGCCGCGTGATCGTGAATCTGCCGCACATCGCCTGACCTCGTCAGATCATTATAGTAGATGTGCATTCGCGCGTAACGCAGCCAGCCGGCAAGCATGCATGACGGCTTCGTCGCGGAAAATGCAGGAGACCACGATGGCAGACGAAATCGTACTGTACGAAGCGCGCTACCCGGCCGCGATAATCACGCTGAACAACCCGCAGCATCGCAACGCGCTCAGCGCCGCGATGATCGACGGCCTGATGGCGGCAATCGAGCGCGCCGAAGACGATGCGCGCGTGCGAGCCCTGATTTTCACCGGCACCGACCCGGCGTTTTCAGCCGGGATGGACTTGCAGGAACTTCGCGCAGTGCTCGATCACCTGCGGGTCGATGAGGCTGGCGCGGTCTGGGACGGCGCGCTCCGCGGCGAGGAATTGATCGAGCGCGTATACCGGCTTTCGAAACCGACGATCGCGGCGGTCAATGGAATCGCGGTCGGCAACGGCGCCGGATTTCTCAGCGCCTGCGACCTCGCCCTCGCATCGACGGACGCCAGGATCGGATACACCGAAATGAAGCACGGCATCCAGGCCGGGATGGTGATTCTGCATCTGATGCGCCTGGTGGGAGAACGAGTCGCGCGCTATCTGCTGCTGACGGGCGAACTGATCAGCGCCGAGAAAGCTCAGGCGCTCGGGCTCATCAACGAAGCAGTCCCGCGCGATCAGCTGATGCCGACGGCGCTCAAATGGGCGGACGCGGTCGCGACCAACGCACCCAAAGCGGAGACGATCACCAAGTCGTTGATGTGCCGATTCTCCGCGCAAGCAATCGCGATGAGCATGACCGAGTACACCGCGGCGCCACATATCACGGACGAATGTCGCAGTGGCCTCGCCGCGTTCTTCGAGAAAAGACCGGTACCGTGGGCAGTTAAGTAGCGGGCTCAAGTCTTAGCAAGGAGCGTCTTCCGCGTGTGCGCGATCATGAGATTCCCGTTGGTCGCGATCACGCGAAGCTCGGCCACGCAGGCACCCTACTTCGGCGCGCCCGATTCGGCTTGCTTGAACACGCGCGCGATCATTTCCTGCGCCGCTGCTTGAATCTGGCGCAGATGATCCTCGCCGCGAAAACTCTCCGCGTAGATCTTGTAGACCTCTTCGGTGCCGGACGGCCGCGCCGCGAACCATCCGCTCTCGGTGCTCACCTTGATGCCGCCGAAAGGCGAACCGCTGGGCGACTTCGTCAGCACCGATGCGATCTTCTCACCGGCAAGCTCGTTCACGTTGAGTTGCTCAGGCGAAAGTTTGCTCAGGATGTCTTTCTGCGCGGGGGTCGCAGGCGCGTCGATGCGCTCGTAGGCCGGCGTGCCGAACTCGCGCGTCAAGTCGGTGTAGATCTCGCCGGGGTCGCGTCCGGTGCGTGCGGTGATTTCGCCGGCTAGCAGACCCATGATGATGCCGTCCTTGTCGGTCGTCCACACGCTGCCGTCGGTGCGCAGGAACGACGCGCCCGCGCTCTCCTCGCCGCCGAAGCCGATGCTGCCATCGATCAGCCCGTCGACGAACCATTTGAAACCGACCGGCGTCTCGACCAGCTTGCGCCCCGCTGCTGCCGCGACCCGATCGATCATTGCGCTGCTGACCATCGTCTTGCCGACGGCGGCGTCTTTGCGCCATCGCGCGCGATTGCGGAACAGATAGGAGATCGCGACGGCGAGATAGTGATTCGGGTTCATCAGGCCGGCCGAGCGCGTGACAATACCGTGACGATCGGCGTCGGTGTCGTTGGCGAACGCAACGTCGAAGCGATCGCGAATCGCGAGCAGACGCTGCATCGCGTACGGCGACGAGCAGTCCATGCGAATCTTGCCGTCCCAATCGGCGGTCATGAAACCGAAGGTCGGATCGACGCGGTCGCTGACGACGGTCGCATCGAGTTTGTATCGTTCAATCACACTCGGCCAATAGTTGACGGCGGCGCCACCGAGTGGATCGATGCCCAGCTTCACACCGGCGCGAGCGATCGCGTCGAGGTCGACGACGTTCGCAAGGTCGCTGACGTAGGCGTCGATGTAATCATGCTTGTGCACGGTCGCGGCTTTGATCGCGCGTTCATACGGGACGCGGCTCACGCCCGCGAGATTGTTGAGGAGGAAGTCGTTAGCGGCGTTCTCGATCCAGCGGGTGACATCGGTATCAGCCGGGCCGCCATTGGAGGGGTTGTATTTGAAGCCGCCATCGGATGGCGGATTGTGCGACGGCGTGATGACGATGCCGTCGGCGAGGCCGGTTTTGCGGCCGCGATTGTAAGTCAGGATCGCATGCGAGACGGCGGGCGTCGGCGTATAGCCGCCATCGCGATCGATCATGGTTTCGACATTGTTGGCGGCGAGAACTTCAAGGGCGCTGGCGAAGGCCGGGACCGAGAGCGCGTGGGTATCCATCCCGACGAAGATGGGGCCATCGATGCCGCTCTGCTTGCGATGGAGGCAGATGGCCTGGGTGATCGCGAGGATGTGCGCCTCGTTGAAGGCGTCGTCGAAGGCGGAGCCACGATGACCCGACGTACCGAAGGATACGCGCTGCGCTTGGATTCGAGCGTCGGGTTTGCCGGTGAAATACGCGGTCACCAGCCGGGGGACATTGACCAGCTGCGACGGTTCGATGGGTTTTCCGGCCAGGGGGCTTACGGTCATGGCACCTTCCAATGTTTCACGTGAAACATGTTCGCCGTTTGTTCGTATTGTTACTAAGTCTATCAGTTAAGTTCTGTACACTATGAGTTGTCGAGAACAAATACGGTGCTTGGGCATCCGAATGGAACCTCGATACAGGAGGCAATAGAATTTTCGCATTGGAGAAGCGTTATGAATAGTCGGTGGGATGGCGAAGTAGTGAGAATGTTTTATTGGCATCGCAATCGGGGGAAGCGGGCGGCGGCCTGAGCGATGAAGGATCGAGGGAAAGAGTTAACCGCAGATTTGGGGAATTTCAAAGATTGAGAAATAGGGGCCACGGCAGCATCCAATCTGGAAAGATAGCGCAGCGAAGCATAAAAGTTACACCGATGGATAAGCAAGTCGTGTCAAAGCAGCGCGTCTTGGACCACGGCGAGGTGTTGACCAGCAACCGCGAGGTCAATGCGATGCTCGATCTGGTGAAGCAGGAAGTCGAGCGTATCGACTCGCGGTTCCTTGAGCCGGCGTGCGGAAACGGAAACTTTGTAACTGCGATTCTGGAGCGGAAGCTCCGAGTCGTAGAAAACCGCTACGGCAAGTCGCAGCTGGACTATGAACGCTACGCCATTCTCGCCATATCGTCGATCTACGGCATAGACATTCTGGAAGACAATGTTCAGCAATGCCGACACCGGCTATTCGGCGTCTTTGAATGGAGCTATAGCGGCCTGTTCAAGAACAAAGCCAAGAACAAATGCCGTGAAGCCGTCCGGTTCATCCTTGAGCGCAACATCACCTGGGGCGACGCCCTGACGCTCAAGACCGTGGGCGAGGAGCCGGAGTACATCGTCTTCTCGGAGTGGTCGCCGGTCAACGGCAGTATGCTGAAGCGACGCGACTTCACATTCCGCAGTCTGCTCGCACACGAGGGTATGAAGGAACTTCCGCTCTTTTCCGACCTCGGCGAAGACGTATTCATCCCGCGGCCGGCAAAGGAGTATCCGCCGGCGCACTTTCTGGAGATAGCCCATGCTCATCAGCAATAACCATAACCCGGATGTGCTGACTTGCCTGGCAAACCTAAGCAGCGATGAAGTCTTCACGCCGCCGCAACTGGTAAACGACATTCTTGACCTCTTCCCCACGGAAATATGGTCTGACAAGAAGGTCCATTTTCTCGATCCGGCCTGCAAGTCCGGTGTGTTTTTGCGGGAGATCGCGAAACGCTTCGATAATGGGCTGGAAAAGGAACTTCCCGATCGGCAAGGGCGAATGAACCACATCTTCAAGAGCCAGCTTTACGGTCTTGCCATCACGGAATTGACGGCGCTGATGTCTCGCCGTTCGGTGTATTGCTCTAAAACAGCCAACGGAAAGTATTCGGTCTGCGAGGCGTTCGACAATCCGCAAGGGAACATCTTATTCACGCGCGTCGAACACGCCTGGGAAGATGGGCGCTGCGAATTCTGCGGAGCAAACGAGGAAAACTACGCAAGGGGCCCTGAACTCGAAACCCACGCCTACCGCTTCGTTCATACCGAGAACCCCGAGGAGATTTTCAAAATGAAATTCGACGTGATCGTCGGCAATCCGCCATATCAACTGAGTGATGGCGGGTACGGGCGGAGCGCTTCACCTATCTATCAGGATTTCGTCCAGCAGGCGAAGAAACTGGCGCCGCGCTATCTCACTATGATTATCCCGTCGCGCTGGTTTGGAGGAGGCAAGGGGCTGGATGAGTTCCGTAGCCAAATGCTGAACGACAACCATATCCGCAAGATTGTGGATTTCGAGGACTCCTCAGAAGTCTTTCCCGGGGTAAGTGTAGCTGGAGGAATCTGTTATTTTCTGTGGGAAAGAGACTACAACGGCCCGTGCGAAATAGTGAATATGCGCAACGGAGTCGAAGCGGCCTCCACCAGAAAGCTGAATGAATTCAGTACATTCATAAGGCATAGTCAGGCCGTTCCGATCATCCGAAAGATACTAGCTCGAAATGAGAAGCGCATGAGTGAGCAGGTGTCTTCCTATAAACCATTCGGTTTACGAACCTATGTGAAGCCACAGAAGTCAGGGGACATCATACTGCATTGGCAAAAAGGTGAAGGTCCCTACAGACGGAAAGACATTACAGTCGGCATAGAGATGATCGACAAATGGAAAGTGATTTCGTCTCGCTCTGGACATGAGCACGCTGGTAATCCAGGCGCGGACGGTACGCGGAGGGTTCTCGCGAAGACTATAGTGTTGCCGCCGGGCACAATATGTACCGAAACATATCTAGTCATAGGCACCTACTCGACGCAGGAACAAGCCAACAATTTGTTGGCGTATATGAAGACGCGCTTTTTCCGTTTCCTGATGTCTTTGTTCATGTACTCCCATGGTATTACCAAAGACACCTATGCGTTTATTCCTATCTTGGACATGACCAAGCGATGGACAGACGAGTCACTTTATGAGCGGTACGAGCTAAACCGAGAGGAGATCGCGTTCATCGAATCGAAGGTGCGAACGATGGCGGCGAGCGGTGAGTAAGGCGTTCTTCCCTCCGCGACCTCCAGCGCGACCGACCATTTACGCTTACTCGGACGATAATCCGCGGCTGGCCGGACTGCTCAAGGTTGGTTACACCGCGAGAACGGCGAGGGAGCGCATCGGAGAGATTTACCCTATAAAAACGCCGGGCAATCCTTCCTATCGTATTCATTTGGAAGAGTCCGCCATGCGCAATGACGGCTCGGTTTTCACTGATCACGACGTCCACCGCTATCTTCAGATTGTGGGAATCAAGAACCCACAAGGCGAATGGTATCGGTGTACCGTCGAGCAAGTGAAGGCTGCGATCATTGCGGTTAGAGACGGCCAACTGAACGAGGAGAACCGTTCGCTCGATTTCAAGATGCGGCCGGAACAGAAGGCAGCAGTCGAACAAACGGCGGCGTATTTCAGAAGTTTCCGAAAGGAGAACCACGATAAGTCCCCGCATTTCCTCTGGAACGCTAAGATGCGGTTTGGAAAGACCTTTACTGCGTATCAGCTGGCACTGAAGATGGGGTGGCGCAAAGTGCTGGTGTTGACCTTCAAACCGGCCGTGCAAAGCGCCTGGGAAGAAGATTTGAAGTGCCACGTTGACTTTCGGGGATGGCAGTTCATCAAGCCCGGCGGCCTTTCGTATAAGGACGCCGATAGAAAGAAGCCATTTGTCTGCTTTGGGTCGTTTCAGGATTATCTAGGTAGGAACACGAGTACAGGTGGAACCAAAACCAAGAACGAATGGGTTCATACAACCAACTGGGATTGTGTCATCCTCGACGAGTACCACTACGGTGCCTGGCGTGAGAACGCAAAGGATCTGTTTGAATCCGAAGACAAGAAGGAAGCTGAGTTTGGAAAAGGCGAGGGCATTGAATACTTCGACGAAGACATCATGCCGATCACGACGTATGGCTATCTATACCTCTCCGGCACGCCGTTTCGGGCGATTGCGTCGGGCGAGTTCATCGAGGAGCAGATATTCAACTGGACGTACACGGATGAGCAGCGAGCCAAGCAGGCATGGAAAAGCCCTAACAACCCATACGCCGCCCTCCCGCGCATGGTGTTATTGACCTATCAACTTCCGGACGCGATCCGCGACATCGCAATGCAGGGCGAGTTCAACGAATTTGATCTCAACGTCTTCTTCTCCGCGGCCGGCATCGGCGAGAATGCGAAGTTCATCTATCAGGACGAGGTTCAGAAATGGGTAGATTTAATCCGTGGCGCGTTTATGGCGACCAGCGTGGATAATCTGAAACTCGGAGCACAAAAGCCGCCGATGCCGTTTTCGGATACGCGATTGCTGAATATCCTCTCGCACACGTTTTGGTTCCTGCCGAGCGTCGCCGCCTGTTATGCCATGCGGAACCTGCTGGCGAAGAAACAGAACCGCTTTTACCACGACTACCGGGTCGTTGTAGCTTCGGGAAGCGCCGCCGGGATCGGCGTGGCGGCCTTAGCACCTGTACTGGAAGCCATGGACGATCCGCTGAAAACCAAAACCATTACTCTTTCCTGCGGCAAGCTGATAACGGGCGTGACCGTCAAGCCGTGGACGGGGATTCTGATGCTGCGCAACTCGTCCAGCCCGGAGACGTACTTTCAGGCCGCGTTCCGAGTGCAATCACCCTGGGCAATCAGAAACGCGGACGGCGCGGCGCCAAACAAAGAACAGGTCATCAAGGAGGAGTGCTACGTTTTCGACTTTGCACCGGACCGGGCCTTGCGGCAAATCGCCGACTACAGTTGTCGGCTGAACGTGAACGAGTCTAATCCCGAAAAGAAGGTCGAGGAATTCATCAGCTTCCTGCCGGTGCTGGCCTATGACGGGAGTTCGATGAAGGAGATTGACGCTGCCGGCGTCCTCGACATGGCCATGAGCGGGACAACAGCTACACTGCTGGCGCGACGCTGGGAAAGCGCGCTCCTTGTCAATGTTGATAACAACACTCTAAAGCGACTCATGGGTAACAAGGCAGCGATGACTGCACTGATGAGCATTGAGGGCTTCCGGAACCTGAATCAAGAAATCGAGACGATCATCAACAAGTCGGAAGCCGTGAAGAAGGCTCGCAAGGAGGCTAACGACGAGGAGCTATCCGCCAAAGACAAGAAGAAACTGACGGAGGAGGAAAAGGAGTACAAGAGTCTGCGGAAGCAGGTTCAGGAAAAGCTTATCAAGTTCGCAACACGCATACCGATCTTCATGTATCTGACCGACTACCGCGAGCGATGTCTGAAAGATGTCATCACCCAGCTGGAACCGGGTTTGTTCAAGAAGGTCACGGGGTTAACGGTGAAGGACTTTGAACTCCTTGTGAGCCTTGGGGTCTTCAACAGCGGCCTCATGAACGATGCGGTTTTCAAGTTCAAACGCTATGAGGACGCCAGCCTGACTTACACCGGCATCGACAAGCACGAGGGCGAGGAAGTCGGTCTCTATGACACCGTACTGACCCGAGACGAGGCGCAAAGGTTCTTCGAGAATGTGCCGGCCGGAAAATGACCATTCGACTCAGCATCCACAACATCCTCCCTCGTATCGTTACCGCCGGAACACCACCAAGGTCATCAATCATTACGGCGATGAGGTGCTCAAGGTGTTCGAAGTGTAGGCGCAAGGTCTAGTCCTATCATTGCCGGCGTTTGGGCATTGTCTTGAGGCGGTCAACGCCGAGGGCGTCGCACCATCGTTCGAATCGCGTGCGGGGTACACCCAGGAACCTTAGGTCCTCGAGCGAGCCCTCGAGCGGAACCGTGTCGATCAGCGTCGCTAACTGTCGATAGAAAAAGGCGTCATCGCGGTGTTCGACCAGCGTGGCCGCGAGTTGGATCGCGCCGCGCGGTTTGACTTTCCACTCGGACGGATCGGCGGGAATCCGCTCGAGCTTTTCATAGACGCCGAGCAGCATCGACGCACTCTTCTTGCCGAAGCCCGTAAGCCCCGGAATGCCGTCGGCGGTGTCGCCGGTCAGCGCCAGGAAATCTGGCATACTGGCCGGTGCGAAGCCGCGCTCGGCGCGGAACACCGCCTCGGTCACCACCTTCTTCTGGCGCCGATCGACCTGGACCACTCGCTCGCCCAGCAGGCACTGGCCGAGATCCTTGTCAGGCGTGAGAATTCGCACTTGCTCGACCTGATCGCGAAAGCGACGAGCGCCGCTGGCGAGACCGTCGTCGGCCTCATACTCGCGCATCGACCAGACCGCGACCCCGATCGCGCGAATCGCATCCTCGGCCGCATCGAACTGAGAACGCAATTCGGGCGGGACACCCTCGTCACTCTTGTATGGCGGGAACAGGTCGTTGCGAAACGAGTGGATCGGGTTGTCGAACGCTACCGCAATATGGCTGACCGCTTCCGCGGGATCGTGCAGCAACGCCAATAGCGATTCGACGATGCCGACCGTGGCTTTCGCATCGGTGCCCGAAGGTGCGAGGTGACCCGGCCGCGGCGCATAGTGCGCGCGGTAGAGCTCGTAGGTCCCATCGACGAGATGCAGCCTCACGGCGCGACAATAGCATTTGCCGGCCGGTTACGAAGATCGAAGAGGAGAGTTAACCGCAGATTTGAGGAATTTGAGAGATTAAGAAAACGCGTCGGTTAGGATGAGGAGTCTAGCAGGCGTTTCAGAACGTCGAGGCGGAGTGGCAGCTTGTCGCCAAGCCATAGCGCGTTGGTCGCGTGATCGAGGTAATCGTCGCCAGTTTCGGGATGAACCAGAATCGCAAGGCCGGAGCGATTGAGCATCAGCCACGGCACGAGGCGCGCGAATTCGTCGGGCTGAAATTTGACCTGGTACATCGCTTGCGGATGCGGCCCGACCGGTTCGTCGCGCCATCGGCCCATCTCGACTGTGAAAGTGCGCTCGATTTTGTCGCGCAGATCGGCGGCGGTGTCGCGCGAACTCGGATCGTAATAGACGTGGGCGTGATAGCCGTGGATTTTTTGCGGATCGATTGCGTGCGGCATCGGCGGATCCTCCAGGTTGCATGTGCACAAGAGGCTCGCAGCAGATTCTCGCATCGGCGAGGGGCGGTGGATAGGCGTCGGGGTTAAGCAGTATATGTCGGCCGGAGGGGGCGAAGGAGGCGGCGCGGAACGGGAAAGAAAAGATTTCCGAAACCTCACGNNTTCCCGTCCGTGATAAGATGCGGGCTACGCCCTGTTGGAAAATAGAAAGATGAAGCTCAGGGGAAACGGGGCGGTGGATGTTTCGGGTGGCAGCTATATAATGAGTCCTTCAATTTGAAAGCGTTGCGGCGCGGTGAATGCGGTATCGCGGAAGCGCGGTGATTGCAGTATCGCGGAGCCGACAGGAGCAGACATGAGTGCGAATCCGAGAAGCCAAATCGTAACCCAGGGGGCGCAGCGATCGCCCAATCGCGCGATGCTGCGTGCGGTGGGATTTACCGATAGCGATTTCGACAAGCCGATCGTGGGGATCGCGAACAGCTACAGCACGATCACGCCGTGCAACCTGGGCTTGAACGTGCTGGCGAATCGGGCGGAGGCGTCGATCAAGGCGGCGGGCGCGATGCCGCAAGTGTTCGGCACGATCACGGTGAGCGACGGAATCGCGATGGGCACTGAGGGTATGAAGTACTCGCTGGTGTCGCGCGAGGT
>PNBD01000019.1:59898-79105 GCA_003135855.1 Deltaproteobacteria bacterium
CGGCTGCGACAAGAACATGCCGGGCGCGATGATCGCGCTCGCGCGGATGAATATTCCGGCGATCTTCGTGTACGGCGGAACGATCAAGCCGGGACGCTATGGCGATCGCGATTTGACGATCGTGAGCGCGTTCGAGGCGGTAGGCGAATTCAGTGCGCATAAAATCGACCAGGCGGAACTGCTCGAAGTCGAGCGGCGCGCGTGTCCGGGCGCAGGATCGTGCGGCGGGATGTACACGGCGAACACGATGTCGTCGGCGATCGAAGCGATGGGGATGAGCGCGCCCTACTCCTCGACCATGGCGGCGGTCGATTCGGAAAAGGCCGACAGCGCAGCGAAATCGGGCGAAATACTGGTCGCCGCGATTCGGAGCGGGCTCACGCCGCGCAAGATCATGACGCGCAACGCGTTCGAAAATGCGATCGCGGTGGTGATGGCGGTCGGCGGATCGACCAACGCGGTGCTGCATCTGCTGGCGATCGCGCATGCGGCCGAGGTGCCGCTCAAGCTCGATGATTTCGAGGCGATACGACAGCGGGTGCCGGTGCTCTG
Organism: Deltaproteobacteria bacterium; assembly: GCA_003135855.1. Lineage (GTDB taxonomy): Bacteria > Desulfobacterota > Binatia > Binatales > Binataceae > Binatus. The sequence continues at coordinate 60,451 of PNBD01000019.1, forward strand.
CGATCTGAAACCGTCGGGACCTTATGTGACGACGCAACTGCATACGGCGGGCGGGATCCCGCAGGTGATGAAGATGCTGCTGAAGCACGGCATCCTGCACGGCGGCGAGATGACGATCACGGGCAAGACCATCGCGGAGAATCTGGCGGAAGTTCCCGACGCGCCGCGGAAGGATCAGCAGGTGATTCATCAGTGGAACGACCCGGTGTACGCCAAAGGGCATCTGGCGATCATGCGCGGCAACCTCGCGACCGAGGGCGCGGTGGCGAAGGTGACCGGGATCAAGCATCAGGAGATCACGGGGCCGGCGCGGGTGTTCGATCGCGAGGAGGACAGCCTGACGGCGATTCTCGCGGGGAAGATCCAGCCCGGCGACGTGTTGGTGATTCGCTACGAGGGGCCGCGCGGCGGGCCCGGAATGCGCGAGATGCTGGCGCCGACGTCGGCGATAATCGGTGCGGGGCTGGGCGATTCGGTCGGGCTGATCACGGACGGACGATTTTCGGGCGGCACTTATGGACTGGTGGTCGGGCACGTCGCGCCGGAAGCGCAGGTGGGCGGGCTGATCGCGCTGGTGCATGAAGGTGACTCGGTCACCATCGATGCGAAGCGGCAAGTGTTGCAGCTAAATGTGCCGCACGAGGAAATCGCGCGGCGGCGCGCGGCGTGGAAAGCACCCAAGCCTCGCTACACGCGGGGCGTGCTGGCGAAGTACGCGGCGCAGGTATCGTCGAGCAGCCTGGGCGCGGTGACGGACTGAGCAATCGCGCGCGCGGCTACTTTCCGGTCGCGGGCGGCGACTCATTGGTCGTCGCAGTGGGGAAGCTACCCGGCAGGCGGATGCTCACTCAGGTAGCTTGGGATTGTTCTGCGGCTTTGCTTGGTCCGATTGCACAGCAGTCGGCGCGAGTGGGGTCGGCGGGGGAGGGACCGCGATTGCCACTTGGTCGGTGTCCAGGGACCAGAACCCCGATGATAGCAGGCCGAGGAACGGAACCAATATTAAAATGCCGCCGACTAGATCGAGAACTCCCGTGGTGGAGATTTTCGTGCCGATGGTGGCCACGCCAGCTCGGTTGTCGGAGGTTTTTGCCATGACCGCGTGACCGCGATTACGCTTTAAGTCTTGTGTGACCGTTCCGATTCCAACCGGAGCCCCGTCCACGAAAATTTGCGCGCTAGGGTCTGACGCCGTGATGACGACGGGCTCGGTTGACGAAACAAATAGAGAGCAACTCGAAAGCTGGATCGCGGCGAGTATTACCACAAGAGGGCGAGACCAGACTGATCGCTTGAACACTTCGTCATTCCCCCGCGCTTAGCATGGAGTCGTACCGTATCGCGCTTTTCGGTTCAGCCATTCGGATAACTAGTAGTTAACCTCGGAAAGCGCAAGGAGCTTATGGAGCTTCGGGCTAACTAGCTCTAATTGCTAGTAAATCAGCGAGGAAGGGAGGCGGAGCGGCGGCGGCGCTCGACGAGTAGCAATCCCAGCGCGGCGAGCAAGGTCAGAGTAGAGATAGCGGCACCGATCCGCAAAGACCTACTACGATACTCGAAGCGCAGGACTTGCTGGCCGGCGCGAAGATCGATCGCGAGCAGGCCGCCGCGCGCAAGCACCTGGCTACGTCCTTCGGATTAGCCGCCACGAAGGATCGTAGTTCTGGTTGATGACCATCTCTTAACGCCAAGCTGGCGCTGACGCTCGGCGCTCAGGACAGTCGTGCTGCCAGCTAGCGTCGTCCGCTGACAAGCATCACGATTAGAACTATCAGAATAATTCCGCCGATCCCGATTCCGCCGGCGGGTCCGTACGCGTAGTAACCGCCGCCGCCGCCAAACAGCAACAGCAGGATCAGAATAATTACCAGTGGTGACATTGGGGGCTCCTTGCGGATCGGTTGTGCTCGTTTTCCATCAGGCGGAAATCGTCGCGCTCGACACAATCGGGCGCGTCATCGAGTTTGGTAAACCTAGCACCAGATGGTTGTCCCGGCGAAGTCAGTTGCGGCGGTGGTCGATGCGATTCGACAATCGTGTCACCTAGAGAACCAGAGGGCATTTGAGGGTATAGATTCAGGTCAAATTGCGCGAGATTGGGGAGTGATCATTTCTGAGCGACGACCTTGTGCCTGGCAGGTTCTGCAGAGATTTGACATCGAGCCGGCAAGCGGACTAGCACCAAGTACGCGCGGTGAAAAGCTGCTAAGGAGAACATCATGGCCGACGGAGTTTCGAATCCATCGAAGATAATCGAAGTGAGCGAGCTCGAATGGCAGCCAATGACGCCGACTATCAAGGCCAAGACGCTCTGGTCGGACCCACTGGCGAAGCGGCGCGCGCAACTGACCCGCTTCGAGCCGGGCGCGGTCCTGCCAATGCATAAACATAATGGCGACGAATTTCTCTACGTGATCGAAGGCGCCATCTCCGACGAATCGGGCACGACCGCAGCCGGGAGCGTCGGCTATCGTCCGGACGGATGCATCCATAGCGTCACGAGCAAGCACGGCGCGACAGTCTTCGCGATTATCAGCGGCGGTGTCGAGCCGGCGTCGGCGATCGGCGATGCGCCCCGTTCGCAGACAATCGTACTCAGCGAGATTCCGTGGAGCGATGCGCTGCCCGGGGTCAAGCAAAAGCCCATTTGGAGTGACGCCGCGAGCAAGCGTCGCGCAGTTCTCGCGCGCTTCGACGCGGGCGCGAAATTGCCGCTGCATAAGCATATCGGTGACGAACTGATCTTCATGATCGAGGGCTCCAACTTCGATGAATCCGGGGAGGTCCGCACCGGCAACGCCAACTATCGTCCGAACGGATGCACGCATACGGTGTCCTCGAAGCACGGCGGCACTGCGATCGCATTCGTGACCGGCAGCGTCGAGATGCTGAAGTAAGGGATCGAAACCACTAAGGTACCGAGACACTAAGTAAGAGAGAAGTTCTCAAAGGAAAATCTTCTGCCTTGGTGCCCTCGTGCCTTGGTGGTCAACCGCATCCGCATCAATGACCAGTACCGGGTGTGCTTCCGTTGGGAACGGGACGGAGCATCCGATGTCGAAATTGTCGACTATCACTGAGCAGGGAGAATAATCATGGCGAAGAAAGTCAGCCTCAAGCTGCCGCCGGTCCATCCGGGCGAAGTTCTGCACGAAGATTACCTGGAGCCCAGCGGGCTCAGCGTACATGCACTCGCGATCGCATTGCGCATCCCGTCGACCCGCCTTTACGAGATTGTTCACGGCCGGCGCGCTGTCACGCCGGAGACTGCTCTCCACCTCGCGCGTCACCTTGGTACCTCGGCGGAACTGTGGCTCGGATTGCAAGCCGACTACGATCTCGAGGTTGCTCGAGCGTGCTAACCGCGCGGCGCTCATGTCGGAATCCGAGATCGATGCGGCCTCGATCGACGAGTACGAACGCTACGCCCGCGGCGGTCGCGCCCGGGCATCGCACAGCTTTCGGGACGAATTTGGCCGCTTTCTACCTAAACGCATGTGGTACCGATCACTCAATTCACAATGAAAGGTCGATTTGAATGGTTGAGAAAAAAAACGACGCGGCGAATTTGACCGATTCCACGATCAGTAATTGGAACGCGGAATTAAGGTCTAGCGTACTCTCTGGAGAACAGAATTTCCAAACACCGCCATTTCTAACTTTTATGGCGGAGGCGATACGGACGCTCATGATGGTCACTTCGGTGCTGGAGGTAATGCATATTAGCTGGCAAGAGTCCGACGGCACTTCGTTGAAAGACTTCGATCTGCTCACGGTGATCGCGAAATATCTACGCGACAAAACTGATGGCTATCAGCTATTGACCGAAGTCCTTGTGTGTCGAGCTGTTGACAATTTTCAATGCTATTTGGCCGATGTTCTGCGCGCAGTTTTCGCGGCTCGGCCTGAAACCTTGAAATCGCGGCAAAAGGTCGAAATAGCTGAAGTTCTCGAGTGCGGCACAATCGGTGAGTTCGCGGATAGAGTGGCGGAGAGGAAGACAGAGGAACTAACTTATTCCGGTCTCGCCGGGATAAAAGACTTCATCACCGAAGGTTTAGGAGTATCAATACAAGTGGACGATTCTTGCGAACATGCGGCAAGCCAAGCGGTACTGATTCGCAACCTATATGTTCACAATCGAGGACGCGTGAACCATCGATTCCTGCGTTTGACGGGTCGCAACGATCTAAAAAAGGGCGACCTCATCTCGGTAGACCTGCAACAACAAATAGCCTCGACGAAAGCACTTCAGTCCTATGCTAAGGCGATCGATGAAGCACTTGTATCGAAATTCAGAAAAGAATTTTTATTGCACTTTTTCAATTCTGAAGCCGAGAAGTAGGAGGCGCGCTCGCAAGCTCGCGCGCGACTATTCCATCTAACCACCTTCCCGTGCGAGGCGCTTGTCGCGAGCGCGTTTTCTCTTGAACGCAAGTGTCGGGAGCGGGGCAGGCCTTCGGCTAAAGAGACTCTTGGTCCACGGCGCAGCGCCCACCGGAAACAAAGGCATTCGGAAAAAGGACCCTCTCCTGACGCCTCACTTTTCCTGGAGCGATTCGGCCCTTCGGCCCGAAGTCGGCTTCGCTGCGCGTCGTTCGGCGTCGTCCTCTCCCTGATAGTGAGAGGGGAAGAGCGGCGGGGAGCTAGAGCGACCAGGGAGCATTGCTACCGGAAAAAATGGAGCGGGTGATCGGTTTCGAACCGACGACCTCGTGCTTGGCAATCGTAAACAATCCGTCAAGCCCAGACTACTCCAAACCTACGAGAGACTAAGAACGCCTGATTACGGCGCTCTTTTCGGCGCTCCCAAGACCTTCAACTTGGTCCTGAATAGTACAGACTGGCACCGAGTCAGGGCACAGAATCGGGCACAATGTCGCCGCGCCTCGCACGCGCGTAGGGACTCCGCTGAAAGGGCGTCTAATATCTGCCCTTCGGAGATTCTTTCCTGAATGCGTGGCAATTAACGGCATGAGGATTTGAGTGCTATCCGACCTGGGGACTAATGCCCGTGGTTCGTGACTATCTCGTATGATCGTATGATCGTATGATCGTTCGTATGGGCATACCGAGTTGCATGCGACTTGGATGCGTGTTGCATGTACGGGTCGCATACGAGTTGCATCCGAGTCAGGAAAGTTGCTGATTTAACTACGTGATTTGGCGGAAGTCTTCGTGCTACGGAAATCGCGCATGATGAAAGAGGACCGACGCCCAGTGCGACGCCGGCCCTCGGTTGGTCAAGCGGCGAAGCGCGTCAAGCGGCGAGGACTGGTGGAGAACCGTCTTAATTGCGCGGTGAGTCTTTCGACCAGCTTCATCGTGCGGAGATATTCGGTTTTCAGTCGAGCATCGCCGATTGCGCGGGCAACGCCACGCCGGTAATCGCGGACACTGAACGATTCAAAGTCGGTCGTCAGCTTTTCCAGCGCAGCGGGTAAGTTTTCCTTGATGTCATCCCACTGCAACGCGGTGATCCGGCGATCGCTCTCGTCGATCCAAGTCCGAATCGCCTTCATAGTGACGGAGCGCAATTTGTTGTGCGTTGCGTCCGATAGTGCGTTCAGGCGCTCCCACTTATCGTGATCGAACGGGCCGCGCGGCATGGTCCGGCATTTGTCGAAGTCGCGGTCTTTGCGGTGGTGAGACCAGCGGTCGAGAATCCACCGGTCCCGAATCCATTGAAACTCGAAGTCCGCGCGCATGGCGATCCCGTCAACCTCGAAATCGTTGGCCTCGAAGACCAGTTTAGAGAGCGCAAGACAGTACACGGTCATTTTGCCAAAAGGCGTGATTAGAGTCGCGTCAGCCATGATGATTTTTCCTCTGATTTGTATGCTTCATTTATGTTGAACGCTCGTAACTGATTTCAGCCCGAGGTCAGGCGTGCCGCCTTGCGCGCGAGACGTTTCCGCCGGTTATTTTCAAGTAGTTGGCGACGTGCTGGCGGGTCAGCTTAGCGAGCTCGGCTACGTTATTGTGCTCCGCTGTCATCCTGCGCTTGAGGCGTCCAGCGGCCTCCATTAGCAGCCAGAGTTTTGCCACGGCAAGAAATCGCGCGTGGTTAGGCTCAACTTGAAAGTTCAATTCCTCTTTTCCGTCACGCCTGGGGCAATATCGGAACACTTCTCGCTCGACGCGCTTGCAGGGTACTCGCCTGGGAAACCCGAGCGCGAGGGCCGCATCGTCGATCGTCCGACGCCATTCTGCCCAGGTGTCTTTTGAGACCGCAGTGGGCCTGCTCCTGGAATCTATATTCGCCATAACAGATTCTCCTTGTGGGAGAGGGTGTTTGTTGCCAACGCCCGCGCCTTCCGCTCCGCTAGTCTTTGCTCCCGCTCCCACGATGCGAGACCATAGCCGTCTATAGACCGCTGCGTCAATAGCCGTGTACAGACGCTTGCGGATTGAAACCCGCCGCATATATCCTTACGGCATGGTGGATTTGAGGACGCACCTTCGCAGGGCGCGTGAAAAGCGGTGGAAGGGCAAGAGCGAGGATGAAAGGAAAGCGGCGGTGTCACACGCGAGTCGCGCTTATTGGGATTCGATGACGCCAGCGCAGCGTTCGGCCGAAATGAAGCGCCGCGCTAAGGTGCGGGCGAAGAATCGGGCTAAAAAGAAATGAAGATCTCAACCGGAGCAAATGGCATGAAGCTGAAACGAATTGGAACGCGACTATTTTTGCAGAGCGCGGTGCTGGCTGTCCTGATGGCTGGAACAGCGTCAGCCTTTACCGGCGAAAAGTTACTGCCGCAAGCAAAGGTAACGCTCCCGCAAGCGCGTGAAGTCGCTCTGAAAGCCTATCCAGGTAAGATCGTCTCGCAGGAACTCGAGGAAGAGTCCGGCGGCAGCGGACTGCGCTACTCGTTCGTGATCCGCCACAAGAAGGTGAAGCACGAGGTCGGCGTTGATGCGAAAACTGGCGAGGTGCTGGAAAACGCCGTCGAGGGCAAGAACCCCGACTGACTTGTCGGCCAGTCAAACGCGGGCGGCAATCGTCCGGCGAGATGAAGAGCCTACGCGGCCTTGCGGAAAGCAAACAAGGCGAGCGGAGGGTCGGGAAACGAATGATGGCAACAACCCGATGAAGCTCTGCCACGCTGCTCCGCTTGCGCTCGTCTCGTTGCTCTTCTGTTTAGCGGGCTGCGGTTTTTATACTCATCAAGAAGCCCTCGCTTCTGTGGAGCGAGTCTTCAGCCTCTGTACCCAGCAATTAGCCCCGGACTACGAGCAATGCGTCAAAGATGGGTTAGTGATCGCCGGCCCGGGACGGCAGTATGACGTGCTCCAAAACTGCAAGATGGATATGCAAATCGAGACCGCGCGGTGCGAAGCAGGGGAGCAAAGGGGCCGCGCAGAATTAGGGGAAGCTCCGTGAAGCTCGCCCTTTCGAGACTGGTCACGTCAGGAGAACATCGCGCGGCAAGTCTTAGAGTGGAATAAGTCTGAACGGTTTTCGCACCACTCACCCCCAAATTAGGCCGCTTCCCGATGCTCTCGACAGCGGAGATCGTCTGAAGCGTCGGCCAGCCAAAAGCGCCGGCATACCGGGCACTGCCGGACCTGAAGCGGATGCGTCCTCGATCCGATGCGGGGAGAACGCCTCGCGGCTCTGCCTCGATCGCGCCGCTTCGCTTCCGTGGCCGTCAGCACGCGATCCTTTCGCCACGCCTGAGCGCGACAGGCCGGGACGCAGAATTTTTGATTCCATCGCCGGGGCTCGAATTCGCGCTCACAGCCGCCGCAAGTCATTTGCCCGCATCCTCCCATCACGCCTTGCCGTTCGTACGCCAGCAAGCCGCGTTTCCGCCCGAATCAGCCGCGTCCTTGGGGCGCATGATCACGCCGTTTCAGACCTTGGTTGCGGGCGGCGTAGTTCCTTGATGCGGTCGCGTATTTCGCGAGGTTCAGACTTTCGTGCTGGGTGTCTCAAGTTCGATCGCCTTAGCATCCTCGGCGTTGACCGCAGGGATCGCCTCCCTCCGGCGCTGACTGACCTCCTCGTCCCATCGTTTCCGCCAGTCGGCATCGCTGCCCAAATTTATCGAAATCTGAAAAGCAAAACCGAAAGCGCCATTGTCCTCGGGGCCGAGGACTTCGAGTCGCTGCGCATGGTCTGAGTACAGCTTTGGGAACCTCATTTTCAAAATTTGCACGGCGGCTCTCCAGTCGATCAGCGACGCGCCCTTAATGGTCAAGAGCAGGTATTCCTGTAACTCGACTTCCGCTTTCTCCAACGCCTCGACGAATGCCGTGTAGGGCTCGATCCCCTGCCTTCCCTTGGCGATAAACTTTTCAAAAGTGTCGAGAGAAATTCCGCAGAGCCTGGCCGCGGATGTGAGAGGCATCGCACCAGCGACAGCCCTGCAAAACTTCTCTTGCAGGTCCGGCGTGAACTTCAACCCGGAGCCCTTCGGCCGGCCGACCTTCTTTCTGGCTGGTTCGGTCGGCGCAACGGTGCCGTCATCGACTACGACTAGCGGCCCGATCAATTTTCTCGGCGGTTCGTTGGACATAAGAGTCTGTGTCGTTATCGCAGCGCCTGTCGGCGTCGGTACGCAGCCACGATGCCCGTCATTAGCGGCCCCGAGTTGCTGAGCTGTTCGTACTGTTCGAGCAGTTCGCGATACTGCGGGTTGCCGCTCATCGCCGCGCGAAAATCGGCGAGTCCCTTCTCGAATTCCTCGCCCTTCCATACATTGTGAAGGTAGGCTTCGCACTGCTCCCAGGTCATCGGCTTTGTCACAGTCATCGCTACAGCGGAGATATCGCTTTGAGAGAGCCCGAGGCTGTGCGCCGCAGGAAATAGCGTCTTGTCGATCAGGGTTTTAGTCTCGGCCGGAAGCTGCTCGCCATGAAGACCCACCTGATATCCCGTCACCGGGTCGCGTATGTTGTCGAGCCGGTAGTCTTCCGGCTTCGCTGGCGGACCCAAGGCGGCGAGCGCCTTCTCGTTGTCCGTCGGCTCCGCTTTCACTTCGGGCTGTTGCTGGCCCATCGCGTGACGGGTGAGGGCGTCAAATTCATTCGCCGCACGCTTGTCGCCGGCAAGAAAGCGTTTCCCGAAATCAGAATCGCCCTTTAATTCTTCGATCCTCTCGCGCGCGGCCTCGGGCGTCATGCCCTCGGGAATCGAGTACGGTTGCGAGACTTCTATGTTTGGCTGGCTGGGTGCGCCCATCTTAGTTACCTCCGAGCACGATCATCGCGTCACGCCCGAGTCGCAGCGCCGCGTGCTCAGCCTGAAGCGTGCGCAACCTTTCGGCTGTCGCCAGCAGCAGCTTGTGCACCCACCTACCCTCGACCGTGGCCTCGGGGTGACTCGCCAAGCCCTGATGCTCACCCTCTAGCTCGGCGATTTGATCGGCCAGTGCGCTAAGTCGTCGATTAGCTTCTTGTTCCATATTTCTCCCCTACTGAACTATCGTGCTTTGAAGCCCATGAGCACATGTTCGTGCAGTCTGCTCTTGACGCCGCCGAGCCTGGACAATTGAGCCGTCACGTAGGACGCGAAAAGTTCTTGCTGCCAGTCGCGCGCCCGCGCGGGCAAGCTGGCACGAAAAGCGGCGTCGAGCTCGACCAGTTTCCGGCCGGCCAGCCCCGCATCCGCGATCAGCTTGTCGTATTCGGCGCCCGCCTGTTCCAGTTGACGGCCTTTCTCCTCGGCTCCTTTCCATTGAGCATCGATTCCAGTGGCAGCTTCACTCGCGCGGAGCTCGCGCGCCTTCGCCTCGAGCTCTGCCTTCGTTATCTTGAGCGCGTTCAGTTCGCGCTCTTCATGTTCGATGCGATGCGCTCCGAGGTGATCGCCGTCGAGCACCTGATTCGGTAACTCGGCACGCATCTTCGCGACCACGCTTTCCTTCTCCGAGATCTCGGCACCCACCTCACGAGCCTTCGCCTGTACATTCTCGGCTGTGTACGCATTGCCAGTCCGCTTGAAAAAATCGACTATTCCCATGTCAGCTACTCCATTTGGTGCTCCGCCCATTATTCGGTCTCCAAGCTAGTCGGTCCCAATTCTCCCGCCTTCGGTTTCGCTGCCGGTGCTACGCCCATCGGCGGCAAATTTCCCCCGCGTCGATTCGGATCGAACCTGATAGCGATTTCGGGGGGCACAGCCATCGCCTTGGCTGCCGCAGCCGGATTAATGACCGACGGTGGCATCGGGTAGAGCTTGACCGCTTGTTCCGCGAGTTTGCGCTTTGCCTCGGCCTGCTCCGCCGGATTCTTGCCTTCCGCAACCATGTCTTTGTTGGTCTCGTAGTAATTACGAGCAGCATCCTGATTATTTTTGACCATCGGGTCGCCGAGCCGTGTGCCATTAATTATCCGTTCTTCCTGCGTGGTCGCCTTGTACTGCTGGTCGATCCATCCGCCTGCACCGCCATAGCGCCGATCCGCCGCCTTACCAGGATCGTTGATCGCGGGCTTGAGCGCCTGTGCATAGCCCCGCAGACGATTCTTGTCCGTGCTACTGATTCGCTGTTCGCCAGTAAGACCCGCAATGTTCAGGTCAAGAGCTTCGATAGTGTCCGACGCATCGAGATTAGCCTTAGCCGAATCGTACACCGCTTGTGTCGTCGGCATTTCCGGCTCGGCGATACCTTTGTGGATCAACTGTTCCCCAAGCTCGCGCGGGATTTTGTAGGAGTCTACCGCCGCCATAGTAGCGCCGGTGATGTCCTCTCCCTTACCAGATCGGGTCAGTAGGTCGTTGTAGGTGTCCAGTGCGATCTTCTTACCATCCCGCTCCGGCTGCTGAAGCCGCTTATTAAGAGCCTCGGTGGAGAGATTCAGCAACTGCCCCTGAGTCGCGGGATCGAACACTTCCGAATGAGCCTTGAGAAACGGCGAGAGCAATGATGCCTGGTCAGGATTGCGCGCGATGGCCTGTCCGCGTTCCTTGATGACCAGCTGTTCCCACTCCTGCTTGTCAACGGCGTCAGCCGCCGTGGGCATAGCAGCGATCAGGTTGTTGTAATGCGCCCTCGCCGCCTTCGCGCTCGGCCCGTCAACGGGCATTCCATCGGGACCGATCGTAAAATCGTTACCCGCAGTTGCAGCATCTTGCGCGCCGATGAATGTGCGCTGGGCGTGCTGAGCAATCGCAGTCTGCTCCGCGCCCGCTTCGCTCGCCTCGTAGCCCATATGTCCCGCGATTTTCGGCAGAATCTCCGCAAGGTCGTTCCGAATATGCGCGTTGGCCGGATCGGCGAGCATCTTCTGCTGAAGGTCTGTCGCCGCTTTGTTGACAGTCGCTCCCCATTGATCGCTCGGTGTCGCGGTCTTAGCGTTCAGATATGCGTTTTGAAGGTTCGTTGTGAAATCCGTGACTTTGCTTTCGGTGTCTAGCGTTTTCTGATGCCGCGCCTGAACCGCGAGGATTCTCGTCAGTCCGGTTGCCGCTTGTTCGAGGGCCGCCCCCGTCTGTTCGAGTCCTCGTCCAACATCGGGCGTCTGCTCAAGCGGTGGGCGCGGGCGCGGCGGTAGATTCGGCGTCCCGACAGTCTGCCCGATTACTGGTATTTGTGCTGACATCCTATGAACCTCCATGAACATTGATCTTTAGAACTCGACCCACTCGAAATGAAAGTCGGCGACCCAGCCCGCCGTCAGAGTCGCGCCGTTATAGTTGACGTAGATGCCTTCACCCACACCGCGAAGCGTAAGAGCTTGGTTGAACTGAACGGGCGTGCCTACCACCAGCACGCTTCCGATCCCGACGTTGGCTGGCGCAGCGGTCAAGGTTGCTGAGAGCAGTCGAGAGACGGAAAGGTTCCCAACCAAGGTGCCCGCAGTCGGCGATGCGGTAAATGCCATAACTGAGGCGGTCGCCGCCACGCTTCCGCTATCTTCGGGCACTGCGGTCCCGGCGGTTGGCGTGCCGTTAGTATCAGCCGTGCTGCGCTTCACAAAATAGATGGCCTGAAGCGCGGCAGCGGTCGATTGCATCGTCATCGAAAAGCCGGTGACGTAAATCGTTTTGCTTGCGCTACCGACGATGCCAGCTAAGTCGCCCCACGCCCCGGATTGGGTTGGCGCGAGTATGACGGAACGGTAGGATTGACGCCCCGCAGGTCCGTATCCGATGACACCCGGACTCGCGCTCGTGTTCAGCGGGGTGCCGTCCGTGCCCACCGGCGTAGTCGGCTGTATGAAGTTCCGATAGGTAGGCCACCGTGAATCGCCCATTATTATTCTCCTGTCGCGTTAACTGAACCTGTGAGTTTTCTCATTCATCCCGCCGCCGTCTATGGGATCACCGGATTCGCTAGCGCCTTGGAGTCAGCGGCGTTTACACCTGAGCCCAAGCCGACCAACAGCCCGAATTCCAGCAAAATCGCGCAGATTGTTTTTTTCATTCTGTCCATACGTGGCTCCGCGAAGCTTCTAAGAGAGTTCGCCAATTTTTACCGACCCGGCTTGCATCCGTTTGGCGCGCTCGATGCGATGTTTCACCGAAACCGCTGTTAGGTCGTGATGCAGAAGTCTGTCGAGAAAGATGTAGCTGCTCGCCCGGCAATGGCCGCGTGTAACGGCAGCGCGGATAGTTCGCGCACCCTAAGAAGCCATCGCCCGTGTCACGATTGCGCCGCGCGATAAGCAAGCCAGGGCAATTCGGACACCAACGGGCGTCGGCATTCAGGAAGATCGGAAGCGTGGCGGGCTCGACGACGGACTCCGCTGCTTCCAGCATCACTTTCGCAGTGAGCGCGCGACCTTCCTGTTCGGAGCATGGGACGCATAACTTGAATCGGTCGGCACCGTTCCACCAAGGAGCTGTCACCGGGCAATTCGCGCATTTCCAAATTGCGTTCACGCGCCCATCCCCGATCGCGTTTCGCTTCTCAATTCCGTCGCCATCCAAGTGACGGAAAGTTTACGACCGACCGCACACGCCCGAACTGAGCGTTTCGTAACAAGACCCTGCTTCTCCAAATCGGGAAGTCGGCGCGCGAAAACAAAGCGGTCCAAGCCTTCGCCGGACTCACGCGCCGCCAATTCTCGCGACGTTAAATCAGGGTGGTCGCGGACCGCATCGAGGACGGCCCGCATTTGTCGGCCTCGGAGACCCGACGCGATCAGTTGCCGCGCTGCGAGCTTCGACGTTATCGGGTCTGCCCTGGCTGAAAGCGGACCTATCGACGAGGCCGATGCAAAGAGGTTCGCTTGCGGAACTGGTAGCGGCCTCGCCCAGCGGCGTTTTGCGAGCATCCTACTCATCGCGGGATGAACGACCCCCATGTTTTCTTGAATTGCATCGGGACTCTCAGACCAGCCGGACCGTTCCGCTGCTTGCCGATAATGACTTCGATGTCTTCCCAGTCGCCGTAGGTCATCGGTGCGTCCGCCTTAGGCGGTCGTTGCCACAGAAACAGCACGTTCGAGGCGTGTTCCTCGACGGCTCCGGTGTCGCGCAGATTCGAGAGCGACGGCGGCATGTCCTCGTTGGTCTCGCGGTTAAGCTGCGAAAGGAGAAGTATGGGGATGCCGAGTTCGCCGGCGAGTTCTTTCAGCGCAAGAACCGCCTCTTGCATCTCTCGCCAGCGATCGCGTTCGCGGCGGTCGCCGCGCATCAGNNAGGTTGAAGTAATCGACGACAGCCAGTTTTAACGGGCCGTTTTTGCGCGCGAGACGCCGGCATCCGATGCCGAGGTCGCGCGGCCGCATCGAAGGCCAATAGAGAATTTCGAGCGGGACCGATTCGAGAGTTTGCCGCGCAGTTTCGACGCGCTCTTTCTCGCCGTGTCCGTAACCACAACGTCGCGCGCGGAACATATCGACTTGCGCTTCGCATCCGATCGCGCGAATCCACATTTCGTCGCTCGGCTGTTCGAGCGAAAAATATGCGGTAGCAAATCCGTTCTTCGCCGCGCTGATCGCGATTTGGGTAGCACACGCGGTTTTTCCTTTGGATGTGCGCCCCCCAAGTATCGTGAGGTGACCCACGCTGAACCCGCCGAAGGTCTGGTCGAGCGACGCGAAGCCAGTCGGAACGGAATTGTCTTGGCCGTGCTCGATCGCCCATAAGACCTGTTTCAGCATTACCGGCTTGCTCGGCTCGGGTTTCTGAATCAACTTGCTGGCGATCTCCGCGATTCCGTGCTCTGCGACGGCGACAAGTTCTTCGAGGTCTCCGGCCTCGTAAGCGTTGCTGGCGATGTCGGTCCCGAACGACGCGAGTTTCCGCAGTACGGATTTTTCGCGGACGGTTTTTGCGTATGCCTGAATGTTCGCGGCGGTCGGCACGAACGCGGCCACTTCAGCGATGTATCCGGCACCACCGACCTGCTCGCGAGTACCGTTCAGTTGCGACAACAGGGTTACGGCGTCAATCGGCCGCTTCGCATCAAAGAGGTCGAGCATCGCTCGAAATATCAGCCGATGCGATTCGCGGTAAAAATCGTCTGCGTCGATGATCTCCATCGCCAGTTCGAGCGATTCCGGTTTTAGGAAAATCGCACCCAAGACCGATTGCTCGGCTGCAAGGTCTTGCGGAGGTACGCGCCTCAGTATGTCGTCGGCGCTGACGCTGCTGGCGCGCGTACCGTTCTGGCTGCTTGTCGTTTTGGATTGCCGGGAGCGTTCCTGCTTCGGCTGTTCGTTTGCGCCTTGACCCGCATCGGTCGCCTGCTCCGATCCATGCGGTTCGGACGGTTGAGGTTTGGTCTCTGGTTTGGCATCGCCTTGCGGCGCGGTGCCAAGCGTGCGCTTCCCATTTCTCGCAAACCACGCGTCGATCAATTCCTTCGGACAACTCGGAGTGATTAGGCACTTCGCGTTGATTACAGAAACCGCCAGCTTGTGATCGCCGAGCGGGCAATCGGCCAGAAACGATTTCCTGTCCGGCTTCCAGTTGACGTTCGAGAGCATGGCGGCTTTTGCTTCCAAGGTTCCGCCAAGATCGCCCGCGCCGTGATCGACACCTTCAACCATTGGTTTCCTCGGCGTGAGGGTGAGGCATCTCTCTCGCGAAGTATTCCGCGCCGGTCGGAAGGTCAGCGCGCGGCTTGCCGTTGCCGTTCGTATTAGCGACAGGCGGTGGCGTCCTCTCGTAACTCTTCGCCTTGAGAAATTTTCCGGGCCCAGGTGCGAACTTGCCGCCCTCGTCGGTCCATCCGGGGCTGCAATTCCAAAGATCGAGGCCGGCGATAATTTGCTGGAGCTTTTCCGGGCTAGGTTTCAGCTTGCGCAGTTCGGTTAGAGCGCTCGCCCTCTGATCTTCACGCCGAGGTAGCGGATATCGACTGAGGAATTCTCGATCGTACCAGTCCTCAAGCTCGTTCGTTCCGTTCGATCGTTTGATCGTTTGGGCATTCGGTTTTGTATGCACGTCGGATGCATCATGCATCGGTGTTGCATCCGCAGGGGTTGCCGATTTGACTGGACCCCTTCTCCCCCATCGAGCAATCGCGGCATTGCGATTACGTTCCGCCCGCTCCTCGGCGGTCGCGAGAAACGGCTGGCGTTCAGCCCAGCCGTGTACGGCCAGAGTTTCGCCGTCACGATCGAGCAATCGGACTTCCACGAGAAAGTTGATGAACTTCTCGGGCTGCCTGCCGGGCACCTTCGCGATGATTCCGAGTTCCTTGGGCGTTATTCCTTCGAGTCGGCCGCTTGGATTGAACTTTGCGGCGTGCGACCAAATGAGAAAGAGCGACACGAATCCGGGAGCCCCGTACTTGTTCAACAGGCGCACGATCTTCGGGTGCTCAAGCAAATTCGGGTCGATGCGCAGGAAGTCGGACGATGCCATCGGAATCCACTACGCAGCGGTGCGGACTCCCTCTCGGAGCGCCATTTTGAGTTCGCGATTTTCCGCGGCGAGAAGTCTGATCGTCTGATTCGCGAGAAGATTCTTGCGACGCAGAATCCGGATTTGCTCAGCCGCGTTCTTGACGCCGGTGTCGAGCGAATCGCCTTCCGTGAGTGCTCGCGGGATCGGGGCGTGTTGCGTTGCGTGAGGTTCGTGAGTTATAGCTGACATTACTTTCCCTTCCATCGGTGTTTGCGTTTTGTGCTCCGCGCGGCTTTTGCCGAGCCGCAGGAGCACGCCGTTGCCTTTGTCGAGCCGTTCAGAGAGCCGAGTAATCACCGGCCGGCCGCCTGCGTCGCTTCCAAATATCGAAGGGCCTCGGTGCGAGCGATCACGATGCGCCTTCCCAAACGCGAAGGTCGCAGCCGGTTTCGTCCGATCTCCTTCCGGACCAACTCGACAGAGCAACCGAGTAGAGCCGCCATTTCCTTGAGGTCGTAGGCCAATCGGTCACTGGTTTGAGTAGCTTCCTGCATCACTGCTTTCTCCTGCTTGGTCTGCTCAAAGGCCGCATGGTCTAGAGCGTTCCTGGGTCTTGCTCAGATACGAGTATTTTAGTACGCTCCGGTTTGTAGTCAATTCATTTTCAATGATGAGCGTCTCATTTGGCGAAAAAACGTAGACAACAGAAAAGCGCCTCAAAGTCACGCATGAGCGTTACGGCAAAAGGCGCACTGACTCGCGAGCAGGCGGCGTACCTCGCTCGTCGTGCCTCGGAAGTGAAAATGCCGACTCATGAAGAGGAGAAGTCCGCGCGGGCGCGCGTCGGAGAAGATCAGGCCGCTCGCCTCGCATGGTTTCTGGACTTCGCCCATAGGCCGCTCGATCAGATCCGATCGATGGACAACGAATCGCTACGCCAGCTCAACGCGGAAGTAAGAGAATTCGGAAAAGGACTTCAAGAAGGCTCTGGCTCGCAGACTCCCCGTATAGGTGAAACGATCCGAAATGAAATCTGCGAGCTGGCGACGTTCGCCAATAAATCCGTCTATGAGTTTCTGAGCACCGACACAGTCTCGTTCGCGCCCTTCTGGTTAGAGAAACCGGGTGAACGCACGTTAGCAATCCGCGTCGACCGGCGCGGCTCAAAGGTCATCGGTTCCCTTTCCGGATCGATTCCGCAGATGTTCGTCATGAAAACCAGCGAAGTTTTTTTGGCGGAAGCTTGGCGCCTCACCAAGTGTGCGAGCGAGGGGTGCGGCCGCGTGTTCGTGAAGCGCAAGCGCGGGGAATATTGCAGCGGGAGATGTTCGTTGCGCGAGCGTATGCGGCGGTATCGAAAGAACCTGACTCCTAAAGACCGCTACGAAATTCGCAACGCTCAGTATGTCAAAAGCGTTGCCCGTGTTGATTCAAAACGAGTCGTCCGACCGCAAGGCCCGAGGAGAACCAAATGAGCGTTTACAAACGAGGAAAGGTCTGGTGGTACAAGTTCACGTTCAACGGGCAGGACATCCGCGAATCGGCAAAGACGGGTGACAAAACCCTCGCCCGCGAAGCGGAACGGGCGCGCCGCCGAGAGCTTGAGAGGTCATTCAACCGAATCCCGAAGCGCGAGCGCATGTCACTCTTCTCAGTAGCGGCCGAGGAATGGCTCGCGACCAAAAGCCCGCGCTCCGAGCATACCGTCTTTCACTATCGCCAGTACGTTGACAGCCTGTCGGCCATCTTCGGCAAGCGCCTGGTCTGCGACCTCACCGCGGATGACATCACAGACCTGCAGCAACGCCGCGAGCAAGAAAAGAAATCCGGTCGCACCAGCAACGCGGAGCTCGGGGTGCTGCGCCAGATTCTCAAACGCCATCGGCTTTGGAACGCCCTCGTCGAGGTTCCCGGCAGTGTGACGTTCAAGGCCGAACGCCGGGACGTGGGACGGTCGATCCCTCGCGATGATGAAACCAAGCTGCTCGACGCCATCCGGCAAAGCCGATCGCCCGCCCTGCTCCCGCTATTCGTGATGGCGATCGATACCGGACTCCGAGCGTCCGAACTCCGTCACCTGCGCCGGCGCGATCTCCAACTGACCTGGGCTGACGGTTTCATAGAATCGGGGGCAGTTGTGGTCTCACGCTCGAAGACCGAAGGCGGAACGGGCCGCATGGTCCCGCTGACGCGGCGTGCCTGCGCTGTTCTCAGCCTATGGCTGTCGAGGTTCCCGGACGCTGAGCCCGACTCCTACGCTTTCCCTCAGCATTGCGTCGGCTTCGCCAGCAACAAGCGAAAGCCTCTTCTCTACGATCTCGACCTAACCAAGCCGATCGGCGAATGGAAATCCGCTTGGAACGTGGCGCGGACCGCGGCCAAGCTGAATTACCGCTGGCACGATTGCCGACATACCTTTATCAGCCGCCTCGCCGAGAATCCCAACGTTAGCGAGCAGACCATCACGGCGCTCGCCGGCCACGTCTCGAAGCGGATGCTAGAGCGCTACTCGCATATCAGAGCCCAGGCGAAGCGCAACGCCATCGAAACCCTTGAATCGGCGGATTTTACCGGCGTAGAGGCACAGAAATGGGCACAGTCGCCTCAAGCTGAAACGACCGAGACAGCCGAGCAGCCCGAAAAGGTGTTGAACTGATTAAGGAATTTAATGGAGCGGGTGATCGGTTTCGAACCGACGACCTCGTGCTTGGCAAGCACGCGCTCTACCAACTGAGCTACACCCGCTCTCCGGTCACGGTCGAGGACTATCTTGAATATCGGCCATCGCGACGCAAGTCAAACCCACCTCGAAAAACCGCATATTGCTTCGAATTCCGCATCGAGCGTGCGCGACTTAGTTATCACCCTCGCCTCCGCTCCGCTACGGACTCGGGACTCGCTGCGCTC
>PNBD01000045.1 GCA_003135855.1 Deltaproteobacteria bacterium
TCTCTCCAGCACGGATGCTTTTTTTCGCACCTAATAGTGCGCCAAACCTGCGACGAATTCCGCCCATCGGATTGCAAAGGGTCTCGGGGGTTCGAATCCCCCTCTCTCCGCCACCCAGTCTTCGAGGCTGGGCATTCTCCGCTGAACCGCTTGAAATCCGCGCGTCTGCGCGGCTTCATGGCAATCAAAGGGACCGGAGAATCGCCGATTGCGCGCCTCATTGCGGATTTCGCTGAGTTACTCTCCGCCCGCCGCTCACCCAGTGCCCTTTGCGTCCACCTCAAGATCGCCGCGAGCCGTTCTCCTGATTGCTCGGCACTCGGCGGGCGAGATGCTCGCGCTGCGTCGCTCAATTTGCCGTGCCGAGCTTTAGTATTTTCGCCGGCACCGGCGCGATCGCAATCCCGCGGCATCCAGCCGCGCACGCGTCCAAGTCGGGTCCCAGTGTGACGGTCGGGATGCGCGGTGCCCATGTCACGATGGGCCGCACGAGCGTGCGTAAGACGGTCGGCATTCCCGGCACGGGCATCTACTATACGTCGCATAGCGGCTATCACTCGGGCGCTCATTCGGCGCACGTCGATGGACCGATCACGGAGCAGCAGCAATCGACGGCGCACGCGATCGCGCAATTTTTCTTCGTAGTGTGCATCGTTGGCGCATTCGCGCTCGGCATCGCGGTGATCGGGGTGATCGCGAGCAGTAAGTAGGCAGACCGCTACCGGGCCAAACCGGTGATAATCGGCGAGACCGGCTGGCCTAGCGCAGGCAGTCCAAATGGAACAGCGATTCCCGGTGTAGCCAATGAGCAGACCTTCACCAAATTGGTCTTTCAGAACACGAACAAGTTGGGCTCTACGTTCTTGTTCTCGGCGTTCGACGAGCCGTGGCTGAGCGTGCAAAACTCGTGGGGTCCGCACTGGGGCTTGTGGAATTCGAATGGCACGCCCAAGTTCACCTTCAGCGTAACCAACGAGCTAGAAGGGTTGGATAGCAACGATCCCTAGGTTAAGTCATAAGCGCTAAAACCGTGTTCACCTAGACTGTCTTACGTAGTCTTTTGACTCGACGAACTTCTTCGTTGGGGAAAGAGTTTCTGAAATTCATCAGCTAAATTACCAATGCGGTATTAAAGCGCGCCAGAAAATCGGCGGTCGGGCGCCGGTTGTTTGGTCGAAAAGCCGGGAAAAGTTGGGGCACGGTCAATGTTGCTGTGCGCTCTAAGCCCAGGTCCGGTCTATACCGCCTACTTACCCAGAAAATGAACCGCTCGCCATTCGAATCCTTAAAATCGATGCTGGTGCTGGAAGCAGCCTGGCTTACTCGAAGATAGCCAATGGCAGCAGCGCTGTTACCACGAAATTCGGCACATCGACCATTTGACTGATTCTTAGATCCACGGCGACGCTGCAAATTGTATATGCCTGCTCGCGCGTGAAGCCCCTTTCGCCGACGAGATATTCGATCATGTTGAGCAACGCATTACGTGCCGCCAGTGTGGCATCCTCTGAGTGATTTACTCCGTCGCGCGTGTAGGATTGTCCGGTAGTGGCAAAGAAGCGCTTGGGCACCGCCAGCTCCGGGGGCGCGAAATAATCGTTTCGATAGAAGGATACGTCACGCTGATCCAGCTTTGCAGCACCGCCTTTGATTAGCTTGAAGCTGCCGTAGAAAGTGGCGCCCATCTCGACCGCCGTTCCGCAGCTTTCGTTGTCCCCCTGTGCAAAATGCGCGTCACCCACCGAGAACAGTGCGCCAGGCACGAAAACTGGGATGCGTAACGTCGTACCCTTGGTCAATTGCTTGATATCAAGATTGCCCCCGGTTTCATGCGGAGCGATGGTCCGCAGGCCAGTGGCGGCCACAGGACCGGACGGCACCGCGTCGGCAGGCTCGGAGAGAAATACTGCGCCACCTCGCTTGTGAAGTTCGGTCTCGCGCCGATTGATTTCCCCGAGGAGTTCCTTCGAGGGCGCCACGCCGATCACGCCCATGAATGGCGCTGCGGAGATACTCACGCCCGGCAGTTCGTTCGAGGTCGCGAGAGTACCGTCGATCCGCCAGTGAACCACAAATGGTTCGTGGAACAGGTCGCGCAGGAATCCGAAACCAGGTACCTGCACCGTGAAAGCGGTCGATTGGGCCGCAATTTCGATGATATTCACCTCGAGGCAGTCGCCGGGTTCGGCACCTTTTACGTAAACCGGTCCGGTCAAGGGGTGAACGAGGTTGATATTGACCTTGGCTACGTCCTGGGCCGAGCAGCGCTCGCCAATTTGCCCGTCGAAGGCGTCTCGCGTCTCGATGCCAACGATTTCTCCTTCCTCGACACTAACTACCGGGGCGATGTCGGGATGCCAGCGATTGTGGCCGCTGCCCGGTTCGGCGGCGAGCCTTTTCGAACGGTCTATCCTAACGTAGTGGTGCGCTTGTAAGGCCATAGGCTCGGCTCCTCACCATGGGAAACAGCATCAACTTGGGCGCGTGCCTTTGGCCGGCGCACCACGGCGGCGCGCCGCGTCATCAGCGTGGTGGTATTCGTGACCAGCCTTCGCTGTATCTACTTAATAATCTGACATTGAACGTCAGTAGGCTGAACTTCCAACGGTCGCCCTCCTTTTGCAGTTGGGTATCGTAGACCGCTCCGATCCAATTGGCTTCCGGCTGCCCGCTATCAGGGTTCGGCATTTCCGCAAGTTCCCACAGGTACCAGGACGCGATGGCCGTTTGTGCATCCGGGGACACCTCGACGACCGGCGAGATCATGTAATGCATTGTCCAGCCGATAAAAGTGTGGCTGCCGAGCAAAAAGTCCCGCACCGCGGCGCTTCCCTCATACCTTCCGAACCGTTCCCCTCCATCCCACACCACGTTCTGGGCAAATAGCGGCATCATCATATTGATGTCGTTGCCAGCGTCGGCTCCCCGCCCATATGCCGCGATGACGACTTTGATCGCTTCGATCGCCTCGAGGCGCTGAATTCTGATTAGGAGGCTGTCGTTCTTGGCCACGTAGCCAACCTGCTAACGGACCAGGTAACCGCCGTCCGCAACGACTGCCGACCCGGTCATGAAAGAGGCCTCATCCGAAACTAAGAAGGCGATTACCGAAGCGATTTCACGCGGGTCGGCCACGCGTCCGAGCGGATGCGCTTCGCCGACCGCCTTCCAGAAATTATCGAGTTCCACAGGATCTTCGATGTGGATCGCGTTGGTTCGGGTCGCACCGGGGCACACGCAGTTTATCCGGATGCCGTCGGGGGCGTAGCGGGAGGCAAGCGAGCGCGTCAACTGGAGCGCGCCGGCCTTGGTCACGTTGTAAAGAAACGTGCTCTTGCCGTTCATTTCCTGGCCCACGAAAGAGGAGATCGAAGCCAGGTTGACTATCGTCCCCGACCCCTGCCGCAACATCTGGGGAATCGCATGCTTCGAACAAAGGAACATGCTGGTGAGGTTCGCGGAAATGACCCGGTTCCAGTCCTCAAGGCTCGTCTCATCGATGTCGCCTATGTGATGCACGCCGGCGTTGTTGACCAGGATATCGACCCGGCCGAAACGTCTGCAGGCCTCTTCAACCAGCGACTTAGCCGTGCTTTCCTGCGCCACGTCGCCCGGGACTTGAGACGCTTCGGCGCCCTGAAAGAGTGCCACGGTTCCTGCAAGCGCCTGTGAATCGATATCGTTGAGAACCAGGCGCACTCCGTCTTTGGCCAAGCGAAGTGCAGTAGCCTGGCCGATCCCGCTACCACAGCCGGTTACGATCGCCACCTTTCCTTTGATACTCATACTTGACTCTCAGGCCAGCTATGGTTTCAGCGAATTCTCGAGCAGTGGTTCCGACATTAAGAGCGATGGAGCCGCGCCGGGGTCGAGCCCCAGGCTGAGCAATCCAATCGTCGCGGCGCAAAGGTCAGAATTGGGCGGCATGATCGGCGCGGTGGTCGCGTCGCGAATGAGAAGCTCCAGTCCTTGATTGCGAAACAGCGAATGCATACCGCATGCAATGGCGGCGTTGTTCACAATCCTCTGGACAGCAGCTCCTACCGTCATCTTTGCCTTTAGCCAGCATTGAAAGGTTTCCATACTCGGACCGCGCTGATCTGATTCCCACGCCGCGCGGTAAACCATCAGCCGAGCGGTTTCCGCGTCCACCACCATCTCTGCGAACCGGCGGCTGATGTCCGGGTGATATCCTATAACCTGCGCGTAACCGGTCGCCTTGCGAGTGCTCAGATGCTGCCGTGCGAAGTCTACAATCGCCAGCCCGAGCCCCATATAGCATGCGCAAAAGCCGCCGAACGCCCAAGCCGCCTCCTGGATGATAAATCCCTGGACGAAGTCGTCCAGCTCACACAATACGAGATCGTCGGGAACGAACGCGCCATGGTAATCGACTTGATTACTGCGTGTCGCCCGCAGCCCTAGGGTCTCCCAAATGTCGGTCACCGTTAGCTCGTCCTGCTTGGTGGGCACCAGCACCGCTATCGTCTTATAGGGGTTGGGATGGCCTTCTGGATGGGCGAACAGGTAGCAGTAGTCGCTTGCCTCGAACATGGAACAGAACATCTTGCGGCCGTGTAGGCTGTACCCGCCGGCGACTTTGCGGGCCACAACGCTAAAACGGTAAGCCCGGGGCAAGAGACTTGATGAATTGGGCTCGGAAGCCGAGGCAGACAACAAAGCTCCGTCCTTCAGAACCAGCTTGGCAACCAGCTCCTTCACAGAGGAGGAGATTGCAGGACGCTGAGGAATTCCGCCTGTGGCATTGATATGCATATTGAAAGACAGGGCCGTCGAAGCGCAGCCCTGAGCGAGCTCCTCGGCCAGAGCAACGTAACCGACCGATCCCAGCCCCATGCCTCCCAGCTCTTTCGGAATGACGACGCCGTACAGCCCCGCCTCGCGCAATTTTGTGTAGTTCTCGAGGGGGGAAGTGCGCGACCGATCATGCTCAGCGGCCCGGGTTCGGAAATCCTTGGCCAACTCGCGGCCGAGCTCTTTGACCCGCTTTTGCTCGGGCGTAAGTGCGAGGCCTGCGGGAAGATCGAGGCTCGTGAAATGCGGACTGGATGATGATGGTTCTTGCACGTAGAGCAGCCTCTATTTATCCGACCCGATCGCCGCCGACAGCTACGAAGCGGGTCTCCTCGAAGCTATTGGGGACCTGCGGCTTTCCCTCGTAGCATTCCGCGAACATCGCGACTTCGGCGAATGAAAGCGTCAGATAAAGAAGGCGTCGAGCGGGGTCTGGCAGACTGCCTAGCTTCAAGCCGTTCAGGTAGCTGAGCGCTTTTTCCAGCCGGGGCAACATCGCGTTGTAAAATTTGAGCAGTTCATCGGGCGTGCAGGCCGCTCTTCGCCGCTGCCGCTCGTTTTGCGTCGCTAACGCCCAGTCGTCAACGAATTTTTCCAGTGCCTGAAAAGTGCCGGGCAGCTTGTGATTCATCAGCGGACCTTTCTGTGGGCCTTCGATGGCGGGGATCGATGATAAAATTGAACGTAGTCTTCCAGCACTTTGTACGAATGGCGAATCAGCACCTCCTGCTCCTGCAATACGAAGTGCGTCTTCACCTGAGATGACAGTGCCTGCTGAGTCGCCTCCATGGTTCCGGTGTCCTCCAACCAGGCGTTGCGAAGGACGCAGTTGTTGAACTCCTGGGCGAATCGCTCGCCGGCGTTTTTGGCTGGACGCCAATAAGCCCGGCCTTCCCACAGAGTTCGGTCCACGCTGATCGGCCAGAACTGGTGAGTGAACCAGGTGCCGGGCAGGATGTGTAGAATGAGGTTCGGGAAAATCACATTCAAATCGAAGGCGAACTCAGGGCTACGGGTAGGATTGACTTGCGGGGGCAGCTCATCGAGGTTCGATGTCCGTTTGGTCACTGACTCGCCAAAAAGGTACGCAACCGCGGCCGCCGGGCTCGGTTGATGGTTAGGGTTTCCGTAAATCACGGCCGACCGGTGCGGACCATAGAGCCTGACCTCGGGAAGGTGGCACTGTTTATTGTTTTTCCCAGTGAACGTTTCCGGATAAGAGCGGCCGTGAACCGTGTTGACGTGATAGGCCTCTGAGAAGGCGTCTAGCGCGACTTTCCAGTTGCATTTCAATTCTGTCTCGTAGGCGTAGGTGGCGGTCATCTCAGCGTACGGAAACCCCGCTAGCCTACGGCCCAAGTCGCCCAGATACTCGCCAAGGGTCTGAGCCGGCTTGAGGTCGGCGTTGACAAAAATGAAGCCTTCCCAGGTTTGCGCAGCTACTGGAACCAAGCCGTGCTCGCTGCGCCGGAAATCCGCAAACATCTTCTCGTCCGGAACTCCAATTAAGGCGCCCTTAAGGTCGTAGGTCCATGAGTGGAACTTGCAGGAGAAGCTTCGGCAGGACCCGCATTTGTCCCATGCCAGCTTATTGCCTCGATGTGAACAGATGTTGTGGAAGCTGCGCACCACGCCATCGCTACCGCGCACGATAATCAGCGAGGTATTCATGGCCGGCAGGTCTCTGACTATGTAGTCGCCCGGTTTTTTGATCTCTTCTTCGCGTCCAACATACAGCCAGACGCGCTGGAATACGCGGTTCTTTTCGAGTTCAAAATATTCGGTCGAGATACATGGCTCGGTCGGCACCGGGGCGGCTCCGAGTTCGGGAAAATCTTGCGACGACCATCTGCGGTTCAAGTCGAAAACTGCTGACGCCATAGTTGCCTCGTCTAGATCTCGTTGTCGATTGGTAGCCGAAATTCCAACGGGGGCGCGGCGCCTCTTCCGGGCCGAGCACAGCACGTGCTGGAAACCACAGCTCCAACAGCAAGCCTAATGCCAGCCGCGCCCAGCACGAGATAAGGTTCGTCGTGACCACACCGCGCCAATTAAGCACGGAATGCTCGACGTCATTTTGGCAACGATCACCCTCTCCTTGGGATCGTTGTGATGCCTACGCGTTTCGGTTTGACGAGCGGCTAAACGCCTCGATTATCTACCGCCTGGCGGTCTCGCGAGCCGCTCGAAACCGATGTCCCAGCGGGTTGGAATGTGAATCGTTTGTAACGTGACAATTGTATCGACATGACTGTTAAACATCAGACAGTCGAGCAGGAATCCTGTGCGGCCGCATTTTCGCCGCCCGAAGCAGAGGTCCGCGAGCAAACCCGATGGCACGATGTTCGCTAAGGTTGCATGCCGATCGTAAACCGGGGCGAATAGCCGCGCATTAGCAAAAGGCGGTTTCCACACAACGACGGAGAAGGGGACGGAGCATGAGTTCTCGGAATAAGGATATCGCTGTTCAATTCCTGGCCGCGTTGGATCGTGATCCCGACCGTATGCCCGGATTCTTGAGCGACAAGGCGGAGTACCACCTGATCGCCCAGCTCCTCAATGTCGGCCCGTTCATCGGGAAGAATGCGATCGCGACCCAATTCGTTCCCATGGTCAAGAATCTGTTCCCCAATCATCTCAACATCGAGATCGACAACGTAATCGCTGAAGGGAATCACGTCGCCGTCGAGTGTCATTCCAATACTATTTGCGCCAACGGCCGAAAATACGCCAACCTCTATCATTTCCTCTTCGAGTTCGAGGGTGACCGGATTCGCAGCGTCAAAGAGTACAACGACTCGCAATATGCCAAAGAGACATTGATGCCTGGGTAAGCAGAGGATCCGGCGAAGCGCTCTCCGCGTGGCCTACTTATGCGGTCGCTCCGGCGCCATTAGGCTTATTCCAATATCGCTCAAACTCGAGAGCGCAGACTTGACCCTCGATGAAGCCAGGATAAATCTCCGCACTCGACCAAATGAGTGCTACCAGGAGGCCTCGTGAGTGCTGCAAAGACAGTGTCCATCCCAAACCCCAGGCTCAACGAAGTTTTCGATAGGCTACGAACGACCTTGGGCAAATTCATTCGAGAAAACCGGATCTCGCACGAAGAATATCGCAGCGCTGTCGCGTTCCTGACTCAAGTTGGGCAAAAAAACGAGGTCTCGCTGCTGTTCGACGTGTTTCTCGAAGTTATGGTGGACGAGGTGGACAATAACGGTCGGCCAGGCACCATCACTACCATCGAGGGTCCATTCTACGTTCCCGATGCGCCCTTGATGAAATCCCCCTGCGTGCTGCCTCATCGCCCGGTCGAACCTGGACCGGTCCTGTTCTTTTCTGGAACAGTGCGATCATTAAGCGGTGATACACTCGGAGGAGCAGTAGTAGATCTATGGCAATCAGACGCTCAGGGTTGCTACTCACATTTTGATATTCTTCGAGTAGAGGCGCCGTATAATTTACGCGCTCGCGTGGTCGCCGATGATAACGGCAAATTTGATGTGGAGACCCGGAAGCCGGGACCCTATGAGATTCCCAAAGCAGGACCTACCGGAGCGCTACTGGCGGCGATGGGTCGCCATGCCTGGCGTCCGGCCCATCTTCATATGAAGGTGGAATGCCAAGGCTATCGAACACTAACGACCCAACTTTTCATGAAGAACGATCCGTGGATTGACTCCGATGTCGTCGTGGGCGCAGTCAAAAGGGCGCTGATAGTCGATCCTGTTGGGCACGATCCGGCCGAGATGCCTCAAAAGAACATGCCAGAGCCCTACTACACCTTATCTTACGATTTTGTACTCGAGCCGAGTATTGCCGAGACCGCCTGACACCCGGAAATCATCCGCGATGGCTGTCGAGGCGCGTCCGTGCCGCTAGATAACGCCTTCGTCGCGCAGGCGTTGGAGTTCGGGGCCCGCGATTCCGATTGAAGCAAGCACTTCGACTGTGTGTTCGCCCAGGCTGGGTGGCGGTTGGACCGGACGCTTATCATCGATCTCTGAGAGCTTCAGAGGCGTGCCCAGCACCTTGATAGGACCGCGAACAGGATATTCGCTATTTTTCAGCATTTCGCGTTCAGTAAGCTCGGGATCGAACGCCACTTCTTCCACAGAACGCACTGGCGCGCATGGAATGCCATGTTCGATCAGCAATGAGACCAAATCGTCGCGCTTGAATGAACCCGTCCATGCTTCCACAATAACATCGACTTCATCAGCGATGCGGTACCGGGCAATTGGCGAGCGAAACCGCGGATCAGCATTCAGATCGTCGCGCTTCATGAGTTTAAGCAGT
The DNA here is from genome assembly GCA_003135855.1 of Deltaproteobacteria bacterium. Classification (GTDB taxonomy): domain Bacteria; phylum Desulfobacterota; class Binatia; order Binatales; family Binataceae; genus Binatus. The sequence goes on from PNBD01000045.1 coordinate 9,115, forward strand.
GCCTGCCAATGCGATTCGGTCACACAGAATATCGAGATTTCTCCGTCTTCGGTCGGATAGTGATTTGACGGGGCAATGCCTGGATGACGATTTGCCAGCCGTCCGCTCGCCGATCCCTCGAATACAATCGCCAAATTGCGAGTCATCGCCGGAACGCAGACGTCATGCATCGCCACTTCAACCTTTTGTCCGCGTCCCGTACGACCACGAGTCAGTAAGGCAGCCAGGATGCCGGCTGCGAGGTGAATTCCCAAACCCATGTCTATGAAAGTGGCCGGAGTTCTTACTCCTGGCCGATCGGGATAGCCGGTCGCGCTCACCATTCCGCAAGCAGCCTGCACCGTATAGTCAGTAGCGCCGAGCCGCGACCATCTGCTTTCGGAACCGTAACCTTTGCCCGAGGCATAGATCAGACGCGGAAACTGATCCACGATTTGTTCGTACCCTAATCCGAGCTTCTCCATCGCGCCGTCGAGGAAATTTTCAACCAGTACGTCGGCGTTCTCCAAGAGGCGGAGCAATATCTCGTGTCCGCGTGGATGCTTCAGGTTCAGCGCTACGGATTTCTTGTTTGCGTTGAGCAGCAGAAAGGCGTAGCTGACGTCACCATCCGGGCGCGGCATGCGCAAATATTCACCCGCGCCCGGCGGCTCGACCTTGATTACCTCAGCCCCAAGATAAGCGAGCTGGGAAGTACAATATGGACCGGCATATATCTGTCCTAAGTCGATCACTCTGATTGCCTGGAGCGGCAAATTGCTTGTCATTTCTCTGACTCTCCCAAGGCGACCTCAAGGGTTCATATCGTTGCGCTTTTGGGACCATTTTCGGCCTTAACAGCAATAACAATGCCACGGTTAGCGGGAAACTTGATTCAGCGCGGTTTCAGGTTACGCTACAGGACGCGTCGGTGTGTCAATTTTCCGGCAATTTCTCGGAGGAACATGCTTCGGGCGAGTATTCTTGTTACTCGAGTGGCATCTTGATCGACCACGGAAGCTGGGAGCTAACGCGCGCAGATGCACCGAAACAAGCAGCAATTTACGGCATCAGGAGTAATCGGATCGGATCTCGTGTTTCCTGAACTTGCGATATAGCGTGACCCTGCTCACACCCAGCATCACAGCCGCGCGCGACATGCTGCCGCCTGAGGCGCGAAGCGCTTCCAGGATCGCGCTGCGTTCCGATTCCATCAGCAGCGTTTTCGTCTCCGGCGGCGGTTTTTCCTGCGCCGCCGGGCCGAATTGACACGAGGTACAGGGTGTCGAAAGTGTCGAACATACATACGCTGGCAGATCGAGTGCGCTGATTGTTGCCCCCGACATTACCTGCCTTGCCTGCAACAAGACGTTGCGAAGCTCGCGCACATTGCCCGGCCAACAATAGGACTTCAATCGTTCCAGCGCGCTGTCCGTTATGTCAGTTCCGGTGCCTTTCAGAAAGTGCGCAACCAGTACCGGAATATCAGGACGTCGCAGGCGAAGCGGGAGAAGCTCGAGCATCTGATTGCTCAGCCGATAGTATAAATCTTGACGAAATGAACCGTCGTGGATCTTATTCATGAGATCCATATTAGTGGCGGCTAGTATTCGAACATCAGCCTCGTAGGGTACCTCAGATCCGACCGGAAATACGCGTTTCTCCTCGAGGATCCGCAACAAATGACTTTGCATCCTGGGCGACATCGTCTCGACTTCATCGAGGAACAGCGTTCCACCATTGGCAGACCTGAATTTCCCCTGGCGTCCGCGCCGGATTGCGCCGGTAAAAGCGCCTTCGACATATCCAAAGAGTTCGGCCCCGAGCAACTCGTCGCTCATCGCGCCGCAGTTCACCGGAATAAAAGGTTCTGAACGGCGCGAGCTGGCATTGTGGATCGCCTGAGCGAACATCTCTTTCCCGGTTCCGGATTCGCCCGTAATCAGTACTGCGTCGTCTGTTTCGGCAACCCGTTCCGCGCGCTTCAGAGATGAAGCAAAGGTCGGGCTGGTTCCTACAATGTCTCCAAAGGCGTAACTCGCCTTCCATGGAGAGTCAGGTGCAGATGACCGCCGCGAGCTATCGACGACGGCAATAAATCCTGCAACATTTGCTCCATCAATGACGGGGAACAACTGGGCCATACCGGTAAATCCACTGCGCCCCCGCAAGGCGATCGTCTCGGTCGATCGAGAGAGCGTGGTTTCCGGAGCGACGAGGTTCATCTCCGCTAGGCTAATTAATGAGCGCGAAGGGCCGATCGGGATTCCTAACAGCTTCGAGGCCTCCGGCGATGCCCTCAAAAGTAGAGCATCGGAGGTGATGGCAAGACACGCCTCCGACTTGTAGCGATCGCGAGCCGAAGCGTAGTTTTCGTAAAGCAAGAGTCGGGCGGTCGCAGTTTTGGAGTGAAGGCTCCGCTCGATCAATTGGGCGCAGCTTCCGACCAGTGCTTCAGCCTTCGCGTGCGCTTCTTCCTCAAATCCGTATATGCAGACGATCCCGGCAAGACGGTTCGAGAACAAATCCCTGATGGGAGCCGCATGTCCAGCCCAGTTGTGCCCCACTTGAAGGAAATGCTCGTGCCCCACTATTGATACCGGACGCTGGAGGCGAAGACAGCACGCCAGCGAATCCGTGCCCATGAGTTCCTCAGTCCAGCAAGCTCCCGAGATGGCATTTATCTCTTCGGCAGCGCTCTGCGCACGCGGACCTGCTACGTGTTGAAGAATTCGACCCTGGGGGTCCGCGACCAGCATCAGCGCATTGGGAAGATCTCGGAGGGCGTCGAACGTGAATTTCAGAATCGTGGAGCAAACCTGAGCCAAGCTGCTTTCGGTCATGAGTTGGGTGAGAACGTCGTCTTCGAGAGCCTTCGGTGCTCGATTCTTCTCGGGACTCAGCCCGTTCGCCCTGCATCGCAACCACGATTCGTGGACCTCTGGTCGCAATTGGCTGAAGTCCGTGTCCTCGATTTCCGAGACGAATCTTTCCCAAAGTCGGGAAACTATGTGCTGATCAAATGTCACCACTTTACAAATGCTCCGTAACAAACGATTCAAACTTGAAAGGGTTGGGAGCGCCGTTACAACCGCTCGATACCAATCTTTAGAACTTTCGTCAAGCCACGGCATAACCGGTGCCCTAAGGAGTGCCACGTTTTCATATCGGGCACGCGGCTTGCACCTGCACTACGGCACGGCACCGAAACTCGGCGCTGCGTACTTCGTACAAAGAGCCAACGAGGAAGAGTGATGGCGGCATTCAGCTTGGTCGAAATATGGAGGACGCGACCCGAGTGGCATGATCTGACTCGTGCTGAGAAGGAAGAATTCCATGTCAAAGCACAGGCCGTGATCCAAACCGCGCTTGCCAAGGGAGCGAAGCTGCTCGGAATCCATCGTTGTCGCGCCCTCTCCGAAGGTGGCTGGGATGTGTTCGCCTATTGGGAAATGCCACACGTCGATCTTATCGTCGAGCTGGCGGAACGACTCGATCAGATGGGTTGGAACCGGTATTTCGAACAAGTGAACTATGTCGGCAAGACGATCACCGCTGAGGAATATTTCGAAGGCCTACTGGGCGGCAAGGGATCAATGTGAGTACCCAGAACAACCAGGCTAAAGCCGCGATCACGACTGTATTGGACAAATGGATAACCGCGTTTCTGGCCAAAGACGTCGATGCTCTGCGCAGGCTGTGGGACGATACGTATGAAGGCTTGGTCTATCAGGCGGAGGAATTTCCCACCCCGCTGGTGACATGGCGGCACATCAAGCATTACTACCGAGAAGTATTGAGCAAGACGATCGAGAAGGTTGAAAAGGTCAATCGGACCGGCCTATGGATCGACGTCTTCGGCGACGTTTGTTTCGGCTATATGATTTCGGATTTCACGATGAAAATCCGAAGGGCTCCGGAACTTTACAACGGAAGCGTCCGGCAGACCTTTGTGATGCGAAATGTGAACGGGAGTTGGAAGATAGTTCACTATCACGAGTCAGTGCAAACTGTGCCGACACCTGCAGAGTTGCGCCTGGATGAGCCAGATCCCGCGTGAACAGCGGGCATTACGCTCCTATTCTGATTCGTTTAGGACAGCAGTTTAGGTCGAAACCTGAGGAGGAACACAATGCGATTCGGATTTCTTTCGGAAGCTGAGACTCAACCAGGCACTACGCACCATCGGCGCTATATGGAGGTAGTGGACGAAGTGATCCTGGCCGAAGAGATGGGCTGGGATTTCTTTGGTACCTCCGAGCAACATTTCATTAGCCCGGTGGCTTGCGTATCAGCGCCCGAGACTTTCTATCCCTTCATCGCGGCGAAAACGAGTCGAATCAAACTCAGGCACATGGTTGTCTTGCTGCCGTTCCCCTTCAATCACCCAATCAGGGTCGCCGAACGGCTTGCGACATTGGACATTGTATCCAACGGCCGCGCGGAGTTCGGAACGGGGCGGGCCAATACATTGCTCGCTCTCGACGGGTTTAGCTGTCCGCTGGATGAGACGCGTGCGCGGTGGGAAGAGGGGCTGGAGATCGTAATGAAGGCGTTTTTGAACGATCCGTTCTCACACGAGGGTAAGTATTTCAAGATACCGCCGCGTTCGCTCTCTCCTAAAGGTGTTCAACAACCGCATCCGCCCGTATTCATGGTCGCCCAATCACCGGAGTCCCATGGGGTCGGGGCATCTAAGGGAATCGGCGTTTTGTCTTGGGACCTGTACTTCGGCATGGACTACGTAAAGAAGTGCTACGACGTGTATCGAGAGGGTATTAAGACTGCGAAACCAGTTGGTGGATACGTAAACAACTGCTTCTCGGCGGTCGTATTGAACTCCGTTTGCGCTGAGACGACGAAGGATGCGATGAAAGTCGCCAAAGAGGCGTTTCCCCGATTTGTCACTCCCGTGATCGAGGAACTATATCCGCAGTTGGGCCACAGATCCGACAGTTACGGATATACCCTCCAAATGGAGAAAATCCGGAACAAAGCCCGAGACCTCGATTGGATGGTTAATGAGACCTCGTGCCTTGCTGGTGATCCGGACGCCTTTATCAAACGCTGTGAGATGTACCAGGCTCTTGGCGCGGACGAAGTAGTGTTCCGTCTCGATGGAAACCACGAGGAGATACAGCGCGCGCTCGCGCTGATTGGAAAATACGTCATTCCCAGATTCACAACGCCGGCCGGCGTTATACAGAACAGCGCGTACACGCCAGTTCCCTAGAGAATCTCGTTTAATCATCTGCCGCGCGTGGCCGTGTGACGTTCAGCGTGCTTCAGACAAGGAGTAAGGAAATGCCAGAGCAAACATTCGATAAGCAACGAGAGCTTGCGGCGATCAACGATCTATATCAGCGCTGGCGCAAGGCGTGGCTAAGCTTCCCTGATACAACATTGATGCTCACCCTGTACGACAAAGACTTCGACGGAATGCTCTATCAGTCGGAGGAGAATCCAAGCGGGCTCACGACCTATAAAGACGTGGTGGACTATTGGCACAACGCTCACAATCTGCTCGCAACCGTAACCGATTGGACCGAGATGACGAAGTCGGTCTCATTTCTCGCCCCAACGGTTGCGATAATCTGGGCTGAAATCATGACGGAGCTGACGACTACCGTTATGCCCGAGAAGATAAGCGGGAAGATGCGGTGCTCGATTGGGGTGCGAAAGGGCGCACATGGCTGGGCAATCGTTCACTACCACGAGTCGCGACAGCTCTTAGCTGCACAAGATAAGGCCGGCAAGTGGTCGTTCTTCGTTGATTTGACGATCAAGTAAACAAGCACAGACACGACAACGCAACCAGGGAGCGATGACAGATGCCCAGTCAAAAAATTGAATACATTATTCCCCCGGCCAGCAAAGCTTTCTGCGACAGCATCCGCTATGCGGAAGGTGTGAAGGTAGGCAACATGCTCTACGTAGCCGGCCAGGTCGGATGGAATCCCGCGACCGGAAAGATCGTCGAGGGTGGCCTGCGCGAGCAAGTGCGGGGGGCCTTCACGAATATGAAAAGCGTAATCGAGCATGCCGGCGGCAGCATCGACGGCGTCGTTCAGCTGATGAGCTTTCTAGCTGACAAGGGCAGCGATCGTCCGCTGATGGAAGATTTTAATATAGTAGTCGAAGTACAGAAAGAGTTCTTCACTACTGGCAGGCCGTGCGGTACTGTGGCGCGCGTAAAACAACTTGCTCTGCCGGACTTGCTGGTCGAGCTTCAGGCCATCGTAGCTCTCTAGTGGCGTCGCGTCGAATCCACAGGAAGAAGTCGAGCGCCGGGTGGGAGGGTCAAATATGCGAGAGAGATGCAGAGGGGTTCTGTCCGTCGGGGTATTCCTGTTAGTCGCTCTTCTTCTACTCTCATCTAGAGTAACACAGGCTTGTCAAACCTTCGACGAACTCGGGATTACGACGTGCATTACTCTGTACAGTTCCGCATACGTCAATCTGCCGGATAAACGACGCACTGTATTTGACGCGCAAAGTGAGACGTTTTATAACAGACATCCGGATAACCTGCTGTTCCAGAATAATGAGGCTCTGGTCGTTCTCGACGGCAATCCCCAAAAGCTCTCTGAAATGATTGGGTTCCCGGTACATTGGCATCTCGAGATACGTCCGCACTATGACTCGACCTACGATGCCACCGGTTTTGGTCAGGGCACCTACCATTCCTTTCTATCAGACCTGGCGACCAATGTTAGCGGCGATATGCAGGACAATTTCCAGCCTCTGTTCAGAGAATATTATGTTGACCTGCATCCTAAACATTTGTTCATTCGGCTCGGCCGTCAGATCATCGCCTGGGGCAAGTCGGACGGCGTGTACATGCTGGACATTCTTAACAACTTCAATTTGACAAATCCGCAGATCTTCAACGAGCAGCAGATCAAGATTCCGGTGTGGGCCGCGAACATCGTCTGGCAGGCCACGACAAATGGCGAGCTCCAGGGAATCGCTATTCCGCAGTACCTTCCTACTTACTACGCCGGCTTTCAATTCAAGGGCGGATATCCGCTCAACGGATCTTACGCAGATTTTACCTACGGGGGGACGGGATTCATCAATAATGAACTGAATGGATCCCTGGGCTTTAAAATTCCCACCGATGTCAACAATCCCTCGACCAGGCTCAACAACTGGGTGTACGGCGCTCGATGGTCCGAACAGCGCGGAAGCGTCCACTACACTTTGAACTACCTGTACACCTGGACCACGACGCAAATCTATTACCCGAACACTGGCACCTACGCCACGGCGAGCGCGGTCAATCTGCATCCACATCGCATGCATGTCGCAGGGGGTTCTGCCGACTATGAGTTCAACACTGGCAATCCGTGGGTGGATGGCACGGTTCTGAGAGCCGAGTCGGCCGTGACAACCGGGGACGTGTACTACGAAGGTAACCTGGGTAATCCGGTGGACGTAACACATTGGGGTTTCTTGGGTGCGTTTGACCGGCAAATCTTGGGCGACTATCTCGAGAAGCCGATATTCTTCAGCTTTCAGTATTGGCAGGACTGGGTGCTGCGTCGCAATAACAAGTGTGCCTGCGGTGGCAACGAAAATAAGTTCCAGGACGTAGCTTATCAAGGCAGTCCGGCGGGGTTCCGCGGTATGTACAAGAGCCTTTCGACGCTTTACATGGATAAGACCTGGATGACGGCAGACATCTTGGATAGTTCTTTGTCGGTCGTGTATGACTGGCAATTCCAGGACTGGTGGATACAACCGCATACGTCGTACCGGGTCAGCGACAAGACCACCGTGGGTCTTGGCTTCAACATATTCGCTGGTTCGAAGCAAACACCGTACGGAGAGTTCACGAATTCATCCAATGTATTCTTCGAGCTTCATCAGTCGCTGTTGTAAAGACACCCGCGCGGCGCCTTATACACCCGAACCTGGACTTCTGAACGAGCTAGTGAGTTATCGGAGAGAGACATAATGATAAAGGTTGGCGCCAATCGAAGGAAAAGTCTTGCGCTTCTAATCGCGATTGCTACTGCGGTGGCCGGGCTCTTTCTGTCAATTAAATTGACAGAAGGGGCGGCGTTTGCTCAAAGCACCGTTCAGGTTCCTGACGTACCAATCGTGCCAAAAATGATCGCCGGCAAGCCCTACAGCGTGACTCCGGGAGGGTCGCCTGGAACGTGGACGGTTAAATGGGGCGACCAGTCGATGGTATGGAAGACTCAGCCGTGGATGGAGGATCGTCAGCAGAAGCTCGGTCCTGCCTACATCGCACAGTGGGCTACGCCGGGATTGCCGCTGCCGTTCGAGATACCGATCGAGAAGCGAGATCAGCTGACTGCCGATCAACTTCCCGATAGATGCCTGACCTACAGCTATTACGGGCCGTATTACGATAATGGCTGGGACATCGCTCCGATAGTTGTTCATCTCCCAAATGGATCAATCCGGACTTCGTCGGAGACTCTCGAGTTCTACAGTGTTTTCACGGGCGGAAACGGCAAGCAATACCTCGCAAGCAGTAACGAAACCAACGTGATGCGGAAGTATCTGTGGGAACTCACAGCTCCAGAAGAGTTACGTGGAGAAGGCGGGATTACCACCCTTTTCACCGATCCGAAGCTGATACCGGAAGATCTCCTTTACCTGCCGACAGTCCGCCGCACGCGGCGTCTGGCCGGTGCAATAGCTAAACAGTATTTTCCGGGCTCCATTTATCGTTACGAGGACGTGAGTTATACAGGCGTACTACCGCAGCTCGACTACAAGATTATCGGATACAAGCTGTTCGATCCGTCGGAGAAGCTTCGAGGCTTCAATTCGGAAGGATATCCAGCCACTGCGAAGAGAATAAGTGGCGCGGGCGATGTAGTAGCAATCCTGGAGGTCACTCCCAAGCCCGGTGTTAGCTGGTGGTATGCGAAACGCATCGAATACTGCGGCCTGATGGCTATGTGCACGTACTATACTGAAGAGTACGACGCCAGCGGAAAGCTAATACGGTATTACACGCATCTGCCAATGTCCGCGGCCCAGGGAAACATTCACGTCGGTACTCCGACCGGGCCGACCAATGCCCCTAACTGGTGGGTCCTTTGGGGCGCAGCCAGTATCGTTGACCTTGATGGTGGATTCATCAGTGATGGATGGATAGAGAACGGCGGCTTTAATGCGAAGACGTCGGCAAGCATTTTCTCACCTACGACATTGTCAGCACAGCCGATGACGTTGGTCGATTGGCTTACACATTAGACGGTTAGCAAACCCACGACCGCGCGGTACTGTTGACCATTTAAGTGCATGAAGCCGGGAGGACCAGCTATGAAGTTCTCATTAACCCAGGAATGCCAGACCATGACTCGCGATTACTACAACCGCTATTGGCAAATGATGCGGGAGGTGGAACTCGCGGATCAGCTGGGATGGGATTCATATAGCCTCTCTGAGCAGCACTTTACGCCTAGAGAATATACGACGTCGGCGCCGGAGATATTCTTGGCAGCGGCTGCAATGCGGACCAAACGGATTCGGCTTCGCCACGGGATTGTGCTGCTGATCAAAAATATAAACCATCCTCTCAAGGTGGCCGAGCGAATAGCTATGTTGGACATCATGAGCAACGGCCGCGTCGATTTTGGCACGGGACGGGGGAATAAGCTTGGTACGTTCAGAGCATTTGAGGTGCCGCTAAGCGAGACACGCCATCAATGGGAAGAACAGCTGGATATGATCCCGAAGATGTGGATGCAAGACATCTTTTCCTGGGAGAGCAAGGACTACAAGATCCCGCCAACGTCGGTTAATCCGAAGCCTGTTCAGAAGCCGCACCCACCAATTTGGACCGCAGCCACAAGCCCTGATGTGTATGAGTTGGCTGGACAGAAGGGCATCGGTGCATTCTGTTTCGATTTTGCGCCTCCGGAAGTAACCTCTAGGCACATTGATATCTACCGACGGGCTGTGAAAACCGCCAAGCCGGTAGGCGGGTGTGTCAACGACAAGGCCGCAATGCTCACGCTGGGTTTCTGCGCTGAAACGACCGAATATGCCAAGAGTCTGGCGAAGGGGCCGATATTAGAATTCTCGACCGAAGCGATACGGATCTACGAAGAGCTCGCGGCGACCAAAGAGAAATCCTATCAATACATGGCGCAGCAAGTCGCGCCGGCCAAAAGCGGTATCGATTTCGATGCCTTATGCGACAGCGCCACTGTCGTAGTCGGCGATCCTGATACCTGCATCAAGAAACTCAAACTATATCAGCAGGCAGGCGCGGACGAAATCATCATCCGAATGGACGGCATGCCGCACGAGAAGATTATGGACTCGATACGGTTATTTGCGGAGTACGTAATCCCCGAGTTCCGCAACGGCAACTGAGCCTCGCGTCGACAGAGCAAATCGATAGATAGGCTCGGAACATAGCCCGTTTGTCGGGACTAATAGGTTGAGTGGCAAAGGATGGAGCAGTACACCGGATCGGACCGCATGCTCGAGCGCTTGGCGCGTTTTTTCATTCGACATCGAAGAGTTGGCGTCGCGCTCCAAATCGCGATCGCGTCGCTTTGTATCTGGGCAATGTTGGGATTGCGGCTGCGAGACGATCCGAATGCGTGGCCACCGCACAGCGATCCCTTTGTTCACCTCAATGAACAGATCATGGCGACGTTCGGCGGTGGCAACTCGGTAAGCATTGAGGTGCTCGCAAAAGACGGGACTATTTTCAACAAGTCTCATCTGAATACTATCAAAGCGATTACGGACGACCTTTTTCTCGTGCCGGGCGTTATTCCCTACGCGATCCGCTCAGTCTCCACATTAAGCAGCGAGTCCTACGCCTATCTGAACAAGGACACGCCGAGCGAGACGATGTCTGTCACCCCAATCATGCCTGAGGCGCTCCAATCGGACAAAGAGGCGGCCGCGGTCGAAGCCGGTGTAAATGCGAATCCCATGATAAACGGGGTGTTGGTCTCGAAGGACGGGAAGGCCGCACTAATTCTAGCCGATTTCCGAACTGAGACACCTGCCCATGCATTGGTCAAAGTCGATACGACCGATCCGGTCGATATATACCGTGCGGTAAACGCTATCCTGAACAAATACCGGACCCCTAGCTTGGAACTTCGCGCAGCCGGGACCCCCATTATCGTTGGCTGGGTAAACAGCACGGGGTTACGTTACATCTTTGGAGCGTTCGGGTTCTTCGTAATCATCATTGGCGTAGTCCTGTGGTATGGATTTCGCAGCTACAGCGCCGTGGTGTTGCCGTTACGCGTATCCTTCTTGGGCGTGTTGATGGGCTTCGGGCTGTACCGCGTGCTTTTCGGAGCGACCATTTTCTCGGCATCTGCCCTGCTAGCTCCTTTTATCATAGTAGCCGCAGGCGCATGCCATTCGGTGCAGTTCCTTACCCGCTTTTTCTACGAAGAATATCCGCGGTTGAAAAATATCGACGATGCCATCGTAAGTACATTCGTTTCGCGACTGCGCCCCATGCTCGTTTCGCTGCTCTGCGACGTAGTGCCATTCGTGGTCATGGCGGCTATTCCGTTCGACAATGTGCGGATGTTAGGTATCGTCACCAGTCTTGGCCTGCTCTCGCTCACAGTAGATGAATTTCTTCTGATGATTCCGGCGCTCAGTTTTGTAAAGTTGGATGAACTTGAGGAGGTCGGAGGGCGTGTTAGCAGGGATAGTGGTAAAGCACAATTATTGGATTCGTCCCTGGCGCGCCTTGTTCGCCGCATCCTCGATGCGCCGCGCGTAGGCATAGCTGTAGTGCTATCCTCCGTCGTCATTACGGGGATAGCGCTCGAGTTGGACACGCGTGCACCGATCGGTCAGAACAACACCTACGCGATCCATAACTATTTGACCCGTTCCTGGCTTCGCAGCCCGATCTTCCAGATGGAGCGCGGAATCGTGGAGCGCTTCGGTGGCGTATATCCAATGACCGTATTGGTGGCGGCTAAACCCGGGGCCGGGAAGGTACTCGAGACGCCGGCGGTTCTCCGGGCTATCGATGAGCTAGCCCGGTTTCTACGCGAGCAGCCCGGAGTAGGTAGCGTCGCGGATGTAGCTCTTCCGATCAAGCTTAGCAATTCATTTATCCACGGCGCCGATGAGAAAGACGTCAAAATACCCGATACCAGGAGCGAGCTCGGCTTGGAGGTCTTAGACCTCGCAGATCACGCCCCGGGCGCTTATCTCTGGTTGTTCACCAACGACCTCACGCAGACCGTGGTAGTTGCATATGCTGCAAGCACCGAACCCGCCCTCGTTAAGCGCTTGATGTCGGTGACTCAGCGAAAGGCTACACAGCTGTTCGAGGGACTCCCGGTCACAGTGGGTGTCGCGGGAGGATCCGTTGGTATCGCGCAGGCGTTCAACGACAATATCGGCTACTGGCTGCTGGTGGGCGCGCTACTTGGTTTCCTCGGCACTGCAGTGTTGGCGATCCCCTTCATAGGTTCGATCCGGCTGTCGTTGATACTTACCGTGCCGCTTATTATGGGCACTATCATATCGCTGGCCTTCATGTATTTGTTGGGAATCGAGATTAACTCCAACGCCATCGCAGCGCTGGCGATCGCCAGCGGGGTAGGAATTGATTCCGAAGTGTACCTGCTTTTCAGAGTTCGTGAGGAATACGCAAGACTAGGCAACTTCCGCGAGTCTCTGGTTCAAGGATACGTAAAGATCCGAAGGGCACTGGTGGTGTCAAATGGTGCGCTCATACTCGGGTGTTGGGCCCTGATTCCCGTTCCTCTGTACATCGGTTACGTCGGCTTCGGTATGGGTCTGGTGCTGTTTTGGTGCTTTCTGATGAGCGCGGTTTTGTCCCCCCTTCTCTGGGCATGGTTTGGCGAAGAAGTTGTGACGGGTACGGAATTCAAGAGAGGCATTACAGAGCAGGTGACTGCCAGTAGCGGAACGGAAGGATGAAAGGCAAGCGACTCGTGTCGATGACTTATTGTCGCGCAGCGACAATGAAGAAGGAAGCCACACTATGAGCGTACTCATGGTAGTCCTGGGGATCCCGCATCCGGAGCGTACTGAAATACTCAAACAATACCAGAGTGCGGCGGGTGCCGTGATTCGAAAGCACGCTGGTCAGATAGTGGCTCGGGGGAGCGGCATCGAGAGTCTCGTTGGGCACCATAAGTGGTCTATCGGCGTGATTGTGCGGTTTCCCGACATCCAGGCCGTCCGCGATTGGTACAACGATCCCGATTACCAGAAGGTTATCCCGTTGCGTACGCAGGCGTATTCGGAGATTGAGATTAGTGTTTTCCAGGAGTAGCGCCTTCCAATCTCGGGCTTCAGCGTGATCGCGTATCGCAGCTCAACTCGAATCAAGGAGTCTCTATGAACAAGAGCGATGTTGTCATTCCGAAGGGAATGGAAGGTTTCTACGATCACTACCATTTCGCACCTGCAGTCAAAGACCGGGACCGGCTCTTTTGTGCCGGTATGATCGGGCTCGATCCGGACGGCAACGCTGTGAAGGATCCGGAAGGGCAATTCACGCAAGCGTTCGAGTCGTTAAAAGCGGTCCTTGCTGCGGCAGGCAGTTCTTTTGCCGATGTAGTCGAGATGACTACTTTCCACGTTGGCCTCCAAGCTCACATGCAGTTGTTCATGAAGGTCAAGGACCGCTTTCTGATGGCGCCATATCCAGCGTGGACTGGGATCGGAGTCTCCGAGCTAGGCGTGCCGGGCGCGCTGGTCGAAATCAAACTTACGGCTCGTTTACATAGTTAGGTGTGATGATTGTTTGGTGCTGTTGACCGAGATGTTAGAGACCCGGCCGCCGACCAGGAATGGGGAAGAGCAGATGGTACACAAACGTCGAAGCTTCAAATGCTTAGCGGTCATTCTGATTTTGATCGGAGCTATGGTTGAATTCTCTCCGGATGCTGCGCTTGCCCAGAATGGCGAGGGTATACTGGGGCCACACGGCAACGTGATAACCGGGAAAAAGGAGTTTATTCAGTACTCGCACAGTGTCACGGCATGAATGCAACCGGTGATGGACCTATTGCCCCGGACTTGAAAGGAAAAGCCGGCAGACCTCACGCAATTAGTACCTAAGAATGGCGGTGTATTTCCTGAGAACGATGTTCGCGCTTTTATTGACGGTACGAAGGCGGCCTCTGGTCACGGGACCAGAGAGATGCCGAGCTGGGGCAACGTGTTCAGGTATGGCCAGGGCGGCGCCTATTCTGGAAGAATCGAGGAGGCCCCGGAATCTCCAGCACTGGTGAAGCAAAGGATTGACCTTCTGGTGGATTACATAAAGTCTATTCAGAAAAAGTAGCTTTCTCCGGACTTATCCGAGGCGATCAACTTCGGCGGCAAGCCGGCCTTGGGCTGGTACAATGTCACGCTGGTTTCTGAACTACGAATGGGCGGCGTTGCAAACTTATCCTGGTTCAGGAATTTGTCCACTCTCCTAAGAAGGTTCCTCCGAAGCCAGGAGCTGACACCGGTTCCTGAGAAGAACCTTCTAGCCTTCAATATTGGTAAGCAATCCCACGCAGACCGGCAGTCCCGCCGCAACGGTTTAGTGATATGCTTGGCGATAGGATGCTTCGTCGCCGAGGGTTGCTTTTCAAGCCAGCCCCCACAAACGAGTATCGCGCAAATTGATTCAATCGATCGCGCCGCAAAGCCGCCGGACTGTTCGATGCCCATTCTACATTCGGAACCTTTGGGAACTGATTATCGAAAGATTGCGATTGTAGAGGCTTGGGGGAACCCCGGTGATGAAACCGAAGTACTTGACGCTGTCCGTCGGGGAGCATGTGGGACCGGCGCCGATGCGCTGGTAATACTTTCCGGCCAATCTCAAATTGATGGCCGGCTCGAAACTATGGATCTCCCTACAACAACGATGCAGGATGAGGAAGACAACTCGAAACGGATCCGGAGTTACAAAGAGAGTCTGACGCCACGAATCGGACAACGCGGACATCCCGGCTATTTTATCGACGCTGTCGCGATCATTTATGGGAATGGTAAAGGACACCCTCGTGCATCTCCTTGAGTCGTGGCACCTGCGTCTGGATCGGGCCGCGAGTTACTTTTCCTCCTTCACTCGAATCAAGCCGTTCCCCTATCGGAAGCAGCGGTCCAACGTGGATCTGCTCTGGTTCGATGTTTCTCGGAAGACGGTTGGATCTCGCGGAATATAGCGGGATGGACCCGCCTCAAAATTCGGAGGAATATCGAGTCGACGAAACAAATTCACTGACCAGATTTTGAAATTCTTGTTCCGGGTTTCTAGGGAATTCTCGGAAAAAACGCAGGCACGATGTGACCGTAACAATTTGTAGACCGCTAGTCGACCGTTCCAACCTGCCGGCTTTGCTCGCGTGTCAACAGGACTGCAACCAGGCGCAAGCTACTTGTAATAGCTATTGCGAACGCCAGTTCCACCAAAATGGTTTCCTCATGCCGGGCCAAAAACTAAAAGACCCGGCGCAGAAGGACAACCGGGACTATGTGGACATCATCGTTGCACTCGGCATGGCGAAGGAAGGATTCGACTGGATATGGTGCGAGCACGCGCTAACCGTCGGCTATCGGTCGAGCTTGACCGAAATCGTGCAGATCATCGGGCGCGCGACCCGCGACGCACCGGGCAAGACGCGCGCGCGGTTCACGAACCTGATTGCCGAGCCGGACGCTTCCGAGGAAGCAGTCACCGAGGCGGTGAACGATACCCTGAAGGCGATTGCTGCGAGCTTGCTTATGGAGCAGGTGCTTGCGCCGCGCTTCGAGTTCAAGCCAAAGCACCAGGAGAGCGGACCTATCCCGGGCTTCGGCTACGGCGAAGGCGGCTATGACCCAAACAGATGTAATGTCGGCTTCAACGAGGAGACAGGGCGGTTCCAGATCGAGATCAAAGGACTCGCCGAACCCAAGGGCAAGGAAGCCACGCGCATCTGTCAGGAAGACTTGAACGAGGTTATCGCCGCCTTCGTTCAGGACAAGACCGCCCTTGAGCGTGGTCTGTTCGACGAGGAGTTGGTGCCCGAAGAGCTGACGCAAGTGCGCATGGGTAAGATCATCAAAGACAAATACCCGGAGCTTGACGAGCAGGACCATGAGGCCGTACGCCAGCATGCCATTACCGCCCTCAATCTCACACAACGAGCCAAGCAGGTTGCGCTCGGCGGCGTCGGGGACGACGCCGAGGAGGCCGCCAACACCGCCTTGATCGACGGCGTGCGCAGGTTTGCGATGGATGTGCGCGAACTCGACATCGACCTTATCGACCGTATCAATCCATTCGGCGAAGCCTATGCGATCCTGGCAAAGACCATGAGCGAGGAAAGCCTGAAACAGGTCGCGGCAGTGATCGCCGCGAAGCGCACGAGCTTGACGCCGGAGGAAGCGAAGGAGCTTGCCGTCCGGGCCGTGAGGTTCAAGAAGGAACGGGGACGGCGCCCCTCGCTCACCTCACAGGATGCCTGGGAAAGGCGGATGGCCGAAGGCGCCGCCGCCTTTGTCCCCTACAAGGATGAGGGTCGCTATGAGTGACATCGACCTCGACGAACTGCGCTCCGAACTGGACGATTTCGCGGAGCCGGAGAAGAAAGGCGGACGCTCGCCGCGCGAGGAGCGCATCATCGCCGGATTCGAGGAGATACAGCGTTTTGTCGAGAAACACCGTCGGGCCCCGCAACATGGGGAAGATCGAGACATTTTCGAGCGGATGTATGCCGCGCGCCTTGACCGCATGCGCGCGCTTGAGGAGTGTCGTTCGCTGCTCGCGCCGCTGGATCATCAAGGGCTGCTCTCCGGCGCGGAGATTGTCGCTGTCGAATCGGCGCAGACGCTCGACGACGATGAGCTACTGGCCGAATTGGAGGGCGCGGCGGGCGGCATCACCTAGCTGAAACACGTCCGCAAGAGCGCTGACAAACGCGCCGCTGAGGAAATCGCCAATCGCACCGTCTGCAAAGACTTCGAGAAGTTCAAGCCGATCTTCGAACAACTGAAAAGAGAGTTGAAGTCCGGCGTCCGCCATACGCTCCCCGTCCAGACTATGGACGAGATCAAGATGGCCGGGATCCAGAAGGTCGAGTACTTCATTGTCCAGGGTCAGATGGCCTACGTCGCCGAGGTGGGTGAGGATTTCAGGACGCAATATGACCGTCGTGACAGCCGGTTGCGTGTCATCTACGACAATGGAACCGAGAGCGATTTACTGATGCGCTCCTTCCAGCGCGCACTTCACCGCGACGCGGCGGGACGGCTCATCACCAATCCCGACACCGGGCCGCTGTTCGCCCAGGATCCCGCTGACTATGATCTGGCGAGCGGCACGATCTATGTTCTGCGTATCAAATCCGACCATCCGGTTGTCACCGCCAACCGCGATGTTCTTCGCAAGATCGGCGTAACAGGGGGTAAAGTCGACACACGCATCGCGAACGCGAACCTGGACCCTACCTTCCTGATGTCCGATGTGGAAGTCATCGCTACCTACGAGCTCTACAACATCAACCGAGTTAAGCTCGAGAACCTGATTCATCGTGTGTTCGATCCCGCGCAGTTGGATATTGAAATCCAGGATCGCTTCGGCAACTCGGTCAAACCGCGCGAGTGGTTCCTCGTTCCTCTTTTTGTTGTGAACGAAGTGATCGAGCGCATAAAAGACGGGACAGTTACGCAATACGTTTATGACCCAACGGCGGCGCGCCTAGTAAGAGCAGCATCCTGAACTCAACTGTCACGTTGTTCGCGGGTTCAGCCATTTATGCTACCTCAAGTGCGCGCGAGATCCGCGGCGCGTTCCAAACAACCTTGTTCGGAAGCATCCCAGTCGAACACACCTGCCAGTGGCGACCGTGCGGTACGGGCGGCCTCGACGATCTTCTCGCGCTTGGGTGTTTGAGGGTGCGAACAAGCCGAGTCGTTCAAGCTCATCGCCAGCGACCTGTGCTTTCACCTTCGAAACAAATCCTGAATGAGTCCTATATTTGTAATGAGCCAAATGTCCCGATCTCCCTCTGTGCATGAGGCGAATTGCCCCGATCAGCAGTATTGCTCTAAGCGGAACTTTCATCCAGCAGCGACCATTTCTGATGATTCTTCGTCAACTCGATGACCTAGCTGGGGCGAGATCGATGCGCGCGTCTCGCCTTTGATTGCCGATCGGGGCAGAATATCGCCAGACGGCCATCGCGATCGCGCGGTAACGGCGCGCGAGAGGGATCGGAACGCTATCGAAGGCTTGTTGGAGGGTTTGGCGGGCGAGCTCGAAAGTTTGTTTGCGCCAGATCGCGAGCGCGGCGGCGTCATCGTCGTCGCCGGCCAATTCGAACAGGCGCGGGAAAAATATCCGGTCAATCGCGGAGTCGAGTTCGTTAACGAGACCGTCGGGGCGCCGGTCCTGGAAATCAATCTTGTCAGGGCCGCCCTGGATCAGCGCGAGCAGCGCGAGTCTAAGGACTTTCTTTTCGACGTCATCGACGATCTGTACAAAATCGCTTGCCAGCGCGGCGAGTTGCTGATTGCGGTCTGGTCGAGCGAAGAAGTCGCGGATTTTCGGAGTGACTGGAATCATCCTCTCGTGATAACCGTCAGTTTTTCCTTGGCCACGAGCCAACACCTGAGCCAGGATGACCGGCGAGTCACCGTCGTCCTTCCTGACTTCGGCGGCGGGATTACGAGCATAGTCGCCAGTGAAGAGAACCTTGCAGAGATGACGATACGATAGGTCCGTGGCGGTCCAAGCCTTGCCATCCATACTAGTGGGAACCCAGGGATCGCCGAGGTCGCCGTTGCGTTCGTCGGAGTTGATGCGTTTTTGGTCGCTACCTTTACGTAATACCGACAAGCGCGACGAAGTGTCGGCGGTGAAACGCACGCGGCGCGCAATTTCGATGAAGAATGGATCGCAATCTTCGAGCGCGATCTGGCTCGAATCTCCGCCGTCCCAGTTCAAAACCCACAGCAACGCGGCGCCCTCGCTTGCCTGATAACCGTAGCCCTCAATCATCCGGGGACGTTGCTCGAGCAGGATCGCGAGGTCGCGGCGAAAGCGAACTTGCGCGGAGAGGTCGGAGCTTGCGCTAAGGCACGGGCGGTTTCCGTAGCCGCTGTTCATGCGAGCAATTCCGTATTTGGTGCGGCCGTCAAATCCGGCCATCGTCTGCACAGTGACGAGCGCGTAAATCCAGTGCTCGGGCCTCGGCGCTTCGATGCGAGATGACTTCACGTCGTGGTTGCGAGCGGTCACGAGGATGTCGATTTCGTCAGGGAAAGTGACCGGCGTCCATTCCTCCAGCGTTCCTTCCGGAACGGGCGGTTGCATAAAGGCCGGCTTCGCAAGATCAGCGACAACTAGGCTCCAGGGCGCGTCGTCGCGGTCGGTGAGATGGCGGAGCATCATCAGCCACTGATCGGCGTCTCGCACGGTCGGATCGGCGCCGGACGCATGAATTGCGATCGCTGCGAGCTGAACCAGAAAGGCGTGCCACGCATGCTGCTGATGCGGTTGAAGGGCACTGAACTCGGTTGGTTGTTCGCCGCCGAGGCGCGCAAGAACTTCCGGTAGCGATACGGCGCGGCGCCGCCAGCGTCGATGCCGAAGAGAGAATCGGTTAACAGGTTGAACATGAGATCAGGCATCGGCAGCATCCTCACTTTCTGATGTTGGTTGGCCGGCCGCGCGGAGGCCGAGCCGGTCGTAGATGAATCGCCGGGAACCGAAAGAGAATTCGATCGCGTCTGCGTTCGAGGTTTCGATTGTGGGTTGAGCTTCCTTCTCGATGTCGCGCGCAAGGAAATACGGAATAGTCAGGCGGCGGATCTCGTTGCCAAATGGCGACTTGAGCGGCGCCGGAAATTCCGCGATACGATCGCCTTCGCCGAGCCGGGTCTGGATGCGCTGTTCCATTTCCTTGCTGGGAAACTCAAAGTCACCGAACAGAAGCGTCCGGTCAATACAGTTAAGCGAGGCCATGCGCTTCATCGCCAGGTACGCTCCCGATACTGCAAGGCCGTGCGCGCGCCACTTCGGTCCGAGGCTCGAAGTGATCGCACCGAGCGATTCCCGATGAGTCGTTTCCTCGACCAGCTCTCGATTCATCGTCGGAATAGTGAGCTCAGGATATGATTCAAGCGCGCGCCAGGTAGCCTCCAGAATGCGCAGGTCCTCATATACGGTTCCGATACCGTGGCGCCCTGGCGCATTGCCGTTACTAGGAATCAGAGGGGTCAGGTCGCGCTCCGCCGGGGTCAGCACGATCAGGCGCGGATGGGTGTACCCAACGGGGCGCGGACGCGCGTGTCGATGCAGCCTGCCGACCCGTTGCAGCATCACGTCCATCGGGCAAAGGTCCGTGATCATCAGATCGGCGTCGATATCAAGACTCTGCTGGACCGTCTGCGTGGCAACCGCGATGCAGGGGAGCGCCGAGGAGCCGCTGATATTGCCGAAACGATTTACGAGCGCGAGATCGAGATCCTTGCGATCCTCAGTGGCAAACCGTGAATGATGGGGTGCAACCACCATCCTGCATCCAAATAGCTGTGCGTGTATGCCACGGGTATTGGCTTCGCGCTCGACCTCGAGCTGAGTCGCCACACAATCAGCGACGGTGTTGCGGACTATCAAAACTCGCGCGCCCGAGGCGGCTGCGTCGGCGGCGATTCGAGCGATCGACGGCGAGTCATCAGCCCATGGGCGCAATTCGTGAGAGACATGTTTCGGTTGCGAATCGGAGTCGATCGCTATTTCGGTCACTCCTTCTTTTCGGCACGATAGTAGCGCCGGATATGCGAGCTTCTTCGCCTCGGCTAACGGAAGGGATGCGACGGCGGCATCGGAAGCGGAAGCGAGCAAGATTTGGCGGGCGGACGAACCAAGCGTCGCCGACATCAGGAGGGCGTGGCCGCCGGCGGCGAGGTGATTCGAGAGCACCTCGCGCATCAGAGCGATCATATAACCGTCGGACGCATGAACCTCATCGATGACCAACAGATTACGCAGTAGGGCGGTCGCTCGCATGTGCGCATGGCTCACCATCAGAGTTGAAAGTAGAGCTTGATCTACAGTTCCGACGGTAATCGGCCCGGCTAGATAGCGCTTGGGACTCTCCGCTGCCCATCCGCGATATCGGAAGCGTTCATCGGGGTCGTCATTCCAGAGAACCTGAAAGTCGGGAAGACGACGGGCCTCGTGGTCATCGACGATTATGTAGCCCGGAACGCCAAGAACTACGGGTAGAGGTTGCTTGAAAGCTATAGCAAGGGCCGCTATCACGCGACGGTGTATTTGCGTGGCGGCAGTCCGGGTCGGCAGCGCGAAATAGAGTCCATCGACTTCGTTCGCATGGAAAAGTTTGAGGAATAACGCCAGCGCCGCTTCGGTCTTGCCGGAACCGGTTTCAGACTCAAGGATCGTCAGAGAACCTCCGATCGAGCTCGGCAGATCGAGTATCGCACGCTGGAAAGCGTGTGGCTCGAATTCGGAAAGCAACGCGAAGGACGGGGGCGATTTTCCCAATTCTTGACGCGCGCCGGATGCGTCGATGCCGAAGGCTTCGAGTGCGCGACGCGCGCCTGCGCGGGCGATCACCATCCGGTCACGAGTCAGATCCTCGCTATAAGGGAAGAAGCGAGTATCCGAACCGATCCAGTCAGCGAGAGTTACGAGTCCGCTGAAAGCGTGCTGAAAGGCGGCAGTCGCGGGAAGTTGGTCGGCGCCGGATGCGAAAGCATCGCGGAACCAGGAAAGCGAACGCTCGCGAAGTCGAGCGATGCCCTCGAAGGGATCAAGGCCGTCGGCGGTTCTCCAGGTGATGGACTTAAATTCAGAGCCGGATTGCTCAAAGCTCGCAGGTCGTCCGTGATGAGCGATCGCCGCAACTAAGAGCCGCAACGCGCAGCGGTCAGGACCCCAGGAATCGATCGCCTCAAGCGATAGACTCTCGCGCAGCCGCTCGCCCTCCTTGAATCGGCACTGGATGAGCGCGATTGCTTCGCGCACATGACCCTTTGTGAACCGGTGCTCCTGCTCCGCCGCCGCCTTGTTCTGGAAGCCGATATTAAATTTGCCGACGTCGTGATAGGCGGCCAGTACCGATAGACGCGACATCTGCGACGGCGAAAGATCGTCCAGGTCCGCGAGCCGGGAAATCCGTCGGCGAATCAAGGTCAGCTTAAGTAGAGCCTCACAACAGGCTGCGACATCAGCGCAATGATCGATGAGCGGATGCCAGTCGTCTCGGCTTTGGGACAACTTACCCCAAAAATCAACAATTGGCGCCTTCATACGGATGCCTCCAGACGTGCCCAGCAGGGCCACCCTTGACAATGCAATATAGAGGCTTTGAGTGACAGCGGTTGTCAGAGCCCGAGTTGGCGCTGTTGCTCTTTCCACTCTGGCGACAGCTCGAAACGGCCGTCCATCAGCATTTGAAGGTTTAGGGCAGCCGCGGCGCGACCCTCGACCACTGCATCGACGATTGGAGGTGCGAGGAACGCCAGTTTGGTGATCCGCTCGACGTAGCGCTTGGGGAGACCGTCGCGTCGGGCAACCTCGGTCAGCGAGCGAACCTGGCCTGCTGCCAATTCGTCGAACCATTGGGTGGCGCGAGCGATGGCCTTGAGCAGCGCCGGGTCTACGTTTCTGGGAGTGTCTTCGGATCCCTCCAGAATGATCCGTGTCTCGACGCCGCGCCGCTTTATTCCGAGCGGCAAGAGCCTTGAGAGATGAAGAAGGTTGGCAATAGGCACTTCGGCGTGGCCGACAGAAGGGATCGGGAGCTTGATTGAAACCCGGATGCCCTGCTCCAGGAGTTCCACCCGCTCGATTAGATCAGTCAGACAAGCTGCCACGTCAATCGAGGCTTTCAGCCGGCGGCCATAATCCGCC
>PNBD01000026.1 GCA_003135855.1 Deltaproteobacteria bacterium
AACGTATCGCGTCCGATCCGCGTTTACTCCCTCCAGGTGGCCGCGACGGTCGATCGCGATTCCTCATCGCCGCTGCTCGCCACCCAGCGCAGAACCCTCGCCGTGATCGCCGTGATTTCGGCCGCCGCAGTGGCGATCGTCATCGCATACGCATCGCGCACGCGGATTCTGACCGCGCTGAAGACACCTGCCTCGATTCCGACCGGGAAAGTAACTATCGCGGTTTTGCCCTTCGCCAATCTGAGCGCTGACAAGAATGACGAGTATTTCAGCGACGGCATGACCGACGAGATCATCGGTGACCTGTCGAAAATTACCAATCTGCAGGTCGCCGCCCGCACCTCATCATTCGCCTTCAAGGGGCAGAATCAGGATGTGAGCAAAGTCGCGAGCCTGCTACACGTCCGCAACCTTATCGAGGGCAGCGTCCGCCGCAGCAATGTGGAGGCTCTAGTAACTGGCCGAGTACGCAAATTCCGCTGTTCACCCGCCTCCTCGGACACGCGCTCGAGACATTCAATCATGGGCGAGTGCAAATCCACTCATCAATGGTGTCTTGGTTTCGAAGGATAGCAAGGCAGCACTAATCCTCGCTGACTTTCGTTCCCAAGTACCTCCGCACGCCCAGGTTGAGACACAGGTTACAGAGCCTGTAGCGATTTATCAGGCCGTAACGGATATCCTTAAGCGTTACAACCGTCCTGGCATCACGCTCCGCGCCGCCGGAACTCCAATCATTGTAGGATGGGTGAACAGCACGGGACTGTGGTACATAGCCGGCGCATTCGTTTTCTTTCTAGCAGTCATAGCCGCAATATTGTGGTATGCATTTCGCACTTACAGTGGGGTTCTGCTACCGCTACGAGTGGCGGTGCTGGGCGTGCTCATGGGCTTCGGTCTCTACCGGGTGTTTTTTGGCAGCACGTTACATTCCGCTGCCGCCTTGTTGGCTCCCTTCATAATAGTAGCCGCGGGTGCGTGCCATTCGATTCAGTTCCTTACGCGGTTCTACCATGAAGAATATCCTCAGCACCGCAATGTCGAGGATGCGATAGTTAGCACTTTTGTCTCCCGGCTTCGCCCAATGCTGGTGTCGCTGCTCTGCGACATAATCCCTTTCGCTGTCATGGCGGCAGTTCCATTTGAGAATGTCCGCTCTCTTGGAATTGTAGCCGTGCTCGGTCTCGCTTCGCTCACCATCGATGAATTCGCACTCATGATACCTGCTTTGAGTTCTGTGAGCATGCATGAGCTGGAGGGGATAAATCAGCGCGAAGCGGCTCGGCGCACCGAGCGAATGGACAATATACTCGCCTTCGCTATACGAAAGACTCTAGACAGCACAACCATTGTCGCTTCAGTACTTGGCATCTGCGTTCTGATAACTGCTGGAGCGACATGGCTAGTTACGCGAGCAACATTTGGACAAGACAACACGTATGCGATTCACAACTATTTGACTCGATCGTGGAAACACAGCGATATTTTCTTGATGGAGCGTGAAATCGTATCTCGCTTTCATGGTATCTATCCTATGATGGTGTTGGTCGAACCAACGACTCCAGGAACTAAAATCTTGGAGCAGCCTGCCGTGATGAAGGGCATCGATCGGTTAGCGACGTTTGTGGGCGAGCAGCATCACGTAGGTAGTGTCGCCAATCTCGGCTTTCTCGTTAAGCTGAATAACTCGTTCATTCACGAGGCATCCGACGATTTTCTCACTGTGCCGGAGACGCCGTATGAGATCGGGCAGATATTGCATGATACAGCCAACCGTTCACCGGGAGTGTATTCTTGGTTGATGACCAATGACTATAGTTCAGCAGTGATAATTGGCTACCTCGATAGCACGCGCCCAGAAACGGTTGAGCAAATAATGACAACAACGAGGAACGAAGCGAGACATACTTTTGGCGGTTTGCCGGTCAGAGTGAGTGTCGCAGGTGGTTCGATCGGAGTCGCATCCGCCTTCAATCATAACGTCGCGTATTGGTTGTTCGCGGGCGGTCTACTGGGACTAGTGGGCACGTTTATTCTAGCGGTGTTGTGCATAAGATCCGTCGCGCTTTCCTTGATCCTTCTTATTCCACTGGTGATCGCGATGGTTATTTCCGTCGCAATCATGTATCTGGTTGGAATCGAACTAAATTCGAATGCTATCTCCGCACTGGCGATTGCGAGTGGGATCGGAATTGATTCCGAAGTTTATTTATTATTTCGAGTTCGGGAGGAATTCGTAAAGATTGGAGATTTTCGCGAAGCACTTGTTCAGGGATACGTGAAGATCCGTAGAGCATTGTTGGTCTCAAACGGGGCCTTAATTCTAGGTTGTTGGGCTTTGATTCCGGTACCCCTTTACATCGGATACGTAGGTTTCGGAATGGGACTGGTGTTATTATTCAGCTTTGTTATGAGCGCTATCCTATCTCCTATTCTTTGGTGGTGGTTCGGTGAGCGCGTAGTGGTCGGAGATAGATACACAACTGGCGTCGAGAGACGCGCGAGCGCTTGAATGAAGAGCATCGGGGCCGTGGCCGGCAAACACAGCTCTAAACCAAAACCTACGACAGTTGCTCCGATGGCTGCTCAGAAGCAAGGCATGGTCTTTTATCAATCGTCATCGTCGGGCTACTGTGTCTATTATTTGTCGCGCAACAGCATCATCGCTGGGCCGCTAAAGCTCACTACTGGAATGCCCTTTCTGAAGGCAGCCAAGATTGTGCACGAATTGAATCGTCAACTGTTCCAGAAGGCTGTTGTTAACGATGAAGAGGTCAGAGCGGTTGTGCGCGCATACTTAACGGGTCGGGGCGTCGGCGAATATGTCCTGAATCGGGACTGAAGCCGTTTGGATAGAACGAAGCGTCACTACGAGCGAATCTCATCTCATCCGGAGAAAAGTAGCTCTTGGGGAAATGTGCTCGGCTAATCTTATCATAGTCCTTCTTGATGCTCGCTTACTCAGCCGACCGCTACATGGCGATGACTTTGGCTTAGTGCGGCAGCGACGGATGCCCCGACGAAGTGATTTCGTCCGCGTCGGGTGGTGAAAAATCACGTCGCTCGGCGTACCTCTTTCATACCGTTGAAGACAACTTACGGAGATGATCGCCCATTCACGCTACCACGTTTGCAGCGGGAACGCGCCCTCTTCCGATAGGCAGATGGTTTTGATTTGGCGAGATGAGGTGAGATCACCCACACAGAGTGAGATGGACCGGCTGAGATCATCGGAAGGCTAGCTGTTGCTGGTGCGCGGCTCGCGAAGACGCCCGCGCATCGCCGCCGGCACTCTGATTGCTAGCGCCCAGGGAAAGTAGAAGGAGAGATTTCTGGCCCAAAGGGCGCCGGAGTAGGCGTCTGTCGTAATGAATGCGATGAAGCACCGCGAATCCAGTTCTTCCTAGAAGCCTCATACGCGAGTAACCACATGCAACTCCTGAGACCATCAGAGCTTAAGTATCCCTCAGCTTCGGACAAACACTCCGCCGACGCTCTTTCCGAACGGCAAAACTACGGAAGAATAATTCCGCACTGCACAGTATCTGAGAGAACGCGCGTGGGCGTCGTTTTACTTTGCTTTTCACGTTCCAGCTCGAGACCGGATCACTATTCATCTGAACTGACGGCTTTGCACCTGCTTTGCGAGATCCTCCGAAGAGATCGGAGTAGTGCACGCCGCCGCAACTCTTCAGCAAGCATCTGTGCGGCTGGTACGATCTCCCGGATGGCTGCCGCAAGTTCCATGCAATCGCTCGTGCTCGATATCTGCTTGTTTCTCTTAGTTCTCATACGCCTCTCCTGGATTGGGCGCATTGTCCACCCGACCACGCGAATCCAGGTTAGCGTCACCTGAGAATTAGGAGTACAGAAACCAAAAGTAGTGGCCAAACCTAGCTAAATGGTCGGAAAGTGAGCGCCCGGCATGTCGATCAGCGACTTCGGCGGTGCATGCTCGAGTTTGGCGTACATGCGATTTTGGTCCGCTTCGCACGCGACTGGTGGCAATTGGTATCCGGTAAAGATTCGCCGTGAAAGGATAGCAGTTACACCAATCAACGTTTCGGGGCATGCTCCTCACTTTCGCGATCAGCATCTGAACGGCGTCCGCAGAATCTATCGATACGCACCAGCTCAGAGAGTAAAACTCACGGACCAAAGGAAGAACCTCTCGGCCGATTCTTGCGTTGTCAGTGCGACAGCATAGCGCAAGGGCCGCAATTTCGTCGGCCACTCTCGGGTTCATGCGTCCGCGGCGATGATAGGAGGGGTCGTCCCAGAAGCCGCAGATGTACATCTGAAGTTTCGTAGCATTCGAACCCGGTGCGTTCATATGACGAAAGGCCAACAGCAACTCGATTGTGCGTTTCGCCCATTCGACGGCGGCGGAAAGAAACTCGTCATTCCAATTCGCATGTTGCCCGAGCGCAAGGAACGCACTCCAATTGCACATTGTGCTGGGGACTCGCGTAACGATCGCGCTGAAGAGTTGAATCAGGTCGGACCGCCCGTGCGTAAACAAAACAGGCCATCCATTGTGGACTTGTCGCTTCTCAAAACTTGGTCCGGCCTGAATACCTCCGCACGAGCGCGGATTTCGCGCACTTCTGCAGAGAATGCCCAGCATAGAAGACTGCTTGGCGGAGGGGGTGGGATTAGAACTCCCGATCCGCCCCGCCACCCGCGATCGACCTCGGCGCGGCGTCGAGTAGCGTCGTACCCGGCCGCACATCGCGCCTGACGCACACGCCCGCGCCGACAACCGCGTCGTCGCCGACCGAAAGCGGCTTTGTCGAAGTGCCGTTTATGAAAGTCGCGCCCGTGCCAACGAATATGCGCCTGCCGAAGCGGACGGTGCCAGATACATGAACACCAGGCGTGAATGTGCAGAAGTCCCCCAGTTCCACATCGTGGCCGATTGTGCAACTCAGATTCACGTAGGCGAAAGCGCCTATCCGAACGTTGACAGTGATGATCGTGTGCGGGCAGATAATCGCTCCGCGGCCGATTTCTGTGTGACTCCCGATGAGCACGCTCGGATGAATCAGGGAGCAGTTCAAGTTCGCGCCCTGTTTCAGCAACTTCCCGACGACGCGCTCGCGGGCCTGTGGATTGCCGATTGCGCAGAGAACCGGAACATTAGGAGAGATGGCCAGAAAGTGGTTAAGGCTGATCACTGGAACGCCGTTGATGCGCGTGCCCTCGAGTTCGCGGCTATCGTCGATGAGACAGGCCACCTTCATGCCACAGTGATCTGCGAGCCACGCCGTTTCACGCCCCGCGCCCCCAGCGCCGAATATTGCGATCTCCGACATTCCCTTCCCTCCCTTGTTTACGGCTCACGGTTTACCCTGATCTTGTAGACATCGAACTCGTCATTGCTTGCGGCGGTCCACTGGACTGGTACTTTGATGGTTTAGCAGCATTTATGGTTCAAGGTTCAAGCGCGGTCGCCGAGACCTGAAAGCTTGGCGCCGTGCAGCTCGACCCGGCTGTACTCACGTAAATGCCGACTACATCACCGGCGGAGAAAGTTCGCGACTCCGACTGGATGCTCGCGTTGCCCTTGCTCTGCGACGAGGCCGAACAGGCAAGCGCGGTGCCGGTGTTGCTGGTGCCATCATAAACGTTGATCGACGGCGCGGTGGTGCAGCTGCCGCCAATATGAGCGTCCGAGTCTGTACCGACGCAACGGATCTCCAATCCGCAGCGCGCCGAATTACCGAACTGAATCAACCGCTATTTTGTGACTTGGACTGAACTTGCACCGACCCTGAGCCGCCAAGCGGCCGTCTCATCCTCGAGTGAGTGAAGGGTCGTCGCTTGGCGCCCGCCTCGTGCGTAGTGCGCCAATGCAACCGCACTTTCAGTCCATGGCTTTCGTTCACTTCCGAAGCATCCGAACCGCAGACAGATTATCGACGCTACGCCCGCGCGCGCGAACGTCAGATAATACGGGACCCTTCGGATCCTTCGGAGCCCCGTCATTTCTTGCGGCTCCCGGCGTCGCTTCGATAAGTTCACTTGGACCAGCACCGATAGGCTCGACGCGCCAGTCTGGCCGACGTCGGCTCGCATCAATCCTTTGTCTGGCGGGATCATATGGGATCAGACCGTATGTGCTTGGATTCGTGGCTAGCCGCGCCCGAGTTGTCGCTGTTGCTCGCTCCACTCAGGCGATAGCTCGAAACGGCCGTCCATCAGCATTTGAAGATTAAGGTCAGCCGCACCGCGACCTTCGATCACGGCTTCGACGATTCGGGGTGCGAGGAACGCCAATTTCGTAAGCCGCTCGACGTAGCGTTTGGGGAGACCCTCGCGTCTGGCCATATCTGCGAGCGAGCGAACCCGGCCTGTGGCCAATTCTTCGAACCATTGCGTGGCGCGAGCGATGGCCTTGAGCAGCGCCGGGTCTACCTTCCGCGGGGTGTCTTCGCATCCCTCCAGAATGATCCGTGTCTCGACGCCGCGCCGTTTCATTTTCAATGGCAGGAGCCTCAAGAGATGAAGTACGTTGGCAATCGGCACTTCGGCCCGGCCGATTTGCGGTACCGTAAGTTTGATAGAAACCCGGATGCCCTGCTCCAGGAGTTCCACGCGCTCGACCAGATCAGTCAGACAAGCTGCCACGTCGATCTGTGCCGCTAGCCGGCGGCTGTGATCCGCCGCCGCTTCCAGCGTCGCCCGTACGTCCGGAGAATCGATTCCAGACTTCTCCAGCGCCTCGAGCATGCCGACCCGGTCGTCCAGGATGGCTCGCGCGGCAATCGCCACCGCCCCCTCGATCTCAGTCGCCGACAATCGCCAGCCGCTTTGCGCATTCTTAGCAGAACCCGTGATCAGGCCTTTCGATACGTAGTAGCGGTATCGCCGCGCACCCTTGGCGGTGCATTGCGCGTAGAGCGGCTCGCCACTTTGATCGAAGAGAAGGCCTGCCAGTGGGCTCGATCCGGCCTTGGTCGGACGCTTGCCGCGCTGCGCGGCTTGTTCGCGCAACTGTTGCTGAACCCTTTCCCACAGGTCGCGGTCGAGGATCGCGTCGTGCAATCCCAGATGGCGTTCCCGCTTGTGGCGGATCTCGCCGATGTAGATCGGATTGGCGAGCAACTCGTAAAGGGCGCCGCGCGAGAACGATCGACCGCCCGATTTGAGGCCCTTCATGGAGATTCGAATCTTGGAACTGGTCCCGCGACGATCCAGATCCTGCTTGAGCAGACGCACGCTGCCGAGTTCCAGATAGCGCTCATAGATCTGCTTCACGGTCGCCGCTTCCGCCCTATTGACTACGAGGCGGCGATCACGGACGTCATAACCGAGCGGCGTGGTGCCTCCCATCCAGATACCCTTGCGCTTGGAGGCTGCGATCTTGTCCCGAATTCGCTCCCCCGTCACTTCCCGCTCGAACTGTGCGAACGAAAGCAACACGTTCAGCGTCAGCCGTCCCATCGAGGTGGTCGTGTTGAACTGCTGGGTGACGGACACGAACGAGACGCCTGGGCGTCGAACACCTCGACCATCTTCGCGAAGTCTGCCAGCGACCGGGTCAGCCGGTCGACCTTGTAGACGACTACGACGTCGACCAGCTTCTGGCGGATATCTTCGAGAAGATGCTGCAGCGCCGGACGCTCCATGCCGCCACCCGAATACCCGCCGTCGTCATAGGGCGTTTTGATGACCTGCCATCCCTCTCCGGCCTGGCTCTTCACATACGCCTCACACGCCTCGCGCTGGGCGTGGAGCGAGTTGAAATCCTGCTCCAGACCCTCTTCAGAGCTCTTGCGAGTATAGATTGCGCAGCGCTTGCGAGTTTTAGCTGGCTCCATCGGTCGCCTCCTCCGCGTGGGTGCTCTTCAAGCCAAAGAACAGTGGTCCCGACCAGCGCGTGCCGGTTATCTTGCGTGCGACCTCGGACAGCGATTTGTACTGCTTCTTCTGAAACATGATGGCTGATTCAAGGACCGTCACCTGATGCTGGACGCCGTGCCA